>NZ_JCAUAM010000011.1:0-331031 GCF_059691955.1 Paenibacillus sp. J22FR83
AGCCATTGGATTTCGCCAATGTCTGTCTGCTAGCTACGGGGCGGCTTGGTCCTTACCCCGACCGAACTTTCATCGGTTAGATGTACCTAGCTTAGCTAGGCACGCAACTGTGTAGGAAATACATCTATTCACATCCGCAGCAAAAACAAAACGAGCCGATTCACTTTAACAGGAAAAAGCTGCCTCGCGGCAGCTCTTTCAATACTTCCATCTCTTGATCTCTTGATCTCTTGATCTCTTCGACTCTTCAACTCTTCAACTTTCCACCCCTCGCATCCCTTAACGGAAACTCGGTTTAGACGATTTATTGTACACAGTGGCGCTTGAACCTCTCGATCCTCTGGAACCTTTGTTGCGTTTCGGCGACAGCACGCTGCCAAGCCCCATGAAGAAGGTCGGAATACCCGCTGCAATTAATACGAGAATCCAGTCTTTCCAGCCAAGCGGTACGGTTTTGAAGATCGGTTGGAGCGCTTCGATGTACATAACACCGAGCATGAGAATAAGTGAGGACAACACAGCGAGCACTAGATATTTATTTTGCATAGGATTGCGGTGGAATATGGAACGTGAACTCCGACAATCAAACACGTGGATGAGCTGTGCCATAACCAGGGTTGCAAACGCGACACTTTGCGCTTTCAACAAGGTATCTGCATCCGTTGGATTCACGCGTAAGATAAGCCAGAAGGCGCCCAAGGTGCATACACCGATGAGGATACCACGGGAAATAATTTTCCAGCCTAAGCGTCTTGCAAAAATACTTTCCTTCGCCGAGCGAGGCTTATGCTGCATAAGGTCTTTCTCTGCCTGATCCACACCAAGCGCCATCGCCGGCAGTCCATCTGTCACTAAATTCACCCATAGAATTTGAATCGGCACAAGCGGCAGCGGCAGCCCCGCCATCATGGCGATGAACATCGTCATAATCTCGCCAACGTTAGAGGCAAGCAGATAACGAATGAATTTACGGATATTTTCATAGATGCTGCGTCCCTCTTCAATCGCTGCAACGATCGTCGAGAAATTGTCATCACTAAGAATTAAAGAAGAGGCCTCTTTGGATACATCGGTTCCCGTAATTCCCATGGCAATACCAATATCAGCTGCTTTAATCGCTGGTGCATCGTTAACACCATCACCTGTCATGGCAACAACGTGTCCATTGCGCTGCAGTGATTTCACGATACGCAATTTATGCTCAGGGGACACCCTCGCATAGACGTAGGTATCATTAACTTTGGCGTCGAGCTCTTCATCAGATAGCTGTCCAATTTGCTGACCGCTCATGGAGACACCATTGGCTGGAATCATCCCTAGCTGCTTCGCAATCGCTTCTGCTGTCGTTTGGTGATCTCCGGTGATCATAACGGTCTTGATGCCCGCCTTGCGGCATTTGGAGATCGCTTCACGCACTTCTTTGCGCGGAGGGTCGATCATACCCGTTAGCCCTACGAAGACTAAGCCATTCTCAACATCCTCATGATCATCGTAGCGATCACTTGCTTTAAGCTCCTTGTAGGCAATCCCCAATACCCGCAGCGCAGATTTAGCCATGCCTTCGTTGGCAGAGATGACTTTTTGCTTCAAAGTTGACGTGAAAGGAATGACTTTCCCCTCCCACAAAATGTAACTACAATGTTGCAGCAAAACATCAGGCGCACCTTTGGTACAAGCCATACGACCGTTCTCGGAGGATACCAGAACGGACATCCGTTTGCGTTCCGAGTCGAAAGGGAACTCGGCGATCCGTTTATATTTTTCACTCAGCGAAACTTGCGTAATCCCGCTTTTGGCACTTAGCACTACTAAAGCACCTTCGGTGGGATCCCCTTTGATATTCCAAATCGAGGCTGTCCCCTCGGAACCATCTTTGCCTTTCTTCCTCTTCGCTTCTTGCTTTTCTTCAAACAACGTTGCGTTGTTACACAGAGCTGAAACGTGAAGTAACTTTGAAAGCGAAGGATGCTTGTTCGCATCTGTATGTTGACCACTCAGAAGAATTTGGCCGACCGGTGCATAACCATCTCCCGTTACCTCGAGCACATCACCACCGACCCACAAATGGGTCACTGTCATTTTGTTCTGCGTCAGCGTGCCTGTTTTGTCTGAACAAATGACAGAGGCGCAGCCTAACGTCTCCACCGAAGGCAGCTTCCGTACGATCGCTTTCCGCTTAATCATTCGCTGAACGCCAAGCGCTAGTGCAATCGTCACAATCGCTGGGAGTCCCTCTGGAATCGCCGCAACAGCCAAACTTACCCCTGCCAAGAACATCGCGTACGGTGGTTGTCCATGCATGATACCTGCCACAACAACGAGAACCGTCAATGCAATAGCGACGATGATTAGGATTTTACCTAACTGCTCCAAACGGTGCTGCAAGGGTGTTTCCATGGATTCTGTATTTTGAATCAGATCCGCAATTTTCCCCATTTCCGTGCTCATCCCGATTCGAACAACGACGGCTTTCGCAGTCCCCCGAGAAACCATTGTACCCATGAAGCCTAGATTACGCTGATCACCCAGCGGCACTTCGTCGTGTGGAATTGAGGCAATCGTTTTACTGACAGCGATAGACTCACCGGTGAGGGCAGACTCTTCAATATAGACGCCATTCGTCTCGAGAAACCGAACATCCGCAGGAACTCTGTCACCGCTCTCCAGGAATATAATATCGCCAGGCACTAGATCGCGGGCAGGGATTTGATGAACCGCTCCTTCTCTCCATACGTTGGCATTCGGTGCAGACAGTTCTTTCAGTGCACGCAGTGAGCGCTCCGCTCGAAACTCTTGTGTAAAACCCAAAATCCCATTCATCACGATAATGACGACGATGGTAATCGCATCTAAATATTCACCTAGCAAGCCGGAGATTAGAGTCGCCCCCAATAGCACCAGCACCATGAAATCTTTAAATTGATTCAACAGCAACGTAATTGGCGATACACGCTGCCCCTCTGAGAGCTCGTTTCGCCCTACCTCAGCCTGTCGTTTCCACGCTTCCTCCCAGGGCAATCCTTGCTGCATATTCACCTGCTGTAACTGCAAGACATCCTCCGAGTTCAACTGGTACCACTTATTCTGACTCATCCGCCCTTCTCCCTCCTACATCCACTTGATCTTGTCTCATACTTATACGTATTTGTATTCAGACAAGCAGGAAAATATCCCTGAAATCATCTTTCCTGTCCAGAGCCCCTTAAGTTTTTGTGAAAAGTATGGCATCATAGAGAGAAGCAAAGTTGCCAGCCACGAAATAAAGAGGCACACGCAATGTCAAATGGCAACTAGCCTCAAAGAATGGAGTTGTATACATCATGGCTTTAGACGGACTCGTCCTTCATGCAATTGTTCACGAGCTTCAAATGTATGTGGGAGGCCGCATTAATAAAATTCACCAACCTAGCGAAAATGACGTCGTTCTGCAAATTCGTACCCAAAGGCAGAACGTGAAGCTGCTTCTTTCCGCCAACCCTACCTATCCACGCGTCCAAACGACGGAACAAGTTACGATCAATCCGATGGATGCGCCGATGTTCTGCATGCTGCTTCGCAAATACTGTGAAGGTGGCGTCATTGAGGTCGTGGAACAAATTGGCATGGAACGTGTCATTCGTTTACAGATTCGTCACCGTGACGAATTAGGAGATATTTCTCTTAAGCATATTATTGTGGAAATCATGGGGCGTCACAGCAATATCATCCTGCTCGATCCCGTGACGGGAACAATTCTAGATGGCATCCATCATGTAACGCCAGCGATCAGTTCGTATCGGGTTGTCATGCCAGGGAGTACCTATGTCACACCACCTGAACAAGATAAGCTAAATCCACTTGAGGTAGATAGCGCATCATTCAGCCAAGCATTGGAGCGCACAGCTTCGGCAGGCGAGGATTCCACCTCTCCGATGAAACCTGAGCAGCAATTAGTAGCTGCATTCAGCGGACTCAGTCCTCTGATCGCCAAGGAAATTGTATATCGCAGCCTGCAAGGTGGAACGGAAAGCGATCCGCAATCGCTTTGGCAGGCGTTCAGCGAACTTATGACCGCAATGCGCGAGAACCGCTACGAACCGGTCATTGTAGAGCAAGAGCCGACAGGCAAGCTGTTCTTCGCAATGACACCACTCACACACATCAAGGGCACGTCGAAATCATACGCAACGCCAAGCTTGTGTTTGGAGCACTTCTATGGCGACAAAGCGGAACGAGATACGGTGAAGCAACGTGTATCTGATCTGTTGAAATTTTTACAAAATGAAGTCAATAAAAATGTTAAAAAACTGGAAAAACTCCAGGATACGATCGAAGACTCCAAAGATGCGGATAAGTACCGCATTCTCGGTGAACTGCTAACCGCCTCGCTTCATACCATCAAGAAAGGCGACAAAGAAGTTCAAGCCGTTAATTACTACGATGAAGATCAAGCGATGATCACCATCACCTTAGACCCGCTTCTTGGCCCGGCGGAGAATGCACAGCGCTATTTTAAGAAATATAGTAAATTGAAAAACAGCACGGTGATCGTCGAGGAACAAATTGCCCAAACGCACCAAGAGATTACCTACCTCACGACGCTGCTGCAGCAGTTGAGTGTTGCCTCCTTGCCGGATATTGAAGAGATTCGCGATGAGCTTATGGAGCAAGGCTATGTGCGCGACCGCAACAAAAAGCAACGAAAGAAAAAGAAAAAAGATAAGCCTGCTCTAGCCTGCTACGAATCCAGCGAGGGCGTTCCGATCTATGTCGGGAAAAATAATACGCAAAACGAATATCTGACGAATCGTCTTGCCTCATCCATGGATACATGGTTGCACACCAAAGACATCCCTGGTTCCCATGTCGTCATTCGCGGTGAGTTCAGCGATACCACCTTGCTTGAAGCCGCGCAGCTAGCAGCTTACTTCAGTCAAGCCAAAAACTCCAGTCAGGTTCCTGTGGATTACACAACGATTAAGCATGTCCATAAACCTAACGGTTCGAAGCCCGGCTTTGTCATTTATGTGAATCAGAAAACACTGTATGTCACCCCGGAAGAAGAAGAAATTAAACAATTGAAAGTAACAATCAAGTGAGTACGGAATATCGGACTACAACAAATGGGATGAAAACCAAAAAACCTATCGAGCATCTCGATAGGTTTTTTCCTTATGTATGGACTACTGTTTGTCCCATTGCTGAGTTAATCCAAGAATATACGCCTTTACTTGCTCTTGCAAATCCGGACGCTGTAAGGCAAGCTCGATGGTTGCTTCAATGTACCCAAGCTTATCCCCAACATCATAGCGATTCGCTTGCATCAGATACGCCGCCATCTGCTGTTCCTTATTCAACACGCGCAGCGCATCCGTCAATTGAATCTCGCCGCCGCGGCCAGGCTCTTGACGCTCCAAAATGCGGAAAATTTCCGGCATAATAATGTATCGGCCAATGACTGCTAAATTCGAAGGCGCTTGATCACGATCAGGCTTCTCGACTAGATCCTCAATCAATCGATAGTTCGCGTAGCTCGATGCAGGAGAAACGATCCCATATTTGCTAACATCAGCCCAAGGCACTTCTTGAACCGCAATGACAGAAGTTTCCGTCTGCTCATAAATATCCATCATCTGTTTAAGCCCCGGTGGAGAAGATTGGAGAATATCATCCCCAAGCAAAACAGCGAACGGCTCATCACCAATAAATTTGCGTGCACAGAGAATTGCGTGACCTAAGCCAAGCGGTTGCTTTTGACGAATGTAATGAACATCCGCTAGATTAGATACCGACTGCACAATCTCCAGCAGCTGAGTGTTCCCTTTTTCTTCCAACATCATCTCAAGCTCGACGGACTTATCAAAATGATCCTCGATCGCCCGTTTGTTACGTCCCGTAACGATGATAATATCTTCAATGCCAGACTCAATCGCTTCTTCAACGATGTACTGAATCGCTGGTTTATCAACGATGGGCAGCATTTCCTTGGGCTGAGCCTTGGTTGCTGGCAAGAAACGAGTGCCAAGTCCCGCCGCGGGTATGATAGCTTTACGGATTTTTTTCATTAAACGATCCTCCTAAATGTATTGAGTGACCCCAGTAAGCCAAGTGTAAAACTGCAACCTTAAACTCGCCTTGAGAACCTACCCTTGACGTAATCGTTCCACGACATCCATGCCGATGCGTTTCGAGCCAATTGCTCCATGGAAAGCCGTACCCTCACGGACGCCGTGGAAATCAGAGCCTGCTGTGATCAGCAGCCCTTTACGCTCTGCAAGAAGTCGATATCTTTCCTCATCTTCCGGGGTATGATCAGCATGATACACTTCAATGCCATCTACGCCTTGCGACGTAATAGCCTCAACGAGCGCATCATCGTGATAAATACCAGGATGTGCGAGCACCGCTCTGCCCCCAGCTTCATGGATCCACGAAATCGCTGTAGCCGGCTCGATGCGAGGCGGATTGGCATAAGCTGCCGCTCCAGTAGCCAGATACCGATCGAAAGCTTCCGTCATCGTGCTCACATAGCCCTTATTCACAAGCACAGCAGCAATATGCGGCCGTCCAACCGTATCGCCTTTGCGCTTTACATTGGCAACTTCTTTAAGAACTTCCTCCATCGTAATGTCGATGCCAAGCTCCTGTAGTCGTGCAATGATCATCTCATTGCGAGTATCCCTCGTATCACGTAAAGACGACAAGCGTTGTAGAAATTGTTCATCAGCAATGTTCATGTAGTAACCCAGAATATGAATGTCCTGACCGTTAGCCACTGTAGAAATTTCTACCCCAGGAACAACGACAATGCCCATTTCCAAGCCTGCCGCGAGGGCCTCAGCTACCCCTGAAATGGTATCATGATCAGTAATCGCAATTGCCTCTAATCCTGCTTCTACAGCCATTATGACATTCGCTCTCGGAGATTGCGTTCCATCCGAAGCTGTTGTATGTGAATGTAAATCTGCTGCCATTCGATCCCCCGTCCTTTTTATAGAAAACGACTCAAATCTTCTTGTCTTAAGAATGTCATGAAACTTACGGCCGAAATCGGCAACAACGTCGAATTTAAATAAATCGCATAGAAGCTGCGCTCAAACACGATATTCTCGATTTTCTTCACTTTAAAAAGGCCTAGCGTCACCTCATGCTTCACCGATGATTGGGAGAGAATAGAGATACCTAATCCCGCTTCAACAGCTGATTTGATAGCACCAGTGCTTCCTAGTTCCATTACGATCTTCATTGAGGAACAGTCCATATTGCAACGCGCGAATTCTTCCTCCATGACCCTCCTAGTACCTGAGCCCTGTTCACGCAAAACAAACGGATACTTCAACAACTCGTCCAAGGTAACGACCGGAACATCTGCTAGTGGATGGTCCGAAGGAACGATGAGTCTCAGCTCATCACTCAGAATGGGTTCCGTATGCACGTCTGGATGATGAATCGGCGCCTCAACAAGACCGAAGTTGAGTTGATGACTAAGCACCTCATCCAAGATTTGTGCCGTATTCATGACTTTCATAGAAACGGAAATGTTGGGGTAATCCTTGCTGAATGGGCCTAGAAGCCGAGGTAAAATATACTCCCCCATCGTTAAGCTGGCACCAAGCTGGAGCCGCCCTTCGATCATCATTGTAAATCGCGACATTGCGACATCAGTGTCGCGAATAAGCTCAATGCTATTTTTGGCAAATGGCAACAGGGCTCGTCCCGCTTCGGACAGTTCGATCTTCTTCGTGCTGCGATGAAAGAGCTTTACGCCAAAATAATCCTCAAGTGATTGCACCTGCATCGTCACCGCAGGCTGTGTCATATGTAACGCACCGGCTGCATGGGAGAAACTGCCCTTTTCCGCTACGGTATAGAAAATGTGTAACTGATGAAAATTAAGTGCCATGATCTACCGCCTCTCTTTGCTCCATTATATGAAATCGAACCCGTACAGTCCATCAAGACAGCAAAAAAAGAGTACGTCTGCCCTAACGCCAGACATACTCTGTTCAATGACCTATTTAGCGCCGCTTGCGACTATTCTTGATTAAAGTCATACGACGAGAGTGTCTCAACCAGGAATAGTACGATTTCAAATCGCGTAATTCCATGGTCTCTGACATTTTGCCAAGGAAGGTAACAATAATCATTTTGTGCAGAGGATTGCCTACAAGATCAGTTTCATGCTCCAAATGTGAAAATTCGGCCACTACCACCAAGTCATCATCAATCAGATAGACATCTTCTTCGTTCCGATAATAAGGGACCATGTTATCATTTTTCAGCTTCTCCCAAAGAAACGCACAGATTTCCTCAAGTGAATTGTTGTCGCTAGAAATACGATCGCTCCATCTTAGCTTAGCATGATTCGTGATCACGATATCCGCCACTTTTTTATCACCTAGCTGTACGAAGAATGGTTCGTAAGTACTCCATCTCCCCATAACCTTATCTTTCATGATCACATCCCCTTTCCTATTTAAATGGGACCGAATACCTACTCCCAGAAGTTCTGTAAGTTATATTTTACTGTATTATAACTTTTTTTCCCATGGAAGAATATATAAAATTATTAATAATTATTTATGAAGACAGCAAACTATGCCTAATTTTCGGAAAATTGAGAAAACTTCTAACAAAGTCATTCAAAACGAGAACGATCAAGGGTCTCCCTGATGTGAAAAAAAGAAAAAAGCTTCTCACGAAGCTTTCATTTTGCACTGCAGCCTCAAAGCGTGTAAAATCTAGTTTTGTCAGGAACGTCACTATTATACTCTGTTGGAATTTCATTACGATATGACTTCTCTACTTTCTTAACGTAAGGCAACTTAAGTAGACTGCGTGTCGTCTCTTCCAACTTGCTGGCATGTATATAAAGAACGGCATAATTCATTTTCTTGGATATGTAATGAAGGGAACCGAACCGCTCCAAGTTTCTGGCGGCTTTGATATCGTTAACCCAAATGATTAATCCGCTTCGCTCAATCATCATGATTGCAACCTCTTTTCAATAATCCTAGTATGGAGTGATCTCACAACATGAAGCCATCAGACACTATTGTCCGCGTGTCTCGCGGACACATAACAGAAAGCATACATCGCATCCACCTTGCTGTCGTTGATAACCAAGGAACGCTGCTGCACGGTGCAGGCGATCCGCATCTGCTTACCTTCGCCCGTTCGACGGCGAAGCTCATTCAAGCCTTGCCGGTCATCGAATCCGGCGCGGCTGATCATTTCGGCCTGACAGAGGCCGAAATTGCCTTATGCTGCGCTTCCCACAATGGGGAAGCTGAGCATGTAAGCACGGCCCGCGGCATCCTTGGCAAGCTAGGGTACCATGCCAAGCATCTGCAATGCGGTGCGCACGAACCTTACCATGCGCCAACAGCGCAGGCGATGCGTGAACGGGGAGAGTCCCCGTCGACTTTACACAACAATTGCTCAGGCAAACATTCGGGGATGCTTTCCCTAAGCCGTTATCTTGGGGCGTCACCAGATACCTACATGAGCCCTGAACATCCAGTTCAAGTCTCCATGCTAGATGCCGTAAGTGGCATGTCAGACATGCCTAAGGAACAGATAGAGCTCGGAATCGACGGGTGCGGCGTTCCTGTGTTCGGGATGCCGATCAACCATCTCGCGCTCGCTTTTGCCCGGTTAGGCAACCCTGAAGGGCTGCCAGCCCAGCGTGCAAACGCTTGCCATAGAATTGTCAATGCTGTGCGAAAATATCCTCAATTACTCGCAGGAAGCGATCGCTTCGATACGCGATTAATCGAGGTAACAAAGGGCCGCGTCATAGGCAAAATGGGCGCTGAAGGCATCTTCGCCCTCTCCATCCCCGATCTAGCCATCGGCTTCGTCTTAAAAGTAGAAGATGGCAACATTCGTGCCCTGTATCCCGCAGTCACGGAGGCCTTAAAGCAGTTAGGCTATCTCTCGGAAACCGAGGTCAGTGACCTCAAGGATTTCCACACGCCTGCCGTTCACAACTGGCAAGGAACCGAGGTCGGACGCATCCGCCCCGATTTCCGCCTGTAGGCCGCTTTTGAGCACGGGTTGTCCATGAACATATTCGACATCGAAGATTGAATTCAGCCGGAAATTCCGGTGCTCACGTAGCTTACACTACGCTCCGCCCCTCATTTCCTAGCTCCTTTCAATCTTCTCGGTGCTGAAAACCGGAGCTTTTGATCACGAAATAGTCCTTATTAACCGCAATTCCCGCTGCAGCTTCCACCGGAGCTGCAGCCTTTACCGGTTGGCAAGGGGTTATTACTTGGCACTTTAATCGATTCGGATACCGCATGGGCAATCGTTGTTGAAACAGTGAACAGTAAGTCGTCCAAACGATCTTCAGCTTCTTTATACTTACGAACTGCCTCAACAGCGAGGAGTTTCTCTTGCACGTCATTCACGGCTGCTAATGCATCGTGATAGCTCGGATGGTAGTGCCCAAAGCGCTCGCATTCCTCAAAAGCATCTTTCTTCCTAGCAAAAACTACTTGTAAGTCTTTCACTTCTCTGCTGTTCTCAACCTCGGTCTTCCAATATAAATAATCTGCAACTTCCGCAGAAGAATTAATCATATCACCCATATCGTAGGCCTGCATAAGGATAGCCGACATATCCAGTGTTTCTGTTTCCAATGTTTGTAACATTATGACAACCTCATCCTTCCTCGCGAAAAAGTCTATAACACCTCTATCATATCACAGTTCGCGAAGAGTTTCTTCCTTTTCTCTTACAGACCCGTCGTTGATTCCTGGTAATATGAGCTTCATTTCTTTCCAATCATCGCTGGTCCAAGCAATCTCCTCATATTCTTCCCATCCCTCCAGAATCCACCCTGTTCGATCTTCGCGGAGCATACGGGGGATAATGAAACAGTCGCGCCCTTCTTTTCTCAACTGAAGCACGCTCTTCCATTCAATCGCTTTACGGATCATATCCTTCCTAGTGGAAGTATGATAGTCTCGCAGCTCTTTGATCCAACTTGTAGGAATTTGTTGCATATCTGGATACAAATCTTCTTCCCGCTGAGGCAAATAGGGATCAATTTCATACAATTGAATCGTATCTTTAGAGTAACATAGACTCAGAGAAGGCCCATTCCACGAAGGCATCTCCTGCTCTTCATCACGCGATGGATTGGAAGCTAATCTGGGATTGGGATGGAAGCCCATCGCTTCCAGGCATTTCGTCAAATGTTTCACATGCGCACGCGGAATAATAAAATTGGTTTCTCCCAAACGCTCTCCGAGCAAATTGCGACACTTCTCATTCCGAAGCAAAGCTTCCGCAACCTCACTTGTTTGACAGCGAAGCAGCGTCACATCCGTTAAGATGAGTTTATCCTTCTGCTCCTCCCATTGCTGCAAGGTGACGATTACCCCTTCCGGGACTTCATAGTAAGCATGATCTCGCAGCATTTGAATCACTTCTGAACTCCTAAGACCATGATCTAACGCGCGCCCAAAGCTTTCCTTGGTCAAATGATAAGTACGTACGAGATCAACGTTCTGCAGGTCAGCAAATGCGGAAATCGCCCATTCCAAGCGTAAAGAAGCATTCGGGGGTAAAAGTATATCGAAATCGGGCTGAACGTAGAGAGATGGATTGCTTTGGAGTGACTGTTCGAATGAACTCACATCCGATGTCAGATTAGGTGTAATCAGCCATCGGAACCAAGAACCTCCTTCTTGGTCTTCCGCCAATTCAATAAACCGAAATATAGACAGCGGTCTAATCCAGACAGCCGTCAGTTCCTGACCAAGAGCCTCTTCATCCATTGATTTAGGCCCTATCGAACAGCAAGTGCAAATGGCTTGTACCAGCTCCGATAAGCTGTACCACTGTAAGACAGTCGCCTTCTCCATCGAAGCGATCCCATGCTCCAGCCAAACAGGCGCTGGAATCAAGGCTTGCCGCCAAATACGATACAGCTGAGCTTGCTGGTGTTCATAGGAACATTGAAGCCAGCTCTCAAAGTGTCGATGATGGAATAGGAATCGGTTGCCCACTTCATTTTTATATAGAAAACCCATGCGCATGCCTAATTCAAGCATTAACGCAGTAGGCTCATCATACACGTCTGTGAAAGCGTAAGTAAGTCCTGAGGATGTAAGAATTTTTGCAGGTAAACTTACGTGTTCGGTGACCTTCTGCAACGGCTTTTTATGTAAGGTTCCTTTATTCGTGAGGGGTAGCTCAGGCTGCCGCGAGCAACTGACCATGCAATGAAACAATTGCTGGGCGAGCCCGCGTGGATTTGACAGAGTACTTTCACCTTCATCCATCTCCATCAGGCGGTTACTGAGATCGCTAAACTCATCTGTAGCATATTGCTTGAGGACCCCAGAGCCAGGAAAAATTAAACTCTGCCACCCAGCAAAAGCATCCTCAGGCAGCGCATACAACTGTTCTCCCCATGTTTTACGGAAAGCAACTATAACCCCATAACGACGAAGTCCCCATAACCCCAAACTGACTTGAGCACCAGCCATTTGGAGCACCGCTTCCTTCTCTAATCTCTCCCTTGTAAAAGGCAGACAGCCGAACGTTGACATCACCAGTCGCAGCGTACGTCTCTCGTCAGACGAAAGCTCACGGTACAGTTCAGCTAAGTGAGCAGGCAGCGTAAGAATATCTTCTAATGACTTCCCTGACGTATGAAGCGCAGCGCACCAGGGTTGTCTCACAATGGACTCCTTTAATGAAACTGGCATCTTCCTTTCCATCTGTTCGTACTTCATTATCCATGCCTACCTCCTCATCTTATGCTTGATTCCAGCTTGAAATCTCATATTGATAGCCTTGCTCTACAAGAAATAGCTGCCTCTTCATGGCGAAATCTTGTTCTTTCGTGTCTGTACTAACGAGCGAATAGAAGACAGCTGTATTCTCACCCTGTCGCTTCGGTCGAAGAATTCGACCCAGTCGTTGCGCTTCTTCTTGCCTCGAACCATAACTTCCCGACACCTGAATAGCGATTGCCGCATCTGGGAGGTCGACCGCGAAATTCGCCACTTTGGAAACAATCAGCAGAGGAAGCTGCCCTTTTTTGAATTGCTCGTAAAGCTCTTCTCGACGTTCATGCGGGATACTGCCGCAGATCATGGGAGCACCTGTATGCGCAGCAATCTCTTCAAGTTGATCAATATATTGACCGATAATTAACGTAGGTTCGTCAGGATGAAGCTTCAGTAAATGATCAATAACTTCAAGCTTCGCTGTATTCTCCCCCGCAATCCGGAACTGATGCCTAGCTTCTGAGGCATGATAACGATCGCGGTCCATGATCGACAGAGGTACGCGTACTTCTTGGCAGGTCACCTTAGCCAGCCAACCCATCCCTTCAAGCTGCTTCCAAGCCATATCGTACTTCTTGGGGCCAACCAGCGAGAACACATCCCCCTCTAAGCCATCTTCTCTAATTAGCGTAGCTGTTAGACCTAGCCTGCGTGTGGCCTGTATCTCCGCAGTTGCACGGAAAACAGGAGCTGGCAGAAGGTGAACCTCATCATAAATGATGAGGCCCCACTCCCTTTCACTAAATAGCCGCAAATGCGAGAATTCAGCATCTTTGCTCCCGCGGTGCGTAAGAATTTGGTAGGTGGCGATCGTGATCGGTCTAATCTCCTTCGTCGTGCCGTTATACTCACCAACCTGATCGCTAGTCAGGCTCGTCTTACTTAATATTTCCCGCTTCCACTGCTTCACAGACGTTACATTCGATGTGAGGATCAGTGTTGCACAGCTAGCTTTTGCCATGGCAGCGATCCCTACGATCGTCTTACCCGCTCCACAAGGAAGCACTAGAACACCGCTTCCCCCATGGCCAACCTGCTGAAAAGCGTCTACGGCTTGCTTTTGATAATCACGCAATTGAAACGGCTCATCCATCCCATCTTCCTCACGCCAAGGAATCTCTAGAAATTCGCCGCTGCGGTAAGAAGCTAGATCCTCCACTGGGTAGCCAAGTTTCATTAGTTCTTGCTTCAAAATCCCACGATAACTTGGGGATATAGCAATAGCCCGTTCACCACGGGCATCCTTGAGATATTTTTGCAGGGATTCATAGGCACAAATTTCTTTGAAAACGACGGTATCCTCGCTTACCAAGAATAATTCCTTCCCCACATGCAGCATGCGTAGAAGCCCATAACGCTTTGTATATTTGCGAATCGTGCTAAGCACAGATGAAGGTACACCGAATTTGGCATGGAGCTGCAAGCAAGATGTCATCTCTTCCAACGCCATACCTGCTGCAGCTGCATTCCATAAAGTCAATGGCGTAACCCGATAAGTGTGGAGATGCTCTGGACTTTTCACGAGATCTGCAAAGCGAGCCAGCGTACCTTGGAGCTTACCAAATTCTGGATGATTCGTTTCAAGGAGGACAGATAAATCACTCTGAACAATCAGAGGCTTTGAAGGATCCATAGTCAATTCGCATATTCCCTCCTTTTACCTGTAGTATGAAGGGAAAGTACTTGATTTAAACATGGACTCCATGCTAACGTATCTCAAAAGAGTTCATACACGGCAAGAATCCCGACAATGATGATGGCAAATAGTGACACCCAACTTGCAATGACACCAGGACGTACACCACCATTCTTCTCTTTCGTGTACCAATGTGCTTTCCGCGCGCGCGCTTCAATCTCTTTCACATGATCTTCGAATTTTTTCTCTATCTCGTATAAGTTCCACATGGTCATTCCCCCCATCCTTTGGTTGGAATTGATTTTAACATGGCAAGAAGTACCAGAGTTATCTATAAAAAATGATGGATTCGATCGAAAATAGTGATGGTTGAGGAGTGCATACAGATGGATCTTACCTTATACAAAACACTTCTCGAAGTAGCGAAGTGGCAGAACTTTACGAAGGCTTCCGAGAAATTGGGCTATGCACAGTCGAGTGTGACCTCCCAAATTCAAAAGCTAGAGATTGAATACGGGGTTGAGATCTTTGAACGCATTGATAAGAAGATGAGACCAACACCTGCAGGAGACATATTACTGCGATACGCAGCGAAAATGCTGAAATTGTATGAGGAATCCAAAATCAATGTGGCTGGTCAAACGACAGGCAGCTTCATGATTGGCACGCATGAGACAACACTCTTTTCCTATATGCTGCCGCCGTTCCTCGGCGCTTTCAAAAAGTGCTTTCCCAACATTACGATCACCATCCATGAATTATTGGAAAATGATACATCCCGTGCGTTAAAGGCAGGCGAATGCGATTTAGGGTTCATCGTCGACAAGGAGCTGAGTGATCCTGATTTGATCTTCAGGACGATTCAAGAAGAGGAATTTGTCATTGTTGCAGCACCTGATCACCCCTTAGCCGCGAAATCTGCTATTGTACCAGAGGATCTGGGTGGCGCAGAAATTCTCATGTCCGTCTCAGGAGGACGTTGCCGCAAATTGTTTGAAACCATGCTGCGTAAGCATAACGTGCAATATACACTCACCTATGAAATCAATAACTACGAAACGATCAAAAAATGCGCCATGCACGGGCTTGGCCTGTGCTTACTACCAAGAACGACCGTATCGACGGAAACACAAAACGGGCAGTTAGCGATATTACCGCTGAACTACCCGAATTTTAAATTGAATGTGCAATTATGCTATCATGCCAAACGTCAATTATCTGTACCCATGAAAAATTTCATTGGGCTGATGTGCGAAGCTACTCCACACGAACGGCTTTCTCTTGGGCAATCAAGCACAATTCAGCCGCTTTGAACGTATGTGCTTGCGTCATCGCACTTTCCGTACGATGGATGCAATCCAGAATCAACTGGCCGAAGAAAGGAAAGCCTACTTGTCCATGCAGACTGTAGTGCTTTTCTCCTTGTTGGTTGACGAGATACAACTGATCCCCTTGCGGGTCGCGAGCAATATCAATATACTTCCGCATCTCGATATAGCCTTCTGTACCGAGAATCAACGTACGTCCGTCTCCCCATGTCCCTAAGCCACTAGGCGTCAGCCAGTCTACACGGAAATAATTCGTCGCGCCATTGTCCCCAATCAGTGTCGCATCACCGAAATCCTCTAGCTCCGGATAGTCCTTCGCATGATAATTCGCTACTTTACTGCTAACAACTGTCGCATCTTTACAGCCCGAGTAGAAGAGGAACTGCTCAATTTGATGGCTGCCGATATCACATAGAATACCGCCGTATTTATCCTTCTCGAAAAACCATTCAGGACGACTTGGCGCATTCAAACGATGAGGGCCTAAGCCAATAACTTGAACTACACGACCGATCGCACCTTCTTCAATCAGTTGGCCCGCGAAAACAGCGCTCTCCACATGAAGTCTCTCGCTGTAGTACACGGCATATTTACGTCCTGTCGCTTCCGCTACAGCCTTCGCAGCAGCAAGCTGGTCCAGAGAAGTAAATGGTGTTTTATCCGTAAAGTAATCCTTGCCATGCTCCATCACACGAATCCCTAGAGGACCACGCTCTGAAGGAACAGCAGCAGAAGCAACTAGCTTCACTTCAGGATCATGCAGAATCTCCTCTTCGGATGCAGCGACCTTGGCCTGCGGAAACTTGGCAACAAATGCCTCCACTTTCGCAGGATCTTGATCATACACCCATTTGAGTTCAGCACCAGCTTCTAGAAGTCCGTTACTCATGCCATAAATATGACCATGATCCAATGCGATAACCGCAAAGGTAAATTCCCCTTTTTGAACAACAAGGTTCGGTTTCCCTTTAGGCGCATAATTCATGCCATCATTTTTTTGCATATCGAATATCCCCCATGATCTTAGACATCAAGTGTTTTAAAGGCGCCTGCTTCTTTACTTGATTTGGAATTTTTGATTTTCTCTTGCAAATGCTGTTCGAAAAGATCTTCGTCAATCGGCAGATCAACCCAGTTGTCTGTGAAAGTCGAGAGCATGATCGCATTGGAAATCATTAAGCCTTTGATGCCTTCTGCTCCTGGAGCAATCAACGGTGTTCCATGAAGAATTGCATCAACGAAGTTCTGCGTGATTCCCATGTGGCCAGTTTCTGTACCTTCTACAGGGATTTCACATTTCCAACATTCCGGTTGACCAAAACCGCCTTTGTACGTTTCGTTGAATTCTCTTTCGGAAACGCGCAAGCGCCAGAACGTCAATTTGCCATCTTCAATGACAATTTTACCGCGGTCGCCAGACAATTCGAAACGATTCGTCCCTGGTGCTTCACCAGTTGTCGTCACGAACAGTCCTGTTGCACCATTTTCATACTCAACGAATGCAGTTACATCATCTTCAACCTCGATATTGCGGTGCTTCCCGAAGTAACAGAACGCGCGAACACGTTTCGGCATCATGTCAATCGTCCACTGCCATAAGTCCAGTTGATGCGGATCTTGGTTAATAAGTACACCGCCGCCTTCTCCAGCCCAAGTTGCACGCCAGCCGCCTGAATCGTAATAGCTTTGTGATCTATACCAATTGGTAATAATCCAGTTCGTTCTGCGAATCTCACCTAGTTCACCAGAAGAAACCAGATCCTTTAATTTTTTATATAGAGGATTTGTACGTTGATTGTACATCATGCTGAATACTTTACCTGAAGCTTCTGCTGCTTCATTCATTTGACGCACTTGTTTGGTATACACGCCAGCCGGCTTTTCACAAATAACATGCAGGCCTGCTTGGAATGCGCGTACAGCTGTTTCAGGGTGATCATAGTGAGGCGTTGCGATCAAAACCCCATCAATCAAGCCAGAAGCCAGAAAATCATCCAGATTGTCAAATAACTTGACACCTTCACCAAGATTTTCCTTTGCCCACTCTAGACGATCTGCTCGCGGTTCACAAATAGCGGTAAGTACGCCGCCCTTGACTTCATTTTTCACTAAATATTTGGCATGTCCAGTTCCCATGTTTCCTAGACCAACGATACCAATCCTTACTTTCTCCACTGTACGTCACCTTTTTCTTGTCAGATTCACAATTATTAAGCACGCTTTCACTTTAGCATATTTAAGAGAGCGCATCTTGTCTCAGATTGACTACCTTATTGCGAACTTTGACAGTTACACACGATTGAGAGCAAGTTTACTGTGCAGTTGCGGGTAACTGAATAGTCACCGTTGTTCCCACGCCAAGCTTACTTTGATAATGGATCACACCGTGATGCTCTTCAATAATCGTAAAACTCACCATCATACCAAGCCCAGTCCCTTTTTCTTTCGTCGTGTAAAAAGGTTCACCGATCCGAGGCAATCTATCCTCTGAAATACCTTGGCCTTGATCCACAAACTGCAGGTTGATGCCGTTAGCTTGTTTTTGCGCAGTAATCGTCAGCGTGCCACCAGATGGCATCGCTTCAATCGCATTTTTGATCACATTGACAAAAACTTGCTTTACTTGATTTCGCTCGCAATTGACCGGCGGAAGAATCGTATTGGCAATTAGTATAATTTCCACATTATTCATGATGGCTTCCGTATTTAATAATTGAATGACTTCATCTAGTATGGTTACCGGATCATGCGGCAGGTAAGCAATAGCTTGTGGCTTCGCAAGTATCAGAAGCTCGCCTAGAATCAGCTCGATCCGATTAAACTCTTCTTGCATGATGTGATAATAGCGCAGCTTACTCGCTTCGTTCGCATGGCACATGAGTTTCACAAAGCCCTTCAACGCTGTCAGCGGATTGCGAATTTCATGTGCGATACCTGCTGCCAATTGGCCAGCAACATGTAATTTCTCCGTTTTGCGAAGCAGCTCCTCTGTTTGCTTCTGAACCGTAATGTCCTGAACGGTTCCGAATAAACCTAGTGCTCTACCCCACTCGTCATACGTCGTTCTTGCTAGGGTATGCAAGAATCGCATTTCGCCTCTTATGACAATACGATAGACGAGATCTAATGATCCATCATGAAGCGCATTTTTGATAGCCGTTTTCGTCTTCAACTGATCATCAGGGTGAATACTCTCAAGAAGCTCCTCCATCGGCATCTGCTTGACATCATTTTTACAGCCAAATAATGCGTTCAATTCATCGGAGATATACACCATGTTATGAATGGTATCCCACTCATAATGGCCTAACCCTGCGATTTCTTGCGCAATTTCCAACTTAGCTTTACTTTGGGTTAATTCATGTTCAATTCGTTTGTGAATGGTAATATCATGAACCAATCCACGTACAGCCATTCGTCCCCCATCTAGAACCACTCGCTCGATCTGAGAACGTAAGTGGCGAATCTCGCCATCTTGCCGTAAAATTTTGTATTCTATATCTGACATTCCAACCAGTATGGCCCGCTTGATTGCGAGTGCTACTTTCTCACGGTCATCTTCTACGATTGGTTCAATGGCTTTACACACATCAATTCTTAAAGCAGGTTCAAGCCCGTGTATTCGGAACATCTCGACTGACCATGCAACTGAATCCTCATCTAAATCTCGTTCAAAACTACCGAATTGACCTAAACGTTGCGCCTGTACGAACCGTTCTTCAACAATCTTACGTTCGGAGATATCACGCCAAATCCCCAAACTCTGAATACGTGTACCTTGTTCATCCGTCAGCCACTTGAAATTATTTTCCAACCAAACATACCAACCCTTCTTATGAAGGAAACGACAACAGACTATACCTCGATCACTCGCAGCATCTTCTTTGTCGTTGATGAAAATACTCTTCAGCCCATCGATATCTTCCGGGTGACAAAAAGCCAAAACACTAGCTCCGTACATATCCTCCAGCTCGTACCCAAGAAGGTTTTTGATGGATGCTGAAACAAAAAGTAGAATTCCATCCTTGGATGTTAACGTAATGAGATCTTGAACATAATTCGTATAATTCCGATAGAGATTCTTTTCCATGTCCAAATGATTGTCAAGCATTTCTGTTTTACGGAGCACAATATGTAAGTTCTCACCAACCGGAAAGGCATTAACGTGTATCCACTGATTGGATGGCTTTACATATTCTTTGAATGATGTTTCTTGGCCACTTTTCCGAGCATGATGAAAATGACTGTAGGAAGCGTGCCGAATAGCAGCTGGAAACTCCGCCCATGCGATTAAACCAATAAGTTCTTCAGGTGATCGATTTAAAATTTGTGCACCATAGTCGTTTGCGTATATAAAATGCCAGTTTGAATCTAGAATGATAAATCCCATGGAAGCGTTCTCTTCAAACGTGTTCATCTTTTCTATACGGACCCCCTTCACTTTATCGTTTTTATTATCGCTCACTAGGATGCACCTCGTAAAGAGAAGATACAAAAAAAGCAACCTCCCCCTCACATCCGGGAAAAGTTGCTCCTATATTTGAACAGGCTTGTCTAATGACTTCCAACAAGTGTTCGTTCTTTTGAAATTTGACTTAAGGCTTCGCCAGCCTCATCCTCGTAATTTCCTCTAACAGCCAAATCGCCAATGGCTACAATACCAACAAGTTTGCCATTGTCTATAACAGGTAACCGCCTAATCTGGTGCTGTGCCATAATCTTAGCAGCTTCATCCACAGTCGTATTCGGATTCACGGTTGTCATCCCCTTCGTCATGACGGTTTCTACAGCCGTTGACCCTGAATGCTTCTCCGCATAGCCTCGAACAACAAGGTCCCGATCCGTCACACCTCCTATGAAGGTATCCCCATCCAGAACCCCGACAAACCCAATATCGTGTTGTTTCATTTTCAAAGCAATCTCGTACACATTATCCAATAGTGTAACCGTCACGCAGTCTTTACTCATGATGTCTTTCACTAGTTTATCTGACAACTTCATCATCCTCCTTGGTGTCATGTTAAGCAACAATAATTGCTTTATTAGCATTCACCAAATCACAGAGGGCATTCATGCCATATAATCCAAGGCCATAGACAGGAGCAAATTCGCTGCGTTGAGCATCGATTTTTCATCTATATCGAATTTCGGATGATGATGAGGATAGACGATGCCAGATTCGACATTTCCAGCACCTACGAACATAAAGCAACCTGGCTTCTCTTGCAAATAATAGGAAAAGTCTTCTCCGGCCATAATAAGTGGGGATTCATGTACAGCCTCCTCACCAAATAGCGACGCGGCTACTTGGAAGAAACGAGCTGATTCCCCAGCATCATTAATTACAGTCGGGTAGCCCAGCTTATATTCCAGCTCATATGTCGCTTGTGACATTTCACAAGTAGCCTGTACGATTCTCTCCATGCGTGTTCGCACTTCTTGTCTTAATTCTGGATTGAAGGTACGTACCGTTCCGTTAAGCACGCTCGTTTCAGCAATTACATTGAAGCTTGTACCACCATGGAAAGAGCCTACACTAACCACACAAGGCTCGACCGGGTCAACTTGACGGCTCACAATCGATTGCAAATTAACGACTAATTGTGACGCCACATACACGCTATCAATCGTTTGGTGAGGCAAACCGCCATGTCCGCCTTTTCCTTGAACACGAATAGTGAATTCATCTGGCGCGGCCATGAAAGGCCCAGATCGTGTGTAAACATGGCCTACGGGGAACGGGGTCCATAAGTGAACACCGAATACAGCATCTACGCCTTCCAGCGCGCCGTCTTGGATCATCGAGTCCGCTCCGCCTGGTGAAATTTCTTCAGCATGCTGGAATAGAAAGACCAAGTTCCCTTTGATTTCCGTCCGATGCATGCTCGCCACCTTGGCAATCCCTAGCAAAGTCGACGTGTGAGCATCGTGTCCACAGGCATGCATAATCCCTTTCTTAGTTGATGTATAGTCACAGTTCTTCTCATCCTGAATGGGTAAAGCATCCATATCTGCACGTAGAGCCACCGTCGGGCCCTCGCCGCCACCGCGGAGCAGGCCAACAACACCATTACCGCCAACGCCAGTACGCACTTCAATATCCCAGCTTAGCAAATGCTTCGCTACAAATTCTGCGGTCTGATATTCATGGTAGGATAGCTCAGGATGCTGATGCAAATAACGTCTCCAACCTACCATTTCTTCGTAAATGGCTTGGAGATCTTCATGAAAATGATTCATACGTTCATCCACCTCCTAAGGCGTGATCACCTAACTATATATCTAAAATGATCTCTTGCAACCTATTCTATCAAATATCAATCACGGTTTCATCTCTAAAGTGCCATCAAATATTAGAATTTACAGATGGCAATCGACTTGCAGAACCTTTAGAAACATACTATCATGAGAAAAGAATGCATACGTACAATATGGAGGCGTTAAAATTGATTATTGAAGCAACTGGCTTAAAAGGCCTAAAAAGCGATTTGGCTCACTTGGACGAAGTAACAACTAAACTTGGTTTCGTTCGTTGGCAATGGGAATATACCCGTGCGACTTACGATTTTAAAATGGAAGATAAAGCAAGCAAAGCTGTTTACTTCTTACGTGTAAATGCACGAGTAGAAACAGGCAAGCTTGAATCTCCCTATGCTGTGTTGTATCTAGAGGAAGCTTACATAGGCAAAGAAACGTTCCCACATGGCTTGGACTACAATTCTCCAATCCCAGAGAACGTACTGAAGATTTCCAAACAAAAATTAGACCAACTGCAACAATTATTAGCAGACTAGGCGAGGAATCAGCATGAATCCCCCTCGAAGAGGAACGCCGGATTTTCTGCTGCTCTTATTAACCTTTGTGTTGGTCTGTTTTGGTTTAGTCATGGTGTTCAGCGCAAGCTCAATGACAAGTGCCTATCGGTGGGACGACCCGTGGTTCTTTACGAGGAAGCAGATCGTTGCTGTCGGGATCGGAACGATTGGTATGTTATTTTGCATGAATATCCATTACACGAAGTTAAAGAAGCTCGTTATCCCTGCTTTCTTCTTCATTGTACTTGGTTTGATCTTCGTCGTCTTTACGAGTAAAGCGAATGGGGCGAGCAGCTGGTACTCACTTGGCAGATACGGGATACAACCAACGGAGTTTGCCAAATTAATTGTTGTCCTTTACTTAGCCTCGCTGATTAGTAATAAAGAAGAGAAATTCAGAAGTTTTCGTAAGGGATTACTCCCTGCCATCTTGATCGTAGGCTTCGTGTGCGGCTTGATTCTCCTACAGCCTGATTTCGGTTCCTGTATGATTCTCTTGGCGTGTTCTGCCGTTGTCATCATGGTGGGTGGTTCTAACCTCAAGCATATCTTTTATCTTGGAACTATTCTTACCATTTTTCTCGGTATTGCCATTCTCTTGTATTTGTTATTAGGTAACACCGACTCTAACTTTAGACTCAATCGCATAACTTCCTTTATGGATCCCTTTGCCGATCCGCAAGGTTCAGGCTTACAGGTTGTGCAATCCTTGTATGCATTCGGACATGGCGGACTGACTGGGGCTGGATTCGGACAAGGCATTCAGAAACTTCACTATTTGCCAGAAGCACACAACGATTTCATCTTTGCTATTATAGGCGAGGAGCTCGGTTTCATCGGCAGCTCTCTCTTCCTTCTCATGTACTTGCTCTTCATTTGGCGAGGGATTCTCATTGCCGTTCGTTGCCCAGACATGTTCGGGATGTTATCTGGAGTTGGCATCATGGTCATGTTCGCCATACAAGCCTTTATTAATATCGGCGGCGTCACGAATACCATTCCCCTCACAGGGGTAACACTTCCCTTCATTTCAGCAGGCGGTTCCTCTATGATGGTTTCTCTCATCAGTATGGGGGTAATCCTCGGAATTTCACGTGAACAATCTTTCAAAGATTTACCAGCATCACATAAAACGCAAAAGAACCATAAAAAGAGACCCTTATCGACATAATATAACGTCGATAGGGTCTTTTTTATGGCGAGCATTATTTAACTCGAAGCTGATCTTCTATCTCTTCTTCCGTAAATGCGACGCCTTCTACCTTCACATTAACTTCCACAACAGTTAACCCAGTCATATTTTCAACGGCTTCCCGAACATTCTCTTGGAGATCTCTGCAAACATCCTGAATTCTGGAGCCATATTTAACGATCACTCGTAAGTCGATCGCAGCTTCAACTTGTCCTACTTCAACAGAAACACCACGTTGCACATTTTTACCACTTAAACGCTTAGCTAAGCCTTCTGAGATACCACCTGACATGCCCGCAATGCCTGCTGTTTCCAGGGCTGCAAGCCCTGCAATTGTCGATACTACGTCATCAGAAATACGAATTAAGCCAGTTTGATTGTCTTCGGACATACGGATCACTCCCTAAACTTGGTATAAATCTATTGTAATAAGAACAAAAGCTTAAAGCAAGAACTGCCTGCGTGTATCCATTTTAATTTACAATGCTACACAAAGTAGGTATATTAAAAGAAGTGAAAATTTCCCAATATATTAGATTCGGAGGGTTCCCATTGAAAGGAAAATTGTTCTACATAGGCTTGTCAGTGTCATTCATAGCAGCCGGAATCGCACATTATACGCACCAGAATACAACGTTGCAATTCGTAATCGCTTGTATTGCCATCGTGTTTGTGGCTGGTTTCTTAGGAAAAGCAACAGAAAGTGTTGCACATTATGCAGGAGACCGCATGGGTGGGTTTCTCAACGCGACCTTCGGGAATGCAGCTGAGCTCATTATTGCCTTCTTCTTAGTAAAAGACGGATTGTTCGAAGTCGTCAAAGCGAGTCTAACTGGGGCCATTATCGGAAACTTGTTACTCGTACTTGGACTCAGCCTATTCGCAGGCGGATTAAAGTTCAAAGAACAATCCTTTAACGTGAAGTTAGCCTCTCATAATTCTTCACTGATGATTCTGGGTGTTGTTGCTCTCTTCATTCCGGCGATATTCTCTGGTGGATTAACAACTGACGAAACATCCTCCATGAGTATGATTGTCGCGATTGTTCTCATCGTAGCATACCTGCTCTGGTTATTCTTCTCCATGGTTACTCACAAAAGTGTGCTGTCGGATGAAGCCATTGAACATGGCGAAGCTGCATGGTCCAAAGGCACCTCGATTATATTCCTCATCATTGCGACTGCCATGGTGGCCTTTACAAGTGAATGGTTAGTAGGAACCATAGAGGAAGTCAAAAGTAAATTCGGCTTATCAGACCTATTTGTAGGTGCATTCCTCATTGCTATAATCGGTAATGCAGCCGAACATAGTGCCGCGGTCATGATGGCTATGAAGAATAAAATGGGTGCAGCCGTGGAAATTGCGGTCGGAAGCTCGTTACAAATCGCTCTATTCGTTGCGCCAGTGCTAATCCTTCTCAGCTTCTTCATCAGTGGTACACCAATGAACATTGTCTTTACCACCTATGAGATTGCAGCCATCGGCGTCGCCGTCTTCATCACCAAATCCATTACTCAAGATGGGTCCACCAACTGGTACGAAGGCCTACTCCTCTTGTTCGTCTATATCATCCTCGGTGTCGTATTCTTCTTAGTTTAAATAACCTGTATGGCTAACAAAAAAAGTAACCCCTCGGGGTTACTTTTTATTGTTCAACGCTTCATACAGCTGCGCAAGATTACGTTCAAGCTTATTGAGAATTTGTTTGCCTGGCAATTCGGAGATGAGTCCCGCTCGAATGGCAAAATCAATTTCTCTCGACAGTCCGTACATTTGCGTATCTAATACCTCTTCGTACAGTGGACATTGACGTGTCGTCAAGTTTTCCATCTGAACTTCGATCAGCTTTTCGATTTTATCTGCATCTTCTTGAAGAAGATTAAGCGCCTTTTGATTCATATCCAGCAATAAATCAGATGAAGACATTCCCAACTTCCCCCTATACGCAAAGTCATCCGTCCTTATATGATCTATATTAAGCGAAATTGCCGTAATATACAAGAGAAGGTACCCTCAGAGATTCTGAGAATACCTTCTCTCTATTGAAAACTAATCTTGAACGACGTTTACGCCAAGATTATGCTTCGCAAATACTTCAGCCATAGCTGTTTTCGCTTCATCAGCATCCGGACCATGAACGTGCAAATCATAGTTGCTGGAGCTAAGGAGAGTCGTAAACAAGCCAAGGATACTTTTTACATCGATATACTTATTGTCATATTGAAGAACGATAGAAGATCTGAATTTATTAGCTGTTTGGGAAATCTCAACAATTGCTGCATTATTGGCACTTGGCATATTTCATTCCTCCATTATAGTCGCGTAATGAGTTGGTCGTCTTACTTCCTCTATGATAACTTGGAATAGGAAGGGAAAGCAACTACAAAATTTCCTGCTTTCTCCATGTAAGCCCTTTATTTCGTCTTCGGAGCTAATGCCTTCTTCACGCTATTTCCTAGGAATACTAATAACACTAATATCCCCAGCAACAAGAGTAGTCTTCCCTTATACTTCTGAAAATGAAACAAATCATGGGCAATCATTGACTCCAGGAATACGATAGGAAGTTTCCCCAGTAATGTCCCCCACAAGAAATGCTGAAATCTCATTCGAGTAAGGCCTGCTGAGAAGTTAACGGCAGAAGATGGCAAAATCGGAATCAAACGTCCGATTAATACATAGAAAAATCCGTGTCTTTCCATTCGCTTACTGAACTGTGTAACGATCGGAAATCGCTCCAGTTTCTTTTCTACCCAAGCATGTCCATAATATCGCGCAAAATAAAAAGAAGCAACGGCTCCTAAGCACGACATCACATAGTTTACAAGAAACCCCATTTTGATTCCGAAAATTGCAACATTAGTACCTGCTACGAGAACGAACGGAATAAATGGAAAGAACGTTTGGAAGAAAATTAAACTCATGCCAATTATTTTACCAGGCCAGCCAATGTCCCTTAAATGTCCAGATAATTGCCGCAAATTACTATGTGCAAGTTTAATGCCTACAGGATTAAAGAAGAAGAAATACACCAAGCCAATAAGCACAATAAAAATACAAATAAGCAGTCCTGTACGTTTACTTTTAAATGCCGACAAAATTCGACCATCCTCCCTTAGACCAAATCATTGTAACATGTTACAACAGGTTCAGGAAGAGCAAACAAATGATCGTCATCCTCCTGTAATAGCTACTGGATTGAGAACTACGTTCCATTGGTTATATACAAGTGTACCCTCGGCTACACCTAGTTGAATCAACAAAGAAAAAAGTGCCTGTCCGAAGACAAGCACCACCATGCGTCAACCAATTTGGATTTGATTACGGCCATTATCTTTGGCCTGATAGAGAGCCATATCTGCTCGGTAGAAGAGCGACTCTACACTTATCTTATCCTCTTCCCAGTTCCAGTCCGATACACCGCAAGAGACAGTCACTTGGGGCTGTGTCTCTTCCATGACACGTCTACGAATGCGCTCAGCAATCCGAATCGCCTGATCCTTAGACACTTGAGGCAAATAGACAGCGAGTTCTTCTCCACCCCATCTAGCCGCGATATCCAACTCCCGAATACTGGACTTGATGATCTGGCTGACAGAAATAAGAATTTTATCACCGATTTGATGACCATAGGTGTCATTCACCTTTTTAAAGTTATCAATATCAACGACAATAAGAGATCCGCAGAAATCTTTCTTTTGCATCAAGTTCGCTTGTTCATCCAAATAATGCCGAGCATAAAGGCCGGTTAGATTATCCGTAATCACCATTCTCTTCACTTCTGCGTGCAAAGATGCGTTCGTCATGGCTAGTCCGATATGACTTGAGAGCACTTGTAAGAGCTTATAATTGTCATACGAAAAGAAGTTAGGTAAACGGTGGACGATGAGGATTACCCCTTCTACGTTACCGTTTACAAGGATAGGTGAACCAATCAGTGAACGAGAATTCGTACGCTGCATGAGGCTAGAATTCACTTTATCATTACTCCAATAATCGGAAATAATAATCGGTTCTTTGGTGGAATAAATCAGACCAGAGAAACCTTGATCAAGTGTAAAGGTCTCTTGAAACATGGCAGGTAAATTCGTAGCTTGAACAATAAGTTGATTACTATCTTTGGAGTTTTGAAGAATACAGCTATAATCAGCACCAAAAATACTCAAAAATTCGCTCGAAGCTGAATTGAAAATTTCATTTAGACGTAAACTTTGATTAAGCTGTTTGGTAATTTCATTAATGAGACGCAATTCGTTAATCATCAGATTCGATTGCTCATAAAGTTTCGCGTTCTCAAAGGCTGTACCGGCAGAGTCCGCCAACAGCGAAATGAATTGTAAATCCGACGCATCAATCCGTTCATCGGTAAACTCCATGTACAGCACACCGTACACACCTTGTTTCCCTGATAAAGGCGCCGCGATGTTGCCTGTGCTCGAAGCGCTCCCTTTTATGGTTGGTTCAAAAATGACTTGCCCTTCCATAAAAGCACGTGTTCGAATATCTGACTCTGTTCGTTGGAAATTCAAAGGCTTAACAGATAGATTCGTTGAATCATTGTCTTGTGAAAGAAGCAAATCAACACGCGTATTCGGATAAACACGCCCCAAACAATCAATCACTTCAGTTAAAACGGAATGTACGTCAATCTTAGCAAGGAGTTTCTTGGAAGCTTCAAAAAGAATGACATGCTTCTTAGACTCCATTTCCTTCAAATGGTGAAGGTTATTTAAGCGATCGTACTTTCTGCGTTCTTCCACATTATGAATAGAGCTTTGAAAAGTAAGTGCAAGACTATATAGCATTTGCGCTAGACTTTCCATATTTATGCGAGATTGGGTAAAAAGACCCAAATAAAATTGCACCTTGCCATGATTATCCAAGACAGGGGTAACAGCAATTAAATAGGGTTGCAGTTCTCGCACATGCCAGTCATCGCCAGTCATCAATTGTAACTGACCTGCACTTTCACAGCGAGCAAGCGGATTATCTCCTTGATCTGCCATTTTCCAAGAGATGCCTGGTTGCAGATAATGGCTTATCGAAGGCGCGTCATTCGAACAAGAGTCAATTACACACAGATGCTCGTTGACACATAACAGTGCAGTTTGCGAGGGCAGCATGTTCGGACCGAACTGCTGATTCCAATTTTCAAAAACTTGATATAAGTTCGGGTTTGACTGCAAACCATCGTAAGAAAAGTTGCCAGAAAGTATAAAACCTTGCCGAAGAAACACGTCAAAGTGCTCTGCGCGACTATGCTTTGGTATACTGCGAAGTTCACTCATAGGCTCTCCTTCACTCACTAACAATAGTCCTCTAGTACCAATTTAAAAATCACTTTATCTTATCATACTATTTTTTCACATCTATTGCACGATATTTTCCTCTTATTCTGGAGATGAGAGACTTGACACATGGTCCGGTTTTTAATAAAATTAGAAGTCGAGTAACACCATGATTTCGGTGAATGCCATTTGTGATCACCCTCACTGCTTTTGCTCCTGCCAAGACAGCGGCTGACTACTCTTGACAGGGAATCACATATGATGATTCGTTAGCAAAATCGGGCACTTGTCTTCACCCTGACATCTAGATGCTATTTACTAAACTAATTGTCATGAGAAGGAGTTTTCCCTAAATGTCACGTTATACAGGACCTAAATTTAAATTAAGCCGCCGCGTTGGTATTTCTCTAAGTGGTAACGGTAAAGACTTGAAACGCCCATTCCCTCCAGGTCAACATGGCCCAGGACAACGCAAAAAAATGAGCGGTTACGGTGTACAATTGAACGAGAAGCAAAAACTTCGTCACATGTACGGTTTGAACGAAAAACAATTCCGCAACTTGTTCGACAAAGCTTCCAAGCTTAAAGGTATTGCCGGTGAAAACTTCATGGTATTGCTTGAAAGCCGCCTAGACAACTTGGTTTACCGTCTTGCTCTTTCCAACTCCCGTGCAGGTGCTCGTCAACTCGTTGCTCACGGTCACGTAACTGTGAACGGCAAAAAAGTTGATATCGCTTCTTACATCGTTTCCACTGGTGATGTGATTTCACTTCGCGAAAGAAGCAAAGGCCTTTCCACTGTGAAAGAAGCTCTTGCTAACCGTAACTACCTTCCAACTTACCTTGAGTTTAACGACGCAAGCGTAGAAGGTAAATACATCCGTTTACCAGAACGTTCCGAGCTTCCACAAGAAATTGACGAGAAACAAATCGTCGAGTTCTACAGCCGTTAATCTTGATGAGACGCAAGTCTCTACGAAAAAAAGCCCGAAACCCCCTTATACTTAGGCGGTTTCGGGCTTTTCTTTATTAAATCAAAAATGCAAGATAATGAATAGTAATGCGCCAATTTGGGGCAAAATGTGGCTTAGTTTGGGGCTGAAAATTATGTGGGTAGACACTCTTATATTTCTAAGTCACAACATGTATTGATTTAGATTCGTTACACAACCTGCTTAAATGACATCAGAAATTCAAGCTCAATTCAGTAATCTGTAGTCCAATAAAAATATATTACTGAGGAGCTATTTTTACGTTCAATGTAAGAATCAACAAAACGCAAGTTAGGAAATGCAACGTCAGCAAATTACAGAACTTGTAGACTCTGGGACACTAAATAGTCTCATAGGAATATCGTCCCTACGCAACTTTTCATTGACTCTAGATTTAGATAAAACATGTGGAAAATGGATGTCTTAAGCTTCCTAGACTAGGGAATCCATCTTACTGCGTCATCAACCAAAGGGTTTGAATGAGACGAATACGTAACACCCCTTCAGGTGTGTCCAGAGCTTCGCTACATGCAATCTGCGCTTACGTAGATGTTTCTCAAGGGAAAACGAAGGAAGTGGTTACTGCGAAAGAAATAGGCAGGTATTTAGCGGTACATTTGTGAAGCAAGCATAAAAATTTGTGCCAAAGAAAAAAAATCTTGGCACATATTAATTGCAATGATTCGATTGATTTTTATATTTCTAGTCTGCCATTCCCCCCTTTTACGCAATGCTTTTGTTTAATAGCCAAAACTAATCTTAGAGCCTCAAGCATTCAATCTTTGTCTGGTTCATAGGTCGATGAATAGTAAAAACCACTTCAATTACCACCAACCAACTTCATTTGGCCTTCAATTTGTTTTTCTGTATCCTAGTCTCCCTCTCACAGTGTTCGAATCATTTGTTTACAAACAACTCCGAAACATATTTACCTAGCCTCAGACTAATCTCTGCTCGAACTAGATCACGCATCATCGGAAAGGAATCCTCGTAACCACGGCAGATAAACAGGTAATGGATTGTTGTCCCGTCACTCTCTTCTTGATATACTTTAATTTTCTTCTCTTTGAGCATTTTTTTCACTTCATAGTAAATCAGAGTGAACTCGCTTCATTAAAGCTTCTGCTGCAGCTGCATATAAGCGTTTGAGTGAATCTCCAGAGAGTTCCATCTCAACCTTCTTCTTCTCCAATATTGTCAACATGATCAGAGCTTGAGCTGTATCATGTAGAGAAGATGCTCGAATTATTGACGCACTACCAAATCTGTTTTCACAGCGTCCGTTGCCGCGGCAAGCTTCATTTTTCGTTCCACATCTTCAAACATATCCAACTGATATATGCTGTTGTCTGACAGTTGAGATAGGTCTATTGAAATATGTGTGATGGGAGCGCAATTCCAATAAGTCCGAAACAATTTCCATGCAATCTCCACAATATGAGTTTCTAAACAACTAGGCTGCTCAATAGTCATTTGCCGCGAAAATCCCCCTTCCGTTGTTCCTACACTAACTTTTACTATACGGCCCATCCTGCCATGTTTTCGACTAATTCGGCATACCTCAATAACCAATTCAAGTACCAGGGGGCAAATTTCTTCGAGAGTTTTATACTTCGTGTATTGTACTGTTCTGCCACGTGTAATTGATTTCGGTGTTGGATCTAGGTTGGAAACTACTGGGTTCGGATCGATTCCCCTGGCTGTTTGCCAATAGTATTCAGCAAAGATATCCGATTGTCGACCCATTCGTATTCTCATTCGCTGTTTAAACTCACTAAGATCCATTCTTGCAATATCACCAATCGTGCTTATGCCCATTTTCTCAAAATGATATGTCATCTTAGAAGCAACCATATACATCTTACTTACATGAAGTGGCCTTAGTTCAGTATTGATGTTCTCATCATTAAGTGTAAAAATACATGACTGCATTTTCTTCGCAAAGTTATCTGTCGCAGTTTTCGCAAGAATTTTCGTAGAGCTGATGCCAGCGCGTATCCACACGCCAGTCGAAAGCATCACCTTTGATTGCATCTGCTTAGCTATTTCTTCAGCTGATCCAAATAGCGAAATAAATCCAGTCACGTCAACAAACTATTCATCAATGCTCCAGGGTTCAACCAAGTCAGTGAATTTCTCATATATCTCTGTAATTAGTAATGAAACATCTATATACGTCTGCATCCGAGGACGAATAATAGTTAGGTCTGGGCATTTTGAAAGCGCCTCAAAGTTCCTCATAGCTGTTGTGACACCCATCGATTTAGCCATTGGACAGGCGGCGAGGACTATACCTCCACGCCGCGCTGGATCACCTACTGCAATAGGCTTATTACGTTCTGACAACCTACTGTCCTCCGTAATTTTATAAACGAACTTGGAAGAGAGTCCCCAATAAGCATAATCATAGGTGTTCTCCCCCCTCAAAGATAAAAGAAAAACCGAAGCACATACGTAAATATTGGTAATTTCACCTATCATATCTCTCTATTTAATCATTAACAAGTATATTTTAGCACTAGGCTAAACTCCAGTTACACGAAAGGGTCCTCTGCAAGCAAGTAAAGAAGTCCCCAGCTATATAATTCATCCGATAAAGAAGAAATTTTTATACACATAATCGTTACACCGAAAATTTTGTCGATTTCATTACCCAATATATTCCACATAGTCCATAATACCTAAGGTGAGGGGGCAATCCAATTCGCTACAAGGGGAGTCATAACTTGAAACTAAGTGACGATCGATTACTATCATCCTATTTAGAAGCTCTTGAATATAAACTAGATGAAGTATTAAAAGAGATACTTAAAAAAGAGTTGATTAAGAGAGGCATTATTTTAAAACAACGTTAAAAAGAAGATCACAATGAAAAATAATGCTTAATTAAAAATTAATAGGTGAATGGGTTCTATCCCTTCACCACGTAAAGCCTTGCTAGCGAGGAATTAGCAGGGTGAGATTAATTATAAAGATTTTGCTTAAAACAAAAAAACCTCGACAGGACGCTTTCCCGCCAAGGCTCGTTTTACCAGTGCTCCTGGATTAATGGTGTTTAATTATTCGTTCCAAACGTATCTGCATCAATCTCAGTGATTTTATCAAAGATAACAACATTCGAGCGATTAAGAAACGGTCCTTTAGCAAGAGGATTAACAAATGTATAACGAGCCAATCCACTTCCACTTGTTTTTGCATCGTACCATGCTGAAAATGTATCATATTCAGCATTAGATAGTATGAACTCCTCTAGCATTCCATTCTGTAGTGTAATTGTTAATGCAACACCATTTGTAATTGGTGTAATTTCAGTTGTCGCTTTACTTCCATCTACTGCATATTCGTCGTAGTCATACTTCATAATTTTGTCTAACACTAAGCTATTTTTACGAGAAGAGAATGATCCTTTTGGGTGTTGATTATCAAATGTATATTTAATGGGCCCGTTCCCTACTGACCTTGAATCATACCAGTTAATAAAAGCATCAAACTCCGTCTTAGAAATATCATATTCTTGTGAAAGGCCATTTGTCATAGTGATAGTTAATATGATTCTATTTTTCCCTTGTGGTGTTGCTGATGCTTCATTCGATGGTGTGCTCTCCCCTGCCGTGTTAACCGCTGTGACGATGTAGTAGTAGGCTATGCCATTGGTTACGTTTGTGTCTGAATATGTAGTGCTTGTAACGCTTGTAGCAATTGTAGTGTATGGACCAGAAGGAGTCTGCGATCTCTTTACATTGTAGCTGGTAGCATTATTTACTTGCGTCCAATTAAGATCAACCTTAGCATCCCCTCCAATTGTCACTAAATCTAATGGATTAACTGGTTTTTGAATAGTCGGTGAAAAAGTAACGCTATTTGAAGGCACTGATGTTTTTGATGAAGTAATTGTCTCGGTAGCAGTCACATAGTAAGTGTAGGTTAACCCTTCAGTTAGATTAGAGTCAATGTATGAAGGTGTGCTCAACACATCACCAGGAACTGTTACGATTGGTTCTGAATTTCTATAGATCGTGTACAAGAGCTTATTACTGAACATCCCAGGAGTCCAATTTAGAGTAACTGAATTACTGCTAATTTCGCCAGTTAGTTGTGGAGCTGGGGGATTCTGAATTTCACCAAATACCTCTATTTCAAATACCTTGGGAGTTGTTGATCCTAAATTATAAAAATTTATATATCTTACATTATTAATTTCTACGAAGTTTTGTTGTACTCCTGTAACTACTGGGGGTTTCACTAGCTTTAATATATTACCATTCGAATCAATGAATACCAGTTGATAAGTTCCTGTATCCGCCTTAATTCTGTAACCTGTGATGTTCATTAATGCTGGGTTATTATACTGAAACACTTCTTTACTTTGTCCAGCAGGAGACATAGTTAGGTATGTAGTATCATCACCGTCTGAAAATGCTGTTAAATTTTTCGTAAGACCTTGCCCATGATCAGTTGATAACGTGCCCACCATACCACTTGTCAATAAAATGGGGGTTGCAAAAGCTGATGGAACGGGAATTAACATCAATAAAAGCATTGTCAATAAAAGTACAGATAATGTCTTTTTCAATATAAACTCTCCTTTTTGTGCATGTTCTGATATAATATTACAATCATTGTTATATCTTGTCTAAACATAGAATGGTATATTATGTAATATTTGATTAATAGAATAGAAAAACATGGATTTTTCATATTTTATTAGATATTAGAAAATAGCCCACTATCCCATTACAGTAAAGAGCGCTTTTTGAATTCCAAAAATGCTAGAGATACATAATCAAAAAAACCAAGGGATAATTGGTCAGGCCCCAATTTTGTAGACATTGAAAAAAGCCCTAGGCAAGCAGCTGGCGACGGTACTCGACCGGAGTCCGCTGCTTTAGTTTTTTCTGAATTCGTTCTTCATTATAAAAACGGATGTAATCTTCAATACGTCTTTGAACTTCGGCAATATCTCGTATATCATAAGGATAGAGTGCTTCAGCTTTCAGATGGGAGAAGAAGCTCTCCATAGAGGCGTTGTCATAACAATTTCTTCGGCGTGACATGCTGATTTGGGCGCCAACCTGTGGCAGCATGTCATGGTAGGCATGAGACGTGTACTGGCTCCCTTGATCGCTGTGAACGATTAAATCGGGTATCTTTCCAGTCGCGTCTTTATGTTGCTTAAATGCCTTATCAAACGTTTGTAATACCAACGGATTGTCATTGTTAAAGCTTATAGGATAGGCGATAATTTCAGCGTTAAATAAATCTTTAATGGCAGATAGGTATATTTTGCGATCCAACACGCGGTATTGTGTAATATCTGTCACCCATTTCTTTCATGAGACGATATACTCGCTTATGGTTAGCAAGTTCAGCGTATAGACGTTCTAGTTCCATTTGAATCCTACGATACCCGCATATCCCCTTACGTAGATCATAGATAGCTTGTATTCGCTCTTTGGTTACTCAATCACGGTCAAGTTGAGATGTATGTAAATAATGCCGATAATAGGCGCTTCTAGATACTTGCATAATCTCGCAAATCCTATGCACTGTATAACCGGGTGCCATCTGTCATTCTCCCGAGTAAGCTTTTGAAGATGTCTGTCTTCGCCCATGTACACTTCACGTCGTCCTCTATTATCCATAAGCCCGTACTCACCAAGTTGCTTATACTTACGCATCCAGATCTTAACACGGTCATGATCTTCAATCCCAAGTTCTTCAGAAATCTGGCGTTTTGTCATTCCTTTTAACTTCATTTTGATAGCAGCCAACTTCAGCTCTTGACTATATGTTTTTAACTTCTGTCCTTTTGTTGCCATGCCAAACACCCCCTAGAATAGTTTAGATTAACCCAGGGGCTTTTTCTAATGTCTATTTTTGGGGGTGCGGTTCAAAATTTCCCTAAGGGGGTTATTTCATTGCGCAGCTCTATTCAAATTTGACCAAGAAATAATTCTTCTTACCGCGGCGAATAATGAGATAGGAATCACCTAGTCGACCCAATTGTTGCGTCGTCGCTTCTAGATCCGTCACCTTCACACCATTTACCGTGACCGCTCCGCTTTCAATGTCTTGACGAGACTGACGTTTAGATGGTGAAGCACCTACAGAAATAAGCAAATCAATTAATGCGACATCATCATGCTCGAGCGCTGTTGAAGGCACATCTTTGAACGCTTCTTCGATTTCAACACGAGATAGCGACTGAATATCCCCGCTGAATAAGGCAGATGTGATATTAAGCGCACTCTCTAGTGCCTCTTCCCCATGAACAAGCTTCGTAACTTCGCGAGCCAGTACTTTTTGAGCTTCTCTCTTCCCAGGCTGCGCTGCCACTTCTGCTTCCAGTCGTTCAATTTCTTCTTGGGATTGGAATGTGAAATATTTCAAGAATCGGATCACATCATTATCAGCTGTCCCTAACCAGAATTGGTAGAACTGGTACGGTGATGTCTTGTTCGCATCCAACCAGATGGCTCCGCCCTCTGTTTTCCCAAACTTCTGTCCATCGCTCTTGGTAACAAGCGGCAACGTCACTCCGAAAGCGCGGCTATCCGTTGATTTACCAATAAGCTCAAGTCCAGCTGTAATATTCCCCCATTGGTCACTTCCACCAATTTGTACGGAACAGTTCTTCGTTTCATTTAATTTCAAGAAATCATAGGATTGAAGAATCATGTAACTGAACTCGGTAAACGAAATGCCTTTCGTAATACGTGAATCTACAGAATCCTTAGCTAGCATGTAGTTCACCGTAAAGTTTTTACCTACATCGCGCAGAAATTCAATTACATTCAGGGAGCCTAACCAATCATAATTGTTTACCAACTCAGCACTGTTTTCAATGTCAGTCGAGAAATCAAGAAAACGAGAAAGCTGGTTTTTAATGCTTTGCGACCACGCCTCAACAACCTCTGGCCCGTTCAATGTGCGTTCATTGGCCTTACCACTTGGATCACCAATAAGCCCCGTCCCACCGCCTACCAAGGCTAAAGGGACATGTCCAGCAAGCTGGAATCTTCTCAAGGTTAAAATAGGCAGCAAACTGCCGATATGCAAGCTATCTGCTGTCGGATCAAAACCGCAGTATAGGACAACGCGCTCTTCGCTCAGCTTTTTGTCCAAACCTTCTCGATCTGTAATTTGATGCAGCAAACCACGAAACTCTAAATCCTTCAGAATACTCATGTACAACCATCCTTTATGATAAAATGAACAAACAAAAAAAGCCTTCTTATCCCAAAGGGACGAGAAGACTTGACTCGCGGTACCACCCTAATTAAAACAGCAGTTACGTACTATTTAAAGGCACGGCATGCTATTTTCACTCAAGAACCGATAACGAGGTTTAATCGGTAAATACTACTTGTGCAGGCACATTCCTACAGGTTCCTATTTACTGCTCAAGACCGTAATTCACTAACCTGCAGGTACCGGTTCGCACCATCCACCGGCTCTCTGAAAGCATCCACAAGCTACCTACTGCTGATCCATCAACGCATGTGTTCTTGTTATAACACAGGTTTCTGATGCTTGTCAAACCTAGAACTGATCCTTTCTCCCATCAGCATTACCGCAAAAGGTGCAATTATGGTATACTATTAGGGGTCATGTAAGGAGGATATTGGAACTTATGCGCAATTTTTTCGCAAAATGGAATCGTCCCTGGGTTAGAACGACATTTAAAGTAATTGGAATTTCATTAAAATGGGCCATTATTTGTGTATTTTTGGCTGGACTGCTAGGTGGATCCGCCGCTTTCGGATATGTAAGTGCACTTGTCAAGAAAGATCCTATCCGCAGCGAAGATGCGATTCGACAACAAATGCAAGAGAATGCCATCACAGGATTCGCCTATTTCAATGATGATGCTGTGATTGGACAATTACGAACCGAAGAAGATCGCCGACTTGCCCAACTTGAAGATATCCCGCAGAACTTGTTAGATGCGGTTCTCGCCATCGAGGACAAGGATTTCTACAACCATCGCGGCATTGATTTCCGTGGCCTCTACCGTGCAGTCACACAGAAGCTTCTGAATGAAGATGTGCAAACCGGTGGAAGTACCATTACGCAACAGCTAGCTAGACGTGTCTTCCTCACATTAGATCGCGATGACGGACGTAAAGCAAGAGAGTTGCTGCTTGCACTTCGGATGGAACGCATCATGTCGAAGGATGAAATTTTACTTGCTTACCTGAATAAAATCCCATACGGCAATGGGGCAACTGGTTATAATCTATACGGCATTAAAGCCGCTGCCAAAGGCCTATTCAATATTGATGATTTAGCCAAATTGAATATTGCACAAGCTGCGTATTTAGCTGGATTACCTCAATCCCCATCGCAATATTCGGCTTTCACAAGTAAGCCAACATTCGATGAAGATGGATTTAAGAAAGCAGTAACCCGACAGCAGTTAGTCTTAAAGCGGATGATGGAAGAAAACAAAATTACCAATGATCAATATCAAGATGCCTTGAAATTCGATCTCAAAGCTTCGATGCCAGCAGCTGCCCAAAAGGCGTATACAACTTACCCTTATCTCATGATTGAGACCGAGCAGGAAGCATCTGAGATTTTATTGAAGATTCAACATCCTGAGCTTGATCCCAAAACAAACCAAGCCGCTTACAATGAAGCACTCAAGAACATACATACACAGCTCTTACGCGGCGGTTATCAAATTTACACCACAATTGACAAAACCATTTATGATTCCATGCATGAGATTTCTAGCAATGAAAAGAATTTCGCACCTACGGATGAGAAAAAAGGCGGCATTGAGCAGGTCGGTGCCATTATGATTGATTCCAAAACGGGCGCAATCCAAGGTATGATTGAAGGCCGCGACTTCTTCGATGAGCAGTTGAATCATGCTACACAAGCTTTCAGACAGCCTGGATCTACAATGAAGCCAATTGCCGCTTATATCCCTGCACTCGAAAAAGGGGTCTTGCAGCCAGCGACCATCGTAGATGATATCCCAATCATTCTCAAAGATGGTGTTAAAGGCTTCCATCTACCAGAGAACTGGGACCATAAATTTCATGGACTTATGACGGCGCGAAGAGCATTAAATCAATCCTATAATATCCCAGCTATCGATATATTCCTCAATAAAGTAGGCATTACGCAAGCATGGGATTTCGCTAAGAAACTTGGGATTACGTCTCTTACCAAAGAAGACAACGTCGCCCAAACGGGTGTTATAGGCGGTTTAAGTCGCGGAACGTCCGTGAAAGAATTAGCAGGTGCTTATGCATCGATTCCGAATAAAGGCGTGTTTAATGCACCTTACTTAATTCGTGAAATTAAAGATTCCAATGGCAAAGTCATCTATTCCCATGAACTGAAGCCTACTACGGTGTACTCACCGCAAACAGCTTACCTAATTACGGATATGATGAAAACCGTTATTAGCAATGCTAGCCAAGGGACCGCTACAGATCTCATGAAAAAATTCAAATCCTATGGCAAAATCGAGATCTCCGGAAAAACAGGTTCTACACAGGATGATGCTGATGCTTGGTTCATGGGCTTTACCCCTGATGTCACAGTTGGTGTGTGGATCGGTTATGATCAACCGATTAATAAACTGTCTTCCAAAACAGGCCAAACCAATCATGCCAAAGATATCTGGGCGCTCATCTTGAACAAAACCATTGAGCAAAAACCAAATCTGTTCCCGAACAAAACATTCGCGAAGCCAGATGGTATTGTTTCATCCACTGTCTCCAGCTTATCCGGTATGCTTCCAAGCGAACTAACGACAAGCTCGGAACATCTGGTGACCGATATTTTCAACAAAAAGTTTTTACCTACAGCAACCGATAATGTCATGGTTAAAATGAAAATCAGCTCGTTGAATGGGCTCAATTATGTCGCTCAAGAAACAACGCCTGCTGACTTCGTATCTGAAAAAGTGGTGATTAAACGCCAAAAATCAATCACACAATTGCTCAAAGAAATTGAAGTCGCGATGCAAAAGCTCCCAGAGAAAAGCAGAAAGCCTATCGATTTCTATAAGCCAACGGATTATGACGTAGATGCTCCTTCCGACGTCGATCCAAGAGTTGATGATGGGAAAGCACCTCCAGCACCTCAGAATGTCGTAACAGTCAAATCAGGCGATACGGCGACAATTACCTTCCAACCGAACACGGATGCAGATATCGTAGGTTATCGCATTTACCGTTCGGATAATCAAGGCAAGTTCCAGCTCATGGGAGGAAAAGTCGTGCTGGCAGGCGCTGAAGCGAAGTTTGTTGATCAACTACAAACGGCAGCAATTACAGGCTACTATGTCACAGCTGTTGATGTAACAGGCAAAGAATCCACGCCAAGTAGGTCCTCCTATACGGATGGAAGCTCCCTGGACGCATTAATACTCCCTGGTGTCGATAGCAATGGCAATCCATTGAAAGATCTTACCAGTCCATCGCCAGGAACAACGAATGGCGGCACAGGCGCGGGAACAGGTACTGGAGCTGGAACTGGAACTGGAACTAGCACACCTACAGGCAAGCCAGTATCCAAAGATGCCCCTTCTGCCCCTACCGGAATCAAGGCTAAGGCTGAAGAAGCTTCGCTCGTCCTAACATGGAAAGCGAATGATGCCAAAGACAAAGTTAAACAGTATGTCGTGTACTTTAGTGACAAAGAGAAAGGCACTTACACGAAACTAGGCACCGTGGAAAATGGAACTGAATTCCATTACTATGCGGCCGCATTCAATGGCTTTTATAAATTAACAGCCATTAATGATGCTGGAGAATCCAAATTCTCTGCCACCATCGCTTATAATAAATAAGAGTCCTAGAAGAAGAACCTGGCGGTTGTCAGGTTCTTCTTTTGTTTACGTAACATAAAAAAGCTTTCTCAGCACCACTGTGGGTACGAAGAAAGCTTGGAATGAACCTTTATTAATCTTCAATTGTCGATAAATCACCTGTCGGAAGGTTAAGCTCCCATGCTTTAAGCACACGGCGCATGATCTTCCCACTGCGTGTTTTGGGCAGCTTGTCCTTGAATTCAATCTCACGTGGTGCTGCATGTGCAGAAAGGCCTTCTTTGACGAACTTAGAAATTTCAGCTTTCAGTTCATCTGAAGGTACAAATCCCTCACGCAACGCGATAAACGCTTTAATGATTTCTCCCCGCATAGGATCGGGTTTCCCAATAACCCCTGCTTCAGCAACAGCTGGATGCTCAACAAGCTTGCTTTCTACTTCAAATGGACCAACGCGCTCTCCCGCTGTGTTAATCACATCATCCACACGACCTTGGAACCAGAAATAACCATCTTCATCTTGATAAGCAGAATCTCCGGAAACATACCAGCCTGTCAAACGGAAGTATTCTTCATATTTAGATGGATTGTTCCAAATTTTACGCATCATGGATGGCCAAGGCGTTTTGATCGCGAGATTCCCCATCCGATTCGGTGGTAGAACGTTACCCGCATCATCAATAATAGCAGCATCAACACCTGGTATTGGACGTCCCATGGAACCTGGTTTAATCGTCATGGAAGGATAATTACAGATCAACTGACCGCCTGTCTCTGTCATCCACCATGTATCATGAATACGTTGATTGTAGACCTTCATTCCCCAACGCACAACTTCTGGATTCAACGGCTCACCAACACTCAGTACATGACGAAGAGCTGACAAATCATAACTTGCAGAAACATCATCGCCTGCTCCCATTAACATACGGAAAGCTGTCGGAGCACTGTACCAAACTGTTACTTTATATTTCTGAAGGGTATTATACCAATCCTGTGGACTGAAACGTCCTCCGCGAATGACATTCGTCGCACCATTCAACCATGGAGCGAAGATCCCGTAGGAAGTCCCTGTTACCCAACCTGGATCGGCTGTACACCAGTAAATGTCATCTTCTTTCAAATCAAGGACAATTTGTCCCGTATAAAAGTGCTGCAGCATCGCATTTTGAACGTGGAATACACCTTTCGGTTTCCCTGTTGACCCGGAAGTGTAATGAATAATCAATCCATCTTCACGATCCAGCCATTCAATCTCAAGCTCAGTTGATGCGTTCGCCATTTCTTTATGGTAATCAACTTGTCCTTCACCAAGCTCAATGTTCTCCCCAACAAGGATCACATGCTTCAAGTGTGGAAGTTCACTGTATGGCACTCGTGATAATTGGCTAGGCGTTGTGATAATTGCAACCGCTTCACTATCCGCCAAACGATCTCGAACTGCCGTTTCCATGAACGCTTCAAAAAGCGGTCCGACAACTGCGCCTACTTTGAGCGATCCAAGTAAAGAATAATACAGTTCAGGCGTCCGCGGCATGAAAATGAAAACCCTCTCACCTTTGCCGATGCCTAAATTTCTAAGCACATTACCGAATTGATTGGATCTTTCTTTCATTTGTCCAAATGTAATCGCTTCATCCCGTGTGCTGTCACTGTAGTATAGAGCGATTTTGTCCTTCTTCGCGCCTTCCGCATGGCGGTCAATGGCTTCATAAGCCATATTCACTTTACCTGTTTCGTACCAGGAAAAGTTTTTCTCGATGTCTTTCCAATCGAATGACGCATGTGTTTCTTCGTAATTTGCCATGTTAGGATTAAGGGATACTGATTTAATGAGTTCATTATTGATTTGATCCATAAACGTAAAACCCTCCTCACGAGATAAACCGCTTTCACTTTACTGATGAATTCGAGCAAAATGTGATCGATTTTTGACATGTTCTATTATAACACACTCAGAATATTTCGCCTACGTTTAAGTTTCGCTATGGTTTCCAACTAAAGTTTGGTATAAAATTACTATGAATCTAAATATAGCCGACTCCGACTCGTTTAGATGAAACCTATCCATTCTTATATTTTCGCAAAGGAAACGCCCATCATGCTTTTTTTTAGAAGGAGAGCCAAGGTTATGCAGCATATCAAAATCTATCACTCACAAAGCTTGCGCAGGGCTCCAGATCTCCCAGAAATTATAATTGAGGGTCCCGTTTCACCAGACAACTTGCAGCAACTCACGATGCATGCGAAACTCGATGCCTTCCGTCGACCGAAAGAACAACTCGAAGCGCTCATCGAAATTGCCGGATTACCTGAAGGACGAATCATCCTTGCAAGGGATGGTTCCACGATTGTTGGTTACGTCACTTTCCATTATGCTGATGAAATCGAACGATGGTCACAAGGAAATATGAAGGATTTAATCGAACTCGGCGCCATTGAGGTTGCTGATGATTACAGATCGATGGGTTTAGGCAAAAAGATGATACAGCTGGCATTTGAAGAAGATCAAATGGAAAATGTCATTTGCTTCACGACTGAATACTATTGGCATTGGGATTTGGAAACGAGCAAATTAACCGTTTGGGAATATCGTCAAATGATGGAGAAACTGATGAAAAGCGTCGATATGATCTGGTTTGCAACGGATGATCCAGAGATTTGCTCACATCCCGCCAACTGCCTGATGGTGAGAATCGGGAAACAAGTCCCTCTCTCATCAGTCGAGCAGTTTGATCGCGTGCGTTTTCAGCAGCGCTTTATGTATTAGCTCCATGAGATGCAGTTAGTAGCAGATTTTCAAACGAAATTGTTAGCCAATTCGGGGGAATTTGGAAATGAACATGATGATTAAGCAGCCTGTGTTTATCTATGACGATCAGGAAATTCATTATAAATTTAATGAGACACATCCCTTCAATCAGGATCGACTTGTCATGACAGTTGATCTGCTTCGCAAGACTGGGGCACTCCCAGACAGTATGGTAGTTACATCTCGATCAGCGACTGATGCAGAACTCTTGCGGGTGCATTCAGCTCCATACATCGAGGCGGTAAAAGCATTAAGCGCAGCTAATCCTGACGAGTGCTGGGTACGGGAAGCTACCCGCTTTGGACTCGATACGGACGATACGCCGTACTTCCCAGAAATGCATGACATCACTTCCAAGGTCGTAGGTGGCTCTATCCATGCCGTTGACCTCGTGATGTCCGGACAAGCGCCTCATGCCTTACATTTAGGCGGCGGCCTTCACCATGCCCTGCAGAGCAAGGGCGCGGGTTTCTGCGTCTATAATGACGCATCTGCGGCAATCGCCTACGCCAAAGAGAAGTATGGCGCTAAGGTGCTCTACATCGACACGGACGTGCACCACGGCGATGGCGTGCAGTGGAGTTTCTACGCCGACCCGCAGGTCGGCACGTTGTCCATTCATGAGACGGGGAAATATTTATTCCCCGGCACTGGGGCAGTGAACGAACGCGGAGAAGGCGACGCGTTCGGAACGAATGTGAACATCCCGGTGGAGCCCTACACCGAGGATGATTCTTGGCTGGAGTGTTTCAGCGAGGTGTTAACCGAGCTGATTGCCCGCTTCCAGCCGGACGTCATTATCTCGCAGCATGGGTGCGACGCCCATGCATTCGACCCGCTCGCGCATGTCCACTGCTCCATGCGCGTGTACAAGGCCATGCCCGAGCTCATCCATCGACTTGCGCACCAGTGGTGCGAAGGTCGGTGGGTCGCGCTCGGGGGCGGCGGGTACGACATCTGGCGTGTCGTACCGCGGGCTTGGAGCCTGCTCTGGCTCGTGATGAGCGAGCAGGCGACCCTGAGCCAGCTGGAGGCGGAGCCCCAGCTGAGGCTGCCCCAGGCGTGGCTGGACGCCTGGCAGGGCAAGAGCCCCGTCCCACTCGTGGAGACATGGCTCGACCCGGTCGAAGCCTGGGCGCCGATTCCGAGGCGCCAGGTGATCACCGAGAAGAATCGCCAGACCAAGGAACTGGCGATGATGTATTTGAAATAAATCTTTCCAAAGAAATGAAAAGCTCAGAGCACCGCCAACTAGGCGATACTCTGAGCTTTATTCATGGAGGGCTATTTTACAGCTGCTTCACCATGTCTTCAACCATCTTATACGAATTCTCCGAAGCAATGACTGTGAACTCTGCGAAATTCACATGCGCAGACCCATCTGCTTTATCAGACATGGAACGTAAGACAACGTAAGGAACACCATTCATTGCACATACTTGCGCAACGGAGGATCCTTCCATCTCCACACAGACACCATTCAACTCTTGATATAGACTTGCAACCACTTCACGGCTTGCAATGAACTGGTCACCTGATAATACTCTCCCCTGTTTCACTTTACCCGCAAATAACTTCTCTCCAGAAGCTACAGCTAACGCTACCAGCTTGGGATCAGCCACGTATACCGAATTGTCTGCGTAGGGAATTACGCCGCGCGGAAACCCAAGTGCCGTTACGTCCATATCATGCTGTACGCATTCCGTTGAGATAACGAGATCACCGATTTGCAATTCAGGATCTAACGCCCCTGCTACACCCGTGAAAATCACAGCTTCTACACCGAACTGATCAATCAGAATTTGCGTGGTAACTGCTGCATTCACTTTGCCCACGCCAGTACGACATACAACTACATCTTTACCGAAATAGGTACCCTCGCGGAATGTGATGCCTGCTTTGACCGTTTCATTGATATTCGTCATATGAGACACGAGCAATTCAATTTCTTCATTCATAGCGCCAATTAATGCGATTTTATTCCAAGACATCGTCATATCCCTCTCTCTCTTCCTACATGAGAAAACCTCTATCGCATCCCTTCCACTAGAGAAGGAAACGATTAGAGGTTTATTTTTCACTTAAGCTTGAGCTTTAACCGACTGACGGTTAATGATTTCATGCGGTAAAATAACTTGCATGTTTTCTGTTGATTCTTTATTCATCAACTTCGTCAGAAGTCGCATCGACACAGCTCCGATATCATACATCGGTTGAGCTACCGTCGTTAATGTTGGTCTTACCATAGAAGCCATGCGAATATTGTCTACAGAGATAACAGCAATATCTTCAGGAACACGAAGCCCATTGTCTTGAATTGTATGAATAGCGCCAATGGCCATTTCATCCGTTGCCGAGAAAATGGCGGACGGTTTAGGAGATAGTTCCAAGAAGTAATTAACTGCATCTACACTTGACTCGTAACGATAATTCCCAATCCGTACATACTCATCTCGTACTGGAATACCAGCCGTTTCAAGCGCACGTTTGTATCCTTGGTATCTAGCAAATCCATTTGCAGGATCCTGTAGCGTACCAGAAATCATAGCAATATCACGATGCCCAGCTGCAATAAGTACGTTCACCGCATCAAATGCAGCAGCTTCATGATCAATATCAACAGATGCCATCACTTGATTCTCTTCCTTCGTGCCACATAGGACAACCGGAACGGAAGATGTACGGAAAGCTTGAATGTGTTCTTCCGTTACAACACCACCCATGAAGAGCAATCCATCTACTTGTTTCTCAAGCAACGTGTTAATTACACGAATTTCTTTCTCTTTCTTCTTGTCCGCATTACACAAAATAATATTGTAATGGTACATATTCGCAATATCCTCAATCCCACGCGCTACTTCAGCAAAAATAGAATTGGAGATATCGGGAATAACAACGCCAACCGTTGTCGTCTTTTTACTTGCTAATCCTCTAGCTACCGCATTTGGACGGTAACCCAATCGTTCAATGGCTTCAAAAACTTTCTTACGTGTTTGTGGCTTAACGTTCGGGTTATTATTAACAACCCGAGATACGGTTGCCATGGAAACGCCTGCTTCTCTCGCTACATCATAAATGGTTACGGTCACGGTTGCTCTCTCCATTTTCACAAGTATTCTGCGAACCTAGTATATTATCGTTATGATACGACAAATTAATCCATCTTGCAATGCAAAATGAAAATGCTTTGAAAATAATTTTCATTTTATTTTCAAAAGGGTCACAAATAGAATAAAAGCCAACCTCTAATCGAGATTGGCAGCCCATTTTTAGGTTGAAATTGCGCTTTGAGTGATTTGGGATAATCGTTTACGGATTTCCTCCGCCCATGGCTCATCTCCCAGCGACTGCGCTAGTAACAAGATGTCCAGCAGCTCATTGATTCGTTCCTCAACAATTTGTTCCATAGAATCATTCATACGTTCTTTTTCTGTTACTTTTAGTAGCAGAAAGGCAACTTCCGAAACTTCATGGAAGAAGAACTGCTGCTTCTCTGGCTTGCTTCCCAGCCTACCGATCAGGCCGGTAAGTTCAGGCTTTACATGAGGTACGACCTCACTTCGTCCACAGGCCTCACAGGAATAAATAGGTACGTTCTCAATATCTACTTTACTTTGATAAATAACCGTGCGCAGACGAAGGTTCATCGTGCGTCCGCACTTACAATACTTTTGCATTCTAACACTCCTTCTACTTCCTGGCGGCATGTACATGAATTGCTTGTACTATGTTATTCTACGATGCCATCAGATTTCCTTCTGATCTATACATAGTAGTTTTTGCCACCTATGGAAGCGAAGTGTTACTTTTCCTGTTGTTTGCTAAATGAGATGAGTTCATCCACAAATCGCTTGGAAAATGCCGGAAGATCTGGCGGTCTACGTCCTGAAATAAGGTTGCGATCTACGACCACTTCTTCGTCCAGCCAAATAGCGCCTGCATTTTCGATATCATCGCGAATGCCTGGCGTGGACGTCATCGTGTAACCATGAACAATTTTGGCAGAAATTAAAACCCAGCCAGCATGACAAATTTGTGCGATAGGTTTCACATCAGCATGAAACTCCTGCGTGAGTCTAAGCACATCCGCATAACGGCGTAGTTTGTCAGGAGCCCAGCCACCAGGTACATAAAGACCCACGTAATCCGAAGACTTTACTTCATCGAACGCATAATCGGTCGTGATGGGTACGCCATATTTGCCGTGATAGACCGTTTTCGCTTTAGGTCCAACGATATCTACAATGGCACCTGCTTCGCGCAAGCGATAGACAGGATACCACATTTCCAAATCTTCAAATTCTTCATCAACAAAAGCAAGCACCTTTAGGCCAGCTAATTCCATACTAACTACCTCCTACAATGGATTCCGTTTGTTCAGTTTGAGCTAGAAGCTCCAAGATTTCATCACTTGTTCTGCAAATCAAAATGCGATCGACTAATGCCTTGCATGTCGCGGCATCACTGCTAAGCAGTCTGTGCTTAACTTGCAAGAGTGTCTGAACCGAGATGCTTAGCTCCTCAATGCCCAGTCCTAGCCATATCGGCAGAGCCCGGATATCTCCAGCCATCTCCCCGCATACACCTACTGGAATACCAACACGCTTGCCTGCGTCGATCACGAGTTTGAGCAATCGAATAACGGCTGGGTGATAAGGATTATATAAGTGCGCGATATTCTCGTTCATTCGATCAACAGCCAACACATATTGAACTAAATCATTCGTACCAATACTCATGAAATTCACTTCGCTGGCAAGCACATCAGCAATAATCGCAGCAGCGGGTACTTCGATTGTAAGTCCGACCTCTATATTTGCATTAAAGGGCACACCAAGACTACTTAGCTCAAGTTTTGCTCTTTCCAAGTGCGCTTTCGCCTGCCGAACCTCATCTACCGAGGTTACCATTGGGTACATGATCTTCACATTCCCATAATGACTAGCCCTTAGAATCGCTCTTAACTGCGTCATGAAGAGATCTGTACGATCCAGTGAAATCCGAATGGCCCGGTAACCGAGGAATGGATTATCTTCTTTGGCAAGCGGCATGTAATCCAACTTCTTATCGCCGCCAATATCCAAGGTACGGATCACGATTGGACGTCCTTTGAGCTGCATCGCCGCGTGGCGATAAACCTCAAATTGCTCCTCTTCACTAGGCAATGAATCCCGATCCATATACAAGTATTCCGTTCGGAACAGCCCCACACCTGATGCACCATTTCGCAAAACTTGGTCAATTTCCATGACAGAATTAATATTCGCATGCAAATTAACCAAGCTTTTATCTAGTGTCAATGGAGCCACATCAGCAATTCCTTGCAAGCTTTCTTTGAACTCCAGCCAATTCTTCTTACGTGCCTGATAGCGTTCTATGGTAATCTTGTCCGGGTTAATATACAAGGTACCTTCTTGACCATCAATAATTAAGAAATCACCGTTTTGAATAGGACGCAGCAGTTTACCTTCCAACCCAAGTACATAAGGAACAGACATCGCTCTGGCCATAATCGACACATGCGAGTGCGTGCCTCCTAGAATCGTTAACAGTCCTAGCACATTCGTTGGATCTAGGTGAGCAAGCTGTGATGGAGTCAGTTCTTTCGCAACTAAAATATAGGGATGGTCGATGGGCGGCACTGACGAGCTTGTATCCCCTAACAGATGCTTCAAAAGACGATTACCCACATCTTTAATATCCAAAGCACGTTCTTTCATGTACTCATCATCAATTAAGTTAAACATGCCAACAAATTTATCAATGACTTCTTTCACCGCGACTTCTGCGGCTTTATACTGCAATTCAATAATTCCTTGAATCTCATTCATGAAAATGGGATCTTCCAAAATGGCCAAATGTGCATCAAAAATATAGGCTTGTTCTTGTCCAACAACTTCCTTGATCTCTTGTTTGATTAGCTCCAGTTCATCCTTGGAATGACGAATGCCATCATACAATCGCTCGAATTCATAGGCTAAATCCGTCACATCAATCATTTTCTCTGGAAAATCCCATTCCCAAGTAGGAATAACAAACGCTTGACCCATTGCAATTCCCGAAGAAGCACCTACACCTCTAATCATCCGTTCGTCCCCCCCTCGGATTTAGTTGGCTTAAGGACTACGGACATAACAGAGCCTTGTCCTTTCTTAACTGGCTTAAACGGAGCGAAACTCCAAGATTTCACGATATCTGGGTTCGTAATTATCATAGGTGTCGCTAAAGAAGAAGCGAATTTCTTCACTTTATTATAGTTGAATTTCACAAGCAATTGACCTGCTTCCACACGATCGCCTTCCTTTACCACGGCATTAAAGCACTTTCCTGGTAAACTGGACGTGTCAATTCCAATATGAAGCAGAACTTCAAGACCTTCCTCAGTTAGAATACCTAGCGCATGCATCGTTGGGTAAATATGCATAATCGTTCCTGCAACAGGGGAAACCAATTCACCTTTTTCAGGAATAAAAGCAACACCATTCCCGACGAGTCGGGAGGCAAAAATACGATCTGGCACTTCTTCAATCGGGATCATACGTCCCTGCATCGGAGAAGTAAATAAAACGACATGAATATCTTTGCGCAATACCTTCATGATTTCTTCACGTATAAGCTCTGAAAATGTCCCAAACACGACTTGAACGTTGCCTCCTCCAAGACGGATGACGCCTGCTGCTCCTAAGTGTCGTAATGCCGTGATGTCCATCAGACGATCATTGACAAGTGTAAGTCGCAATCGAGTAATACAGGCTTCAATCTTCTTAATATTGTCTTTCCCACCCAGTGCCTGCAAAATTAATGGCGAACGATATGGAATGTCTCCTGCCCACTCTTCTAGCGATGAACCTTCTTCCCTACCCGGTGTAGGAATTCGGAACTTCTGAATTGCCCATCGGAATAGGAAATAATAGAGCAAACCATAGACCAGTCCTATCGGAATCAATAATAAGCCATTGTGTGATAAGTGCAGATTAATGATATAGTCAATCGCTCCAGCCGAATAAGAGAAACCATGATGGATGTTTAACTCATATGCGATCCACATAGCTACACCCGAAAGGATGGCATGGATGATAAACAAATAAGGTGCTACAAAAAGAAAGGCAAATTCAATCGGCTCTGTCACGCCAGTTAAAAAGGAAGCTAATGCAGCCGTTAAGAAGGTCGCTTTGATCTTCGGCTTCAAATCTTCTCTCGCTTCTCCGATAATCGCAAAAGCAATTGCTGGCAATGCAAACATCATGATGGGGTACAAACCGGCCATATACATGCCTGCGGAAGGATCGCCAGCAAAAAATCGCGGCAAATCGCCATACGCATATTGTCCAGATGGTGTTTCGTAAGCCCCCACTTGAAACCAGAAAAAATTATTCAAGATATGATGTAAGCCTGAAGGTACGAGCAAGCGATGAGCAATCCCATAAATGAATGCACCGATGCCGCCTAATCCGAGTAAGCCGCTTGAAATTTTGCCCATAAGCGTCTCTAGAAAGGGACCAATCCCAATCATAATATAAGAGGCAATGAGCGTTGCAAGGCCCATAACGAGCGGCACCATCCGGGGCCCACCGAAAAATTGTATGTACTCCGGAAGCTTAATCTCCTTGCAGCGATGATAGATGATTGCAGCCAAGAGGCCAATCAAGATGCCGCCAGAAACGCCTAATTGAAATTGCGTACCCAACCCATGCTCGATGAGCCGCGTAAACATGAAATATCCAAGCATGGCCGATAAACCAGCAATTCCGGCACTTTCAGTTAGTCCCAATGCCACACCAACAGCGAATATGATTGGAATATAATCAAAGATTGTATTTCCAGCCAAAGACAGCATGTCCCCAAAGCTTGAAGCATGTATGACATCCCAAGGTAGATCCCCTAGACAAAGCAGCACAGCAGCAATAGGAAGCGCAATGGTAGGCAGCATTAAGGAGCGGCCAAGCTGTTGTAAGTTCCCCATCCAGTTCAAACGAATGCTAACCTCCTTAAACTTTTCGTCAGAAACCTGACTTCGTAAGCATCTACCTCAGCAATTTCGAAGAGATTCTTCCCCATAATCCTAAGATTCTCTTTATCAAATCGTAAAGCTTGTTCGTCCTTTTGTCAAAAAAAATAAGCAGATCTCATGTTTTTACAGGGTTATTCTACATAGTAAACGTAAAAGTTGACTAAGTCACCTACATGCTGTCATACTTTACCTGTACCCAAATTCAAAATTCGAGGAGGAAACACCCTTATGTCTTACGATGTTATTATTATTGGTGCTGGTCCTACCGGTGCAAGTGCTGCACTATTCACGTCAAAAGCAGGCAAGAAAACACTCGTTATCGATAATGAACAAAGTGTTACGAAACGTGCATGGATCGAGAATCACTATGGTGTCGAAGCGATTGGCGGACCCGATTTAGTAGAAATCGGCAAGAAACAAGCTGCAAAATTCGGAACTGAATTCGTGCAAGGCAAAGCGACTCAACTCGTAAAAAACGACGATAGCTTTGAAGTTACTACAGAAAATGGTACATATACAGGCAAGCACGTTATTCTAGCAACTGGACTATCCGTTGAACTTGCTGAAGCAGCTGGTATCGCAACAAAAGAAGGAACTGAACCGCGTATTAAATCCATCGTTGATTGCGATGCGCAAGGAAATACAAGTCTCAAAGGTGTATGGGCAGCAGGTACGACAGCTGGCGTCAGCATGCACACGATTATCACAGCTGGTGATGGAGCCAAAGTCGCTATCAATATTATTAGTGAACTAAACGGCGCACGTTATGTGGATCACGATGTGTTGAAAGCCTAGTTCCATGTATGAGAAAACCGCTAATCGGTCCCTTCACAGGTGATCGACTAGCGGTTTTTTATTTGAAGAGCACTCACTTCATCGTATCTGCATTAATTGTTGCGTGGGTTCAGAATGGCATCTTCCACTTTAATGCAGCGATCCATAATGACTTCTAAGCCAGCGCTGCTTGCAATACGTCCTGCTTCTTCATTCACGATATCCAGTTGCAGCCAGAACACTTTTGCTCCAATTTTAACGGCTTCTTCAGCGACTGGAACAACCTGATCGGCTCGACGAAACACATTGACGATATCCACAGGCTCAGGTATGTCGGATAAAGATGGATAGCATTTCTCACCTAGAATCTGCTCGGCATTCGGATTAACGGGAATAATCCGGTATCCTCGGTTTTGCATGGCAGCTGAGACCATATACGATGTGCGGTCTGGTTTATCGGATAAGCCTACTACTGCGATATTACCTGCATTGGCAAGCAGTTCTTTGATATGTTCCCTTGACGGATTCTCAAATGTCATGTGGATCGCACTCCTATTTATTCAAGTAGGTTAGACCTTGTTTCCCCATTGCTGTCCAAGTTTCAATAAACTGAGCTTTGTTCACTTTTACTTGCTTTTTACCACTCAAAGGGTCATTTAAGTAAACATTCGTTTCGTCAAATCCCACAAGGACAACCGCATGCTCCGAATATGTTGTCTTTATCGGACCGATTGGCGTATCCCAGGTTACCCATTTGTAAGGTAGATTATAATCAATTGTCGTCCAGACGACAACTGGAATCCCATTGGCCACTTGCCCCTCGTACAATTCAAATGGTTCCCCAGTAATGCTAATCGCTTGAGGAATATGACTTTTCAAAAGTGGAAATAAACCTGCGGCATAGATACCAAAGCCTCGTTTCTTGCGAGTTACGTCTCCAACGAAACCTGAGTTCGGATTGCCCCAGTACGTGATGTTACCGTTCCCATCCAATGATGCTGGTGTCATATCTGTAGGCATTTCACTGACCAAGTCCATCTTGGTTTTGTTAACACCATAGTATTGCAACAGCATTGTGAGACTTGTTATCTCACAACCGGCAGGCAGCTCAGGTAATTGCTGTACGATAGGGACATCCAACATGGCTGACACGACCTTTGCTGCCGCAGGCGACGGTGTCGGCTTCACGGTTTCCTTCACCGCAGGGGTGGGCTTATCAACGGCTAAGACTACCGGACCAGAAGCGAATAAAGCTGGTTCTTTCCCTGTAGCCTTCGCATAAAGCAATACAGCAAATACACTGCTCGCAAATGTAAGACCTGCTACGAGAAACAATCCAAACGTCACTTTCAATCCTTGCCAAATAATCCTCATGTTGACTCACCCATTCAATGTAATTGAGATTCTAGGACTCGCTCACTAGCTCAACCTGTGCGCCAATCGAACGCAAGTGGTCGAAATATTGTGGATACGATTTCGCCACGTGGTGGGCATCCCGAATCGTTAAACCCTTCTCAGAGCGTAGACCAACTACAGTTAAAGCCATGATCACACGATGATCGAAATGCGCATTAATTTCTACGCCACCTTCCACCCCTTGTGGTTTACCATGAACAATAATTTCACTCTGCCGCTCTTCTACATTCGCTCCAGCTTTGCGAAGCTCATTCAAATAATCTGTGATACGATCACACTCTTTATACCGTAGGTTCTCAACATTGTAGAATCGCGAAGTACCTTCTGCAAACACAGCCGCAGCAACCATAGCAAGTACCGCATCTGTGAAATGATCACCATCGAATTCTCCCGCTACTAAGCGCTGATTCCCACGCACATGTACAACACCGTTGTCATGCGTTAAATCAACACCCATTGCCTTCAGAACATCCACACAAGCCTTCTCGCCTTGTTTGCTGTTCTCTTCTAGTCGAAGCACGCGAACATCGGAATTCGTAACCGCTGCGGCAGCAAGAATGGCTGCTGAACCTGGATAGTCGCCTTGGATCACATATTCCTTCGCTTCGTAGGATTGCCCACCTGGAATACGGTAGTGCATCAAATCCTCGCTTGCATGAACGACGATGCCAGCCTGCGCTAATACTTCAAGCGTTTGTCCTACAATAATTTTGGACTTCAAATCATGCAGAACTTCAATTTCACTGTCTTCTTCCAATAGTGGCGTCATAAACAACAAAGAACTCAGGAACTGGGAACTCACATTACCAGAAACGGTAATTTTACCACCGCGAGGTTGTCCCCCTTTAATTGTTATCGGCAAACGACCGTTATTATGTTGTACTTCTACACCCATTTGTTGCAAAGTATCGATTAAATCATCGTGAGGACGTTTCCCCAATGATTCTGGATATGTATTTACGAATGTCACTTCTGGACAGAAAGCAGCCGTAGACATCAAAAAGCGAAGCACTGCACCCGCATTCCCTACGTTCAATTCGGACACATGCTTAGGGTTCTTACCGAAGCCTGTGATGACAATTTTCTCATCATCCTCTTCGATAATGGCGCCAAGATCACGTACACAACGTCTCATTGCATCGCTATCTTCACTATGAGCAGGGTAATAGATCGTACTTGTCCCATTCGCTAATGCACCGATAAGCAAGTAGCGAGTTGTGTAGTTCTTGGAGGATAACGCATTAATTTCCCCTTGAAGATGGGAAGTTGGCTTTACGATGGCTTTCATGACGATTGTTAACTCCTTCGCAAGTAGTTTATATGTATATCCAGCACAATGAATGCCAAGCAGCCAAACATCAGCAGGATGATAGATCCTAAGATTTATTGACAGTGTACCATACGAATTGTAACTTGGGAACCTTCTCCCCTAGCTGAGACATCAAGGAGAGGGTAGCTAATTGAAACACTTCGTTTGACATCACGGTGTTATGTTTCTATCATACTAAGTAAGAAGATTTCTTCTGAAAATACAAACATGGAGGCGTATCATGGACACGATTCTACCATCCGAGATCAAAGCAAGACTCGCGCAAGGAGAGCAGCTAACACTTATCGACGTTCGCGAGGACGAGGAAGTAGCGGAAGGAATGATTCAAGGCGCCCTACACATTCCATTAGGCCAATTGCCTGAGCGGCTTGGCGAAATCCCGCAAGTTGATGAACTCATTTTAGTCTGCCGCAGTGGCAATCGAAGTGGACGCGCACTAGGCTATCTAGAAGCCAACGGTTATAAAGGACTTAAAAACATGACCGGCGGCATGCTCGAGTGGGAAGATTAAGCTGAAAAGCTTATCTTCTCCTTAGTGGCGCACTGCTTGCTGAATGATGCGATCCGCGATTTCATCCTCGCTTAAGTCTGTCGTATCGATGGACGTATGAGCGAAATCATAGGCATGCTTTCTTTGTTCCATTAACGAATGAACACGTTCTTCCAAATCCCCCTGCAGCAAAGGTCGATTCGTATCGCTACTTACTCTTTGGATAATCGTTTCTGCAGCCGCATTCAACGCAACAACAAAACCATGCTGTAACATGCATTTTCGATTAGACTCTGCAAGTACTGCACCCCCACCCGTCGCAACAACTTGTCCCTCACTATCTAATATACGTGCCAACGTCTCGGTTTCCAGGGCGCGAAAATGTGCTTCGCCGTGATTCCGAAATATTTCCGATATACTCGTCTGTTGCACTTCCTCTAACACAACATCAGAATCGCAAAAACTCCATCCTAAACGCTCTGCAAGTTTCTTGCCTACAGTTGATTTCCCTGTTCCCATGAATCCAACAAGTACAATATTTCTGACTGTCACACAAATCCCCTTTTCCCATACGCTAGTCATACAAACTTTCCCAACATCATACCATAGCCCTTACAGCATGAATACAATCCAACAAAAAATCATATAGTAGTGTGAATAAATTCTAGCACAAACAGTTAAGATTGGAAGATAGACCACCAAGGTAAGGAGAGATGGAGCTTTGAACCCAACTGTGCTGCAGCCCAACCAAACTACCGCCTTTACGAACCGCACACAACGCAAACTGGAGCAAATATTGCACCCGAGCTATACGCTATGCAAAGAGGATGTCGTCTGGATTCTAGAATTTATTAAGAAAAAAGTGGCTGAAGAAGACCCGATGTTGCAAGGTCTAACTCAACCACGATTATTAAGAAATTTCCGTTATTTTGCCGAGATTTCCCTCATGCTGATCCACAAACGCAATGGCTTCGATCAAGAAGCCGATCGTCTGAAGATGTGGCTGCGAGAAGCGGCTTACGGCTTACAAGATAAGCAATAATTACTCGTTACCCATCCAGTTGAAATGGAAGGATCCTTCTTTGTCTACACGTTGGAACGTATGAGCCCCGAAGTAATCACGTTGTGCTTGTAACAAGTTAGCTGGCAATCTTTCTGTACGGTAGCTGTCATAGTAAGCAAGTGCGGATGCGAAAGAAGGAACTGCGATACCACGAGCAACCGCTTCTGCAACTACTTGTCTCCATGAACCTTGGTAGTTATGAACGACGTCTGTGAAGTAAGAATCAAGCAATAGGTTTTTCAATTCTGGATTGCGATCATACGCATCCTTGATATTTTGAAGGAAACGAGCACGGATAATGCAACCGCCGCGGAAAATCATCGCGATGCTGCCGTATTTCAAATCCCAGTTATATTCTTCGGAAGCTGCTCTCATTTGAGCGAAACCTTGTGCATACGAACAAATTTTGCTTGCGTAAAGAGCTTGACGAACAGCCTCGATAAACGCTTTGCGATCCCCTGTGAATGCTGGAGCATCAGGTCCTTTGAGTACTTTGCTAGCTGCTACGCGTTCTGCCTTCATCGCTGAGATGAAACGGGAGAATACGGATTCCGTGATGATGGAAAGCGGCACGCCAAGGTCCAAAGCACTTTGACTGGTCCATTTTCCTGTTCCCTTTTGTCCAGCGGAATCCAGAATCACATCAACCATTGGCTTACCTGTCTCAGCATCATATTTCGTGAAGATATCACGTGTGATTTCGATTAGGTAGCTGTCTAACTCCCCATTGTTCCACTCTGTGAAGATCTCATGAAGCTCTTCTGTGCTAACGTTAAGCACATCTTTCAGCAACTGGTAAGCCTCACAAATCAATTGCATATCTCCGTACTCAATACCGTTGTGCACCATTTTAACGTAGTGACCCGCGCCGTCTGGCCCGATATACGTACAGCAAGCATCTTCGCCAACTTTGGCAGAGATAGCAGTAAGGATGGGCTCAACCAATTTATAAGCGTCTTCTTGGCCGCCTGGCATGATCGAAGGTCCTTTAAGCGCGCCTTCTTCACCGCCGGAAACACCTGTTCCAACGAAACGAATTCCGTGAGCTTCTAGCTCTTTGTTGCGACGTTGTGTATCTGGGAAGAATGCATTCCCGCCGTCGATCAAAATATCGCCTTTATCCAAATGCGGAAGCAATTGGTTAATTGTGTCATCCGTAGGTCCGCCTGCTTTGACCATGATCAAAATTTTGCGCGGAACTTCAAGGGATTGAACGAATTCTTCAATCGAGTATGTACCTACAAGTTGCTTGCCTGGTGCTTCACTTAGAAGCTCCTTCGTTTTCTCAGCAGAACGGTTGAATACGGATACCGTAAAGCCTCTGCTCTCAATGTTTAATGCTAAGTTTTTCCCCATTACTGCTAAACCTACAACACCTATTTGTTGCTTAGACATGTCTCTCATACACCCTTCCGATATATAAATAGTTTAAATCGTCATCGAGCCAAAACCGCCGTCTACTCTCAAAACTGTTCCTGTTACAAAGCTTGAAGCTTTCTCTGAAGCCAGGTACACCGCAGCACCTTGAAGCTCTGCAGCTTCACCAAATCGATTCATTGGCGTATGACGCATAATGGATTCGATCCGTTCAGGTGACAAAATCTTACGATTCTGCTCTGCTGGGAAAAAGCCAGGAATAATCGCGTTCACACGCACGCGGCTCGGAGCAAATTCACGAGCTAGGTTTAGTGTGATATTATTCACAGCTGCTTTGGAAGCGGAGTAAGTGAACACGCGAGAAAGTGGTGGATCTGAAGAAACGGATGAAATATTTATAATGCTTCCGCCTTCTCCTCGTTCAACCATGTATTTCCCGAATACTTGGCAAGCTAGCACGACGCTTTTCAAATTGACCTCCATAATAGAATCCCATTCTTCCATGGAAATGTCAAAGAAAGGTGTCGCACTATTTTTACCTGGACAATTCATGAGGACATCTGCACTGCCAGACCAAGCGATAACATCTTGAAGGACTGCCTCTAAATCTTCGCGTTTCGTAGCATCTGCTTGGAAAGTCTTCGCTTCGCCGCCAATCGCCGCAATAGCCTCACGAACCTGCTCGCTTTTCTCTTGATTCCGTCCAACGATAGCTACTTTTGCACCATGTCCAGCAAGGGCTAAAGCCATGGAGCCACCAAGTGTGCTATTACCGCCAATAATTACTGCTGTTTTCCCAGAAAGATCGAATAAGTTCATTGTCGTCATCCTCTCGAATACTAGTGTTTGGTCTCAAATACATTATGATTGAGGACTCCGTAGGTGCTGACTTTGAAAAGCGGTAATCGCGTCGAATTGATCTTTTAACTGATGATATACGCTCGTATAAATAGATGTCAATTGTTGATATACGCGATAATCGTTTTCATTCACCTCGTGAGCCTGTCCTACCCCGATCCATTTGTGCGCATGCGATAAATCGTCAATCTCTCCCATAGCAAGTAAACCAAGCAAAGCTGCACCAATTCCCGAGCCCTCAATGGAGTCTGGAACGGTTACGGCTGTACCAAGCATATCGGTCATCATCTGACGCCAGAACTCCGACCGAGCGAAGCCGCCTGATGCTCGAATCACAGTTGCAGGTCCCATCATTCGTTCTAATGACGTGGCAACGGCTTGAATGGAGAACATGACGCCTTCCAATGCAGCACGAATCATATGCTTCTTCTGATGACTAAGCGATAGACCGAAATAAACGCCGCGTGCATTCGCATTCCAATAAGGAGCACGTTCGCCCGATAGCAAAGGCAAGAATAGCAAGCCATCAGAGCCAGCACCCACTTCAGCAGCAAGTGCAGTCAAGTGATCGTATGGATCCATGCCCATGCGGCGAGCTTCCTCGGCTTCTGCTGTCGCGATCTGATCTCTCACCCAACGGAAGACGATCCCCCCATTGTTAATCGGCCCGCCAACGACCCAGAAGTTCTCCGTTAACGCGTAACAGAACAACTTACCTTCGGGATCCGTTTGCGGCTTGTTGACGACACTGCGAACTGCTCCGCTCGTGCCGATCGTAACCGCGACAACACCAGGCTCGAAGGCGCCTACGCCAAGGTTGGCAAGTACGCCATCAGAAGCGCCGACAATAAATGGCGTTTCCGTGGACAAGCCCATTACAGCGGCATACGCCGCGCTCATACCTTGTACACGATGTGTGGTAGGCACAAGCGTAGAGAGCTGTTTCGGCGTTACGCCTGCATAGTCAAGTGCCCCGCCATCCCAATCCAATTGCTCGAGATTGAACAAGCCAGTGGCACTTGCTAGCGAGTGGTCAATCATAAATTGACCAAACAGCTTGGCAAACACATACTCTTTAATTCCTATAAATTTATGTGTAAGTTGAACAAGCGCTGGTTCATGTTCTCCGAACCACTTCAATTTCAAAAGTGGTGACATCGGATGAATCGGTGTGCCTGTTCTGGCATAAATCTGTTGGCCAAGTCCACTCTGTTTCAAATCCTCCGCATATTTCGCGGCACGATTGTCTGCCCATGTAATACATTGGGTTAATGGCTTATTATGCTCATCCACTGCGATTATGCTATGCATCGCTGAGCTGAACGATACGCAAAGGACTTGTTCAGGCGAAATGTTCTGCTTACGAACAACGGCGCCAATCCCCTGTACCACCGCATCAAAGATTTGATCAGGATCCTGTTCAGCTCGATCTGCGGCAGGTGTGAATAATGGATATTCGATCGAATGGGAGGCAAGTACCTGGCCATCCCGATTGATGACCAGTGTTTTAGTGCTCGTGGTACCAATATCAGCCGCAATGATATAGGGCTTCTGACTTTCGGTCATGTGCGAAGATTCCCCTCTGCATTAAATAATAAATCATAAGGCTCTGATAAAATTTCGATATCCGGATGCTGACGAGCAGCGTCAAGGAGGTTCACCGAAATTTCAATTTCACCGAGGTGAAGTGTATCTTGGATGCGAACAAGCTTACAAGTCGTGTAATCCAAAATATTACACGTTTTCACAGCTGCTTTGATCGCATAGAAATCATTTTCTAGCGTAGTCGCAATTTTCGTTGGTGCACATACCGTCGATGTTAATCCGTTGGCATAGGTGAATTCTAGATTTGTTTTGTCAACCAAACGTTGTGTTGTAAAATCAGCTGTCCCCACGCCATTGGCATTACCTTTGGTTTCGTGTGTCAAATCAAGAACAACCATCTTCGACACTTCCGGTCCGCCATGTGCATAAGGGGTAGGATAACGCCCTGTCACGTTGGGATCCATGCCATCCCCGCTAATATTTTTACCGATATAATCAATGACAAGGACATCGATTTCATCGAATAAAATTTTGGGCAAACGAGATTTCGCTTCCACAAGCAGAAGCTCCTCACGCGCCTCAATCTCAGCCGCAGGCAATACTTCAACCTGACAAGTCTCGTCGTAAGCATTCTCCACAAGCGCTACTCCGAATACGATCGGCAGCTTCTCAATCATCAAATTCGCCATCGCTGGCACATTCTCAGCCATGTATTTAAAGCCGAGCTGATGGCAAGCTTCCGCACCTTTTTGTTTACCAAGACCAATTGCGATCATCTTCATGATGCCGCTCTCAATGCGTCCGCGGAAAGCTGTATGCGGTTTAACACGGTTGATCACGACAATGGCATCTGCTTCAGATGCAATGCGATCCACATACACAGGCAAACCGTTAGGCAGCTGATCAATTTGAACAACTTCCATGGAAGAACGAATCGGTGCCCCCATCGTTTCTTCGGTAATACCGAAGTGCTGAAGCACCTCAGTCTGACCATCTGCCGTCGCCCCGCCATGGCTTCCCATGCAAGGAACGATAAATGGATGTGCACCTCTTGCCTTAATCGCATCCAAGGTTGTCTTCGTGAAGCCTGCGATATTCGCAATCCCTCTGCTTCCTACAGCAACAGCGACCTGCTGTCCAGGAAGAATGCTAGGCATAACCCCGCTGCTTTCCAACTTATCTGCTAGCTCCTGCAGAGGATTGTCCAAGATCGTACGATCGAACTTCTGGCGAATTTTGACCATTTGTGGAATCGGAATATCATTTAACAGCTCTCGTAAAACACTCATCGATTTCTCCCACTTTCCTTATGCATGTATTGGTTGCACGGATTCTCGAACAATTAACTCTGTTCGCAAGAGCACTTGCTCCGTTTCATTCAATTTGTTCTCTATATTACCTAGAAGCCGCAATGCGCCCTCTTCGCTAATTTGTTCGATCGGCCTGCGCACTGTTGTTAAGGCAGGAGTCACATAAGCCGCGAAAACAGTATCGTCAAACCCGACGACAGATATGTCTTTAGGAACTTGTAAACCTGCTTCAAAAACAGCTTTAATGGCTCCTAATGCCATCTCATCATTGCAGCAAAAAACCGCTGTTGGTCTTTCTTGGAGGCTCAAAAATTGCCGCATGGCTTTATGACCGCTTTCCAAATCATAAAGACCTGGCATTCGGAACGAATCTGGAATGGTAATCCCATAATGATCCATTGCGCGTTCAAAGCCATCCTTGCGATTCTGTGCCGATTTAAACCCCTTACGTCCCTCGATTAGCGCGATTTTCTTATGTCCTTGATTGACAAGGAAAGATCCTGCATGGAAAGCACCTTGCTCTTCATCAGAGAGGACATTCAGAACACCAGGGGTGTCCACGGGCCGATTCAATACGACGAGCGGAATTCCTTTGTTCGCAATATGTTCAATGATGGGCCCATCATCATCACTTTGACTAACAATAATGATGCCGTCAAAGCTCTTCTTGGTGATGGAATGAAAGCTCGTGTAATCATCAATGCCTTTGACAATCAATTGGTAGCGATCTCGAATTACCGAGTTAACCCCTCGAATGGCCTCATAGAAGAAACCAGCGGAAGTTCCATTGCTTAGTGTGGTAAAGAATAGCCCCAAGTTATACGAACGATCCAGCACTAAACTTTTCGCATTATAATTCGGCGTGTAATCCAGCTGTTCAGCGATGATGCGAATGCGCTCCTTCGTCTCCTCTTGGATGAGCGGACTGTTGTTCAACGCTCTGGAAACTGTCGTGTGGGAAACACCCGCGAGCTTCGCAATATCCTTAATAGTTGCGCTCATACATTCACCTCAGATAGAAGCATATCACATCTATGCACACGTTAACAATAGTCTTTTCGCAAGACAAAAAAAACTCCCTTCCCAGAGAGTGCATCACCTATTTTATTGCTTATAAACACACAAAAGAGAGTCCCGTATACGTTCATACAGGCTCTCTTTCATCCCAGCACACTATTCATTCTCACATCTCCAATAGAAGCATTTCTTGTCTCAACTCGATCAATTTCACTTTACTTTCCATCGCGGCCTTGGTATCCCCTGATGACAGTGCATCTTGCAACGTCGCTAACTCGTAATCAAGCTCCATGCGCAGAATTGGGATGCGTTCGTCTGTTCTCTTCGATCTTAGTGCTTGCATGACTTCTTCTACGGTCACAGCAGGCTCCTTCTGATACAGCACCTTATGTTCGATTCCGCTAATCTCCACCATGCGGATGATTTCCCCGAACATAATATTCTCAATGAGAATTTGCCGATCCTTAAATCTTTTAACTACGGCATGACCTCGCGTATCGCCAATCAGCTTCTCCATCATTTCAGCAAGCTTCTCATCTTTGAATGAATAATTGCCAACAATCTTATACTTCTCGCCAATTCGTTCGAATTTCAGCTTAATCAACTTGCGTCCAGTACGAATAGAAATGATAAACTGAAGTTCACTTTCATTCCAGTAGAGCGAGTAGCCTTCTTGGATGAGTGCTTTAATGAAGTTCCGGATTAGCCGGCGATCAAATCGTAACTCTAGGTTGCAATATTCCACTTCATGACTCTTACTCACGGCAATCCCCTCCATAATTGGCCCAAACCATTTATTTAAATATTCAGACAACTTGTGTTCTTACAGTTATCTTATTATGAATTCTATGTTTTAGCAACTTGGATTATGGATATTTTTTTAAAAGAAAGCGCACAAAAAAGCCGATGCCTGTTTGCCATCAGCTACAGCCCATGCCACGCCAACCTATGATTAATGCCAGCCCCAAAAAAATCCATCGCGTTCCCACGCTGCCCTACCGCCATGCAATTTCTTGAAGATTTTCTTAACCTCTTTGGAAATAGCTTGATTGCCATTGTCGTTCACATAAATAAAGGATTCCCCAAAATTCGCAAGAATATAGTCCACGGCCTCCTTTTGATACAAGATCCCTGCCGATTTCAGCTCATTCAACATCCACTCTGCAACTTCATTCGCCGTCATACGCCAACCCTTCTCCCTTCCTTGTCCATTCGATCAGTATACCATATAACCATGCAAAATCCGCACCTGACTACGGACACGAGCACAATCATTGCAAAAGTCGTACTTAGCCCATTCCATCTCCCCCCTTGCTCCATATGCTATGTCGAAAGTCAATGAAGAGGTCTTACAACAGAGAGGGTGAATGAAATGGGTTATGGCGTAGCAGGTGTAGGTGGCGTTGGCTGTGGCGGCGGATATGGATCTTCTGCAGCAATTTTGGTTCTTTTCATCTTGTTGGTTATTATCACTAGCGCTTTTGTAATCTAATACTTCACAGATATCAAAGGGCAGCCCTGCACGTCAGGAGCTGCCCTTTGAGTTCATTAACCTGCATCAGACTCCATCGGCTTGAGAATAGCTGAGCCAATGCTCATCAAGATAAGCCCGAATAAGGCCAAGATCCCCATATGCATCCACATGTGTGATAAAGGTTGACCAGCTGACATTCGCTCGATTGCATCGAGCGCCCACTTTTGCGGAACAAAGTTGGCGAGCTTTTGCATCCAATCCGGCATGAGACCAATCGGCCAAAAGCATCCACCGAGCATACAGGTTGGCGTGACAAGGAGTGAGTTAATCACGTTCATATTGGTTGCATTTTTGACCATACTTGCTACAGTACTAGCAATTCCCATGCTCGCTAGCAAGAAGAATTCTAAAATTATTAACTGAGGCAGGAATGGGAGGCCATACTCATAACCAGCTGCGTATCTCGTAATGATGAGAATAACAAGCACTTGAAGCGTGCCTACAATAAAGCTGCCCAAGAAATTCCCTGCTACAATTTCAATTGCCCGTACTGGCGCTGTGTACGTTCTTGCCATGGTGCGAAATCGTCGATCTTCCAAAACGAGGGACACCGTACTATTGATTAAACTCATCATAAAGATCAGCATAAAGCCAATGACAATATGCATGTTGGGATTGGTATACATATGCAAATCCGTGATGTCAGGACTAATTTGGTGCTTTTGCATATTTGCTATTGTTTGCAGCGTGTGCTCTCGTAAATTAGCCCCTGTCAGTCCTTGAAGTCTATATGTGGAAATCGTATCTTGATACCTGGATAAGATCCCATCTAGACTTATTTGGAGCGTAACCGTTGCTTCATTCGTGTTCAATTGATACATGTCAAGCTGCGGTGGAGTTCCTCCTGCGAATAACTTTTCACTTAAATCTGCAGGAAGGATGAAGGCACCTGTGACCTTCTGTTTAATAACATCGCTTTTCAACTCAGCTTCAGATGCTGCCGATATGAATCGGTAATCAGGATATGCACCTAATTCTTGTATGATCTGTGTACCTATCGTACCTTGGTCTAAATTGAGATAGGCGATTTCTGCTCGATTCTCACTTTGTTTACCAAGAACTGCAATAATCAGTGAAACCGCGGCAGCTGGAATAATCAAGTACATAAGCAATCCTTTTCTTTGAAAAAGAGACCGGCGAAGCATATTGAGAGCGATCACAAAGCTATTATTCATGATATCCCCCTCTTCGGTACACAAGAAATGCAAGCAGTGACAAGCCCATCGCCATACAACCAATAATCAATAGGTGATGACCTACTACCGCAGCTTCGCTTCCGAGCATGAGTTGAAACATGCTTTGCATCCCCCAATAGTTTAGTGTGAATGAACCCAGTTGCTTCAAAAATCCGTCTGGAAGTTGTGTAAAGCCTCCACTTAAGAACGTCATGATGAGAATAACCATTTGGAATGTTGTTGCAATGGTTTTATCCGACTTGGACAGTAGCATAATCAGGATAGCCAAGCTCATAGAAGCGACAATGATACATAAGCAAATGAGAAACAATGTAAGTAATTGAGAACCCCAATCGACACCATAGATAAGCTTTGTCGCTCCAATGATGACTGCGACCTGACCGATGCACAGAAACATATTCCCACCAATTTTGCCCAGTAAAACTTGATAATCATGAATAGGCATACCATTTAAGCGTGATAGCGTGTGATTCACCTTTTCACTCTGTAGGCTGAAAGCAGTAATCATTCCCGAATACAATAAAAACATGACGAGAATCGATGCCGAATAATATTGCATGGCGGTGTAGGTGTTATTTGCTCCCGTTAAATAGCCTACATGCACCAGTGAAGGGGTTCCAGTAGCAGTTTGTGTTGTCATTCCTCCGATTAGTTTGGGAGGCTCCACAGTAGTTGTACGAGCCGTCATCCCCATGGCCTGAATCTGATTCACTTTATCGAAGTATGTGCGAAATACCATTTGTGCTGTTAGATTTTGCAAAGCATCATAACCTAGGATCATCTCCCACTGAGCTGCCTTCCCTTCCTGCACGAGAAGACTGAATTCACTCGGGACGATGACTGCAAATTCTGACTCTCTATCTTTCAACCGCTTAATAGCTTCTTCACGCGATGCAACTGTATGGATGATGACGTGCTTTTGAGTCTCTGGCGATTCCAAAAAGCTTTGAAAACCTTCACGTAAGCCGCCTGTATCGAATTGAACAATATCAACCTTGACGGGCTGTAGAACTTTATCTTCAACCTTAAATACCCCCGATAGTGCTGACCCTAGAATAAAAATAAGCAGCAATGGCATTAAGAATTGAATCAACAGCACATGGCGCGTCCGCAGCTTTCTTATGATTTCGTACTTAGCAATGGTCCATATTGGCATGTGAATCCCCCCTAGTCTCGCAAGGTTCTTCCGGTCAAGGACAGGAACAAGGCCTCTAGATCAGGCTCCACCTGAGTGAGCGATTGAATCTTAACCTGATGTTTAGACAAAATAAAGAGGATATCTTGCAAATAACTTTGCGACGCTTTTACGATCAGTTCGAGCGATTGTTCACTCACATTTAACTGTTTAGTCAAGGGATGCTCTCTCAACTCATTAACGGCATGATCGGTAAGGTTCGTAATTTGAAGCACAATTTTATTATCTTGCGAGACTTGATCGCGCAGTTCATCTTGTGTTCCACAAGCGATGAGACGACCATGATCCATGATGCCAACTCTCGTTGAAAGTGCTGAAACCTCTTCCATATAATGGGAAGTGTAAATAATTGTTGAGCCCATGCGATTCAATTCTCTTACGGATTCAAGAATATGATTGCGCGATTGAGGATCGATTCCTACGGTTGGTTCATCCATAATAATGAGCTTCGGATGATGCATGATCGCACAAGCAATATTTAGCCTTCGCTTCATGCCACCTGAAAATGAACTGGGCTTATCACTCGCACGGTCTAGAAGACCCACAAATGCTAAAGATTCCTCCACTCGTTCCTTAAGCAGCTTTCCTCTCAGCCCATAAAGTTTAGCGAAGAATGTAACGTTCTCCCGAGCTGTTAAGTTCTCATAAATCGCTAAATCTTGGGGAACGAGCCCCAAATTACGTTTAACTTCCATCGGGAATTTAATAACGGATTTGCCACCTACCAGGATATCGCCTTGATCAATTTTCAGCAGCCCGCTCAGCATGTTAATCGTTGTACTCTTACCCGCTCCATTAGGTCCTAGCAAGCCAAAAACTTCACCTTCACGAATCGTCAGATTCAGATGATCGACTGAAATACGATCGTCATATTTCTTAACTACTTGCTTCAATTGAACAAAACTCATCTATTCTCTCCCTTTCTTCCCTGCACTGATTATTGTCATTGTACGCTATTGCGAGTATACCGACAGGTAGAAGAAGTCATTAAACAATGTGACGAAAGTCACCTTCTTTTTGCTAAGAAAATGGTTATCCAATGAATAGGCGTATGATATACTTTCTTTACTAAGGTAAAGGATGCGGATTCCAATTGAAAAACCAACTTATATTCACACGTTATCTTCTCATACTCGTACCTGCGATCGCTTCCATGTATCTGGAAACCTATACCTCCTATGACACTTATGCCCTCTTCGTACTCCTATTCATCGGGCTGATTGAAATCAGGCGAACCCTTTTTCCGAATACGGGGTGGATGCTATTTCTCGAAATCGGCAGTACAGGCTGGATGAGCTATCACTATGAAGGCGTTTGGTTTATTTCATTCTTCTCAACCTTATTGACGTATGTACCCCAGCTGAATCGGCAACAACAATTAGGTGCACTTCTGTTCCAGCTTATCGCCCTTAATTTCTCCTTGCATCATCAACCAGCTGTGAATTACACCATCGCCAATGTTATGTTTACCACTCTCGCTATCCTTTCTTTCCAACTTCAGCATATGAAAAGAAGTAAAGATGAAGTCGAGCTCCTCTATGATCATCTCCGAAAACAGCACTATGCATTAGACGAAGACCGCCTACAATTAATGGATTATGCCCGCAAAGTCGAGAATATCGCCCAAACGGAAGAACGCAACCGCATTTCACACGATCTGCATGACGATTTAGGCCATAAGTTAATCCGGCTCAAGATGATGATGGAAGCCGCACTCACCATCCTTCCCTCTCAACCAAACAAAGGTACCGAAATGCTGCGTTCTGTTCGCGATCAACTCGGAGAAAGCATGGAACTTCTTCGTTCTACTGTTCGTCGTTTGAAGCCCAATGAGCATTCGCTGCAAAGTTATTCCTTGGGTACATTAATTGCGGGGCTAACGCGAGAGAACGCGATTGACATTACTCTTGACATCCAAGGAATGCCCTATGAGTTGTATCCTAGCCTTGAATTCATCCTTTACCGAAATGCGCAAGAAGCAATCTCAAATGCCATTCGTCATGGCGCTGCTACGTCCGTTCAGATCACCTTACAGTACGATGCCAATCAAGTGACCATGGGAGTCTCCAATAATGGCACAACACATTATGATCCTACGGTTAAAGGGGTAGGTTTATCTGGTATGGAAGAACGACTCAAAGTGATCGGCGGGCAATTATTTATCTCAAATGAAGAGAATTTTACGGTAACAACGGTATTACCAGCTTTTCGAAACAATGGAACAAAGTAAAGGGGGTTTCTGTCAATGATTCACGTACTTATCGCCGATGACGATCCATTCATTCGCGAAAGCTTGCAATTAATAATTGGGCTCGATCCTGAAATCACGGTTGTTGGCACTTGCACGAATGGAAATGAAGCTTTCACGACAATTCAGAATGGGACACAAGTAGATGTCGTTCTTATGGATATCCGAATGCCCCTTTGTGATGGCGTACAGGGCACTAAACTTATCAAGGAAGCGCATCCCCAAATCGCGATCCTCATTCTGACTACTTTCGATGATGATACTTATATCATTCAAGCGTTACGTAATGGTGCCAGCGGCTATTTATTAAAAAATATTTCCCCAGATCATATCATTCAAGGCATTAAGACGGTGAAGCAAGGAAATTTGCTTATTCATCCCGATATCGCTAAGAAACTAACGAGTTTCATTCAAGAAAGTCCGTCCAAGTCAGATGCGTCCAGCTCACCAATTGATGGTTACGGCTTGACTGCGAGTGAGCAGACGATTATTACGAAAATCTCCGATGGCCTTTCAAATAAAGAAATCGCCCAGGAACTATTCCTGAGCGAAGGTACGGTGAAGAACTATGTTACTGAAATTTTGAGTAAATTGAATCTCCGAGACCGTACGCAAATTGCTATCTTTTACCTAAAAAGAACGCAAAATTAAAAGGTTAATTTACAACTTTACCTGCCTCTATGTCTTCCACGGAAGTACTTGCGACTAAATAATCCGAAATTTCATTGTTATAGTTAGTAAAAGGAGTTAACTTAATCGTCGTTTGGAAGAAATGGCCATTATTATTCAGCAAGTAGTTATAGGTGTTTTCTTCAGGTAACTTATCAATAATGACTGGATTCCATGAGTAACTAACTTTATCTACGACGAAATAACGGTAAGATTCAACATAGCTTTTCAACGCCTTTAATTTCAGTGTATCCGTCTCACCTGACACAACTAGGTTCTCAAACCTGGAATAGGACATTTGTGGGGGCACGTTCCCCCATACATTTTTTAGTTCAGATTCACTAACATATAGCTGGCCCGTAAACTTTTCTTTGGCCTTGCGTAAACCATCCGTCCGAATTCCCATGCGTTCAATATCACTAAGTCGATAATATGTTTGATCTGTGTTATTCATTAAGACAGAGTAGGTTGCTCCCTGGTAGTCCATATATTGTGCAAAAGGGTATTGCAGAATAATCTCCGTGTAATTCGCTTCGTTTCCTTCCGTCGGCTGATTCGAATTCACGCGTGGAACGACATAAATCGTTTTGGTATTTTCCTCCCAATTTACGACAGCGCCTAAATGACCAGCCAATTCCTTAACAGGCAAATAACTTGAATTATTATAAATTAAAGGCGGATTCGCGAGTTGAACAGCTTGACCATTCACGACAACTTTATAATCGCTCCTGAGATACGCATCGACACGTTGAAGTACATCTTGGGCATACACACCTGCACCAAAGCAAGTGCCCATCAGTGTTCCGACGATTGCAACTTTTGACCATTTCGGCATCTTCTTCATTTCAATTCCTCCTGTACCTTTCCTACGCTCGTTACTTTAACTCTTTCGACAGCTACCTTAATTTACCTCCTTCTTTCGACAAAATCGAACTTTAAGCCTATACGATATCGTCGAAAAGATGCGATTTATTGCGAGATATTGAAAATTACTTTAGAATAGTTGGAAAATAGGATTGAAATGAGGACCTTATACCATGAGTTTTACTGGATTTACACAACATGATTTTGATACCTTCACTATAGAAGGATTAGATGGTCGTATGGCCGCCATTCGCGAGCGAATACAGCCGAAATTCAAAGCGCTTGGCGATACGCTAACAGCCGGATTATCCGTGAAGTCTGGAACCGAAATGTTCCTTCATATTGCTCAACATCTGCGTCGTAAAATTAACCCGCCTGTCGATACCTGGATGGCCATCTGCCCGAATAAACGCGGTTATAAGCAAGTGCCTCACTTCCAGGTTGGTCTATTCGATGATCGTGTTTTCATCTGGCTTGCTCTCATTTATGAACTGCCGAATAAAGGCAACATCGCTACGACATACATGAACAACTTGAAGCAGATTCAAGCCGAAATTCCAACAGACTTCCAACTTTCCTTTGATCATATGAAAAAAGATACAATTCCCGTGTCTGAGCTTGACACCACCGGTTGGAACGAAGCCCTCTCTCGCTTCCGCGATGTCAAAAAAGCAGAGCTGCTCATCGGTAGAAACCTCCGTTTCGATGACCCTGTGTTAGCAAATCCCGATCAGTTGGAGCAACTAATCGCGGAAACTTTCGAGAAGCTGCTTCCGCTATACCAACTTGCAGTCGATACACCTTCGCTCTAATTTCATGAAATATTTATGTAAAATTAAGGTTGTTTTCAACTAAAACTAGGCTTTCCTGCGCAGACTAAATCCTGTAATTCCCAATACACAGGAAAGGAGGCCTCGATTCCCTTGGAACCAACAAACATAAGGAAACTGCTCATCAGCTCCATCGCGCTCACCTGTATCTTGGGTGGAAGCCTTGCCGCTGTCGCGGTTGCACAAACGCCTGATGCCGAAGAACAGCCAACACTTACATGGCAACAAGCAGACGAAGCAGGCCAAAGTGGACACCATCAACGGAAATGGCCGATCATTGAAGAATCCGCAACGATTATCGGTGTCGACAAAGAAGTTCTCTTCAAATCCCTGAAGAGCGGGAAAAGCATTGTAGAGGTCGCCGCTGAAAAAGGCATCTCCGAAGCTGATCTAACAGCCAAACTGCAACAACTACGGACGACGAAGATTGAAACTGCTGTCAAAGATGGTAAGCTGACTTCCGATCAAGGCGATCATATGAAGCAGAAGCTTGGCGAGCATCTTAAGTTCATTCTCAATGAGAAGAACTTGCTGGCTCACCACCCGGGACACGGCAAGCATAAGTTCGGTCTAAAGCCAGACACCGAGAAGCTTGCAAAATCGCTAGGCATGAGTAAAGACGAACTCCGTTCGCAGCTGCATGCAGGTAAGTCTTTGACCGAAATTGCCCAAGCAAAAGGTATCTCCAAAGACAAGCTAGTGGTATCGATTAAAGATCAATTAACACCTTCCATTGAGAAGTGGGTTGATCACAAAATGGAACCAAAAGCGAAGAAATAACTTTAAGTATGAAAAGGAGGCATTCTGCGGAATGCCTTTTTGTTATGCAACTAAATTTTGAAAAATGAGTGATTACTCACTTTTCAAAGGCATAAGTTTATCGTATGATGGGTTTAGCGTAAAAAAGTGAGTGATTACTCACTCTAAAACTATTTGAAAGAGGTGCAGGTCATGATCTCCCCCCTATCGATTCAAGTGCAAGGTGTCAGCAAGCAATTTGGTGAGAAAACGGTACTGAAGAACATTACACTTGCCGTGCCTCGTGCGCAGATTTTTGGACTGTTGGGGCCTTCCGGTTCAGGTAAAACGACACTTGTCCGCATGATCGCGGGCATCGATGCCCCCACATCCGGTCAGGTGACCGTCCTTGGCCAGAAGATGCCACAGCTAGCCATGCTCTCCCAAATCGGCTATATGGCACAATCAGATGCCCTATATACGGAGTTGACAGCGCAGGAAAACCTAGCATTCTTCGCAGCCTTATATGGTCTCAAGGGAGCCAAATGTAAGCAGCGTATCCAGGCTGTCATGGAGCTCGTTGATTTGAGCGATCACATTAAGAAGCAAGTCAGCAACTACTCAGGAGGTATGAAACGACGCTTATCGCTTGCTATTTCCCTGCTTCATGAACCTAGCATTCTTATTCTCGATGAACCCACTGTAGGGATTGACCCTGTTCTGCGTAAATCGATTTGGCAGGAGCTTACGAATCTGAGCCTGAACGGAACGACGATTCTTCTAACCACACATGTGATGGATGAAGCCGACAAATGTCATCAACTCGGTATGATACGAGATGGCAGTCTCACCGCTGTAGGCACGCCTGAGGAATTGAAACAGGCCACTTCTTCCTCCACGATTGAAGAAGCATTCTTAGTTTATGGAGGTGCTCACGCATGAGAATTCGTGCTATTGTCATCCGCATTCTTCGCCAATTTTTCCATGATAAACGAACACTCATGATGATGCTTGTAGCTCCAATGCTTATTTTGTTCATGATGTCGTTAGTATTCAATGGCAATACCTATGTGCCCAAACTTGGCGCTGTGAATGTCCCTACCCCACTTATACAGAAATTGCAAGAGTTGAACGCAGAGATTACCGTATACACAGCCGAAGAAGCGCAGACAGAACTGAACAATGTTCACTTGGACGCTGTTCTCGTCATGAATGGCACAATACCGCAGCTTACCCTGGAAGGGAGCGATCCTAGCAAGAACAAAGCGGTTCTCTTCTTGTTGCAAAAGGCGTTGCAGAGCGCAGCCCCGACCGGCACTGCAACAGCAGTTACGCCGACTATTACGTATTTACACGGTGGAGCTGATATGGCCGCATTTGATAATTTCGGACCGGTATTGATTGGGTTTTTCGTTTTCTTTTTCGTTTTCCTTTTGTCTGGCGTATCTTTTCTAAGAGAACGAACAGGTGGAACCTTGGAACGTCTGCTCGCTACCCCATTGCGTCGATGGGAAATCGTTGTCGGGTACATCCTCGGATTTGGGATCTTCACCACCTTGCAAGCTACACTAATTGCTTGGTTTGCTACGAGCGTCCTCGGCCTAATGATGGTAGGTTCCTTCTGGTATGTGCTCTTGATCACGCTACTATTGGCCCTGTCTGCGCTCTCCTTAGGCACACTGATTTCTGCTTTTGCGAACAACGAATTCCAAATGATTCAGTTTATTCCGCTCATCATTGTGCCACAAGTTTTCTTCTCCGGCTTGTTCAGCTTAGACACGATGTCTGTTTACCTACGCTGGATTGGTCATGCGATGCCGCTCTATTACGGTGCAGACGCTCTGCGGAATATTATGATTCGCGGCGCAGGATGGGATCGCATTTGGCTTGATGTTCTTGTTCTAGCCTCTTTTACCCTAGTCTTTATGATCTTGAATATTGTGGCATTAAAGAAGCATCGTAAGATATAATGAATGGATATTTATGAAGAGATAACGAGGTGAATGCAATGTCCGATATCGAGCCATGGTTAACTGAACTGCTGCGTCTGAACGACGAAGAAGAGAAAATGACCGATAAACAGATTAAGATTGTTCAAGCGGCTGTGGAGATTTTCTCAGAGAAAGGTTTTGCAGGCTCCTCTACAAGCGAAATCGCTCAGAAAGCTGGCGTTGCCGAAGGCACAATTTTTCGCCATTACAAAACAAAAAAAGAGCTGCTCCTCTCGATCGTAGCCCCGATGATGACCAAGCTCATTGCGCCATTCGCGGTTAAAGATTTCACGAAAGTGTTGGAAGCTGACTATCCAACTGTGGAACAATTCCTACGCGCCATTACCGTGAATCGCTTAGAATTTGCTCGCAAGCACTTTCCAATCATCAAAATCTTCATGCATGAAATCCCATTCCACAACGAGCTTCGCGAACAATTTAAAGAAACGGTAGCCGTATTAGTTCTAGAGAAAGCATATAAAGCAATTCGCCATTTCCAGAAGCAGGGTCAGCTCATTGATCTCCCTGAACCCACGGCAATGCGGTTGATCGTTTCCACGATAATGGGATTTCTCATTACCCGGTTTCTGCTTGTGCCTGATTCCGAGTGGGATGAAGAGAAAGAAATCGACTATACGATTAAGTTTATTTTGTACGGTCTTTCTCCGCGATAGAAGCTGGGACGGCGTAAGATCGCGCGCAGGGCGCTGTAAGTCGATTTTTTCGACTTAGGGGGGCGCCAGCGCAAACCAAAAAGCTGCCCATCCCTCTCCTACTGGAGAAAGGGATGGGCAGCTTTTCTGCGCTAAACCGCGCGCTGCGCGCTGGCTTGGCGGTCAACCATAATAAAGCGCTGCAGCAGCAAGATTGCAGCTAGGCAAAGCACGCCGCCGATGATGAACGGCAGCGAGTGAGCGATCGCGAACACCGCTCCGCCAAGGAGCGGGCCCGCAATGCGGCCCAGGCTGTCCATGGAGGAGCTGAGCCCTGTCGCGACGCCTTGGCCAACCTTCGTACGCTGCGTAATCAGCGACGTCACACACGGTCTGATCAGCGCGTTACCCGCGCCGAAGACCGATAAATATATCGCAGCGGTTACGACGCTGCTGGAGTACAGCAGCAGGAAGAAGCCGGCTGCTGAGAGCAGTAACCCGATGCCGATGACGAACTGTTCGGCACCTTGTTTCACTAGGCGGCGTACAACGCCGCCCTGGATTAAAGCACCGACGATGCCGCTCGCGAGGAACATCATGCCGATATCAAACGGCGTGGCGCCGATTTTGTCCATTTGATAATACTGAAGCGTTGCTTCAAGTCCTGCCAACGTGAACGATACGAAGAAAGACAGTACGTACAAATACTTCGAAGCCCCATCGAAAGCAGTCCAGCGCGAAGGTGCTTTTTCTTTGGATGATCTGCGCTTGTCCGACGTTAAAGACTCTTTAAGAATCGCAGCCGCGAGAAGGAACGAAGCGAATGAAATGGCAGCAGCTACGAAGAACGGCGTATAAGTTCCCCATTTGCTAACAATCCCACCAAGTGCTGGCCCAAAGATAAATCCTAGCCCAATCGACATTCCTACCATGCCCATCCCTTTAGTCCGATTCTCAGCAGTTGTAATATCTGCAACATATGCTACAGCACATGCTGTCGCCGCTCCTGAGAATAAGCCGCCTAAAATGCGGGATACATACATGATCCATAATTGATCATTAGCAAATCCGAAAATCAAGAAGCTCACACTAAAGCCTAGAAGTCCGACTAGAATAATCGGTCTACGACCAACACGATCTGATAAGCCTCCCCAGATGGGAGACATCAAGAAGGAAGCTGCAGAGTACACCGACAAGAGGACGGCATTATGAAACTTTGCTCCTGCGCCAGTCACGACTTCTGGCAACACGGGAATGATAATTCCGAAACCTATAAAGATCGTCATCAACAACAACATGATGACTCCAATCTGTTTATTCATGATGCATTAAGCCTCCAAACCAATTCTTTTTCCTTATCGTACCATACCTTTTTTGGGGATGGAAATGAACATTTGAAGAACAAGCAACAGGATCAATACGAATCCACTCGTCAGGAACGGTGCATGATAGCCATATACATCCCATAGTTTCCCTGACACGATAGGACCAACAATCATCCCACAACCTTCAATTGTGAGGAAAAACCCCCAAACTGCCCCTCTTTTCTCCGGCGGGATGGCAGAAGCAATCAACGCATTCCAAGAGGGAATAATGAATGCATAGCCCACACCAAGCAGACCCACTAAGACGTACAGCATACTCATGGATTTCACGTAAGTGAAGAGTAATAAAGCTGCTGCACTAAGCGAAAACCCGATTAGCAGAAATGGGCGAATCCCTAAACGGTCTACCATTTTGCCCATTGGAACTAGAAAAATGACGGTAACCGCCCCACCTGCGACCAAAAAAAGACTGTATTGAAAAGAAGATAGCATCAATACTTCTTTGGCATAGAGCGTTAGAATCGGCGTTAATATCCCTAGCGCAAATGTCTGGGCAAACATGGCCGGAAACATCAGCGGACTCATCGACATGGATCTCCGAACTTCGCTTAGATAGGTAGATACACGCTGCATCCTAGATGTCTTATGTATTTGCTCCGACGTTTGGACAACCATCTGCTCTTCTAATTTCACATTTACCTTCTGTTTACGAGGAAGCATGAGCGCGACTAACACAACTAACGTCATGCATCCAATAAGCAGCTTAAATGCAAACGCATAGTTATTTTCACCAACGAAGAAGTTAATCACCACAGGTCCAAGCCCTACCCCAGACAACCAGGCCATATATACGACGCTCATAATCGTCGCTTTGCCCTCATCCCCTGCTACTTCAGTCGTTCCTGTTATCACACAAGGCCATAGTGGGGCCGTCCCAAATCCAAGGAACGCACAACCAACAATCATCCATACGTATTCGGTTGAGATCGCCATGATAATAACGGAAAGGAAAGTTAACAACACGCCTGTTAACATTGTCACACGGTAGCCAAGACGATCAATAATCCAACCCACAGGTGTACGTAATACATTATCGCCAATATATTGAGCGGCTAATGACCAACCTATAACAAATGCTGATGCACCGAGCGATGTCGTCATATAAACTGGCAAAACGGTTATGAGCAAGGCTCCTTTTACAAATTCTACGACAAACATAATAATTAACAATTCCATCACAAATGGTGAGAATAAGCGATTCTCTCGCCATTTTCGCATCCAAATCATCGGTTTTCTCCTTTTATTGAGCTATTTATACATCTTCGTGTTAGTTTGGCCTCATTTTGTGCAAACTATTTTGAAAAAATTAACTTGCATCATAGCTCTAGTTTGATATACTCATTTTGTTTGTTGCAACTTTTGGACAGACAATCCACGATAGAAGGGAAGCGATAATCAGGTGGATCATACCCGTACACCCCTGTTCTCTGCATTGCTTGCGCATGCGGAAAGAAATCCAATTCAGTTTCACATTCCTGGCCATAAAAAAGGAGTCGGCATGGACCCGGAGTTTCGCGCTTTCATCGGCGATAATGCACTGTCCATCGACCTCATCAATATAGCACCGCTAGATGATCTTCATCAGCCAATGGGCGTTATTGAAGAAGCTCAGAAGCTGGCAGCGCACGCATTTGGCGCGGATCACACGTTCTTCTCTGTGCAAGGCACGAGCGGAGCGATTATGACCATGATTATGACCGTTTGTTCCGAAGGCGATAAAATTATCGTGCCGCGGAATGTCCATAAATCCGTACTAGCCGCGATTATTTTCGTTGGAGCCAAACCGGTATTCATCCAACCTGCTCGCGATAAAAATCTAGGGATTGATCACGGCATTCCGACTCGTTCTGTGCGCCGTGCACTTGAAAAGCATCCGGATGCCAAAGCCGTGCTAGTCATTAATCCTACGTATTATGGTGTATGTACGAACCTCAAGGAAATCGTAGATCTCGTTCACAGCTACAATATGCCTGTTCTAGTTGATGAAGCGCACGGTGTGCTTATTCATTTCCATGAGAAGCTGCCGATGTCTGCTATGGAAGCTGGAGCTGATATGGCTGCTACGAGTGTACATAAGCTTGGTGGTTCCATGACGCAAAGCTCTGTCCTCAATGTCAAAGGAAATCGCGTGAATCCGAAACGTATTCAGACGATCATTTCGATGCTGACGACGACGTCGACTTCGTATATTTTACTAGGTTCATTAGATACATCCCGTCGTCACCTCGCTCTCAATGGTCGTGAGATGGCAGAACGCACCATTCAGCTTGCTCATTATGCACGCAAACAAATCAACGAGATTCCGAACCTCTATTGTTTCGGAGAAGAGATTCTCGGGGATGAGGCTACATACGCCTATGATCCTACCAAAATCTGCGTACATGTCCGTAAACTAGGAGTTACTGGTTTCGAAGTAGAGAACTGGCTGCGTGAACATTACAATATCGAAGTCGAGATGAGTGACATGTACAATATCCTCTGTCTCTTCACGCCAGGTGATACATCAGAGAATGTAGAGATACTACTTACAGCTCTGCGTGAGTTATCACACATCAATGATGATGTTGCAGAAGTGAAAGAAGTTGTGATCAAGGTCCCTGCAATTCCACAACTGACGTTGACACCACGTGATGCTTTCTACGGAGAAACGGAAATTCTGCCATTCAAAGACTCGGCGGATCGGATCATTGCTGAATTCATCTATGTTTACCCGCCTGGTATTCCGATTTTGCTTCCTGGTGAAGTTATTACCCAAGAACTGATCGATTATATCGTTGAGCATGTAGAAGTCGGATTGCCAGTCAAAGGGCCAGAAGATCGCAGTGTCCAACAGGTCAAAGTAATCGTAGAAACACAAGCCATTTTCTAAGCGTCCTACCCTAAGGGATATATTGTAAAACCGTTTACATGATGCTATGATATGGGTGATGTTTTGCGAATGAGGTGATCAAGGAATGGCTCAAAGCGCTTATATTAAATTCGTAACAGGATCCGCTGTTGCTGCACTTACCCTTGATGAGATTAAGGACAAGCTGCTGCATTATCGCGATCAACTTAGCCAAACAGCCAAGCAACTTGGTTGGGAGTATGACGAAGCCGGATTCCCTTATACGATTGAGACGAAGCCCGAAGGCGAAGGCAAGTGGTTTTATCTGAAAGGCACCAACGCATTATATCATACAATCGTAGTTGGGGTCGGTTCTGAACAAATCCAGGAGCAAGAGCGTCAATTCGTGCAATTCGTATTGCCCGACAATGCCACACATGGTGACAAGAGCAAGGGCAATGAATTCTGCAAATATTTGGGCAAACTTCTGAAAGCTGAACTTCATCTATTTAACGGTAGAGTCATGTATTTCAATCCTAGAAAATGAATGAACACAAACAGAAACCCCCTAACAGATCACTCTGCTAGGGGGTTCTTATGTATAGCTCTTATTCTTCGCCTTCTTGAGCCACGATTTCATTGTAAATCGTTACTACACGTTCCCACTCTTCTTCATCTTCAATGTTAACAAGGAACGCATCTTCGTCCTCTTCTTCAACACGGAAAATCACACCGTCTGCTTCTGGATCATTACGATCTAGTAAAACAGCATAAGCTTGCTCCTGAGATTGGAAGGTATATACCATGACCATTTCATGTTCTACACCGTTCTCGTCCGTAACGATAAAAACGTCTTCCCCTTGCTCGTCGTGATCGTGGTCACAGTCTGGGCCGTGCACATGATCATGCTTCTCATCGCTCACAGGCAGAACCTCATTTCATTAAGTAATAAGTTACTTAAATATCCTAACATTTTCATATTAAGAGGTCAAACCAGATAATCCCTGCTCGCCTTATTCCGATTGAATTTGTTTTTCCGAAACGACGGAATACTCGCTGCTTCCATTTTGCTGCATAGCAAATTTAACAACGTATGTACCCGCTTCATCGAATGATACGCCATAGACAGGAACCTTCAACCAGAACGATTCTTTGGAATCGGCGATCGATTTATCAACAGGTGTGATCACACTTTTTCCACTTGGCGAAATAATAGATACGCGAACGGAGTTGATACCTGTTTTCAAGTTGTCTACTTGTGCGAATACGATAAAGTCTGCTTGTTTGCCACGCTCAACAACGCCGAAAGGAACGATTGCAGAATCTTTCCGAACTTCCGTTGTAAAGAACATATGTACATTGGGCTTGAACAAATAAGCTGTTTTGCTCGCATCATCCCATCTGAGCAAGGACTGTAATGCGTCACTCATTGCACGTAACGGAAGTACCGTCTTGCCATCCACAATAAGCGGCGGCACATCGGAATCTGCGAATTCTTTCGTTTGATTGTTAACGACTAATCTAGCAATACTATACCCTTTATAATCCCCCCATATCGATGAGGCTACTGCCGCAGCCGTACTCAAAACAAAGAACACAACCATCAACGTAAAAATGCGCTGAACTTTCATCTTTTTAACCTCCAACCTCGTTAGTCGTCTATATGTCTGCATCTATATACGCCGATAAGTAGGAAGAGTTGCGATGAAATTAACATTTTGCAATAAAATTCAGCACACGCTTAATATACGCTTCAGATTGAAGTTGAAATGAGCCGACATGCCCTGCACCTTCCGTAATCCATAGCTCAAAAACCGTTGGGTGACGCTTGAACATCTGAGTACTATTGGTATATGGAATAGCTAAATCGTCCTTACTGTGGATGAACAGAATCGGCCTAGGCGCTATCTTGTCAACGGCAGCTAAGGCATCCACAGCATGTGGATTCATATCTATTAATTTTGGCAAAATAAATAGAATAAATGGCGTAAACGGATAACGTGGGAGCTTAGACCACACCGGTAAGTTTTCCTCGAGATAGGGAAGCAATTGGCTGAACGCACTGTCTGTAATTACGCCCGACACAGCTTTCACCTCTGCAGCAGCTAATAAGGACGAAGTTCCACCCATAGAAAATCCAAGTAAGACGATTTCAGTTGGCGTGTTAGTATAGCTCTGTACCCAATCGATAGCCCCGAGGATGTCTTCCTTCTCCAAGAAACCTATCGTTGTTGTATTTCCTCCTGATCGTCCAGAGTTTCGGAAATCAAACATGAGAACATGATATCCCGCGTTGACAATGGCTTGAGCTAATGACAAGGCTGGGAGCCCTTTTTCAAGTCGTGTACCCGCATAACCGTGTGACATGATGACAGTCGTAGATTTGGCTAAGGAAGACACATTAGGCGACTCTAAGTACCAACCATCCAATAACACGCCATCTGTACGACTTGGAAATGTAACATCTTCTCGGTGCAAGTTGTAATTCTCAGGGAAATCATCTACGATCTTTCGCTGAGGATGTGTTAGCTGCCACCCCACGTAGGTAGAAAGTCCAACTATACCAAGCATGACGAGCACAAGAATGAGACTTACAAATAATCCAATCATTATGAAATCAACACCTCTATTTGTTTACTTTACCTTTACTGTTTCTTTATTTCCCTCATATAGAGGTTGAAAGTCGGTAACCTCCCATGTTACATTAGAAAAAGATGGATTTTGTCGAAAATTGGAGGACACTGAATGAGTTTGCAAATTCAAATGTTGGGAACCGGCAGTGCCTTTTCCAAATTGTACTACAATACAAGTGCATTAATTCGATCTACTAATGCCACAATTCTAATTGATTGCGGGCCAACAGTACCCACATCACTTTGCGAGATTAAATTAGAGCTCGATCAAATTGATGGAATCCTCATTTCACATATTCATGCTGACCATGTAGGCGGCCTTGAGGAAGTGGCCTTTCGTTTATTCTATCAATGTAACCGTAAACGAGTGAAGCTTTATGTTACCGAGGCTTTAGCGGAAGTGCTTTGGGAGAATAGTTTGAAAGGCGGGCTTTATAATCCAGAAGAAGGTTTCCATCAACTTGAGGATTATTTCGAACTTGTTTATTTACAAGAAAGAGTGCCTTATCAAATCGCTGCTGACCTTACCATTGAAATTATCCCAACCTTGCATATTGCACAAAAACTTAACTATTCAATCTTTATTAATCATTTAACATTCTATAGTGCAGATGTGCAATTTAATCAGGATCTGATCATCAACGAAGTTATTCGTACAAGAAATTGTCACACCATTTTCCATGATTGTCAATTAGATGGACCTGGATACGTACATACAACGTTAGCAGAATTACTTACACTCCCGGATGATATTCAGAAACGTATCTATCTGATGCATTATGGGGATCGAATGTCAGACTTCATTGGTCAAACAGGTCACATGACCTTTATTCACAAACATGAAATCATCGATATACCCAATTGAACTTACATTTCACGGAAGTCCTGAGAAATTTCATTTCTCAGGGCTTCTTTTTCGATAAATTCCCCCTTCATTTTCATTTTTTTTGGAGAACAGCAGGAATTTTATGACAAGTATAGAACATGTCACAAGGGTATGTGAACGGCGGAAATTTGCAATCGGGAGCTGATACGGTGATTATCAATGTAGTATATTATGTGTATGTAATCTTGTATGGCCTATATACGATGTATCTGCACACAGTCTTGAATATCCCTTTGTTTCTTCTAGCAATTGGTCTTTTTATCTTAACGGTACGCTTCCACTCTTCACATCCGGCTATACCTTGGTTTCAACTACTCCTCATAGGTTCTCTTCACGCACTTGGACAATCTGCCCTTTGTTACCCTCTATATTTACTAACACTATCCCACTATTCCTACAAAGAAGAGAATAAATCCAAAGCATGGGTACTTTCTGCGATCGCTATGATTATTTATTTATCCACGGTTAATTTCATAACGCATTCCGCATCTAGAGAGACTATGTTTGGATTCATGAGTATCCTCGACTTTGCTGCCACCACTTGGCTAACACGAACCATCCATCTCCGAAGCGGCAAACTGGAACGCATCCGCACAGAACGTCATTTATTATCGCAAAAAGACTCCCTTACTGGTCTATATAATTATGAAGAATGTCACCGCAGGCTCGAACAGCAGATTAAACTTCATCAACCGTTGGTTCTATTTCTTATCGACTGCACCGATCTGAAAGCAATGAATACATCGGGTGGCTTTCAAGCAGGCAATTTCGTTCTGAAGCAGATGGCTGATCTCCTTCAAATTCTTTTCAAAGAAGCACTGTTTATTTCGCGATATGGCGGTGATGAATTCGCTGTCGTCATGCCGCTACATAAAGATTTTCTGACAACAGCCTCCTTTCAACAGAAGCTTGATTCTGAGCTCCCTAAGCTTACTGGCATTCAAAATACATATGGTATTGCCATATTTCCACAAGACGCGCTGACGAAAGATGATCTTATTTTGCACGCCGAGCATAATCTATTTATGAAGAAACGTGAATCTTGGTTAAAACGTGAAGAACAAATGCAACGCTCCGAGAAACTTCGCGTCGTCGGTGAACTTGCTTCTGGCATGGCACATGAGATACGAAATCCCTTAACAACGGTCAAAGGTTTTCTGCAATTATCAAAAGCAAGCGATTACAATATTGAAAACTGGTATGGTCTCATCATGGATGAGATTGATCGGATGAGCGATTTGACTGGTGAGTTCCTTCAATTCTCTAAGCCGCATCAAACAGTCTTTCAAACGCATTCATTAAATGAATGCGTTCTCAAAGTTATATCCCTCATTGAATCCGAAGCGACCAGCTTTGGACATGAAATACATTTTCATGAGTCAACCTATGCCGTACATATGCTAATGGATCAGGATAAGATGCTGCAACTCTTGTTAAACATGATGAAGAATGCTTGCGAAGCCATGGAAGCAAACGGTTCCATTCATATCAAATTAAGCCGCGATCCTAAGAACGCGACTTTGGTTATTGCAGATAATGGTCCCGGTATACCGAGTGATCAACTCGAGAAGATTTTCCATCCCTTCTTCACGACCAAAGAAACAGGTACGGGTTTAGGACTATCGATTTGTTATAAAATCGTACAGGATCATCAAGGTACATTAGAAGTAGAAAGTGAGCTCGGTATAGGGACACGATTTATTTTGACTTTCCCTCTTGTCATTAATATGACTTCTGGGAATGACAGTTCAAATGTAAGTTAAAGTGTTTTCTTCATTCGTACATGCAGGATCCCGGCATCATAGAATGGCTCATCTGAGATTACCTTATAACCTAACTGACTGTAGAAACCTTCTGCTTGACATTGCGCATCTAGAATCGCATATTTGCATCCAAGCTCGAGAGCTTGTTGTTCCATTGCCAGTATGAGTTGTTTACCAAGCGATCTTCCTCTATATGCTTTCAAAACAGCTACACGTTGCAATTTGGCGGTTGCTTCTTGGTACTCATACCATCTCGAAGTCGCAATCGGCGTTTCACCGTCCATGATAAGCAGATGATGACAGGCCTCAGGGGACTCGTCCTTCTCATCCATTTCAAGATGTGCAGGTACTTGCTGTTCATCAACAAATACGTTAAATCGCACTGCAAAACAAGCTTTCAGTTGTTCCATTGTTGAAACACGAATCGTATCCATGTGGGCATCTTCCTCTCTAAGATCGTTTCTTGATCTTATCCCATTCCGGAAATGTTGTCCACTTGTACCGTGTTCACACTTTTACTTTCGCTCCAGTAAGTAACTGCAAGCACCAATCGCTAATCCTAATAGGGCACCCGCGGCAACTTCCCTCGGTAAATGTCCTAAACGTTCCTTGAGCGCTTTCCTTCTTCTGGCATGATAGATCCCTGGGTGCTGTTTGGCTATTCGTTCAACCTGTTCGTCCAAATCATTCACCTCTACTGCGATCTCGCCAGCCGATCTACGAATGCCCATCGCATCGTACATGACGACAGCCCCGAATACGGAACTCACCGCGAAATCAACAGCTGAGAAGCCTCTTTTCATCCCAATGTAAGTAGCTAGTGCGGTGACTCCTGAAGAATGCGAACTCGGCATGCCACCTGTTTGAACCAATTGTGACCAATCCCACTTCTTACTCGTTATATACGTTAAAGGTAATTTGATGGCTTGAGCGGCACCAATACCGATCACAGCTGTAGTCAATGCTCGATTCATTTCTATTCACCTCACCATTAGCATCCATCACAGGTTTAGATTCTATGCGTAAAGTTTGTTATACTAGACACATTGATTCTTTTGAGCTTATACTTACGAAGCCAGTTTTCTTCGAAAACTTTTAGGAGTGTGACTGATGAATATCGCTTTTTTCCTGTTACCTAAATCGGAAGTCATTACCGCGACTCCACAAGCGACCCTTCGTCAAATCTTGGAACGCATGGAGTATCACCGATATACGGCTGTCCCGATCCTATCTGATGATGGTCATTATGTAGGAACCGTCACGGAAGGTGATTTACTTTGGTATCTCAAAAATTCAACGCATATCGGCTTTGAGAACGCTCATCGCCATGTACTTGAAGAGGTTCCATTACGTGTCAATAATAAACCCGTTCATATTCATGCGGACATGGTAGACTTGATTGACTTGGCAAAATCACAAAACTTCGTACCTGTCGTCGATGATTCCGACAAATTCATTGGGATTGTCAGACGTAGTGAAATTATTGAGTATTGCGCCAAACAAATGAATTTACAAGCCAGAGCTGTAAAGTCCTAATTATTAAGTAATTACCTTATAGGAATAGCAAAAAGGCTGAGAACGCTCAGCCTTTTTGCTTTGTCCACAGAGGACACGGTTATTGTACTTGACCATTAGAAGATGCCTTAGACGAGACAAACTCGCTTGCCCAGTCAACCATTCCATTCATTAATGTCAAAATAAGATTCACCGCATCCTTTTCCGTTAGTGAGCCGTTCGACTGACTACTGACGTACTGCGACGTTTTTTGTTCCAATTTCACGACCAAATCTTTAATTTTCAAAAGTTCATTCGCCAAATCTGTTACTTGCTGATTATTTGACGAGTTGCCTTGATCTGATTTCATATTTTGACCTTGATTTTGACCTTGATTTTGACCTTGATTTTGACCTTGATTCTGGCCTTGATTTTGATTTTGAAATTGGCCTTGATTCTGATTCTGATTCTGATTCTGCCCTTGCATTTGACTTTGGCCTTGGCTTTGATCTTGACTTTGAGAATTAGCTTGGCTTTGGGACGTATCATTCGCTGAATCATTTGACGCGGCAGATCCATTGCTAGATGACGCCTGCTGCTGACCTTGGCTGTCTTGAGAGCCTTGCGCACTGGAAATCAACATTTTTTTGACCTGCTCTAATTCAATGAGCACCATATCGTTTTGTTTGGTTAATTCATCCATTTGCAGCTTGAGATCCTGTGTTTTGATCATGTTGTCGAAACCCTTCCTTCCCTTATTTCACAGCACCGCAAGCAATCCGCTTACCCGAATTACCAGATGGATCTGTTTTCAAATCATCTGCTTTCTCATGGATAACTAAGCTAGTCCCGCCAGGTTTGAACAGCGAATTAGGCTTATCCTTTTCTAAGACAACCGCCTTCGTAACGCTGCTGAATCTCCCATTGCCTTGCTCATCCACAATCAAATTTGGCAGATCGCCAGCATGTGCCCCTTTGGGATTTAGGAAGCCATGCTCCTTCATATGTGGATTGAAATGCCCACCTGCCGAATCAAACGCTGGTGCTTCACAAACAGCCTTCTCATGTATATGTAAGCCATGGACACCAGGTGAAAGCCCACTGACTTGCACATCCATCTGTACACCGTCTCTGACCGCAGTTAATTGCGCAGAACCTACTGACTGGTTATTCGAGCCAATGAGATCTACACGTATCGTTTCCGGCGATATGGCGGCCTCTGTTACTGAGGTCCTGCTCACTGTTTGGCAGCCTGTCAACATCATGAGACCCACGCTAGTGGTCATCATTATTTGAACTATTTTCATCTTGTACAATCCTCCTGTAAAACCACACATTGGTATATTCTACCCTTAGGATGCACAACTGCCCTTCTCGATAACCACATGATCCTTAATAAATTTCTAAATCATCCTATAAAAAAGCAAAAAACCTGCAATCTTTCGATTACAGGCATCCTTCATGTACGTCTATTGAGATTATAAAATAGTCATGAGCTTTGCAATAATTTGTAGGTTTTCTAACTTTCGTTTGTAAAAGTGAAATTCCACCTTCGTATGCTCAACCGCATCTTCCATCTGTAGAACCTGTTTTTGCAAATCCTTCGTGTGTGGCCATAATTCCGCCTGCCGCTGAAGCTCATTCTTTCCTGTCACAAGACCTTCACCAATTACTTCATACTCCTTCGTTAGAAGCATATGTTTGGCCCAATTCAATTCAGAGACGGCATCGACATAGATCGCTTCCGCTTGTTTCAACAATTCCGGTACAAGTTGTAACTCCAAAATAACATCCGACCGATTCATTCGGATTCCTCCTATGAGTTTTCACAGAAACTCGGCATAGTAAATCATGAAATATTGTTGCTTAGCCTCATATATATTCATAGAAAAATAAAACATGCACACAAGCCAAAAACCGTGAAAACAATGGATTTTCTCCCTGTATTCGACTCATCTTGCACAACACTTCCGCTATAGAATGACAAAACCATTAAGCCTACATTAAATATGATAGATTCGCTCCTGACCTGCTTGTATAACCTATTAGAAGTGCTACAATGTTACTATACGTATCAGAGGAGGTGACAAATATGAGCCAAGAAGAAGAAGTAGTACAATCCATTGAGCAAGAAGAAATCTCTGCTGAATCCACTGAAGAAGAAGTGGTGAGTCAAGAGGCTGAAGAAGTAATCGCTGAAGCGATTGAAGAAGCAGCTGCTGCAGAGGAAGAAGCAGAACAATCCAAAGAATAATGTAACCGTTATCATACATGAACACATATCCCCCCTCAACTTCACAGTTGGGGGTTTATTGATTTTATAAACTTTTTTTTGATTATCGCGAATAAATATTCTGAACATTCAAATAATACTGGTGTACCATAAAAAAGGAGATGATTTTGAATGGCTAACAGATCAAACACTTTAGTCGTACAAGAAGCAAAGGCAGCACTTGATCAAATGAAGTATGAAGTCGCTCAGGAAATTGGTGTCCCTCTCTCCCCTTCTGGTTACAACGGTAATTTGTCAACACGTGATGCTGGCTCAATCGGTGGCACCATCACAAAAAGATTAGTGCAAATCGCTGAGCAATCTTTAGGCGGCTACAGACGCTAATCCTTTGATGTAGGAGCAAGCTCAAAAAAGACTGAATCACTCGATCCTCCTTAGAGTGGTTTCAGTCTTTTTCTTTTTCCTTCAAATTCCTCTGATTTCCCTTGAATTTCCTCTCTTCAGAAAAGAAAGGTGATCCACTGCCATGAATTGGCGCTTCTATCACAAACGAAAGGTGGCGGTGATGCATGCAAAAGTGCAAATGTGCAACCTTTTATTGTCGAGAATCCCTCTCCAACGGAAATGCGTGCAAAAGTGCAACTATTTCTGCTATTTGGGCTCATATAGACACCTATTTTGTCCAAAAGGATGCTCTTTTGCACTAATTTTACGTTAATCAGCCGTTTTCACTGAAAAAAGATGCTCTTTTGCATCTTTGCCTCGTGTGACAGATTCAGAGGACAGTTTGGGCAAGCGGAAGATTTGGCTGAAATCTCAAAGCACCATTAACCCGAAAGACGCTGCCCATTACTAATTCACGCCGAGGCAATTATCATTCGCCTACTCCGTTACTTCTTCTTTACTTCCTCTACAAAAACGTCACTTGCGTCACGTGTGCTTCCGAGTTCAAGAATTGTGTATTTCTTCTCACCGATCATGATCACATCTTCCACTTCAGGAAGCGGATCGCCCAGGTATACTGTACCTAAGTACACATTACTGCTCTTCAATCGTAAATTCCAACGATGCTGTTGTTTCGTCATAGCTAATCCTCCCAAAAACTCTAATGTTCTCAAGTTACCATAAATTCACCCAAGATGAAAGCTATATGAGGAAACATCGGTTAAATAGGGAATATTACATTCCTTTCTGGTTAGAGCACTATAAGAATTTTTGGTAAACTAAATGAAACGAGGAGTTGAAAAATGTTTTTTTCCATTGTATACTAAAAAAGTTCCCATTCTAAAGGACGGTAGCTCAGTGGGAGAGCATTACCTTGACAGGGTAGGGGTCGTGGGTTCGATCCCCACTCGTCCTATATGAAACAAAAAAATTACTCGCGAATTACTTCGCGGGTATTTTTGTGTTTGTTAACAATGATACAAATAACTCATATTCTAATATATTCTCTAAATTCCTGAAAAAAAGAACCCCTCCCAGGGTTCTCCCGAATTATCCCTACACCTTAAATCGATCAACCACATCTTGCAAACCTGTCATCTGATCATGCAGCTCAATCGACTCTCTATGTACACGCTCGAACATTTGTCCCAGTGTCTCCACATTAGCCAAAACTTCCTCGGAACTGGCCGCTGTTTCCTCTGAACTCGCAGATGAAAGCTCGATAAAACCAACAATGATGTTTTTGCGGTTATCGACATGCTCCATATCGGCAGAAATGCTTTCAATCGATTCATGGATTTGTTTCAGAGAGGCGTTAATGAAATCAAATGTATCCGATGTCTGCCCTGCATTCTCTTCTTGCGAGCCTACGATATGAAGCGATTGCTCCATCGCTGCGGATGTCAGCTGTGCAGAATGCATAACGTTCTCAATCAACGTCTGAATGTGCTCAGATGCCTCGCCGGCTTGGACGGAAAGCGTTCTCACCTCAGCAGCGACTACGGCGAATCCGCGGCCGTTTTCGCCGGCACGTGCAGCCTCAATTGAAGCGTTGAGCGCTAATAAGTTCGTTTGTCTCGAGATGGCATGAATCGTGGTGACCATCTCTTTAATGGCGTCAATATCCAACATAAGCTTGCTTACGCTAGATGCTACTTCTTTGGTCACGGTAACGTTACTCCGGATCAACTCAATCATCGCTCGCATCGCTTCAGCGCCACGTTCTTCCTTCTCGCGAATAATTACACTATTGTTTTGTAGAATTTGAACATGTTCCTTCGTGTCATCAATCAATTCCGCCAATTCATGGACGCCATTCAGTCCATCCTCTACTACCTCTGCTTGGCTTCCTGCAGCCGTTGCCAATTCATGAATTGTCGTATTAATTTCATGAGAAATCGTATTAGTTTGCTTCATGGAATCTTTAATATGATCGGCGTTGCCTTTGCTCAGAAGCGCCGATTGTTTCACGTCCTTCACAATCACATGAATCTTCTCGATAAATTGATTCGTCGCTGTGGATAATCTGCCGATTTCGTCCATCGAGTTATCGGGAAGTCTTCTTGTTAAATCGCCATCCCCCTGAGCAATCGCAACCATAGCGGACTGCAGTCTCTCCAACCTTTTAAACTGACGATTAACGATATAAAATAAAACTGCTCCCGCAATCAGCAAGCTTACTAATGTGGCAATACAAGTTGTGTAGAAGAAGTTTGTCAACACTTGTTCCGACAATGCCAATACAAGTACTTGGCTCGTCGACAACGCTCTAAAGTAATACTTAGCTTTGGTTCCATTGTACGACATCTTCTCGAACGCTTTATGCTCTCCAGATAGACTTACACTAAGGGAGTCTAACAGCTTCGCGTCTAACTGCGTGATGCTCTCATCGGATGAGGCAACGAGCTTGCCGGTGGAATCAACGACTCCCGCGAAAAGCACATCTCCGCCCAGCTCCGACTTTAATTGCGTCAACACTGGCTTTGCTCCTATTTTACTATCGAGTTCCGTCAGAGTAGCTCCATCCCTTCCTGTTTGAACAATGCGAGGTGATGTCCAACCGGACACACCAACGTATTTATATACTTTAGGATCAACACTTCGTTGTTGGGCTGGCTGTGTGACAACTTTTTGCTTGCCCGAAATGAGGTCCATGAACTCATATGCTTGATTCTTAGGATCACCGCCGAAATTGAAATCAATCTTTTCGCCCGCGTTCGTCAGTAGTAATTGTCTCTGCGCGTTGGTAATCCAGAACTCATCAATGCCGGAACGCTCAGCTATATCAACTGCCTGTTTATAGGTCATCGGAATTTTATCATACATATAGGATAGTAAGGTTGCTTGCCCTATCATCTCTTTCTCCATGACGCTTTCTGTTGTCTTTCTCGCAATTATAGCGTTTTCAATTCCAATTCTAGCTGTTTCTAACGTTGTAAATCCTTTCTCGTGAAGACTTTCAGCTGTCTGCTGATACGTAACTGTCGCTGTCCCTACGGACACTGCAAACAATACGACAACAATACGACCAATAAGAGCCAGATGATTTTGTACTTAATTGATTGAATCGCCATGTTGTTCTCCCTTTTGTGTAGTATTAAAGATTCTAAGTAATCTACTTCACCACCTTCCAACATATTCCTCCAAAAATATCTAACATTCGACGGAAGATTACAATCCGCTGGGTAAATAGCACTAAAAAAGCTCCCTAGTGTAGAATCATCTACGCCTAGGAAGCCTTTTAACACCTACAAATTCAACATGCTGCGTATTGCACGCTTAGTTTCCTCAATCGCCATTCGCAGCGGCTGCGTCTCTCCCTGGTACGGGTGAACACTCCCGAAAGTATGGTTTCCGTCAGGAATTTTCACCCATTGGATAGCTGGATTATTAGCAATCAACTGCTCAGATCCACGAATCAACCTTTCCCCATCTGCCGTGCCTTGAACAAGTGTAATTGGGAATGTCGCTTCATGAATTCTGCCAACAATATCAAATCTCTCTGCGTTGCGTTCCATATCTTCTAGGATTTCCAGATCGAGCGGCATCATCTGTTTCGTTCGTCCATTCAGGGTATAGGAGCGGCCGGTGGCCCTCATCTCCGCTTTATTCTCAGGTGTGAGCAAATCGACATGTGCAATCCCATTCCAGCTGATGACGCCAGTAATTTCTGTTGGATGATCCAAAGCATAGATCAAGCTTACGCCCGCTCCTCTGCTATGACCTAGTAATAGGATTGGCTGATCCTTGCCCACGTGTTTATGTATATCCGATATAATAACCTGTACGTCCTCTAGATCTCTAGAATAGGTATCTCCAGCAAATTTCTCTAGCTCTGAGAATTCCATCAAATCTTCACCCACGCCATTATGGGAAAAATTCAAGGCAACAACATCAACAACTTCCGCTAATTCGCTGGCTACATAGGGGAACATTCCCCAGTTTTTGAAGCCTTTATAACCATGTAATAGTAATAATGTGCCATTACTTGGTTCTTGCTTGGCTTTATACATATCGCCTCGTAAGATTCGCTGCTCTGACATATGTAATTCAAAAGGTATTCCTATAGCGTTCTCCATCTGTTTCTCCTTCCTATCGTTACCAAAACATTAATCAATCGTATACTTTTGTCATTTTATCACAATCTAACTTAGACAACTCAACTTTAGCCACAAGACTGTATGCTTCATTTCACACATACAGCCAAATCGCATCTTTGACACAAATGCCAAACGAATAAGGAGGAAGTTTCTGTGTTATCAAGCCTAAATCGTCGTAAATTATGTCTACTATTTCTTAGCTTCCTTCTAACTCCGCTTTTGAGTCAAGGAGTGACTAGTCGGTCACAAGCACAGCAATTGGAACCCATACAGGAAAGGACAGCTGCCGAGCAGGCAAGCATTCGGCTTCAAGTGAAAGCATCCCCGGGAGCACTTTATCAAACAGAGCTAACTTTCGTCAATAAACCATTACAGCGTGCACTGGAGGAGGCTACAGTAGGCGATGCAACCTTAGAAGCCATTCCTCCAGATACCACACTCCAGTATGATAAAAAGGGGCAAACCATCCTCCTAGGGGTCACCCCAAGCGGAGATGTTGTTGATTGGACTTCGAAGAGGCGCATGCAACTCCCACCATCCGCTCAGGAAGCGCTGCAAGCGCAAGTCCAGGCACTTCGTGCCAAGCATTATGGCGAGATGCTGCCTTGGGAAGAAGCAAGTCTCGTGCTTCCCAAGTTCAGTTCCTTCACTGTTGTAGACGTGATGAGTGGACTTAGCTTTGAAGGGCAGCGTCGCGCGGGCTCCCACCATGCGGATGTGCAGCCGCTAACGAAAACCGACTCCGCGACGCTCAAGCGCATTTATGGCGGCGCGTGGAGCTGGGACCGCCGCGCGGTCCTAGTGAAGCTGAACGGCCGCACCCTTGCCGCCTCTATGCATGGCATGCCGCATGGCGGTGATGGTATACCCGGAAATGACTTCAATGGTCATTTCTGTATTCACTTCCTCGGGAGCGTGACGCACGGCTCCCGCTCCGTTGACCCGGCGCACCAAGTCATGGTGCACCGAGCGGCAGGCTTGCTGAACGACTACGTCAGCAAGCTCTCGCCCTGGGCGCTGATCGACGTCTGGATCAGCGGCGCCCACCAAGGTGACCTGCAGCTGCTGCAGGTCGCCACAGGGCAAGAACAGGCGATGCATGTGCGAAGCATGCGCCGCCTGTCCAAGTTCCAGGAGCAGGATACATCCCAGCTCCTGCAGTACGACACAGCTGTCGATGTAACCATGACAGCGGCTAGAGCCTCCGCGGTGACGAGTCGCCGCGTATTGTTTCATCTCGAACGCACCACCGTACAAGATCGGTGGTACATACGCAGTGCAGTGATCCAATAATAAGCAAAGCCCGGAACGATGGAGTTGCTCCATCACAGCCGGGCTTCCTTTTATTATTGCAAGGTTTGACCAGACGCCTTACGTAATTCGTTGGCGAGTCGATGAAACTCATTCTGTGCAGGTACGGATGAAGTCGCTCCGTATCCCGCTGAGAGGAACGGTATGATGGCATTAGCATCTTTCACTGTTAGTGGATAACTGGGTGGTTCCGGTTTACGTTTATTCCACCAACCTTCATTCCCATACGATTCATCATAATCAATCGCAATCCCATTTAACATGACATCATTAAGATATTGATAAATATGAATAAATGACGATTTCTTACCTGCGCTCCACGCATAGGTTTGCCAGAATCGTGAGCAAGCACCTGCAGCATAAACCGCCTCCATCACGGCGTATGAACCATACACACCAGTCGTGTAAGTTGGCGTAGCTTCACTTGCTGCTTTGATATATGCGATAACCGTAGGCATTTGGGCAGACGATACGTCGAAATCAACAGCAAAATAGATGCAACTACCCTCAGGTTGCCCAACTTGCGCGGCAACCTGCAAAGCTGTTGCACCGTCTGCTAAACCCGCACTTCTACCGCCAAGAGCACGACTCGCCGTTGTTTCATACACAGAAACTAACTGTAAACCAGCTGCACTAATGACGTCAGACTCTGATTTCGTTAATGCCTTTGCTCCACTTGGCACCAAATATCTAGCGACAAATGTAAAACCCTGTCCGACGAAAGCAGCCGCTTTTTGTGCCGTAAGCGGTGTTGAGCAATCAAACCCTTTCGCCACTTGCCATCACCTACTTTCCATGTGGTATTCACAGGATATGCCAAAAGAACGACACCCGACACTACCAAGTATCTAAAGTCCTGCTATCGGTCATGCAAAAAGGCTTATCTCCAGGGAGATAAGCCCATTCCATTAAACTTCTTTCGTGCCAAAACGGATCGCATTTCGTTCCTTGGCTCGCTGTGCTTCTACTTCTCGATTCCGTGGCTCTGCATGCGTGACTAATGAATCCATCAGCTTCTGGGCTGCCAAAGCAACCTCTTGTACAGCCAATTGGAACGCTGCTTCATTCGCTTTAGAAGGTTCAGTAAACCCTGATATTTTACGCACGAACTGCAGGGATGCCGCACGAACTTCATCTTCTGTCACGACTGGCTCATAGTTGAATAATGGTTTAATATTCCGGCACATGTCTCACTCGCACTCCTTCGGGCATGGTTTCCCTTTTACTTACACTGTCTTCAATATAAGGGTTGCCCTTGGTTTTATCAAGCTCGTGTACATCTGGCTCTGGACATCCTATCTATACAATAAATCTATACCCAGATCCCCATACCGTACCTATGTATTGTGGTTTGGAAGGCGTTTCCTCGATTTTCTCTCTAATCCTGGCAATATGAACCGTTACCGTAGAGGCGTCACTCATCGCATCCATGCCCCAGATCCGCTCGAACAACTCCTCCTTGCCGAATACCCGATTCGGGTATTGAACGAGGAACAGAAGCAGGTCAAATTCCTTTTGCGCCAGAATAACTTCGTTTCCGTTAACAAATACGCGTCTGGCTTCCTTCTGAAGCTCAAGCCCCCTGATCTGAATCGTACTTCCTTCCGTACCTTTACCAAACCGTTCTTTCATCCGCTCGAACTTCTTCAGATGAGCACCTACTCGAGCTACAAGCTCCCCTGAGCTGAATGGCTTCGTAATATAATCGTCTGCACCGAGACCTAATCCATTCACTTTATAAATCTCTTCTGCTCTCGCTGATACCAGGAGTACAGGAATATCATCCTGCTCACGTATGGTTTTCAGTACTTCAAATCCATCTATATCGGGCAGCATAATATCTAAGATCACTAACTCAAATGCTTCTTCTTTGAGCGTTCTCAGACCATCCGTGCCGTTGTTTACCATCTTAACGGAGTAACCGCTTAGCTCCAGATAATCCCTTTGCAAATTGGCAATACTCTGGTCATCCTCAACAATCAAAATTCTTTTCATCATAACCTCCGAACATAGTCAGAACTTTTTAAGAGATATCATGATCCCTGTTCCCTCACCTACTGTGCTTTTCGCCCATATTTTCCCGTCGTGCCCTTCAATAATTTGTTTGGCAATGGCTAACCCCAGTCCACTTCCGTTCTTTCTTGATGGATCTACTTGATAAAACCGTTCAAAAATAAAGGGAAGCTTGTCCTCAGGAATGCCATTTCCATTGTCCTTAATTTCAATAATTGCGGATGTCCTGGTTTCCCTAAGTATAATAGCAATCTTGCCATTGTCAGTTCCGGCATACGTCATCGCATTATCAATAATGTTTTGCACAACCCTTTTTAATCTTTCGACATCCATTAACACTTTGACAGGCTCTTTTAACTCATTGATCAAAGCAATGGCTATATTCGCCTTCTCACATTCATATTTATGATCGGCAACGCAATCCTCGAAATAACTAGCTAAATCAGTCTTCTCAAAATGGAAAGGAAGCTGATTCAAATCAAGTTTGGAATAGAGAAGTAGATCATCAATCATCGCATTGACCAAAATCGCTTTGGAACGAGCTGTTTCCAGATATTCCTCCATCTTCTCAGGTGTTTTGGCAACTCCATCAATAATCCCTTCAATATAGCCCTTAATGGACGTCACCGGTGTCTTTAAGTCATGAGAAATGCTTGAGACAAGAAACTTTCGATTATCATCATACTTCTGCTGTAAATAAACAGATTCCTTGAGCTTGATTCGCATCAACTCCAAGGTTATCCCAAGTTCCCGAATCTCCCCTTCGCCATCTTCAGAAATTTCCCCGCTTAAATCACCTTCCCGAATTTTGATCGCAGCATCCGTTAATCGGGAGATCGGAATAATGATTCTGCGGGAGAATTTATAGGAGATCCAACCATTCATCAACAAAAAAACGACAGTGAAAAAACAAATTGTAAAAATGCCCAGCATCCAATATACCTTCGTATTTACCTTGATTGGCGCAAGCAGCAGCAGAATACCCGGATCGCCAGATGGAAGTTCGAAATCTGCTCGGTTAAACAGATACGTTTGGCCATCAAGCTCGATCTCATTGCGATTAGACTCACTAGACAGCATCAAACTTTTCTCAATATCGATTGGATTAAAATGGCGCGTAGCGAACTTAACCTCTCTACCCACAATAAGGATCGCACTGGCATTCAAAACGTTCACGCGATCAGCAAGCTCTTGTTGATACTTCGTATCCAAAAGTCCCTCAAAGCCCAGGGTAAGCGCTTCTTTACGTATTTCACTGATGGCTGCACGAACCTCAAACGCTCGTTGAAACTGCTCGATACCCGCTTCGCGGCCCAAAACTTTCGTATACATGGCAATAAAAATAATGACCGCCAAGATCGTCAACCCAATGGAAAGCAGTACAGCCAGCGTATTCATCGTGAAAAAACGTTTCGTTAAGTGCATGTAGAGTCCTTTCTATATGTCCTTTCTATCGAACAAATAATAGCCCATCGTAAATAACATGATACCACAACCAGACATAATTAAAATCTGCCGGCTAATTTTGAAGAAGTTGATGGATTCCGATATCCAAAGGGTATACCAATCAAACATCGAGGTGATAAAAAAGCTCGAATAGGATGAAAATACAATACCTAGGAAATTAAATCCAATAAACACAAGAATGGCGAGGAAGAACACAGCTAGACCACCCTGAATGAGATTGGCTAGCAGCACAACGATAAGTGCAAACACAAATACAGGGAAGAAAGTTAAACCATACGATACAAACACCTTTACGATTCCAATGAGACTGGCAGACGAAGGATTGAATATAAACCCAGCTAGCAAGGATAGAATCATGATAAACAACAGTTTACCCGCGATAAATAACGCTAAATTCAAAACTTTAGCCGTAAACACGCCAAATCTGGAAACCGGTCTCAACAGCGTTATTTTCATCGTATTCGACGAAGACTCCCCATTAAACATATCAATGGCTACGAATATTGCAAATAACGGTAATAAGGTATAGGCAATGAACGTCAGTACGGCGATAGGAAATTCAACGCTGCCAACAACTCTCAGTCCAAGGCCATGCTTAATCGTTGTGACGGCAATTTGGCCAATCACGACGGCAAGAATGGATAATATTGCGGCTGCCATAATTTTTTTCTTTTTACGCAGCTTCACTGTTTCATTAATAAATGCAGCTTTAAACCCTACCATTCCTGTCCACCTCACTAACAAAATAATTCTCAAGCGATGAATAGAAAGATAGAATATTTTGGGTATATTCAACGTTCACCAACTTGCCTCCATAAATAATGCCAATCCTCGAACACGTCAATTCTACATCGTGAATTAAGTGGCTGGATATGAAGAACGTAGTGCCTTCCTGGGAAAGCTGTTTGATCAACTTCCTCATCTCCAGCATCCCTTCTACATCCAGACCGTTTAGAGGCTCGTCCAAAATTAACAACTTGGGTTTCGAAAGAATCGCCGCTGCTATCCCCAGTCTTTGTTTCATCCCAAGTGAAAATTTTTGTGACTTCTCATTTTTATATTTCAGCATCCCCGTGATTTCTAGACATTCATCAATTCGACGCTGATCGATTTCCGGATAAAATCTTGCAAACAGTCTCAAGTTCTCATTTGCCGTCAAATAGGGATAGGATTCTGCTGTTTCAATAATACAACCGACATGTTTCATTGCGTTCACATAGTCTTCTGCTACACTCGCTCCGAAAATCTTCACATCGCCTCGATCTGGCTTTATGAGTCCTGTAATCATCTTCATGGCCGTCGTTTTCCCTGCACCATTGGGTCCGAGAAATCCGAAAATATCCCCTTGATCGACGTCTAAGTTCAAATCGCTGATCCCTCTGCCATTTGTATATGACTTGGTTAAGTCTTTTATTTCAATCGCCTTGACCGTCAATTCATCATCTCCCTAAAAAATCTCAGGAAGCCGCTATTCGCCGCCTCCTGAGCATCATGTCTATTCAAATACGCGGATAAATTCGCCATCATAGAAAGGCTTCATGGTGTTGCTTTGTTTGTAAGCATTTTTATCACTAACTTCAAGATTCATATCCACATAAATTTTACCTGCCATATTCGGATGAATCATGCCCTGCTTCTTTTCACCCTTCGAATCTGTGTAAGTAAACATAGGAGTTGTCGACATATTGTATTCGAAACTAAACGCATCCTTGTTTGGATATTCGCTCTCATAACCAGCATTCACGGATTCAGCATACGTTCCAGCTACTTTGTCGCCATCTACACTTGTAATTGAAACTGTTCGCTCACCGATTTTCACAAACTTACCATCTTTGTCCATAATAATATCGTTTTTATACGTTCCCACATATTTAGAGCTGAATCCACTATTACGACTAACCTTTTCAACCTTGACTGTTGTTAGATCAGGTTTTGTAATCTTCGTACTGCCAATTTCAGACAGTTTAAAAATTACATTCAGGTTCAAATCATGCTGAACCCCATTTTTATCCTTACCTGATAGCGTGACTTCACCCATCAAATTTTCTAAATAACCTGATTTATTCTCATTCGCCGTTCCTACTACCTTTTTCACGAAAATATCGCTCTCTATCTCTGGTAAATCTCTTTCACTATCTAACATCTGCTTAATCCCGAAGGAGGAGACTGCGTTCACGAGGGCTGGCACTTGTGTCTCGGACAAACTTCCCGAATATACTTTACCCCCATCCGTTCCTTCCTCAACTTGTACATTATCTTTCAATGACCCCACTACAGCATCAACAATTTTCTCAACTTCTGATGCTCCCTTTTCTTTAAAAGGATTCCTAAAATCAGCTGGTCCTTTACGGTCTGGGTTCATGTCTGTCGAATTTTCAAATACATAATATGTATTGTCCGATTCATTCTTGTCAATGGTTTGCTTTTTATCCACATACGTATATCTAGTGGTCGTTTCACCTTTGGCGTTCTTCGTTACCTCGTTGTTCTCTTTCACTTGGTTCACTGTATCCATTTTCTGAAAATTGGACGATTGAAGTAAAATTTGATCATTATTTTTCAATGTATACATCGTCTCGATCGAATAGTTGCTAAGGCCGCTTTCCATCACGGATGCGGTATTTTTCACCGAACCCTTCAACCGGTCATACCCAGATCCTAACAGCGCATCAGCGAATGCCGTAGATACGAATAAACAAGCTCCAACCGAAAAAGAAAGGACTGTAATTGATTTTTTACTAAGTTTCATTTCTCTTCTCCTTTTTTCTATCAATTTGCGGGAAACGTTTCCTTACTAGTTATTTTAGTATACGCTTATTGAATCCATCTAAATGGATTATTAACAAAGTATTAACTCTTTCCATGACGATGTAGAAACTAAGTTGAATGATAGGAGTCTGATGCATATTGCGTGAAAATGTAAAATTATCTAAATCAGCTGTCCTGGGGGCAGCAAATGGCGTCATGTTCATGACTTTCTTCGGTGCGCTATGGTCGTCCATTGGCATTGTTGGTTCACATCAACTTGTTCCTCTCTGGCCACTTGTTCTTGCAATTATCGTGACTGTCATCTTATTGTTCGGAGCCATTTCACTTTTTCTTACAGCTCGCAGCATAAATCTTACCGTTACACCTAAGGAAAGGGAAGATACGCGACAAATCAATCGAAAATTTGGCTTGATATTTGGGTTGGAAGGTCTTGCGATTTTTATTGCCAGCATCATTTGTAATAAACTCGATTATTTTGAAGTCTTTTTCCCTGTGATGGCGATGATTGTTGGCATTCATTTCTTTCCTTTGGCATCTTTGTTTCGAGAAAAATTTTATTATGGTACGGGGATTGTACTGTGTATATTAGGTATCATTTCATTATTCTTACCAATGAACATTACGTTCGGTGATGGTGATGTACCTGTCGTTCTCATGTCTACGTTTATTGGTTTTGGCTCAGCGTTGACGTTATGGGTGACGGGTTTGAGAATCTGGATGACGATGCTAAAAAAACTAAAGCTTCAATGATTCGTGTCGTGTGCACAAGCGTGCATAAACAAAAACAAGCCTCTCCTTCCACCAACATGAAGTTGAGAACGAGGGGCTTGGTTAGTCTTTAAAATAAATAAAAACCCTTATCTATCAAGGGTTTCCGTGCTATGGGCCCAGAGGGACTCGAACCCCCGACCAATCGGTTATGAGCCGACCGCTCTAACCAACTGAGCTATAGGCCCTAATGAAATTTGGTTGCGGGGGCAGGATTTGAACCTGCGGCCTTCGGGTTATGAGCCCGACGAGCTACCGAGCTGCTCCACCCCGCGTCATGTGTACCGATCAACAGCGACAAAAATAAATATACACTAACGGCGATGGCTTAGTCAAGCGTTAATTTTATGCATAATCATTTCGTTTACGTATTGTATCTGACACCAAAGCGACCTTTCTTCGACTTGTAAACCTCCACTTCCTGCGGGCACTCATAGCCATAAATCCACCAATCTTCTTCCATACGTTTTGCCAAAACGCCTGCTTGAAACTTCGAATCATATAATTTCGCCCAATAGATCCAGTTCATAGTTATCACTCCATTGTATTCAGTTCATTACTTGTAGCTTATCCATAATAAGGTTCTCTTATTAGCAGGCTGTCTTCACCTATGATTGAAAATGAAAAAAACGATATAATTGACCATATGATAATTAAATTGTGACGGTTTACACGGATAGCAGGATTTCACCTGTTTTTGGGGAAGTTAAGTGATGTAGACTATTTTGGCAACAGAAAAGAGGAGAACACGCACATGATCGAAACAATCAAAAGCTACCTACATACGCATAGGGATGAACACATAGAGGAACTCATGGCATTTCTGCGGATTCCAAGCATAAGCGCAGTTGCCCAGCACCAACCAGATATGCTGAAATGCGCGGAGTGGACAGCTCAATCCCTACAAAAGGCCGGTCTCGAAAACATTGAGATCATGCCTACGAAAGGTCACCCCGTTGTGTATGCGGATTGGTTGCACGCGCCTGACAAACCAACGGTATTGATCTATGGTCATTATGATGTTCAGCCTGCTGAGCCTTTAGAGTTGTGGGAAACACCTCCTTTTGAACCTGTAATCCGAGATAATAAGCTGTTCGGCCGCGGCAGCACAGATGACAAAGGCCAATTGCTGCTTTATGTGAAGGTTGTTGAAGCCTTTCTTCAAACACATGGTTCACTTCCGGTTAACGTGAAATTCTGCATTGAAGGTGAAGAAGAAATTGCAAGTAAGCATCTTCCTTCCTTTGTTGAAGAACATGCTGCCAAATTGCAGGCTGATTCCATCGTACTATCCGACACGCAAATGCACGGCCCAGGTAAACCCGCACTTATGTATGGACTTCGCGGCTTAGCTGGTTTCGAAATTACGATCGACGGTGCGAATAGCGATCTGCATTCGGGTCTTTTCGGCGGCGCGGTACAGAACCCTATTCACGCAATGAGCAAGCTTCTTAGCTCGTTCCATGACGAGCAAGGACGTGTAGCTGTGCAAGGGTTCTATGACCGTGTGATCGAACTTTCGGACAAAGAGCGCGAATCGTTCAAGCAAGTAGAACCTGACGAAAGCAAGGTTCGTACGAATTTGAACGTCACAGAGCTGTATGGGGAGCACGGCTTCTCCTTTTACGAGCAAACAACATCCCGACCTACGCTTGAAATCACTTCGGTTAGTGGCGGCTTCCAAGGTGAAGGGATTAAACCTATCATTCCGAATCGAGCCACAGCTAAGATTGCATGTCGCCTAGTCGCTGCGCAGGTTCCTGAAGAAATCATGGATCTGGTCGAAGCGCATATTCAGGCACAGTCTCTTCCAGGTGTGTCCGTAACCTTAGATCGCCAATTGCGAGGTAATCCATTCATTACACCGATAGATGAGCCCGTTATGGTAGCAGCGGCAGAAGCCTATGAAGCAACTTTCGGTGAGTGGCCAGTTTACACACGTAGCGGGGGCTCAATTCCGATTGTCGAGGTGTTAGGACGCGTCTTGGACGCACCTGTCGTACTCATGGGCTTTGGTTTACCAGGAGAGAATCTTCATGCGCCGAATGAACATTTCCATTTAATGAACTGGGACAATGGAACAGAGACGATTAGTCGTTACTGGATGAAGTTAGCTGAACTGAGTGCAACGTCTACAGAATCTAACAATGCTTAATTTAGAGCTACAATTAAAGGAGTAACTTCAATGGGGAATCAATTACACGTGCGAGATGCACGAATAGAAGATTTAGCAGAAATCGTGCGTATCTACAATTCCACAATTGCAGGACGTATGGTTACTGCCGATACTGAGCCCGTCACAACCGCTTCACGTGAGCACTGGTTTCACGAACACTCTGCTGATTTCCGTCCGCTTTGGGTGCTTGATAATGGGAACGGCATCTGTGGCTGGCTGAGTTTTCAGTCGTTCTATGGACGTCCCGCTTATAACGCTACGGCGGAAGTCAGTATTTATGTGGATGAAGCCTATCGAGGCCAAGGGATCGGCCGATATTTGATGGAACAAGCACTGGAAGCTAGTCCTAAGCTAGGGCTCAAGTCGCTGTTAGGGTTTATTTTTGGGCATAACGAGCCGAGCCTACAGCTTTTCCGCAAATTCGGGTTCACCGATTGGGCGCACTTACCTGGCGTAGCTGAGCTGGATGGCGTTGAGCGGGATCTGATCATTTTGGGCAAACGTGTTGGTTAGTCCCCACTCGCATCATGAATAAGCGCTACACCTCCCTACTCGCCGAGATCATAATCGGGATGTAGGTGAGGTATAGCGCTTTTTTGTGTTCGTCATGTGGGTAACACCGCGTACGAACGCGACCCTTTTCTCATTTAGATGGAAAAAATACAGGTAAATCAGTCGATTTTATATTAATTATAGAAATAAATGGATTTCCTACAGCTAATCTTGACGAAAACGAGGATTATGATCGAACGAGCTGAAATTAGCTGCATATTTTCCATCTATTTCATAAAAAAGGTTAAAATTCGTTAAAATAGATGGATAAAATCCATCTATCCGCTAAAGTCTTGCTAAACTAGATTACTCAAACCCATACTCACTACTTTTCACATTGCTGAACCTACTCATCCCAACTCATCCATCGCCACAATTGCCTCTACCTCTATCTCAATCAGTAATCGCGGGTCAATCAGCGCCTTCACTTCAACCATCGTAGCAACGGGCTGCACATCACCGAAATACTCCCCATGCGCCTTGCCGAACGCTTCCCATAACGAGATATCGGTCACGAACATCCGGGTTCGCACCACGTCAGATCGCTGTGCACCAAGCTCTTGGAGCGCCTGTTCAATCGTCTGAAGGATGAATCGAGCTTGTTCATAGGCATTGCCTACGCCAACAACCTCTCCGTCTTTCATCGCTGTGGTCCCGGCTACCTCAATTCGGTCACCGACACGGATGGCTCGACAGTACCCGACTACAGGCTCCCAAGGTGAGCCCGTAAACACTCTCGTTCGATTCATTACACAATCGCTCCTTCCTTTTTTACAGATACGCTGCTAATTTATCTTGTAATCCCGCTGTCACCGGCAATAATGGCAATCGTAATGTCCCGGAATCAATGACACCTTGCTGGTGAAGCAGCCATTTGATCGGAGCGGGATTCGGTTCTTGGAATAGGAGTCGGATGAGTGGAAGCAACGCCTCGAACTCTTGTCGGCTTTCCTCATGGGCTCCATTACCAAAACTGCGAATAAAAGAAACAAATCTCTCCGTCTCTACATTCGCTGAAGCGCTCATAACCCCTTTGGCACCTGCCTGCAGAGCTGCATACAGCAAGGTGTCCTCACCACACAAAACAGGTTTAGAACCCAGTCTACTTAATTCTGTGACTAATCCAATATTAGGCGTGCTGTCCTTCATCCCGATAACTCCATTGAGATCAAGGATGCTCCTAACCGTATCCACCTCAAGTGTTACCCCTGTACGATGTGGCACATCATACAGAATCACCGGTACGCCAACTCCTGCTACTTGGCGAAAATGTTCAATAATTCCCTGCTGGCTAGGCCGATTGTAATAGGGTACAACAACGAGAACTGCTTCTGCTCCAAGTTTGCCCGCTTCTTCTACTTTCCTAACCGTTGAACGTGTATCGTTCGTGCCGGCTCCTACAATTAAAGGTACCTCAACATGAGCAGCGTCGCGTGCAGCTTGAGCTGTCGCGAACAACACCCCAAGCTCGTCTTTCGTAATCGTTGGTGATTCTCCCGTTGTCCCATTTACAACTAATCCATCTATTTCATCTTGAAACAAATTGTAAGCTTGATTATAGAAAGATGCAGCATCCACTTCATACTCTTCATCAAATGGTGTAACGATGGGTACAAATAACCCCTGTAGGTCTTGTTCTTTTAACAAAATAACCAACTCCCTGCCTCGTTTGTTTGTACATTCACTTTAGCATGGAACTCTTCATCACAGTTAGCTATAATAAATGATAGAACTCATCAAAAATATTGATAACAAAGCGAGGTTATACATGGATCTTACGTATTTCCGCACCTTTCGGGAGGTTGCCCGTAGGAAAAGCTTCACTCGTGCTGCCGAGGAATTAGGCTATGCCCAATCGAGCATTACGATGCAAATTCAAAAGTTGGAACGTGAATACGGTGCTCCTTTATTTGAAAGGTACGGCCGAACGCTACGCCTGACTCCACCTGGTGAAAGCTTGTTAGTGATCGCGCAACAATTGCTTGAGCTCTATGACCAATCCAAGGAAATGATCGCCAATCAAGTTAGTGGAACATTGACCATTGGGACCATTAACTCTTTAGCCGCCTATTATTTGCCTCCCTATTTACATAAGCTCAAACAGCTGTATCCAGGTTTAAGTATTCAACTCTTTCCTGACAGCGAAGCTTCCATAATCACCAAAGTCAAAGAAGGAGATTATGATATCGGCCTATTATTAGATCAATATCCAGCAGATCCCTCTCTCGCTTGTACAAGTGTACGTGAAGAACAACTCGTCTTCGTTGCACCCTTAGATCACCCTTTAACGCAGCAAAAAGATATTCAACTTGCTGATCTGGGGAGTACAGAATTTATTGTCACGGAAGAAGGATGTATCTATCGCGGCAAATTTGAAAGATTGCTGAAAGACAATGCCGTCGCCTTGCAAATTGGATTCGAGCTCGGCAACGTCGAAGCCATCAAACAATGTGTGATGAGCGGCCTAGGCATCGCCTTGTTGCCTCGAATCACAGTCGCGAGTGAGCTGGCCACCGGCAAGCTTGTACAGCTTCCTTTTACGCATAACCAATTAACAATGGACTTACAACTCGTGCTGCATCCCAAAAAGTGGATGTCCCAACCCTTGGAAACGTTCATTCAATTCGTAACGAAACAACCCCGAGAATGAAAAAAGAAGCTCACCTTTGCGAAAAGGTAGAGCTTCTTCTACGTATTAGCTATTTTCAAGATCTGCACCCCGATAAGGCGCCGATTGTACGGTAACCTGCATGGTTTCGCAAAATCTTGCCGTCGTTACAAGACCACTTTAGTATAGAGGAATCCTACACCATTCGTCAAATCTCGTCACAACAGCGATTAATTATACACCGTAAGCAGATGGATTTACTCTCCATGAACGCAAGAGTTCCATATCTTCGGACTGGATCTTGCCTTTTTCCAAAGCGACTTCAAGCAGAGTTGAATAGTTAGAAAGCGTATGAAGAGGCATCTCAGCCGCCGCGAACGCATCCGTTGCTTTATCCAGTTGATAGGAGAAAATCGCCAGAACACCAAGCGCTTCAGCTCCTGCATCTTTGACCGCAACCGCTGCTTTCAACGAGCTGCCTCCAGTGGAAATCAAGTCTTCAATCACGATGACTTTTTGTCCTGGTTTCACGGAACCTTCAATCAAGTTCTCTTTGCCATGTCCCTTTGCTTTGTCACGAATGTAGATCATCGGAAGGCCAAGCTTCTGAGCTACCCAAGCCGCATGAGGAATGCCAGCCGTAGCTGTTCCCGCTACAACTTCAGTCTCAGGGAATTTTTCCTTGATCAACTGGGCGAAACCATCGGAAATGGCCTCACGGATCGCAGGGTGCGACATCGTCAAACGATTATCACAATAAATCGGAGATTTCAGTCCTGATGTCCATGTAAAAGGTTGTTGTGGACGAAGCGCCACCGCTTCAATCTCTAATAAGGACGCTGCAATATGCTGCGCGATTGTGTCAAGTTTACTCATTCACGTTCACCGTTCCCTTCAAGGTTAAAATGCAAGTACCTACACGATCGACTCGATAATCGCTTCAATCGCAGCTCTTGGGTCCGCTGCGCCCGTGATCGGTCGCCCGATCACGACGTAGTCCGTCCCCTGCGCGAACGCCTCAGCCGGCGTCATAATACGCGACTGGTCGCCGATGTCGGCACCAGCCGGGCGGATGCCTGGCGTCACGGTGATGAATCCATCACCGCATGCCGCCTTAATCGCCGTCACCTCAAGCGGTGACGCGACGACGCCCTGCAGCCCCGCGGCATGCGCCAAGCGGGCATAGCGAATGACGGCCTGCTCGGTTGTACCGGCAAGGCCGATCTCATCATTCAGCACCTGCTGCGAGGTGCTGGTCAATTGCGTCACGCCGATCACGATCGGGCGTACTGATGACCCAACGGCTAGTCCCTTGTCGACTCCCTCCAAGGCAGCCTCCATCATGTACTTGCCTCCGGCAGCGTGCACATTGAACACATCAACCCCAAGGCGCGTCACGCTCTCCGCACCACCCTTGACCGTGTTCGGAATGTCATGCATCTTCACGTCGAGGAACACCTTATAGCCGCGATCCTTCAGACTCGCGACAAAGGTAGGACCTGCAGCATAAAACAGCTGCATTCCTACCTTTACATAACACGGAATGCCTTCGAGCTGCTTAAGCAGCTCTTGGGCACTTTCCGCGTTCGCGTAGTCCAAGGCGACCATAATGCGTCCGGTAACATCGTTGCGAGTTAACGTACTCATCTTTGGCACCGTCCTTTAGACATGTATTGGCATTGCACGTGAGGAGAAGTTAATTGCTTCAAGCATATTCACTAGCGCTCTAACAGTATCAAGGGATGTCATACACACGACACCATTCTCAACTGCTTCACGACGAATGCGGAAGCCATCGCGCTCAGGCGTTTTGCCCTTAGTTAATGTGTTCACGACGAACTGCGCATCACCGCTGCGGATGAGGTCAAGAATGTTCGGGGAACCTTCACTAAGCTTGTTAACCGTCGTTACTGGAAGACCTGCTTGTGCAATTGCATCCGCTGTCCCGCCAGTTGCGATGATTTTGTAACCAAGACGGTAGAAACCTTTCAAGATTTCAATCGCTTCTTCTTTATCTTTATCCGCTACGGTTACCACGACGGAACCTGCAGCAGGGATCTTCATACCAGCACCGATCAGACCTTTGTATAGTGCTTTTGCAAAGTTCACATCACGGCCCATAACTTCACCCGTTGATTTCATTTCAGGCCCGAGTGTTGTATCTACACGGCGAAGCTTCGCGAAGGAGAACACAGGCACTTTGACAGATACATATTTATCTTCTGGCCATAGACCACTTTGATAACCCATATCCGCAAGCGTTTGACCCATGATAACGCGTGTTGCCACGTTCGCCATTGGGATGTTCGTCACTTTACTTAAGAATGGAACCGTTCTGGAAGAACGCGGGTTAACCTCGATCACATAGACTTGATCGTTATGAATAACGAACTGGATGTTCACAAGACCAACGACATTCAGCTCAAGACCGATTTTCGTCGTAATATCGATAATTTGTTGCTTGATCTCATCGGAGATGGATTGTGGCGGGTAAACCGCGATCGAGTCACCGGAGTGAACCCCTGCGCGTTCCACGTGTTCCATGATCCCTGGGATCAACACGGTTTCTCTATCGCAAATCGCGTCAACCTCTACCTCTTTACCAAGCATGTAGCGGTCGATAAGAACCGGATGTTCAGGGTTAATTTTTACCGCATATTCCATGTAGCTTAGCAATTCTTCATCGGAGTAGACGATTTCCATTGCACGACCACCTAGTACGTAGGAAGGACGAACGATTACCGGGTATCCGAATTTCGCTGCTGTACCGACTGCTTGGTCAACGGACGTTACTGTGCCGCCTGGAGGCTGTGCAATCGAAAGTTTGCTAAGCAAAGCTTCGAATTTCTTACGATCTTCTGCTGTATCGATACTTTCTAGGTCAGATCCTAGGATACGAACGCCTGCTTTGTGCAGCGGTGCTGCCAAGTTAATCGCAGTTTGTCCACCGAATTGGACGATAACGCCGATTGGTTGTTCACGCTCGATTACGTTCATTACATCTTCGAAGAATAGTGGCTCGAAGTACAAGCGATCCGATGTGTTGAAATCTGTTGATACTGTTTCTGGGTTATTGTTGATGATAACCGCTTCATAACCAGCCGCTTGAATTGCCCACACAGCGTGAACTGTTGAGTAATCGAACTCAATCCCTTGACCGATACGAATTGGACCCGATCCAAGCACAACCACTTTTTGTTTCTCAGTCTCAGTTACCTCATCTTCTTGCTCATATGTGGAGTAGTAGTAAGGCGTCGAAGCTTCGAACTCAGCTGCACAAGTATCTACCATTTTATAAACAGGTTTGATGTTATGTTGCAAACGGAATGCTCTTACATCCGCTTCTTTCGTGAAGGTACTGCAGCCTGCCAGTGTACGAATTTCCGCAACAGCGCGGTCTGTGAAGCCTTTGCGCTTGATATCGAAAATGAGTTCAGCAGTCAGATCTTTAGCTGCAATTTCAGCTTCGAAAGCAATCAAAGCACCTACTTTATTCAAGAACCACCAGTCAATTTTCGTGATGTTTTGCAATTGTTCCACGGTATAACCTCTGCGGAACGCCTCAGCTAGTAAGAATAGACGCTCATCATCAGGTTTTTGTAGACGCAATTCTAATGTTTCTGTATCAAGCAAATCCGTTTCTTTCAAGAACAGACGGTGAACGCCGATTTCAAGGGAACGAACCGCTTTTTGAATGGACTCTTCGAAAGTACGGCCAATCGCCATGACTTCCCCAGTCGCTTTCATTTGTGTACCTAGTTTACGGTTAGCCGCAGTGAATTTATCGAACGGCCAGCGTGGGATTTTGGATACGATGTAATCTAGTGCTGGTTCGAAACAAGCGTAAGTTTGCCCAGTAACCGGGTTAACAAGCTCATCTAGCGTGTAACCAATCGCAATTTTTGCTGCCATTTTCGCAATCGGATAGCCTGTCGCTTTGGATGCAAGCGCGGATGAACGGCTTACACGCGGGTTAACTTCGATGACGTAGTATTGGAAGCTGTGTGGATCAAGTGCGTATTGTACGTTACAACCACCTTCGATGTTCAAGGCGCGAATGATTTTCAGGGATGCGGAACGCAGCATTTGGTACTCACGATCCGACAATGTCTGGCTTGGTGCTACTACGATACTATCGCCTGTATGTACGCCAACTGGATCAAAGTTCTCCATGTTACACACAACGATACAGTTATCGTTCGCATCACGCATAACTTCGTACTCGACTTCTTTCATACCCGCGATACTGCGCTCTACGAGACACTGACCGATCGGGCTGTAACGAATACCGGAAGCAACGATTTCCGTCAGCTCTTCCATTGTGTTACAGATACCGCCGCCTGTTCCACCCAGTGTGTAAGCAGGACGAATAATGATGGGGAAGCCAATTTCATTAGCGAAATCAACGGCTTGAGCCACTGTAGTCACGATAACGCTATCTGGTACAGGTTGCTCTAGTTCTCTCATCAAGTCTCTGAAAAGGTCACGATCTTCCGCTTTCTCAATCGCCGTCAACTGTGTACCTAGTAGCTTAACGTTCTCGCTCTCTAGAACGCCTGCACGAGCAAGTTCAACCGCCATGTTCAGACCCGTTTGTCCGCCAAGTGTTGGCAGCAAACCGTCTGGACGCTCTTGACGAATGATTTGCGTCACGAATTCGAGTGTAATTGGCTCGATGTATACTTTGTCAGCCATGTTCGTATCTGTCATGATCGTAGCTGGGTTGCTGTTGATCAGAATAACTTCCATGCCTTCTTCTTTCAAAGCTTGGCAAGCTTGTGTTCCTGCATAGTCAAACTCTGCCGCTTGACCAATAACGATCGGTCCGGAACCGATAACGAGAATCTTTTTGAGTGTATTATTTTTTGGCATATTGCAGTTCCTCCTTCACAGATGTCGATGCCGTGGAAGCATTCCACTGAGCAAGCATTTGCGCTTGGCGCGGCTGCTGTGGGTTATCTAGTTTGTGCTGACGAATCAGCGAGATGAAATCATCGAACAGGTAGCTGGAATCGAATGGTCCAGGTGCTGCTTCTGGGTGATACTGCACCGAGAATGCTGGGTATTGCTTGTGGCGTAAGCCTTCGATCGTGCGATCGTTATTGTTAATGTGCGTCACTTCAAGGTTCGTTCCTTGTACGGAATCTTCCTTTACCGTGTAGCCATGGTTTTGCGATGTAATGTAGCAACGTCCGGAAATCAAATCTTTCACTGGGTGGTTACCGCCGCGGTGACCGAATTTCAATTTATCAGTGTCCGCGCCGCAAGCAAGTGCGAACAATTGGTGACCTAAGCAAATTCCGAATAATGGAATGTCGCCTAGCAAGCCTTTAATCATCTCAACTGCGTGTGGAACATCCTTCGGATCCCCAGGGCCATTGGATAGCAATACGCCGTCTGGTGCCAAGCGACGAATTTGTTCAGCTGTTGCATTCTGTGGAACGACGACTACGTCGCAATCACGTTTGCTTAGATCACGGATAATCCCGCTTTTTGCGCCGAAGTCAACAAGTACGATTCTTTCTTTGTGACCAGGTGCACCGAAAACGCTTTTCGTGGAAACACGGGAAACTTGATCCGTCATAAGCGGTGTATTTTTAAGAGTAGCCATCAATTCTTCGACGGATTTATTGGAAGTCGTAATGATACTTTTCATTACGCCATAGTGACGAATTTTGCGAGTCAACATACGTGTGTCGATGCCGCTGATGCCAACAATGCCGTATTCTTTCAACAGGCTGCCAAGCGTGTATTGCGCTCTCCAGTTACTTGGAATTTCTTCATGCTCACGCACGACGAAACCATGGATGAATGGACGCACGGACTCGAAATCATCACGAATCACACCGTAGTTCCCTTGAAGTGGATACGTCATCGTTACGATTTGTCCACAGTAGGAAGGGTCCGAAAGTACCTCTTGATAACCAGTCATACCTGTGTTAAAAACTACTTCGCCGACGGATTCACCTTCACTACCGAACGATTTTCCTGTAAAAAGAGTGCCGTCTTCCAGCAACAATCTTGCCTGCATGTTCTTTCAACTCCTTCGCTATTGTCAGGCGGTTCTCTCGAACCGCAGATGTCATGCTTACGATATTACATGTCACGATCTTGCATAAACATAAATCTTCTTGTATAAATATACACGATTTTTGATGCATCGTATAGATGCTTCTCGTGATTTGGGCTTTCTAATTAAGGCTATTTCTTGAACTTAGGAGTACACTACTTTACCCGAAGCAATCGTCACAACCGGCCAACCGCGCAGCTCCCACCCAATGAATGGCGTGTTCTTGCTGCGGGATACGATCTCTTCTTTCAAAACCGCTTTCGTTGTATCGAGATCAACGATTGTGATGTCTGCCGCGCTGCCTACTTCTAATGTTCCGTATGGAAGACCGAATACATCAGCAGGCTTCTTCGTCATACGATCCACTAGGAAACCAAGTGTCCATTTGCCAGTAAGCACGAATTTTGTATAGAGCAAGGAGAATGCTGTTTCGAAACCAAGGATTCCGAATGGTGCTAGCAACATGCCTTTCGCTTTCTCTTCTTCCGTATGCGGCGCATGATCTGTCACGATAATGTCGATGGTGCCATCTTCCAACGCTTCGATGACAGCCTGTACATCACGTGGTGTGCGAAGCGGCGGGTTCATCTTCCAGTTCGCATCCATTCCTGGAATGTCTTCTTCCGATAGCAGCAGATGATGTGGGCAAACCTCTGCTGTAACCTTGATTCCGAACTGTTTCGCGTGACGGATCAATCGAACCGATTGTTCTGTACTGACGTGACATACGTGGTAGTGTACCCCAGTTGCTTCCGCTAGCAACACGTCGCGGCCAACATGAATCGCTTCGGATTCGTTCGGGATCCCTTTCAGGCCATGCTTCGTGGCGAAAGTCCCTTCGTTTACAGGGGCACCTACAACCAACGTGTCATCTTCGCAATGTGCGATGATCGGCATGCCAAGTGATGCTGCTAGTGCCATCGCATCTTTCATCATTTGCGCGCTTTGTACGCCTACGCCATCGTCTGTATATCCGATAACGCCCGCTTCTTTCAACGCTGCGAAATCCGTTAACTCACGGCCAAGCTCGTTCTTCGTAATCGTTCCGTAAGGAATGACGCGAACGACGCCTTCTGTTGCCGCTTTGTCCAATATGTAGTTGACAGTGTCTACCGTGTCAATTACAGGGCGCGTATTCGGCATACAAGCGATCGTTGTAAAACCGCCTCTTGCTGCAGAACGTGTACCCGTTGCAATGTTTTCTTTATGTTCGAAACCAGGTTCTCTCAAGTGTACGTGCATATCAATGAATCCTGGCGATACTAGCTTGCCTGCAGCGTCGATCACTTCATGACCTTCTGTTTGTGGTACATCACCAGTCGAAGCATCAACAACCTGTGCAATTTTATCGTTTTCGACTAAAACATGTTTTTTCGTTTGAACATTATTCGCATCAACGGTAAGTCCGTTTAGAATCCAAATTCCCATTTTGTGAAATCCTCCTCCAATTTATGATAGAGCTCGTTCGATGACTGCCATACGAATCGGCACGCCATGCGCAATTTGCGTGAAAATTTTGGACTTCTCATGTTCCACTAGTTCATCATCTAGCTCCACATTGCGGTTCACTGGAGCTGGGTGCATGATGATCGCATGAGGGGCCATGCGGCTTGCGCGTTCTACTGTCAAACCGTACTGCTCGCGGTACTCTTCAGCAGATTTGATCAATCCTGTATCATGGCGTTCTAACTGCACACGAAGCATCATGACGACGTCCGCTTTCAATGCTTCCTCGAAAGAAACATATGGCGCGAACTCCGCTAATTCTGGAGCCTGCATACTCGCAGGTGCACAGAACTGAACTTTCGCTCCCAGGGCGATTAACCCCCAGAGATTTGAACGTGCTACTCGGCTGTGAAGAATGTCTCCGATGATGGAGACCGTCAACCCTTTGATCGCGCCGAATTGCTTGCGCATTGTATAGAAATCAAGCAACGCTTGCGTTGGATGCTCATTATTACCGTCTCCCGCGTTGATGAGCGGGATTTTGATTTTCTCAGCGAGCTCTTGCAGCACGCCATTGGGCTTCAGTCGAATCACACCGGCGTCAATCCCCATGGATTCCAGCGTACGAACTGTGTCGTAAATGGACTCACCTTTTTGCACACTAGATTCAGCTGACGAGAAGTTCAGCACATCTGCGCCTAAGCGCTTTTGCGCTAGTTCGAAGGAGAACCGGGTTCTTGTACTATTTTCAAAAAATAAGTTCGATACGAATTTGCCATTGAATTGGTTATTGACTTTGTTAGGGCTTTGTTCCCAATAGGCTGCACGATCAAGAATGCTTGTGATCTCCTCTGCACTTACGCCTTTCAGTCCCAAGAAATGTCTAGTTGTATATGTACTCACGCTACTCACTCCTGTTTCCCCCTTTGGATAATAACTTCATCTTTATCATCAATTTCAGTTAACATCACTTCAATGCTCTCACTCTTGGACGTTGGTACATTCTTGCCCACATAATCAGGTCGGATTGGAAGCTCCCGATGCCCTCTGTCCACAAGTACAGCCAATTGAATCATTTGCGGTCTGCCCAAATCAATTAGCGCATCCATCGCGGCTCTAACCGTTCTTCCGGTATACAGCACATCATCGAACAGGATGATTTTGCGATCTTGGATTTGCATTTTGCCGCCTTCTTGGACGTTTTCCACCGACCTGACTTTCACGCGATCATCGCGATAAGACGTGATGTCAATCTCTCCTACTGGCATCGGCACGCCTTCAATTTCAAGAATCCGTTCTGCTACTCGCTTCGCTAAGTAAATGCCTCGGGTCCGAATACCAATCAAGGTACAATTCTCTACACCTTTATTCTTTTCCAGTATCTCGTGTGCAATCCGCGTAAGTGCTCTGCGAATTCCCATTTCATCAATAATGGTGTGTTCGGTGGTCTCGTTCATCGTTTTCGCCTCCTGGCTAAACTATCTTCGTCAGCATTCACATACGTTTGATGGCGGTAAAACCAAAAAACTCCTTGCCCAATTCTTGGCAAGGAGTTTACGAGTGCATAAAGAGATAGAGCGGGGCTAGTGGATGCGCACATCCTTAAGCTTACTGAATACTCGACTCAGTATTACCCGACTTTTCTTATCGTTTTACCTTGCCAGCCTCTCTGGACTGTTTTTAAAGGCACATATGTAATTAAAAGAATTATGCCACTTTCGACACCATAAGTCAATATTTTTCGATCTTCTTTTTTTGAGCAAAAATGAGACCATGTGTTATAATTTACATATAAACTCGCTTTCCCACCTAGTAAATTCCAAATCTATGAGGTTACAAAATGAAGGAGGAAACTATGTTCAAATTGTTTAGGTATTTGAAACCTTACCGGGTTTCGGTGGTTGCCATCATTACACTCATGCTGTTGCAATCGCTTGCACAACTGTACTTACCAACCTTACTAGCAGACATCGTAGATGTAGGGGTAGTCAAAGGCGACGTGAACTACATTCTTCGATTTGGTGCTTATATGCTTCTGGTTGCCATGGGCGGCATGGCCTGTGTCATGGTCGCTAGCTATTTGCTTGCTAAGACAGCAACCGGATTCGGGAGAGATTTACGTCGTGCCCTCTTCTCTCATGTCGAGAGCTTCTCTTTGCATGAATTCGATAAGCTTGGAACGTCTTCTCTCATTACAAGAACAACGAATGATATCGCACAAGTACAACAATTAGTCGTCATGATGCGAATGTTTATTGGTGTACCAACCATGCTCGTTGGTGGCGTCATAATGGCCTCGTACAAAGATACGCATCTTGCAATTGTCCTGTATGCGGTCATCCCCATTCTAGTCATTGTGATTGCCGTGATTATGCGTACAAGTCTTCCCTTATTCAAAACGCTGCAAATTAAAATCGACGGCATCAACCTTGTTTTGCGAGAACATTTAACCGGTATTCGCGTCATCCGTGCATTTAACCGTTCGGGTCATGAGAAAACGAAATTCGAACGAGCGAATCTTGATTTCACCCAAATCGCTGTAAAAGTCAATACGATCATGGCTACGATGATGCCGATCATGATGCTTGTATTTAATCTTGGCATCGTTGTCATCCTATGGTATGGCGGCATTCGGATTGATAACAATCAGATGCAAATTGGGGATTTGATGGCTTTCATCCAATATGCGATGCAAATTATGTTCAGCATGTTCATGATGACGATGATATTCATGATGATTCCGCGCGCATCTGCATCTGCAGTACGTATTAATGAGGTCCTTGCTATTCAGTCCAACATACATAGTGCAAACCATGCACAAACACTTCAATCTGATCAAACCGTCGTTGAATTCAATCATGTGACTTTCAGTTATCCGGGAGCTGAACAGCCAGCTGTTCAAGACATTTCTTTCCGAGCACAGCCTGGAGAGGTTACTGCGATAATTGGAGGAACAGGTTCTGGCAAAACAACCCTCCTCAATTTATTGCTTCGATTCTATGATGTGGAATCTGGCACAATTGCGTTGAATGGCCAACCGTTGCCTTCCCTTTCCTTAGAGAGTGTACGAAACCAAATCGGCTATGTGCCTCAGAAAGCTGTCCTATTCTCAGGAACAGTTGCGGATAACCTCCGCTTCGGAAATGATAACGCGACAGATGAGGAACTAGCCGCTGCAGCTTCGACTGCGCAAGCCGCTGATTTCATTCAAGGCATGAAAGATAATTTCAATTCCACTCTCGCCCAGGGCGGAACAAATCTATCAGGCGGCCAGAAGCAGCGACTAGCTATTGGACGAGCACTTGCACGTAAACCGAATATTTATATTTTCGATGACAGCTTCTCGGCCCTTGATTTCAAAACCGATGCGAAGCTGCGTGCTGCGCTTAAATCAGAAACTGCACGAGCAACCATGATCATTGTCGCACAGCGAGTCAGCACCATTATGGATGCGAATCAAATTATCGTTTTAGATGAAGGAAGAATTGCAGGAATCGGTACGCATAGCGAGCTTATGAGAACCTGTGAGGTTTATCAGGAAATTGTTGCTTCTCAGCTATCAGAGGAGGAAAGTGCATGAGTGAGAAACCCAAAGAACAGGGGCGACCGGCTGCTGGTATGAATCCAGGTTTCATAGGCCGTGGCGGCATGGCTGGCATGGGAATGCCTGTCCAGAAAGCGAAGAATTTTAAAGCTACTTTGAAAAGACTCATGACCTATTTGCAGCCTTTTCGTGTGTCCATATCCTTTGTACTTCTAGCCTCCATATTGAGCACATTGTTTGGTATCATCAGTCCGAAACTGATGGGGAACGCGGTTACGAAGTTGTCCGAAGGTGCTATTGGCAAAATGAAAGGGATCGCAGGAGCCAAAATTGATTTTGATGCGATTCTACAGATCATTCTGATCCTAGCTGCTCTCTATATATTCAGCTCTGTCCTCTTGTACATTCAACAACGGATTATGGTTGGGGTTACACAGCGCATTGTCTTCAATCTGCGACGTGATATCAGTGAGAAACTTACTCGTGTTCCACTCTCCTTCTTTGACGTTAGAAGTCATGGCGATACGATGAGCCGTGCAACGAACGATGTGGACACAATCAGCTCCACGATGCAGCAAAGCTTAACGCAGTTGATCACATCCGTTGTCACTTTAATCGGTATCATTATCATGATGCTGACCATCAGTCCGCTGCTCACCTTAGCTACAATTGTTACGCTGCCGCTTAGCATATTTGGAACCAAGATGATTGCTACCCGTTCTCAAAAATATTTTAAAGGGCAACAACGAACGCTTGGCGAGCTCAATGGACACGTAGAAGAAATGTATACAGGGCATACGATCGTTAAAGCTTTTGGGCGGGAAAAGAAATCCGTTGATACGTTCAATGAAATTAATGATCGGCTGTACCATTCTGGTTGGAAAGCACAGTTTATTTCAGGGCTCATCTTCCCTTTGATGTCCTTCATCGGCAATATTGGTTATGTGCTCGTGAGTGTCATCGGTGGCATCATGGTTACTCATAACGCCATTAAAATAGGAGACGTTCTCGCCTTCATTCAATATTCCGGGCAATTTGGCATGCCTATAACACAAGTGGCGAATATCGCGAATGTTATTCAGTCTACGATCGCAGCAGCAGAGCGCATTTTCGAATTACTCGATGAAGATGAAGAAGTTTTGGAGAATAAAGTAACTGACTCCGTTGCTCAGGTTAAGGGACATGTTCAATTCGATAATGTTTCTTTTTCCTACAAAACAGATACCCCCCTTATCAACAATATGAATATCGATGTGAAGCCAGGACAAACCGTAGCGATCGTGGGACCCACTGGTGCAGGCAAAACAACGATAGTCAACCTGCTCATGCGCTTCTATGAATTGCAGAGCGGCCACATTTCTATTGATGGAGTCGACTCGCGCAATATGTCTCGCAGCCATCTTCGTGGACTTTTCGGCATGGTATTACAGGATACTTGGCTCTTTAACGGCACGATCCGCGACAATATTGCTTATGGACGTCATGGTGCTACGGATGACGAGATTGTAGAAGCCGCGCGCGCGGCATATGCAGATCATTTCATACGTACGCTGCCGGATGGGTATGATACGATTTTAAATGAAGAAGCGTCCAATCTATCCCATGGTCAAAAGCAATTGCTCACCATTGCACGTGCAGTACTTGCTGACCCTGCTATATTAATTCTTGATGAAGCAACAAGTAGTGTGGATACGCGAACTGAAGTTTCTATCCAACGTGCTATGAACAATTTGATGGCAAATCGCACGAGTTTCGTCATTGCACACCGGTTATCTACGATCCGAGAAGCTGATCTTATTCTAGTGATGAATCAAGGAATTGTCATTGAACAAGGCACTCATGGCGAGTTGCTCGAACAACAAGGCTTCTATGCAGAACTCTATGAGAGTCAATTCGCACAAAAAGCTGTGTAAACAGATTGGCTCAATTGCTCCCTTTCTGCTAATATAGGAGAGTCAATCATAAATTTGAAGGAGATGTCACCATGTCTGAAATGAATACCCTAGAAATTATCCAGTTTATTAAAGAAAGCCAAAAGAAAACTCCAGTCAAAGTATATGTAAAAGGTAACCTTGATGGCCTTGAGTTTGGCGAAGGCAGCCAAGCGTTCATTACTGGCGGCAGCGGTGTCGTTTTCGGTGAGTGGAGCGTACTTGCGCCGATTCTAGAAGCTAATAAAGATAAAGTCGTTGACTTCGTAGTTGAAAACGATCGTCGCAACTCCGCTATTCCTATGTTGGATCTGAAACACATCAACGCTCGCATCGAGCCAGGCGCTGTTATTCGCGACAAAGTACATATCGGCGATAACGCAATTATCATGATGGGCGCACTTATCAACATCGGAGCTTCCGTTGGCGATGGCACGATGATCGACATGAACGCAGTTCTAGGCGGTCGCGCACAAGTAGGTAAAATGTGTCACATCGGCGCTGGCGCAGTTGTCGCTGGTGTTATCGAGCCGCCTTCTGCACAACCATGTGTGATCGAAGATGACGTTCTTGTTGGCGCTAACGCGGTTATCCTAGAAGGCGTGCGCATCGGTAAAGGTTCCGTTGTAGCTGCTGGAGCTATCGTTACGCAAGATGTTGAAGAATACACGGTAGTTGCAGGCGCTCCTGCACGCGTCATCAAAAAAGTAGACGATAAAACGAAATCCAAAACCGAAATTCTAGCAGACCTACGTACCCTATAAGGTCATCTAGATCTGGAGGGAAATCGTTATGCTTAGCCCTTTTGTAGAGCTGCGACGTCAGTTGCATCAAATCCCGGAGCCGGGATTCCAAGAGTTCAAAACACAGCAGCTCCTTCTTGACCAGTTGGCCAAGCTCCCGCAAGATCGTTTAACCATTCGGACATGGCGTACGGGGATTCTCGTTTATATCAAAGGCTTAAACCCAAGCAAACGCTTTGGGTATCGCGCTGATATGGACGGGCTTCCAATCACGGAAGAGACGACGTTGCCATTTCCCTCCCAGCATCCGGGCTATATGCATGCTTGTGGGCATGATTTTCACATGTCGATCGGCATGGGCGTTGTGACTCACTTCGTAACGAATCCGATGCAGGATGATCTTGTTGTGTTGTTTCAACCAGCTGAGGAAGGCCCTGGCGGTGCATTGCCGATGTTAGCTGCCGAGGAATTGCAAGATTGGATGCCTGATCAGATGGTTGCACTCCATATTGCACCAGAGTATCCTGTCGGTACAATCGCTGTTCGTCCTGAGATCCTTTTCGCTAACACATCCGAATTGTTCATTGATCTCCTTGGCAAAGGAGGCCATGCGGCCTATCCGCATCAAGCGAATGATATGATCATCGCGGCAACACAGATGATTGGACAGCTTCAAACGATCGTGTCACGTAACGTGAATCCTTTGGATTCCGCAGTAATCACGATTGGCAAAATGGAAGCTGGAACGAAGCAGAATATCATCGCGGAGAGGGCTCGCTTAGAGGGCACGATTCGCACGCTCTCTGCAGCTTCAATGAACAAGGTCAAGGGACGTATCGAAGCGGTCGCCGCGGGTATTGAAGCTTCCTTCGAATGCCAAGTCACAATTGATTGGGGCTCGAATTACCGCCAAGTGTATAATGATCCTGCCTTGACTGTTGAATTCATGGACTGGCTTCGTGGACGTGATAACGTCACATTGTTCGAATGTACGGAAGCGATGACTGGCGAAGACTTTGGTTACTTCTTGGAGAAAATTCCTGGCTTTATGTTCTGGTTAGGTGTCGAAACACCTCATGGCCTGCATCATGCCAAACTTGATCCCGATGAGCGCGCCATAGATGTAGCTATTGATACAATTACCGCCTATCTCCGATATAAATCTAGCTAAACACGAATAAGCCTCTCGATCGCCTCCATGCGGAGATAGATTGAGAGGCTCTTCTATTTCCAACTTTTCTCCTCCAACGCCTTTCACTCTACTCTCCAGCTTGACTTTATGCTAGTTTAATTCACACATCATCCTAACTTTACTCCACTACGTTTCCCTAACTTTCCCCCAATCCATAACCTATGATCTCTTGATCGCAATACAACTCCCCGTTTATTTCCATCCAGCCCCACACTATTCAAACTTATTACCGAACAAAAATATAACTGGATTTTATGTAGCTAATTTCAGCCTAAAACATTCTAAAACACAATTAAATGGATTTCATGCAGTTATTCCCCCTCATTTTCTTTAAATCTAGCATTTCCTTTGAAATTAGCTGTAGCTTTTCCATCTAAACTATTATATCGGGTAAAACCGCCCGAATTAACTGTATATTTTCCATTTATTAGAGAATATTTGGGTTCATACAACCAAAAAACCACCGCTGTAAACCAGCGATGGTTACCTTACTACAATTTACTTACGAAGCGCTGAAGACGATCCAACGATTGCTCCAACACTTCTTGTGCATAAGCATAGGAAATCCGGATGTACCCTTCCCCGAAGGACGTGAAAGCATCGCCTGGCACAACGGCAACATGCTCTTCCTGTAACAATCTCATCGCAAACTCTTGCGACGACAAACCGAACTTCGCAATAGAAGGAAACAGATAGAACGCTCCGTCAGGCTTTTCCAACTCAATCCCCATTGCGAGCAAGCGATCATAAACGTAGTCCCGGCGGGCAACATAGGCTTCACGCATTGGAAGTGCATCGTCGATTCCGACTGTTAACGCCTCCAGAGCTGCGTATTGGCTTACTGAGCTCGCACAGGTCACATTGTACTGGTGAACCTTCACCATGTGCGCTGTAAGGTACGCAGGGGCCAGTGTAAAACCTACACGCCACCCCGTCATAGCATGAGATTTGGACAAGCCATTAATGACGATTGTCTTCTCACGTAACTTGCCAACAGTAGCTATGGAATGGTGTTGGACCCCATACACGAGTTCACTGTAGATTTCATCTGATAAAATAAATAGTTCGCGATCAGCTAATAGTTCTGCTAAATCAGCAATCTCCTTCTCCGTAAGCACCTGACCTGTCGGATTTGACGGGTAACATAGAATCACGCAACGTGTTTTCTCGGTCAAGTATGGCGCCAACAGATCAGCAGTTAATTTCAAGCCATTCGCTCTTGTATCCACATAGACAGGAACGCCACCTGCCAAGTGAATCAAAGGCTCGTATCCAGGATAAATCGGAGCCGGAATAATAACCTCAGCACCTGGGGTCAAAATTGTACGCAACGTAATATCTACAGCTTGGCTCGCACCTGCTGTGACGATAATCTCATCCGCCGCGCGATACGATTGGCCATATTTGACTTTGACATAGTTAGAAACAGCTTCTCTAAGCTCGATTAAGCCTGGGTTTGGCGTGTAGACTGTTTTGTTCTGATCCAAAGCCCTTTGGCCTGCCTCGATAATATGCCGCGGAGTTGGGAAATCAGGCTGGCCTATTGTTAGAGTTAAAGCACCAGGAATCGTACTGACTAGATTTGAAATTTTGCGGATACCTGATATTTGAATATCTTTGACCTGCGGGTTAACCAAATGTTCCAACATGCGTAGCTCTCCTCTCTCCAGTGAACAAGAACTAAGTTGTCCGTATCGTTGATATTAGGTGCTCCATATCTGGCGGAATTGGCGCTTCGAACTGCATCCATTCCCCTGTACGCGGATGTTCAAAGCCTAGAATCGCCGCATGCAAAGCCTGTCCATCCATCAACATCCCTTTGCTCTTGCCATACATCGGATCTCCAACTAGCGGATGGCCAATGAACTTCATATGCACACGAATTTGGTGCGTACGACCAGTCTCCAATTTCAACTCTACGAGAGTAAAATCGCCAAATCGTTCGATAACAACGAAGTGCGTTATCGCGGTTTTACTGTTTTTCTCCGTAACGGTGTACATCTTACGATCATGAGAATCGCGTCCAATCGGCGCATCGATCGTCCCTTGATCATGTTGAATATGTCCGTGTACCAAGGCAATATACTTGCGATTGACGGTATGCGCCTTCAATTGCTCGGCAAGGCTAGCATGCGCTTTATCATTTTTGGCAGACATAATTAAGCCTGAAGTATCCTTGTCAATCCGATGCACAATACCAGGGCGAAGTTCGCCATTAATGCCGGATAAGTCCTTACAGTGGTACATTAATGCATTCACCATGGTGCCAGAGTAATGTCCAGGTGCAGGATGAACAACGAGTCCACGCTGTTTGTTGATAACAATCACATCGCTATCCTCGTACACAACATTCAGAGGAATGTTTTCCGCTAGCAGCTCAACGCCTTGAGGCTCTGGAATGACTAATGCAATGACATCTTGCAAAGACAGCTTGTAATTAGGTTTTACCACTTTCCCGTTCACCTTAACGTGGCCATCTTTGACCCATTGTTGGACAAGTGTTCGTGAAATTTCTTCTTCCAACGCCTCTGTAATCCATTTATCGATTCGTTCACCCTCAAATTGAGATTCAACTGTCCATTCAATCAATTCTTGGGAGACGGACTCAGGTGAGGTCTGGTTTGTGTTCATGTGTTGCTCCTTTTTTCTCTTTTCGTGATGCTAGTATCGACTCAATGAAGATCAGAATAACCCCGACAACGATGCAAGAATCCGCTACATTGAAAATTGGGAAGATATAATCAACTTCTTTGCCGAAAAAGTTAAAATCAAATGTAAATTGGAAGAAATCCACAACTTCTGCGAACAAGGCACGGTCAACGAAATTCCCGAATGCTCCTCCAAATAGTAAACACAAAGCGAAAGGTAACAATACTTTACCTTCACGAATCGTCTTCTGCATGTACCAAATAATGCCGGCTAACACGAGAATCGTTACGATAATGAAGAACCATCGTTGATTTTGTAAAATGCCAAAAGCCGCACCACGGTTACGATGGGACGTAATCATGAAAAAATCCCCAATGACTGGACGTTCTTCGCCGAGCGGCACCTTTTTCACAATGATCCATTTCGTAACTTGATCTAGAATGAATGCAAGAAGTGCATACAGGTAATATTTCAAATATTTCATTTAAGTGTACCTCCTACATTGTGAACAACTTGTACATTCCTATTTTTCAAGGAATTACCTCACTAAAAAAAACGGTCTATCGGCATCCTAAACGGTATAAGTGAGCTGTTAGAAGGGAGCTGTACGACCTATGAGCCATTTAACTGATGAACAATTACAAACCTTATATGTACAACTGTTGGAGGAGAAGGTTGCACTTGAGAAGCATTTCGCTTCGAATGATCAATTCGGGCTCGCGAATTCGTTCTCTGATTCTATAGGCGAGCTCTCCATGTACGACAATCATCCCGGTGATATCGGGTCCGAAGTTTTTGAACGAGCAAAAGATATCTCGCTTAATGAACATGCTGAGATGCATTTAGAGCAAGTCAATGAAGCATTAGCTCGTATCGACAGCGGGGATTATGGTATATGTGTGTTTAGCCATCAGCCTATACCGTATGAACGCCTACAAGCTATACCTACAACGTTATACAGCATAGAACACGTGCCAGATCCTGACCAATCATTTCGTCGTCCTGTTGAAGAGCAAGTTCTTTACCCACCTTTCGGGCGAACAAGCTTCGATGAGAAAAATAACGAAACTGAATTCGACGGTGAAGATGCTTGGCAAATCGTTGAAAGCTGGGGAACCTCAAACACCCCCGCTTTCGCTGAAAACAACCAAGTGGAGAGCTACAATGACATGTACATTGAATCCGATGAATTGGAAGGCTATGTAGAGTCATTTGAAAGCTTTGTAGCCACTGACCTCTATGGTGAACATGTGACCATTGTACGAAGTAAAGCTTATAACGAATATATGCATAGTGATGAAGGCGATCCATTTCTTGAACCCGAAAGAACTGCCGACCTAGATGATGAATAGATGCAAGAGTTGAGCTTGATAAAAACAGGACAAACGAGCTTCGCATATTGCGTAAGCTCGTTTGGTTCCACTACTCGTGATAATGAGCAGTCACAACATCATTACATCTGACGCAGAGAGTTGGATGCTCTTTACTGTGCCCAACCTCTGGTGTCACTATCCAACAGCGTTCACATTTCTCACCGTCTGCAACAGCGATGGCAATAGCAACATCTTTGGATTGAAGTGCACCTTCAGGTACAGTAGTACCTACTGGATGTAGGTTAACAGCGGACACGATGAACAACTGATCCAATTGTTCGAATTGTGTCAACAAAGCAAACATCGCTTCACTCGGATACAAATTCACCGCTGCCCCTAAGGAATTACCAATGACTTTCTCCTTACGCGCTTCTTCTAGCGCCTTCAGCACGTCATCACGTACCTCCAAGAAGGAGTTCCATTTATTTTCCAATTCCTCGTTGTACACACTTGTTTCTACTTCCGGCAATTCAGCAAGTTGTACAGAGCTTAATTCCACACCTGGAATGTACTTCCATACTTCATCCGCTGTATGAGGAAGAATAGGCGCAATCAGTTTAGTAATCGCAGTTAATGCAGCATACAACACAGTTTGCGACGCTTTACGTGCTGGATCCTCAGCTGCATTCGCATAGAGACGATCCTTAATGATATCCAAGTAGAAGGAGCTCATTTCAACCGCACAGAAGTGGTGAATCGTTTGGTACACAACATGGAATTCGTATGCTTCATATGCTTTGATAACTTTCTCGATCATACGGTTCAAACGAATCAACGCGTAGCGATCCAATTCGGATAAACTCGCAAGTGCAACACGATCTGTAGCTGGATTGAACTGACTCAAATTCCCAAGCAGGAAGCGCATTGTGTTACGGATTTTACGATAAACTTCCGTCGTTTGGTTCAAAATATTGTCCGAAATCCGGTGATCGGACTGATAATCTACAGAAGAAACCCATAGACGAAGAATATCAGCGCCTAATTTACCACAAACCACGTTCGGATCAATCGTGTTACCGATGGATTTGGACATTTTGCGTCCTTCGCCATCTAACGTGAAGCCATGACTCAGAATACCTTTGTACGGGGACTTCTCTCTCGTCGCCACACCAGTGATCAAGGAAGAGTTGAACCAGCCGCGATATTGGTCTGAACCTTCCAAGTACAAATCAGCCGGCCATTGAAGTTCAGGTCGGGACTCAAGAACCGCAACATGACTGGAACCGGAGTCGAACCATACGTCCATGATGTCCGTTTCTTTACGGAACTCGCCATGACCGCATTTGGAACATGTAGTACCATGTGGAAGCAGATCTTTTTCTTCCTTGGTAAACCAAGCTTGGGAACCTTCTTGCTCGAATAACTGGGCAACATGCTCAATTGTTTGTTCGTTGACAAGCGGCTCATTACAGCTGCGGCAGTAGAAAATAGGAATTGGAACGCCCCACGCACGTTGCCTGGAAATACACCAGTCTCCACGATCAGCGATCATGTTGTGCAGGCGAACTTCGCCCCACTCTGGCGTCCATTTCACTTGCTTGATTTCTTCCAGCATCTCTTGTCTGAACTTATCAATCGAGGCAAACCATTGCTCGGTTGCACGATAAATGACAGGTTTTTTCGTACGCCAGTCATGTGCGTATTGATGCTGAATGTCAGCAGCTTTCAGCAACAAACCTGACTCCTTCAACTGCTCAATGATCAGCTTGCCGCCTTTTTCATAGAACATACCTTCATAACCTGGTGCTTCAGCCGTAAAATGTCCTTGATCGTCCACTGGACACAACACGCCAATGTTATACTTTTGACCAATTGCAAAGTCGTCTTCCCCGTGCCCAGGAGCTGTGTGTACACACCCTGTACCTGCTTCTAATGTAACGTGCTCGCCAACCATAACCAGGGATTCGCGATCATAGAACGGATGTTGGCATGTAACAAACTCCAACTCGCTGCCTTTGACCGTAGATAATACTTCGTATTCGCTCCAGCCAATTTCTTTCGCCGCTGTTGCAAGAAGCCCTTGTGCCAGCACGTATTTCTTGCCATTCGCTTGAACAATTGCATACTCGAATTCAGGATGTAAAGAGATTCCTAAGTTCGCAGGTAACGTCCATGCTGTCGTTGTCCAGATGACGATGGCTGCATCTTGAGGCAGTTTACCTTTGCCATCCTTCACTGGGAACGCTACATAGATGGATGTTGACGTTTTCTCTTTGTACTCGATTTCAGCTTCAGCCAAAGCACTCTCCGATGATGGGGACCAGTAGACAGGCTTCAACCCTTTATAAACGAAACCCTTTTGTACCATGGTACCGAAAACACGAATTTGCTGTGCTTCATAGCCTGGTTGCAAAGTGATATACGGGTTCTTCCAATCTCCACGGATACCGAGGCGTTGGAATTGACTCTTCTGTTTCTCAACAGATTGCAAGGCGTATTCTTTGCAATATTCACGGAATTCCGGAACCGTCATTTTCTTGCGATCGACTTTCCCACTGTTTGTGATCACTTGCTCGATTGGCAAACCATGCGTATCCCAACCTGGAACGTAGGGCGCGTCAAAGCCTTGCAACGTTTTGAAACGTACGATAATATCCTTAAGCACTTTGTTAAGTGCGTGACCGATATGAATATCTCCATTCGCGTAAGGAGGCCCATCGTGTAGAATAAACTTCGTCCTGCCCTTACGGCTCTCTTGCACTTTTGCATAAATATCTTCAGCCGCCCAATGCTCTTGCATCTTCGGTTCCGCTTGAGGCAAATTACCTCTCATCGGGAATTCTGTTTGTAATAGGTTTAATGTTTTTCCATAATCCATCTTTACCACTCCACTCCTGCTTCAATCTATCCTAGTCTAGAAAACAAAAAAAGCCTCTCATCCCAAAAGGGACGAGAAACTTAAACTCGCGGTACCACCCTCGTTAAAAAGCGTCGTGCACACACCTATAGGCACGTCGAACAGAGCTTCTTCACTCGATCATGTGTAACGGCATGACCCGTTTCTCCCTACTAGGTTTCAAGAGACGCTCCTGGGGGATATTCGGTACGCTGCAGAGATTAGGCTCACACCACAACCCTAATTCGCTGACACTGCTCATAACGCCCTACTCGTTCCAGTCATAGCTTTATTGCGATACTTTTATCAGGAGTATACCCAATCTGGCAGGCATAGTCAATATGATAAGGTCCTACAACACCTAACCTACTCTTCCTTACTTTCAAACTGCATACTTTGCCAGCCTTCTGTGTTCAACAATTCAAGCTGTGCTTCAAGTAATGTCCGAAAGCGCGTACGATAGATGGAAGCTTGCTTCTTGAGTTCTTCAATCTCAAGAGCTACTTTGCGAGAACGCGTCAAAGATTCGTTAATGATCCGATCCGCATTTTTCTCCGCTTCTTTCAGAATTAACTGAGCTTCTTTCTTGGAATTGCTTCTAACTTCATCAGCAGCCTCTTGAGCTACGATGATCGTTTTGCTCAACGATTCTTCAATATGCGTGAAATGATCCAAACGCTCCTGCAAGGCCATCGATTGGTTCTGCAAATCCTTATTCTCACGAATAAGCGCTTCATAATCCTTGATGACTTGATCTAGGAATTCATTCACTTGATCCTCATCATAACCACGAAACGAACGTGAAAACTCCTTATTATGTATATCTAGCGGTGTTAATGGCATCAGTGCCCCTCCTTAGCGTTTTGCGCAGCAAAACTGACTTCGTAAGCATAAGCTGAGCCTGTCTAAAGCTAGCCTACACCCATGTCTATACAGTTCAGTTCGACAGAAAATTAGCAATTCCTGCATGGTTCGTGGATAAATGTTCCATGATCATGCAAACTTGCCGATTTTCACACGAATTCGACCTTTTTTCGATACGCCTTCCACTTCAAGCACTTTAAACCTACCAAAACCCTGTAAGGAGATCATATCGCCTTCTTTAAGCGGCTTGCTCGGATCTTCTTCCAATTTCCAATTTACACGGCAGCGACCGGCTTGAATGGGTATTAACACTTTGGCCCGACTAAGTCGGAATACATCGCTCACAATACCATCCATACGCATGGAGGCAACAGATAGATGCAATTCATCAAGTTGCACTTGCGCTACTTCCAATTTATCTAAAGAGAGCAATTCCGTCTGGACATGCACTCTATGTACTTGTGACAAATTCAAATGCAAATAGTCGGCTGCATCCTGAGTTACCAAGCAATGGCAGCCACCCTCTATAACATGAATATCGCCAACCTTGTCCCGCTTCATGCCGAGTCCAAGAATGGCGCCCATGTAATCTCCATGTTCCAATGTTAGAAATTTGCCATCACCTGAGGATACAGCTAACACAGCCATCGCCATGTCATCACTGTCCAAGTTGCGGTAGTCAGGTGCGATAATAGCCCGCTTACGCTCTGCTGCTTCATAGCCGCCATCCAATCGGCAATGTACATCCGGGTGTCGGTTGACGAGTGAATGGAGAATGAAAGCCTGTCTGGGATCGAGGAAATCGGTTAATTTCACGGCATGTTGCTGCGCGGCTCGCTCTACCCAATCCCAGGCCTTATCCACAAAATGATGCTCGTCTTGGTGAAAATGTCCATAAATATCTTTCGTCAAGACTAGAAAATCCCCACAATGAAATCAAGTACGGCAAAGATACCCATTACAACGAATTTCAAAGCGATCAACGCCACGATTGGCGATAGATCAATGAAACCGATACTTGGTATAATTTTGCGGAATGGAGCCAAATACGGTTCAACCAACTTCGAAAGCAGTCCACCGACAAAACTGCCACGTGCGTTTGGAAACCAAGATAAGATCAAATAACCAATAATCATGAAATAATAAATTTCTGTCAAAACGCTTAAAAAAGAGTAAACGTTATCCACGGTTGTTTCCCACCTCTGTCTATGTGTTTGGGGATATGCGTCTATTCCTCGCCCATCATCTCAGAGATATGACCATGAATATCTACTGAGTCTGGTGTACAGAGAAAAATATTCGGTCCAAGCTTAGAGATAGACCCATTCAATGCGTAAACCGTACCACTCAAGAAATCTACGATTCGGATCGCTTGATCGCCGCGAACTCGTTGCAAATTCACGACAACCGCTCTACGAGCGCGCAGATGGTCCGCAATATCCTGTGTTTCCTCATAAGTGCGAGGTTCACTTAGGACAACGCGTGAATTCTTCTGTGAATGAATACTGACGACATTCGCCTTATTTTTATTACGTAATTCATATGGATTGGTTTCAGGTTCTTCTGTCGCTTCTACAATCCGTTCACGCTCCACGATTTCTTCCTCTTCCTGAAGACCAAGAAAGTTCATAAATCGGTTATATACACCCATAACGCTTCCCTCCTATCGAAATCCTACACATAGGAATCCTATTCCTAATGCCCTTTAGCCTTCTTTACCTACTAATACAGTACCCAATCTAACCCACGTTGCACCTTCTTGAATAGCCACATCGAAGTCGCCTGACATCCCCATAGATAGCTCAGTCACTTTATAAGGGAACACGCTTCGTTCATTCAATTGGTCCCGCAGCTCACGTAATCCACGAAAAACAGGTCTCGTTTCTTCGGATTCTAACTCATAAGGCGCCATCGTCATCAAACCACAGACGCGAATATGAGTAAGCTTACTTACCTCTTCTGCAAATTGGAAAAAATCTTGCGGCGATACGCCATATTTCGTAGCTTCACCAGAAATATTTACTTGCAAGAAACAATTAACGGTTATCCCCAATCCAGCAGCTTGCTTGTCCAGTTCCTTTGCAAGGGACATCCGATCTAAGGAGTGAATATAAGCGAATTTGCCGATGACATCCTTCACTTTATTCGTCTGCAAATGCCCTAGGAAATGCCATGTACCACGCTCATGCAGTGCTTCCCATTTCGGTTTTACATCTTGCCAACGATTTTCTCCAATATGCTGTAGACCCGTGTTCAATACTTGTTCTGTCGTTTCCAAAGATACATATTTGGTTACTGCGATAATCTTAATGTCATTTTCTAGACGACCTGACTCTCGACATACCGTTGCTATCCGAGCTTCAACCTCTTGTTTGCGTTCCAATACGCTCATTCTCTCTACACCTCAATTCAAACACATTCCCAGTTCCAGTTAGCGAAGACCGATCCAAGCGACCATTCTCCCTGTGGAACCGCCTTCCTTTCTATGCGAAAAGAAAAGATCGGTTCGGCAACTCGTACATAACTGAGTTACTTCGATATGGGACGACAAAATTCCTGCTTGCTCGATTAATTTCTGATTTAATAATTGCAAATTCAACATGAACTTCTCATTACCTTTATCCTTGATAATTGCAACTTGATCCTCTGTGGATAACTGTGTTTCATCAAAAACCAACCTTACGCGCGAGGCAACCGCCTGATCAACCTCATAACAACAAACGCCGATTGAGGGCCCTATGGCTGCTCGGATATCCGAAGGCCGACTACCAAAAGTATGTGTCATTAAGGATATTGTAGCCATGGAAATGTTTAGCACAGTACCTTTCCACCCTGCATGTGCAAGAGCTACCACACGCTGGACGGGATCATAGAAGAATAGCGGTACACAATCCGCAAATTGCGCACAGAGCACGATGTCTGTCTCTTTAGTTATAAATCCATCCTTCGCTTGCAAAGCCTTTTCTCTGCTGTCACGCCCCCTGCCTTGCTCGTCTAAACTGACGATAGCAATGTCTTTCCCATGTACCTGCTCTGCATATGTAAACGAAGTAAATGACTGCCCTATAGCCTCTGCAACCCGCTCACGATTACGTACGACATCGCCATGATTATCATTCACATGCAGACCGAGATTTAACGTTGAATAGGGAGCCTGACTTACACCACCTATACGTGTGCTAAAGCCAGCCGTAATCTCAGGAAATAATGACATCCAAGAGGCTATTGGTAAAAGGACCGGACGATCCTCGTCTGAATGAATGGTTGGTTCTAAGACAAATGGTTCCAATGTAAATCCCTCCAGCCCATATTGTATATCTCTACTTTAGCATAAAATAAAAAGACACACGATGTCTGCTCAGCTGCTTATACGGCTGATCCAGCTTCCCCCGTGTGTCAATCGTCAATTTCGAAACTGACGATTAAACTCATACACCCCTTCGGTTTCGTCCGTTTGACGATATGGCCGAACATCCTCTAGCTTCACAAGCACAACGTCAGCACCAATTTTTACGATATGCTTCCACGGAATAATGACATCGGTCCCTGTTCCGAACAGTCCAAAAAAACGACTCTGATTCGGAACTACAATGGATTCGATTCGTCCTTGGCGCAGGTCAAGCTCCAAATCACTGATTTGTCCAAGCTTCTTGCCGTCCACAATATTAATTACATCCTTCGTCTGGAAATCAGATATTTTCATGAGGCCTATCACCACATATCTCATTAGAATTTGTACTGAATTTGTATTAGTATATGTGCCTAATGGGCAAAATGTCCTATCAAACAAAAAAAGACCTTCACGGCTTGTCTACCTCAGCCGTTCCAGTCTTTGTTACTTAAATTAGGATTTCACATGTTTCTGCATCTGACAAATCGCTGATTTCTCTAACCTTGAAACCTGTGCTTGAGAAATGCCAATCTCATCGGCCACTTCCATCTGAGTCTTCCCTTCGAAGAATCGCATGGAAAGTATCATCTTTTCTCTTGCATTCAGCTTATGCATCGCTTCGCGCAATGCGATACCCTCGATCCATGACATGTCTTTATTGCGCTCATCGCTGATTTGATCCATGACATAGATAGGATCTCCCCCATCATGATAAATGGGCTCAAACAACGATACAGGATCTTGAATGGCATCGAGTGCGAACACGACATCTTCTTTGGGCACATTCAAAGCTTCAGAAATTTCATAAATCGATGGCTCGCGTGAGTTTTGATTCGTTAGACTGTCTCTAACTTGTAATGCTTTGTAAGCAATATCTCTCAAGGAACGAGAAACGCGAATCGGGTTATTATCTCGTAAGTAGCGGCGTATCTCACCTATAATCATCGGTACGGCATAGGTCGAGAATTTGACATTTTGACTTAAATCAAAGTTATCAATGGCTTTCATCAAACCAATACAACCAACTTGGAAGAGATCGTCCACATACTCTCCACGATTGTTGAACCGCTGAATCACACTCAGTACTAACCTTAAATTGCCATTGACCAATTTCTCTCTTGCAGTTCGTTCCTGTTTAGTTTGCAGGTCAGTGAACAACTCACGCATCTCTGCATTGGTCAGCACAGGCAGTTTGGCGGTGTCAACTCCACATATCTCAACTTTATTTCGGGTCACCGTGATTACCTCCCAAGGAGAAACATTACTGTTAATTATCCCCGTGAGCGGTCGATTTATTCCTGCCTCATCCCTTGCTCAGCCACTTGACAAAAGGGTACTTACTCGCTCCCTCCCGTGACACCTGAACAATTTCGACATGGACTGCCAAAAAAAAAATTTAGACCATCTTGTTAAACTCTTTGCGCAGTCGCTTAATAATGCGTTTTTCCAATCTAGAGATATAAGATTGCGAAATACCCAGCAGATCTGCAACGTCCTTCTGTGTCTTCTCTTCCCCATCCTGCAATCCGAACCGCAGCTCCATAATAATACGTTCACGTTCACTAAGTTTATCTAGTGCTTTATGTAAGAGCTTTCGGTCTACTTGTTCTTCGATGTTCCGATAAATAGTATCATTCTCTGTCCCTAATACATCAGACAAAAGAAGTTCGTTACCATCCCAATCAATATTCAACGGTTCATCAAACGATACTTCTGTTCGAATTTTACTATTTCTCCGCAAATACATTAGGATTTCATTCTCGATACAGCGCGAGGCATATGTTGCAAGCTTAATCTTCTTCTCGGGGTCAAATGTATTCACGGCTTTGATAAGCCCAATCGCTCCGATGGAAACCAAATCCTCAATATTAATGCCCGTATTCTCGAATTTTCTTGCTATATAGACAACCAATCTCAGGTTACGTTCAATCAACATTGCGCGAATAGCCGCATCCCCGGATGGTAACTTTTCCAATAAGTATTCTTCTTCTTCACGCGTAAGCGGCGGTGGCAATGCTTCACTACCACCTATGTAATAGATTTCCTCACCTTTGAGTCCTAGCATCATTAATATACGATAATACGTTAGTTGAATAAGCAGTTTCCACTTCAAGAACATGTTAGTTTCCTCCTAAGAGTTTTGCCATAGCAAAACTTTCATCGTAAGCTAAGCTGCGTTTTCCAATGGAAAACTGACTTTGTAAGACTGAACCAATCTTTAACCAGCTTGAATTAATGCGGGATGAATTATAGCTTGATAGGAACCATCACTGCACAGTTTTCCTCCATCAAGCCCGATGAGCACCTTCGTAGCCTCCAACTGCGATTCATTATGGTTAATCACCACCTTATCGGGTTTAATAGCCAGCATAAATTGTGTGTTGCGATTGACCCCACGGTAAGGTACGAGTCGTAATCGGTCCTGCCAAATAAACTCTTCTACGCCTATGCCGCTGATGATTTGATCCACATCTGCTGACCGGATCCTTTGCAGCCATTGCTCGGGCAGAACATCTCCCCATTCCGATACTTCCATAACCATAACAGGTGTGCGCGTCAAAGGATCATACAGTTGATTCCCCGTATCGATCAATCCTTTGCAAGTAGCAATGAAATCCCCAATGTGAATGGTAACCTCTGCCAAATAGGTTGTCATCACTTCTCGCTGCTTACTACTCTGGAATACTGTTCTAAACCACCAGATAAGTGGAAGCAGGAGCAGGGCCACAAACACGATGCTGCCAATTTGAAATTGAAACATGGCGACGCCAGATTGCGTAAACACGATTCCTTTCATAACATCAGATGAAGAGGCTAGCACATAATGAATACCGAACATCCCGCCAGCAACAGCAAAATTAATGAGTAAGAATGTTCCCATATTCCGCAATAAATTTTGTAAGGAACCGTATCCAAAAGCGGTTATAATCATACCTGTACAAAACATACATTTCACAGAAAATGTAAATAGCAAAGTGGGAACTGGCAAAAACATCATAACGACATAAGACGCCCCTAATGCTGCAGAAAGTGCAATTCTCCACCAGGTGAACGCTATTTTCCGCGTTTTTGCAGTGACTAAAAGTAGGGCTGCATCCACCAGAAAGTTCAACAGGAAAATGAGATCTGCATAGACAACCACGCCATGCCTCACCTCCAAGAACGGCACTATCTAGCAATTTCATGACGAAACTTTCCGCTTCTAAATCAGTATATTGGATTCCAAATTCAAAGTCTGTCTAAACATGCTAGTAGGAAGCTACTTTTTTTGTCAGTTAACGCGGTCCTGTCCATCGGCGAAAAACTTACAGAACAACAAAAAACCGAAGCTTCTACATCAAGTAGGGCTTCGGTCTCTAGACAATTATTATGTAATTATTTGTCAGTATTGCGTCCGCGATTTCGTAAGAAAGTCGGAATATCTAATTGATCATTAGAAGGTTGTGCACCAAAAGGTTTAAGATTATTTAAGCGGTTATCTGGAGCAGAAGACGTCTCTGGTTGTCCTGGTGATACCGGACGTTTGATAGACTGATGGATAGGAGCCGCTTTATGTTCGAAACCAGTTGCAATCACCGTAACTAAGATCTCATCTTTTAACTTCTCATCAATTACAGCACCGAAAATCATATTGACTTCAATGTCAGAAGCAGATGCCACGATATCAGCCGCTTCATTCACTTCGTACAGGCTGAGGTTCATACCGCCTGTGATGTTCATAAGTACACCACGTGCGCCTTCGATGGATGTTTCTAGCAATGGACTCGAGATCGCTTTTTTGGCTGCTTCTGCCGCACGATTCTCACCAGTAGCAACCCCAATTCCCATAAGGGCGGAACCACGTTCAGTCATAATCGTTTTGACATCTGCAAAGTCCAAATTGATAAGTCCTGGTACTGCGATCAAATCTGAGATCCCTTGAACACCTTGGCGAAGAACATTATCCGCTTCACGGAAAGCTTCAAGCATCGGAGTCTTCTTATCAACAATCTCAAGTAGACGGTCGTTCGGGATAATAATGAGCGTATCCACTTTCTCTTTCAATGCAGCAATCCCTTGCTCTGCTTGTAAAGAACGTTTACGTCCTTCGAAAGTAAACGGACGCGTTACTACACCAACCGTTAGTGCGCCTACCTCTTTAGCGATTTCAGCAATGACTGGAGCAGCACCTGTACCAGTACCACCGCCCATACCTGCCGTTACGAACACCATATCTGCGCCGCGAAGCGTATTCAGAATCGTCTCCCTTGACTCTTCTGCTGCTTTCTTCCCGACTTCAGGATTTGCACCTGCGCCTAGACCGCGGGTCAATTTATCGCCAATTTGCAATTTATGAACGGACTTGGCCAAATGAAGCGCCTGTGCATCCGTATTTACGGTAATAAATTCAACACCTTTAACACCGTTTTCAATCATGCGATTCACTGCATTGCTACCGCCGCCACCAACACCGATGACTTTAATTTGAGCTAATTGATCTAAATCCATATCAAATTCAAACATATGAGCCATATCCCCCTAACTTAACGTTCACTAAATGAATTCACTGAAGAAATTTTTAACTCGATCAACCCAACCTGGCTTTTGACTATCGGAGGATTTTTTGGTAGTCTTTGCAGCCACTTTTTTGGTGACACCTGAATTACGATTCTTCATGTATTTGGAGACGAATTGAATAATACCAACACCACTCGTGTAGGAAGGATCACGTACCCCGATGTAATCAGGTACTGCAATACGTACAGATGTAGCCAGTTCAGCTTGTGCAATCGCCAGAATACCTGGGATACACACAGTTCCACCCGTAAGTACATACCCACCTGCGAGATTTCCGAAACCTAAACGATGAACTTCCGCACGAATTAATTGGAAAATCTCTTCGACACGAGGCTCAACGATATTTGCAAGATCAACTTGAGAGAATTCTTTTTCAACATTGCTGCCCATTCTCGTCACTTTAAACACTTGATCAGGTGCGGAATCATCTACGGATGCACAGCCATATTTCAATTTAATCTTCTCAGCAATTTCCAGCTGCGTATGTAAGCCAATCGAAATATCATTGCTGATAAATTCTCCGCCAATCTGAATCGTTGACGTTGCAACTAAATTACCTTCGTCGAAAACGGCAATTGTTGTTGCACCAGCACCGATATCAACTAAAACGGTCCCTACTGCCTTCTCATCTTTGGAAAGTGCCAAATTACCAGAAGCAAGCGACATTAAAATAAGTCCTGCAACCTTCAATTCGGATTTTTCCACAACACGCATTAAATTATGTATGCCCGTTTTGGCTCCAGTAATAATCGTCGCTTCTACTTCCAAACGAACACCGATCATTCCGCGTGGATCATTAATGCCTTCTTGCCCATCAACCAAATATTGCTTAGGTACAACTCCAACTATTTCACGTTCGGGAGGTAATGCGATGACCCTTGCCGCTTGAATGACGCGATCAATATCTTCTTCTCCGATTTCTCGGTCATCATTGGAAACAGCAACAACGCCGTGACTTGATTGAAGAGAAATATGATTTCCTGAAATTCCAACGTAAACCTCGGAAATTTGTATACCGACCATTCGCTCAGCATGATCAATAGCACTTCTAATCGAATGTACAGTTTGATCAATGTCAACGATTGCGCCTTTACGAATACCCTCTGACTCGGCAGATCCCACTCCTATTATATTAATGGTTCCGTTAACAACTTCCCCAATAATAGCTCGAACTTTGGATGTACCGATGTCTAAACTAACAATGATATCATTGTTGCTCAAGCCCCTGGCACCTCCTGTAACTTAGGTAAAATTGCAAAATCTTCACAAATACTCCTATACGTATTCCACACAACCGCCATATTCCCTCTTTTTTCTACATTATTTTTGCATTTGAAAACCAACTTTAACTTCTCTTTTCACTGTTGTAAAATGCAAACAAATTCGTCTAGTAAATACAAGAAAAAATAGAGTATGCAGATAGAGCCTATTTAACCATAAAACTAATTTTAACATTTTTTTCAGAGATTGAGTAGTCTCTGCTACGATTTTTTGTAAACATCTCGGCACAATATCGGATGTTATGGCTTTGGTGTAGATTTCGGCGTAGATTTCGGTGTTGACTTAGGATCTGTTTTGGAATCTACTTTAGAATCTCCACTTGTTGCGAAAGGTGTATGGTATTCAACTTCAAGCATCGTGATGACGCCATTAGAGATGTGATCCTCCGCTAGTCCAGCAATGTACCCCGGCAAGTTATCAATTCTATCAGGCAGGTAAGCAATGGTTGTATGGACTTCAAATTGCGAGCGTGTGTAAATCTTAATTTTGTCAGGGTACGATTCCGATGGATCCGGCTTAATCTCTGATACGTCTGACAAGGCACTCTGCGGGATTTCTCCTAGCACTTTACACAGCGCCGCTTTATTCGGATCTGTATCCGTCCAACCGGTCAAGATGGGCATGTCGAGCGGAATACCGCTGCCAGCTGGGAGATCAATCACATTGCCATCTGCGAGCACAGCTTGCTTTTTACCGTTAGGATCTATCTGAAATGCTACTTTAGGAAACTCTTCAACTTGAATGTGGATGAGACCGGGAAACATTTTGGTCACGTCAGCACTCTTGATCATAGGCATCCCAGAGAGCCGCTGTTCAATCGTCTTAGAGGTCACTGCAAAAAAATGATCACCCACTGCAACTTGGGTAGCTTGTCCAATTGCGTCAGATGCTAATAGTACATTCCCCTCTACTTCAATCCGACTAATTCGACTAAGTGAAGACTGGAAAAACAATATAACGAGAACCGTTAGGAAAAAAATAATCAAAAAAGAGAGCAGCTTCCGATTCGTACGCGCACGCGGCTTAGGTACTGGCAACGTTGGTACTTTGTTATCTTCGGACAAGAGGGTGCACCACCTAATTATATTTATATCGATTCATTTGACCGATACCAATGAATATCGTGAATCCCCTCCTGCATGCAGGAAGGGATACGCGATTGTCACACAAACTATTACTCACTGGGAACCGGCGCTTGTCGACGCACAGAAGCCCCTAGTCTGACTAACATATGTTCGATCCTATCATACCCTCTATCGATATGATGAATTTGCTCAACGATCGTTGTGCCATGCGCAGCTAAACCGGCAATTACAAGAGCAGCACCAGCTCGTAAATCAGTCGCTTCAACTGTAGCACCATACAACCTCGGCACACCACGGATAAAGGCTGAATTCATATCTACGCGTATGTCTGCCCCCATCCGAGACAATTCATCCACGTGCTTAAATCTACCTTCAAATATCGTTTCTTTCATCACACTTAGTCCATCTGCTAGAGATAAAAGTACCATGACTTGTGATTGTAAATCCGTAGGGAAAGAAGGATGAGGCGACGTCACGATACGTTCAACTGCCTTGGGTCTTGCCTTGCAGCTTACATGTATTATATCACCGTCTGCGATGATTTGAACACCTGCACGCTTAAGCACATGGATAACCGATGTTAAATGAGCAGGGTTTACTCTTTCCAAAGTAATATTACCTTTGGTAGCCGCTGCAGCAACTAGGAAAGTTCCTGCAACAATACGATCTGGAATTATCCGGTACGTGCAAGGAGTTAAAGCAGTGACACCACGAATTGTGATTGTATCCGTTCCTGCTCCAATTATATCAGCGCCCATCGCATTCAGGAAGTTTTGCAAATCCTGTATCTCTGGCTCGCGTGCAGCGTTATAAATCGTTGTCGTACCTTCTGCTTTCACAGCAGCCATCATGATATTCTCTGTCGCCCCAACGCTTGGGAAGTCCAAGAAGATCTCATTCCCTTGCAAGGTTTCGGCAGAACAGACAATTCTATTAGAGAATTCTTCAATATCGGCTCCTAGAGCCTGTAAACCTTTGAGATGCAAGTCGATTTTACGTTCGCCGATTGCACAGCCACCAGGTTGATACACAGTGACACTGCCGAATCTAGCGAGAAGCGGACCCATGAGAAAGATGGAAGATCGCATCTGACCCATCAATTCTTCGGGGATGTGGGAGGAATGAACTGTGGATGTTGTAATGGTTACCGTATCTCCTTGCTGCTCGGCTCGACAACCAAGTGATCGTAGAATACGCAACATGGTGTCGATATCGAGCAGATTAGGAACATTGTGCAAAGTATGCGTACCACTCGCAAGTAAGCACGCAGCTAATATGGGTAATGCGGCGTTTTTAGCGCCGTGTATCTGGATGGCTCCCGTAAGAGGTCTTCCACCTTCGATAACGAGCTTCTCCAAAATTCCACCTCCGATTTACCTCTCACCCATTACCAGAACCTCAGGTACTAGCTTAATACCGTACGATTGCTCTACGATCAGCTGTACTTCGTTGATAAGAGTAAGAACGTCCTCGGCTGTAGCTTCTCCCGTGTTAACAATGAAATTGGCGTGAAGCATAGAGATCTCTGCTCCACCGACACGTTTGCCTTTCAGGCCTGCTTCTTCGATGAGCTTTGCTGCAAAGCCCCCTTCGGGGTTACGGAATACGCTTCCTGCGCAAGCTAATTGCAAAGGTTGCGTACGTAAACGCCGATCACGATAAGCAGCCATAGCCCCTGCGATTTCGTTGCGGTCTCCAACCTGTAATTCAAAGACAGCTTCTGTTACAATGCCAGGCAATGTGTGCAAAATAGAATGTCGATAAGCATATTGTAAATCTTCTGCCTGCATAACGACCAATTCCCCTGTATCCAGGATGACTTCAGCCTGCTTGAGTATGCGTGACACATCGGACCCGTGAGCCCCTGCATTCATGTAGACGGCGCCTCCCACAGTACCGGGGATTCCTGAAGCAAACTCCAGTCCGGTCAAACCTTCTTTGGCTGCGAGTACGGACAATTTAATGAACGAATAGGAACCTCCTGCGTAGACCATCGAACCTTCAAATCGGAGGGTATCTAGCGCATGACCTAACTTAATCACGACACCTCGAATTCCTTTATCTCCGACAAGCAAGTTAGAGCCCCTGCCAATTACTGTCCAAGGTACGCCGCGCTCATAAAGAAACTTGATGGCAGCAGCTACCTGCTCTTTGGAATGGGGAATAATCAAGCAATCAGCCGGACCGCCGATTTTCCAAGTGGTATATGGAGCTAATCGTTCATTCGTTCTTATCTCGCCAATATTGGATGCCTTTAAGTCGGCTATTAACTTCTGCATGGGAAAACCTCCTTCACAGAACGTAGGGCGAAATGTTGAGATGTAAGATTTGGATCATACAAGTTCTTCCATTTCATTCATAAGGATGGGAGCGAAGTCGGCCGTTCTTCGTTCCTTGTTCACTTTATGAAGCCTTAGGTGTCTGTCACGGTTATAGTGTAGTTTATGTAAAATCGGTTAGAGTGTGACAATCGCCTATACGGTTTAACAAAATCACAACGAATGGCTATGCGTTTCAATCAATTTAACGATAGCAGCTACAGCATCACTCTCATTACGTGATTGCATCGCTGCTTTATAGATCTCACGTTCCTTGTAAAGCGCTTCGACGTGATCGGCAAGCTTCTCAGCGGTTAAGTCTTCTTCCTGAATGACATCGGCATAACCGGCCTTCTGAAAGGACGCTGCATTCAGTATTTGATCACCTCGACTGGCTTGACGGGATAACGGAATTAACAGCATAGGTTTCTCTAAACCTAGAAACTCAAAGATCGACGTTGCACCTGCACGCGAAATAACGAGATTCGTCATCGCCATCACATCAGGCAACTCTTCGTTCAAGTATTCAAATTGCTTGTAACCACGGGTAGAAAGATGCTCTTCCGATATATTTCCTTTGCCACACAAATGCACGATCTGAAATTGCGGGAGTAATCGACTTAAGTTAGCCCGTACTGCTTGATTCAGTACCTGCGACCCCAAACTACCTCCCATGACTAAAATCACTGGTTTCTGCGTATGGAAATCACAAAGCTGAAGCGCATGTGTTGCTTTACCACTATTCATATGTTCACGGATCGGCAAGCCAGTAAGAACAGACTTACCACCCTTAATGTGCGGAAGGGATTCAGGAAATGTCACACAGACTTTCGTTGCAAAAGGAATGGAAATTTTATTCGCAAGTCCAGGCGTCATATCGGATTCATGGATAATAACTGGGATATTGTTCATACGACTTCCTAGAACAACTGGAACGGAAACGAACCCGCCTTTCGAAAAGACAATGGCGGGCTTCAAACGTTTAAGTAACCGATACGATTCATAAACACCTTTCATGACTTTGAATGGATCTTTTATATTTTTGAGATCAAAATATCGACGCAATTTCCCAGAAGAAATCGGGTAAAAGGGAACCCCTTCTCGATCAATAATCTCTTTTTCAATACCTGTAGCCGAGCCTATGTATTTAACATCCCAACCTAGCTGCTTCAGCTTGTGCATCAGCGCTAGATTAGGGGTAACATGGCCTGCGGAGCCACCTCCGGTAAATACAATTGTCTTCATTCCCCTGTCACCTCGAATAGCGGGATATATTAAGCAAGATGCCGACGGATGTCAGCATGAGTGTCAGCGACGACCCCCCTGCACTTATGAAAGGCAGCGTAATACCTGTTACCGGGAACATGCCAATAACTACGCCGATGTTAATAATAACTTGAACGGCGATCATGCCGATAATGCCTACTGCAATTAAGCTGGCAAATGTATCCGGTGCCGTAATCGCTGCACGCATTCCTCGCCATACTAGAATGGTAAAGAGCAGCAGAACCAACGTACCGCCAATAAAACCAAGCTCTTCAGCGATAATAGAAAAAATAAAATCGGTTTGCGGCTCAGGTAAATAACTATACTTTTGCCGACTCATCCCAAGTCCAAGTCCTACTAATCCGCCAGGTCCAATCGCATATAAGGATTGAATAGATTGATAACCAGCGCCCAGCGGGTCCTGCCAAGGATCGAGAAAGGCAGTTATTCGCTTAAGACGATAGGGTGCGGCAATAACGAGACCAATAAAACCCGCAACCCCTATCATACCTAGATAGGAAAGATGAAGCAATCTCGCACCAGCCGTAAATATAATGAGAAGAGAGGCACCAACAAGCACGACCCCAGTTCCTAAATCCGGCTGCAGCATAATTAGCCCGAATGCCAACCCCATAATACCTAGTGGCGGCAACAACCCTTTGGTTAGCAATGTTATCTTGGACTGATTTTCGGAAAGCATTTTGGAAAGAAACAGAATCATCCCTATTTTCATAAATTCAGAAGGTTGAATCCCGAAAGCACCGATACCCAGCCAACTTCTGGCACCGCCACGAATAACGCCGATACCAGGAATCAGTACAATAACCAACATACCAAAGCAAACAAACAAGGCTAACTTCGCAAATCGTTTCCAAACTAAATAATCAACGTTCATGGTAAAGAACATGGCAACAATGCCTAAAACTGCGAAAATCAGCTGCCTTTTTAAATAATAAAAAGAATCACCGAATTCACGAAATGCAAGTACACTACTTGCGCTGTAGACCATAATAACGCCGATTGTCAAAAGCAGCAAGGTCGGAATAATAATCCAAATGTCAGGAGCGGAGCGTGCTTTACCCATTACAGACACCTCTTTGTCAGTTGTGGGCCTCCCTATACAAGTTGGATAAGCCCTACTTAAAGGTTATGCACGGACTCCCTAAACATGCGTCCCCTGTCCTCAAAGGATGGAAACATATCCCAGCTTGCACATGCGGGTGAAAGAAGAACTACGTCTCCTCCCTCACTCATTTGCCAAGCAAGCTGAACGGCTTGTTCAACCGCGTCCGCAGCATCCTTAGCAGTATCGACGGTTTGTACCTTGCTAATCCCTGCCAATTCGGCAATATGCTTGATTTTTTCTTTCGTTTGCCCTAATGTGACAACCCCTTTGATCTGCTCGCGGAAGGTTGGCAGTAGTTCCATATAATCCGAACCGCGATCTAAACCGCCGGCAATCAGGATAACCGGTTGTTCGAAAACTTCAATCGACTTGATTGTAGCCGAGGAATTCGTTGCTTTCGAGTTATTATAAAAGGTTACACCTTCTAGCTCTCTCACGAGCTCGAGACGGTGTTCTACGCCCCGAAAGCTGCGTAATACTTGAGCAATCACGTCTAGGGATACACCAGCTGTAATGGCCGCTGCAGCGGCTGCCAGCGCATTCTCCACGTTAAAGCTGCCTGGTATGCCCATGTCCGAAGCTGGCATGATGGTTTGAATGGCACCCTGCCCGTTCGCATACACCAGACAGTTCGTCTCACCATCCAAATACACGCCATAATCAAGCTTAGTTTCCCTTGAGAAATGAAATTGTTTCGCCTTTAAATTAGGCATGAGTCGGCGGCATACGTCGTGATCCCAATTCAATATAGCGGTATCGTCTTCCGTTTGATTTGCAAAAATCTTAGCTTTCGAAGCGACATAATCGTCCATAGAGCCATGATAGTCCAAGTGTGTTTCGTAAATATTCAGCAGCAAGCCAATGTTTGGACGAAATGCTGTTGTCCCTTTTAATTGAAAAGAACTTAATTCAACAACCATCCAATTCTCAGCAGTCACCTCAGGTGCTGCTTCCGTTAAAGCACGGCCAATGTTTCCGGCTACCACAGGCTTCAAACCTGCCGAATCCAGCATTAACCCAATAAGCGTAGTTGTTGTCGTTTTCCCATTGGAGCCTGTAATCCCGATAATTGGTGCTTCACAAAATTGATAGGCGACCTCAACTTCGGTTACAACTTCAATTCCCAGCTGTTCTGCTCTTCGAATAGGATCTACCGAATAGGGAATTCCTGGGTTCTTAACAACTAGCGCAACCCCTTCATGTACAAGGGACTCCGGATGAAACCCACATACAACAGAAATACCCAGAGCCTCCAGTTCGTCGGCTTCAGGGCACGCGCTTCGTTCCTTTTTGTCATTGACAGTGACGAGAGCTCCTTTTTGATGAAAAAGCTTAGCTGCAGCGACACCGCTGCGAGCCAAGCCAAGTACGATCACTTCAAGTCCACGATAATCCCGCGGATGCTTCATGTTCTACAACACCTCATTCATATATAATCCGAGCAGAGCAAGTACGAGACCTACGACCCAGAAAGTAATAACAACTCGCCACTCAGACCATCCAACCAATTCAAAGTGATGGTGGATTGGACTCATTTTGAACACACGTTTCTTCCTTGTTTTGAAAGAAACAACTTGGATCACGACGGATAAAATTTCAACTAAGAATACTCCGCCAATAATAGCAAGAAGGAGTTCTGCTTTCGTTAGGATGGCCACGGCAACAAGTCCGCCTCCGATTCCCAATGAGCCCGTGTCACCCATGAAGACTTTGGCTGGATGCGCATTGAAGACGAGGAATCCAAGCACAGCGCCAACCATGGCTGCGGAGAAGATAGCTGCTTCTGGCTGCGTATTGTTCATGGCAATGATCGTGTAAGCACCAAATGCAATTGCACTTGTCCCCGCTAACAAGCCGTCCAAGCCATCTGTAAAGTTAACGGCATTCGAAGCGCCTAGCATCAAAATGGCCATTAACGGAAAGTACAACCAGCCTGCATTCAAATGATACGATACAAATGGCACATAAATATCTGTGCTGTGTCCTTGCATTACGAGTAAATAACAGACAATAGCTGAAATCAATAATTGACCAAAAAGTTTTTGTTTCGCTGTAAGCCCTAAGGAACGCTTGAAAATAATTTTGATATAGTCATCAAGAAAACCAACAAGTCCATAACCTAAGGAAGCTATTAATAAAATGAGTAAATCTGTATTTTTATCAGCAAAACGAAGTGTAGCCAAGGAAAGCGCGAGTAAAATAATGACGCCGCCCATCGTTGGTGTACCTTGCTTCTTGAGATGTCCTTGCGGGCCATCCTCACGAATCTGCTGTCCAAATTTCATCCTTCTCAAAATAGGTATGCATAATGGCCCCATGATTAGCGCAAGCACAAATGCCACACCCATTGTTAATAATACCGCGTTTTCCACGTTGGTTCCCCCTGCTCATTTCCGTCACTCGATTTCATGTATTGCAAACGAATTAGCTGATTAGGCTAATAAACTTTGGACAACCTGCTCAAGGCGCATCCCGCGCGAGCCCTTCACGAGCACGAGATCCTCGGCGCTTGCAAGCGCTGCGAGCTCCTCCGCGAGCTGCGCCTTGTCGTCGTAGGCGCGCACCTGCGCCTGCGGAAAAGCGTTAGTCGCTTCATCCGCGATGAAGCGGCCAAGACGCCCGAACGTGAAGACGTAGTCTACACGTTCCGGGGACAACATCGCGCCAATGCCGCGATGGAACTGCTCTTCGTGCTCGCCAAGCTCCAGCATGTCGCCGAGCACGAGGAACTTCCGACCGAAGCCGCTCAGCTGCTCGGTCAGGGCAATCGCCGCCCGCATCGAGGCGGGGGAGGCGTTGTACGCATCGTTAAGCACGGTCAGCCCAGAGGCTGCCGTGAGCTTCTCGATGCGCATGCTTGTCATCTGCAGCGCGCGAAGCCCCGCTGCAACTGCACTTGGCGTGACGCCGAAGGTCTCGCCGACGGCAATAGCCGCTAGCGTGTTCACGACGTTGTGTGTGCCAAGCAGAGGTATAAACAATTCCGCATATCCAGGGGAATTGATGGTGAAATAAGCACCATCCGCATCCATTCGGATAGCCGTTGGGTAACGATCGTTATCGTGGCCTTGGCCGAAACGAACGCGCTTGAAGCCTGTCGGCAGCGCCAGTTCACTTAATGCTTGCTCAATCAAAGGTTCATCCCCGTTATAGATGAGCAAGCTATTGGCAGGCATACCTGTCACGATTTCAGCCTTGGCACGAGCAATTTCATCTCTTGAACCAAGTTGAAGCATATGCGATTCACCGATCATGGTGATGATGGCAACTTCTGGCTCTGCGATTTCAGACAGCAAAGCAATTTCGCCGCGTCCACTCATGCCCATTTCTACGACGGCAAATTCCGTCGTTTCTTCAAGCAGCAGGAGCGTGAGCGGTAAACCAATATGGTTATTCAGGTTTCCCTTTGTTTTATGAACCTTGTAAGTGCTTCCTAGGACAGCTGCAACCAAGTCTTTGGTTGTTGTCTTCCCATTGCTCCCGGTTATACCGATAATGCGCACGGAGAGCGCTTGGCGGTAAGCTTTGGCCAACCCCTGAAGAGCTTCAAGTGTATTATCAACTTGAATACAAGGGATATCGCTTGGCGCCGGACCATGGTCGGCTTGCCAGAGAATAGCCGCAGCCCCTTTTTGATACGCATCTTGCGCATATTGATGACCATCAAAATTCTCTCCGATTAGCGGGATAAACAAACTGCCAGCCTGAATCGAACGCGTATCCGTAGACACTCCCTTAATCAAAATGTCACCATGAACACCCGACACCTCGCTGTGGAGCATCGTTGCTATTTGACCTAATGTACGCTGGATCACTGTGTTCTCCCCTTTATCGCAGCCTTAGCCACCAAACGATCGTCGAAATCATGCTTGACACCCATGATATCCTGATACGTTTCGTGGCCTTTTCCCGCTATCAATATTACATCTTTAGGGCCTGCCCCTTCAATAGCCTTTTGTATCGCTTTTTTACGATCAGCCAACAAAATATACTGATTTGCAGGGTAATTAACTTCTTTGAGCCCTGGCTCAATATCTGCCAATATCCCGTCTGGATCTTCCGTTCGCGGATTATCCGACGTCACATAAAGAAGATCACTATAATGGGCTGCTACTTTCCCCATGAGAGGACGCTTCGTTTTATCACGATCCCCACCACAGCCAAATACGGTAATAATCTTACCTTCAGCAAATTCACTTACCGTAGAAAGAGCATTCTCCAAACCATCAGGCGTATGCGCATAGTCAACCAAGACCAGATAATCCTGGCCCTCGTTAACAACTTCCATTCTGCCTTCTACGACTGCGATACGCTCTACGCTCGCACGGATTGCCTCCAGTGGAATGCCTTCAGCCAAGGCCGCAGCGATCGCCCCAAGCACATTGTACACATTGAATTTCCCTACCAACTGCATGTGAATAGAAGTTTCTCCTGCAAAAGAATGCAACTGAAACTCAGTTCCTTGGGACGTCATCCGAATGTCGGAAGCACGCACATCACAATCGTTCTCAATCCCATACGTAATCACTTGGGCAGCTGTTAAGCGATGAAACGTCTCTGAAGCTTCATCATCCGCATTCAGGATCGCATATTGACGAGCACTCGGATCCGCCGAGAAACCATTCCCAAGTCGTGAGAACAGCAGCCCTTTCGCTGCCGCATAGCCCTCCATTGTTTTGTGATAGTCCAAATGATCCTGTGTCAGATTCGTAAATATCCCTGACCGGAACTGTATCCCTTTCACTCGACCCATAGCAAGACCATGAGAAGAGACTTCCATGATACAATAATCTGTCCCGGCGTCAGCCATTTTCCTTAGAATACGTTGCAGTTCCAAAGCTTCTTGTGTATTCGTCGCTTTATTTTCTATGTAGTCATCGCCAATTTTGATATGAATATTACCCATTAAGCCTGTCACATTGCCTTGATCTGCCATGATTTTCTCTAAAATATACGTAGATGTCGTTTTACCATTCGTCCCCGTAATGCCGATAATCTTAAGTTCTTTACTTGGGTATCCGAAAAAATGCGCAGAAAGAGCAGCCATCGCATATCTCGCATCCTTCACAACTAGTTGAGGGACAGGTACGTCCAGCACTCTCTCTGTTACAAGCGCAGAAGCCCCGAGCGCAATCGCTTTGGGGGCATAGTCATGACCATCAGCTGTCAGCCCAGGGATGCACAGAAACAAATCCCCTTGTTTTACTTTACGAGAGTCTGCCTCAATTCCCGTGATCTCCGTGTCTTTATCGCCATGTATATGGGTAATGAGCAGTGCGGAAGCAAGCTCCTGCAGTTTCATAAGCAACCCTCTCTTCCTAGATTTATCTATCTATTATGGACAATTTTATGCGAGTAGAAAAGCTAAACATGTCTTATTCGTGAATCTTTTTTTGAGACATGTGTAAAATCGCTATTTCTCTGGATCCACATTAGATAAGAAAATTCGAATCGTTGAACCCTGATCCACACGTGAACCTGCTTTAGGCGCTTGCGAGATAACATATTTCCCATTTCCTGATTTGGCGAGCTTAAAATTCATATTCAGGTCTTCTAATATATCATCAACTGACGCTCCAACCAAGTCCGGAACTTCAACGACTGGAATTTCACCATAACGATATTCTTTATCAAGCTGATTTTTGTCCGGTTCAACCTTCATGTAACGCAGCGCATCCGCCATGATATCTCTGACCAATGGAGCTGCAATCAAGCCACCGAATTGAATGCCTTTCGGATCATCCACAGCTGCATACACAACAATCTTCGGATTATCCGCTGGCGCAAAACCAATGAATGATACGATATGCTCATCAGGTGAATAACGTCCATTGATAACCTTCTGGGCTGTTCCTGTTTTCCCGCCTACACGGTAGCCATCAATAAAGGCATTCCGCCCTGTCCCCTTCGCTACAACGCTCTCAAGCGCCTCACGCACTTGTCTGGACGTATCTTCCGAGATGACATTACGCACGAGTTCAGGCTCGACCACATCGACAACTTCACCCGTATCTGGATTGGAGAACGACTTCGCCACATAGGGCTTAAACAACTTGCCGCCATTAATGGCTGCGGACACCGCTGTAATTTGTTGGATTGGCGTAACCGAAACCCCTTGTCCGAATGCGGTTGTTGCCAATTCCACAGGCCCTACTTGCGATGGTTTGAACATAATCCCATTCTCTTCACCGCCAAGGTCAATTCCCGTCTTCTTACCAAAACCAAATCGGGAAATATAATCAAATAATTTCTCTTTCCCCAACCGCTGTCCCATCACGACAAACCCTGGGTTACAAGAGTTCTGAACAACTTGCAACATCGTTTCGCTGCCATGTCCACCACGCTTCCAACAACGCAACCGAGCACCGCCAACTTCAATGGCACCTGGATCAAAGAACTGTTCATTCTTGAGATCAACTTTCTTCTCTTCCAGCGCTGCAGCAAGCGTAATAATCTTGAAAGTAGAACCAGGCTCATACGTTTTCCAAATCGGTAAATTTCGATTATACGTCTCCGCCGGCGACTCCGTATAATTGCCTGGATCATAGGTTGGGCGGCTGCCCATCGATAAGATCTCTCCGGTATTCGGATCCATCATGATCGCAATGACATTCTGCGCTTGATATTGTACCATCGCTTGATCAAGCGAACGTTCCATCACCGACTGCAAATGGCTATCGATGGTCAATTTCACGTTGAGCCCATCTTTGGGTGGCGTGTACGTATCCGTTGTGCCAGCTAATTTCCGGCCAGCTGCGTCCGTCATATAGGCAATATTGCCTGCCAAACCAGTCAACTGTGAATTATACTTCGATTCGATTCCCGTCAACCCTTTATCAATTCCCGCAAATCCAAGGATATGTGCCGCTAATGACCCATAGGGATAATAACGTTTATTATCTTCGGCTACGACGATACCTGGCAATTCTAGTTTTCTGACCTCTTGTGCCTTCTCAATCGAAATCTTACGGCCAGAGGGTCTTATATTGTTTTGCGACGTTTTTTTGGTAATTTGTTTGTAAATATCTTCTTCGTTGCCTTCTAGCACTTCTGCAAGCTTAGCAGCCGTGGCACGGGCATCTTGAATCTGCACGGGAATGGCGATAATCGTCGGCGTGCTCATACTATAAGTCAAAGTCAACCCGTTGCGATCTTGAATTTCACCCCGCTTCGGGGCAAATGCGATTTCTCTTCGCCAACTGTCCTCAGCCTTCTTCGCTAGATCTTGTCCAATTACAAGCTGGACATAAGCTAAGCGGATGATAAGTGCAGTAAAGATGACAGTTCCAATAATTAACGCCGTAAACAATCTCCGACGAACGGTAACGTTAGAAGCCCGCATGAACGTTCAGTCTCCCTTCCCACTATTGTCATGTTCATTCCTAACATGACTATTCGGGACAAACAGGGGTTAGAACAAGCTGTTCATTAACGTTGCTTACTTGCTGTCGTACGTTGTGTTTCCGTTTTGACACTCGGCGTTGCTGACGGTGTCGGTGTACTTCCAGGTGTTGCAACAGGGCTCGAACCGCTTGTTGTGTCTGCGTTATTACCTAGTGGTTTAAGTTGCAGCGTGACGCCACGCCCTTCTCCGTCAGCGGATTGTTCCGACACGTAGCCTTCTCCTGAAGTTTGACAGTCAATTTTGAAAAAGGAACACGTTTCAACCGCATCTCGAAGCGATCTGCCTACTAGATTCGGAAGCGGCATCTCCTCAACAGGCTGCATGGCAACATAAATATGCTGCGTTGATAAAATCTGTGTCCCCGCCTTCGGGAACTGATCGACCACTTTCTCACCTTTTCCAAACACTTCGAGCGATAGGCCAATATCTTTGGCAGTGTCTTTCGCACTTGTCGAAGTAACATCCATCATATTAGGTACATTAAGGCGATTCGCTTCTTTGGTGATCGTTTTCGGCTTCTTACTGGAGGCAACGCCCATATATTGCAAAGACTCACCAACAATTTCTTTAAATGCTGGCGCTAGCACTTGTCCGCCCAAATGATAGTTTCCGCCTAGATCAGGCTGATCAGCGATCAAGGTGATTAGAATCCGTGGATCCTCAACGGGCGCATAGCCAATAAAAGAGATAACCCACGTATCGGAAGAGTACGTTTTTTCACCAGGAAGTACGATATTGGCTGTCCCCGTCTTGGCAGCAATGCGATAATCTTCCATGTAAGCAAGCTTACCAGTCCCTACTTCTTGGTCAGATACGACTTGTTCCAAATACCCGCTCACTTGCGTTGCCGTTTGCGGACTCACAACTTGTCTAATTACTTGTGGTTCATACGCCGTGATAACTTTGCCTGTTTTGGGATCAAGAATGTCTTTCACAATGTGCGGCCACATCAATTTCCCACCATTTGCAATCGCTGCATACGCTGCGGTTTGTTGGATAGCCGTTACAACGACTTTCCCTTGCCCGTAGGTTGCTGTTGCATACTCAGAGGGATATTTCATATCAATAAGCCCTTTAACTTCACCTGGCATATCAATATTCGTTTTTTGATCAAATCCGAACTTATTAATATAATCACGCAGTTTATTCTGCGTTAGTTTCTCTATGCCTAGCTTCACAAAAGCAACGTTACTTGACCTCTTCAATCCTTCTAAGAAAGTAATTTTCCCCCAACCAACGAGATTGTGGTCATGGAGTATACGGTCTGAGACTTTAATCGCCCCGGATTGATAGGTTTCTGCGGGATTAAACAGTCCCTCTTCCACAGCTCCCGCAAGGGTAACTAGTTTAAACGTAGACCCAGGTTCATACCGAGAAGCGACGGCGCCATTTCTAAAATCTTTCTGTGGATCGTAATTCCAGTACGTATTCGGATTAAAACTCGGTGTATTTGCCATACCAAGAATTTCCATAGTCTTCGGATCAACAGCAATGGCTGTCAGGCTTTTCGGGTGCCATTTGTCATTTACTTTGGCTAACGCGCTCTCTAGATAAAACTGTATGTTTTTGTCGATTGTCAGTCTGACATTTTTTCCATCTTCCGCAGGTTTAAAGTTGACTTTGGCATCGGGAAGTTCCACCCCTTTACCATCCTTTTCATAGCTTAGCATACCGGGAACGCCTTGCAGCGTATCGTTGAGTTTAAGCTCCATCCCAAGTGCGGCTTCGCCTTCTTTATTCGTATACCCCAGAATATGGGAAGCCAAAGTTTCACCAGGATAGTATCTCCTTTCATCTTCCAAAATCGAGATACCCACACTTTTCTTGGTGCCCAGTTTCGTTTGCAAATTGGTAATGAGCGCGCGAACTTGATCCGCTTTCTCTTTCTCAATCTTCCAGCCTTCATTTCTCACTTCGACGTTCGCAGCGAAATCCGTTCCGTCCAAATTCCTTTTTGTCGAAAACTTGCGGATTTTATCAACTAGCTCTGCACGGGATGCTTCAGATTCTTTCAAAATGTCAGCCAGCCCCTGCGTCACATCCTCAGCAATGTGCAACGCATCAATCACTTTCGGATTCAGTGCAATCGTATAAGCGGTTGCTTCTACAGCAAGCACCTTATCGTTGCGATCCAAAATTGAACCGCGTACAGGGGCCAGTACTTTATCTGTTTCCCATCGCTTCTCTGCTTTCTCTAGCAACCAAGAAGCATCTACTACTTGAATCCAATAGACTTTAACCATGAGGACAACAAAAAGAAGGGTAAAAAACCCTCCAAGTAGCAAAGAACGTAACTTAATTTTTTTTGTCATATGAGTACCTGCCTGTTACGGTTTAGAAGCTGTTTTCGTATTTTTCCCACTCGTTGTTGCAGTAGTAGTACTAGATTTCGTCTTCGTAGATGAAGATGATTGAGCGACAACATTACCTTGCTTCGTATCTTGTAAATTAAACCCGAGGCGTACTGCCTCCTCTTTTAAACGATCAGGACTTTGCAACTTCTCTACTTCTTGTTTGAGCGCACTGTTCTGCGCTTGAATTTCACGGATTTCACCTTGCATTTTCAAAATATTCGCATTCATCTGATAGATCGCAGCAAACCGCCAAATGATTACACCTGCAACAATAACACAGAGTACGACTGTGAATAAATAGAGCATTTTCTCTTGCGCTGGCAATGAGGAGTTGCGATAAACAACCTTCGTTGTTTCTTTTATCTTCACACGTTGCCCAGAATTCGGTTTCCGTTTCGGATCAAGTGCCAAATTGCCTTGAATATATGACATCGCTTATTCCTCCCTTGGTCAAAGCTTTTCTGCTATTCTTAATTTCGCCGATCTGGCTCTTTGATTGACTTCTAATTCATGTTCACTAGGTAGAATCGGTTTCCGTGTAACGAGCTTCAAATCCCCAAGCTTCTCACATACACACATTGGAAAAGCAGGCGGGCACGTACATTTTTCCACATTTTTCACAAAAAATTGTTTGCAAATGCGATCCTCTAAGGAGTGAAATGTAATGACTGCAATGCGTCCTTGAGGCGCCAAACAATCAAGTGATTGTTGCAGCGCTTCTTCAAATGCGCCCAGCTCGTCATTCACAGCGATTCGTAACGCTTGGAAGCTTCGTTTGGCCGGGTGCCCCCCTGTCCGTCTTGCGGCAGCTGGAATCCCTTCTTTGATCAATTCCACGAGTTCTCCCGTTGTTTCAATCGGCTTCTTCTCTCTTGCTTCTACAATGACACCAGCAATTCGTCTCGAGAACTTTTCTTCCCCATATTCGAATAACACTTTAGCAATTTTGTCAGCTGGCCATTCATTAACGATCGTTTTGGCCGTCAGTTCTGTATCCCGATCCATTCTCATATCAAGTTCAGCATCATGGTTGTAACTGAATCCGCGATCACCATCATCCAACTGTGGAGATGATACACCTAAATCGAACAGAATGCCATCAACCTGGGGCCTGCCATCCTTCATTGCTTTGGGCACACCGCGAAGTACATGTTCGATTTCTCTAAAGTTGCTTTTGATGATCGCTACGCGGTCTAGATAAGGAGCAAGCACCGTCTGCGCATTAGCTAAAGCAATATCGTCTTGATCAAGGGCAATGAGCAGCCCCTCTGGTCCTAGTTTGGATGCGATTAACGAGCTATGCCCCGCGCCTCCCATCGTACAATCCACGTACACACCATCTGGTTTTATATGTAAACCTTCTACAGATTCTTCTTTAAGTACAGTCACATGATGAAACACTAGTTGTCCTCCTAAAAGTTTCGCCTTGGCAAAACTGACTTCGTAAGCCTATTCTTTACTCAAAATTTCTATAGATCAAAATTAAAATCGACCAGCTTCTCTGCTATTTCATTAAATGATTGTTCAGACTCATTGGCATAGCTTTCCCAAACTTGCTTACTCCAAATCTCCACACGATTAGAAACTCCGATGACAACACAATCTTTCTCTAACTTGGCATGGTCGATAAGATTGCTCGGAATGTTGGCTCTGCCTTGCTTATCAAGCTCACATTCTGTGGCACCAGAGAAGAAAAACCGGGTAAATGCACGTGCATCTGACTTCATTAATGGCAATGCTTTCAGCTTCTGTTCGAGAATTAACCATTCGGATTGCGGATATACAAATAAGCACTGATCAAGACCACGTGTGATGACAAAAGCTTCGCCAAGGGCTTCACGGAATTTAGCCGGTACGATCATTCGGCCTTTCTCATCAATGCTATGTTGATATTCTCCCATAAACATAGCATCAAGCCCCCCTTTCCCTCCACTTTGTACCACTTTTCACCACATTTGAATCATAATTCGCTAAAAATAAAAGAAATCCTGCTTAGTTAGCAGGATTAATTAAATTTATTTCGTTTTTTGGGTCTATTCTGTGCCTTTTGTTCCTTGTTCCGTAACTTCAAGTGCATTTTCAGATACTTGTTGTTCTTTCAGGTGGATTCTTAATTCCCTTAATCGTTCATTCCGTTTGCGTCTGTATACCCAAATTGGAATGGCAATAAGCAGTAAAATGACTAGAACCGGCACCGCGGCTGCGAGGAAAACGAGGACGCCTTGCATGACAGCAATCAATACATTCAGACTGGAGCCCCATGCCTTCTCAACGCGCTCCGCTAAAGTTAGTTCATTCGGGTCAGATAACAGCGGCTTTTTACCCGTTTGTTGATACATCCGCAGCTCTATTGTAGAATACGAAACATTTTGATCTAAGTACCGCATTCTACCTTTGATTTGCTCAATCGCCTCTTGCACTTTGGCAAGCTCATTCGAAAATGCTAGTAAATCATCCGTCTTCGATGCTTTTTCCATAAAACTTAGCAACCTGGACTCAACGAGTTGTTTTGCCGTCAAACGCGAGCTAAGGTCAACATACTCTTCCGTTACGTCCTGTCCTTGTACGTTCCTTTGAAGAGCTGGACTTATCTTTTCTAGGCCGTCCAGCATAGATACAAATCCATTCGCTGCGACTTTAATCGTATACGTCCCACCCTTTTCACCCGTATTCGCACTCTCGGAGAACTGCAAAATGTAAGCCCCGCTTAGTGCAACGAGATCCCGCAGCTGGGTCTGAGCCCTACTGTAGTCTTCGACCGGCATAACGAGATTGGCCCGATAAATAAGTTTGCGATTGAAGCCTGCTTCTTGATCGTTGCCAGTTGCCGGTATCACAGCATTTGGCGCAGCGGTTTTTCCCTCCGTGGTTGGAGCTATCGTTGTGGATTCCTTCGCAATAGCTGCTGGAGCGGCATTACTTGCGTTTACATCTTTGTTGGCAAACTGATCCGCTGTCGCACCAGAGGTTTGGACGCTGTTCATTTCACCTTTGGAATCTGCCATAGATGCAGATTGTTCGCTCTTAGAAGATGTGCTGCATCCTGCCAAAGCGCCCAACACCAACATACACAAGACGACCCCAACCGCTAAGCTTGCTCTACTCTTTATTCTCATTGCAACACGCCCCCTTATTACCATTTATAGGATATACACCCTTCAAACGGAATAACGAACTCGAAAGTTGCACGGAAACAATGTAGATTGAAATAAAAGAGATAAAGTCTTTTGCGACTGATGGAATGGTTGTGTGAACGGAGTGAGGCTTGAGTGGTTACTGGCTGCGGAGTGATTGGTATTTAAGAGTATTTGTGGAGTTGGGGTGGAGCTCGCGGGTTGATTTGGTCAGTGAGGTTGGCTAGTTTTGCGGGGCAGAAATTGCAACTTTTATAATACTTAACTGTACAATTTCCATCTATTTGCCCTCCTTGCCCCCGATCACCGTTCATGAGTCAGTCCGTGGGTCAAGTCACGAGTCGTTTCGCGGATTGGTTAGTGCGTAGTTTGTTAGCTCAACAGACAGTAGTTGTATTCGATTAAAGTATTTCATGTAGTTAATTTCTTCTCTAACAAACTCAAACGAAAATGCCCTTCAATCCACATCAGTGGACCAAAGGGCATCTTCATTATTTCATTTATCTTCTAGTGCTCATCCCAACTGTCTAGGTAAGCCTTTTGCTCATCGGAAAGGGCATCTACACTTGTACCTAGGGATTCAAGCTTGAAGCGAGCAACTTGCTCATCCAGCACATAAGGAACATTAACAACGGTATTTCCTAGTGTTTGATACGTATCATTCACATGTTTCAAGGACATCGCTTGGAGTGCAAACGTCATATCCATAATTTCAGCCGGATGTCCATCTCCAGCAGCAAGGTTAACTAAGCGACCTTCAGCTAAGATATACACTTTGCGACCGTCTGTTAGCTGATACTCTTCAATGTTACGACGAACTGTGCGCTTGGAGGAAGACAAAGCTTCTAGCTCAGGTTTGTTCACTTCAACATCGAAATGACCTGCGTTCGATAGGATCGCGCCGTCTTTCATCACTTTGTAGTGTTCGCCACGGATAACATCGCGGTTTCCAGTAACGGTAACGAAGAAATCACCTAATTTTGCTGCTTCAATCATTGGCATAACGGCAAAACCATCCATATATGCTTCAACGCCTTTGATCGCATCGATTTCAGTCACGATGACGTTAGCGCCTAAGCCTTTAGCACGCATAGCCACACCTTTACCACACCAGCCATAGCCAACTACAACAACTGTTTTACCTGCAACGACTAGGTTTGTTGTACGGTTAATGCCATCCCAAACGGATTGGCCAGTACCATAGCGGTTATCAAACAAGTATTTGCAATAGGCATCATTAACAGCAACCATTGGGAAACCAAGCTTCCCTTCTTTCTCCATCGCTTTCAAACGAAGAATACCCGTTGTTGTTTCCTCAGCACCACCGCGCACATTGACAGCTAGATCTTTACGTTCCGAGTGAAGAAGGGAGACTAAGTCGCCACCGTCATCAATAATGAGATCTGGTTTGGATTCCAAGGATTTAATTAGTAGCTCTTTGTATTCTTCTGGGCTTGGGTTGTATTTGGCAAATACCGTGATCCCATCTTCAACAAGCGCCGCACATACATCATCTTGCGTGGACAGGGGGTTACTTCCTGTGATTGTAACTTCAGCTCCACCAGCTTTAACAACCTTAGCTAAGTAAGCTGTTTTAGCTTCCAAATGCAAGGAGATTGTTACTTTCAAACCTTTGAAAGGCTGTTCTTTCTCAAATTGCTCACGAATGCGATTCAACACAGGCATATGCGCCTGAACCCAATCAATTTTCAAATGACCATCTGGCGCTAGCGCCATATCAGTTACAATACTATTTGTTGCCGTTGTCATGTTCGTTCCTCCTACAAATAATAGATACGATGCGTGCCGTCTACAGGTATTGGCGTCTCAAGCAATTGTTGGAGCCAAACATTCCCATAACGATTAAGATAAGCACACCCATTATACACTCTTTCTTGTGGCTTGGCTAACGGAAAAATCGTTAACCGAACCCGGTCCAGCTGCCTGATTGCAGCATCGAATTGCGTATGCGACGCCTCGCTTGCCTTATGGTGCAAGTAATCGATTTGTTCCACGATCTTGGCTAGGTTCGTATCGCCAAGTTTCTTGACGCCCGGATTAATCCCACCAAGAGACTCAACTAGAGGAGCGTATGTGCTTAAGAAGGATTCCTTAACAGCCTGGAAGCGTTCGTTAAGCTGAAGCGTGTCTTGCGCATCCAACCAAGCTTGTTTCCTCTCATCGAAGCGTTCCAGAACATCCGTCAAAGTGAGCTCATATTTGTCCATCTGTTTCTTGATCGTACCTTCGATCAGAGTGAACTCCAAGCGCGGCACCACAATCGGCATCCGCATATGAAAATGCTCAAACGCTTGCTTGGTCAGCGCCCAGTAAGCAATCTCCCCCGGGCCCAAAACCGTCGCCAGAACGGGAAACAGAAATTCCTGCATAAGCGGACGCGACATGACATTATTACTCAACTGTTCAGGCGTCGACATTGCTTTCGCAAGCAAATCTACCTTCGAATATTTAACCGTATTTTTCTTATCCGCAAAAAGTTCACCCTCACGATGAAGCAGCAACCTCGCACCTTCAGCGAATACAAAGAGATTCGCAGCATCCTCATGAATTTCTGCTTGTATTCCATATCCCGCTTGGCTAACTTCAGCTTGACTGCGCATTAAGGAAGCAGCAAATGACTCATTCTGCGCGATCAATTTCTCAAACATAGATGATTCTAATGCACGAACCGAAGGTTCATCGGCATCGATCAACACAAGCCCATACTCACCAAACAGCATCGCCATCCAACGAGCAAAAGCATCTGAAAGCGTCGCTCCATCTTGAACAGCTGAACGCATTTTATCTAATAATGAGGCTTTGAATTCCGTATCCATTAATGATTGATCTAACTTATGCAAGGCCTCTTCCCATGCTTCTGAGGTCAGTGGCAAGCGACTCACGGAAGTTCTAATGCCGGAAGGATGCTCTACCTTCAATTTCTCAATGTGCTGCGTGTTCGACAACACATGAACGTGATTGACTTCATCGAAATCGTGATCCTCGCCAGCAATCCAGAAAATCGGGACAACTGCGCGCTGCAACTTGGTGCGCCATTCCCGGGCTAACTGAATAATCGTGATGGCTTTGTAAAGAATCATTAACTGTCCGCCAAACAATCCAGCTTGCTGACCACCGACGATAGCAAGCGTCTGCCCGTCCCCTAATGCCGCGATATGCTCAAGTGCCACTTCTGTATTCCCTACACGTCTATTGTAGGCTTCTAGCACCTCTACAAGCCGCTTACGATCGACATGCGGAGCATTCACGGCTCCGTCTAGCCAACCGACACGACCTTGCCAATCTTCCGCATTTGTAAAATGATAAGGGAACAACGATTTCGCGTTGCCTTTATCTGTTATATAATCTTCCGCCAAAGTCTGATTTTTCTTCCAATGAAAAGTTTCCATTTGCATATGCGACCAGTTTCTCCTCTTCATAACAAATAAAACATCTATCCTTTGATTGTACACGGTAGCTCTGAAATCGTCAAAACTGTATTTTTTCTAATTACAATTATGCGCTTATCTAACTACGAGGAAAAACCGCCCCTTTCGGGACGGCTAACCTGATTAGTATAAATGACAAGCTACAAAGTGATTTGGTTCCACTTCTTTGCTTGGCGGCATGGAATCTGCACACTTCGCCATCGCTTGTGGGCAACGCGTACGGAACGGACAACCACTTGGCGGATTGAGCGGACTCGGCACATCACCTTGAAGAATGATACGCTCACGCGTACGTTCAATTTCTGGATCTGGGATCGGAATCGCAGATAACAAAGATTGTGTGTAAGGGTGCAATGGCTTTGCGTAAAGCTCATCGGATGTCGTTACTTCAACAAGGCTCCCTAAGTACATAACCCCGATTCGGTCAGAGATGTGCTTAACCATCGCCAAGTCATGTGCGATAAACAAATACGTTAAACCCATTTCCTTCTGTAATCTTTTGAAAAGGTTAACGACTTGCGCTTGTACGGAAACGTCCAATGCAGAAATCGGCTCATCTGCGATGATGAATTTCGGCTCAATCGCAAGCGCACGAGCAATCCCGATACGCTGACGTTGGCCGCCTGAGAATTCATGCGGGAAACGGCTTGCATGCTCATCATTCAAACCAACTGCGCGGAGCAATTCCATAACACGCTCTTTGCGCTGGGCACCTTTGTATAGACCGTGGATATCAATACCTTCAGCAATGATATTTCCTACCGTCATCCGCGGGTTCAGGGATGCGTAAGGATCTTGGAATACCATTTGCATATTCCGGTTGAATTCCTTCAACTTTTTCCCTGTCAGCTTATGAACATCTTCGCCATCGAAAATGACTTCGCCTTCCGTTGCATCATAAAGCTTAATGATGGTTCTTCCAGCTGTGGATTTCCCGCAACCAGATTCGCCAACAAGTCCAAACGTTTCACCACGTTTAATTTCTATAGAAAAGTTGTCTACGGCTTTCAAAACCTTGCCGTTTCCAAGATTGAAATGCTTCTTCATATTGCGAATTTGCAAAATCGGTTTTTCAGACTTCGCTAATGTTTTAGACATGCCTATTACCTCCCACTCCTACAGGACGTTCAACCTTCGGCGCATCCGGGTGAAGCAGCCAGCAAGCGGCTGAATGTGTTTCAGATAGCACGGAATGAGCTGGATCTTCTTCCAAACAGTGATTCATCGCATACGGACATCTAGCTGCGAACGCACACCCTTTCGGTGGAGCGAACAAATCTGGCGGCGTACCTGGAATTGGTACAAGCTCCTCATTCGTGTTCGTATCCAACCGCGGCACAGAACGAAGCAAGCCCCATGTATATGGATGTTGCGGCTCATAGAATATTTCATCTACGGTGCCTTGCTCAATAATTTTACCTGCATACATAACAACAACACGCTTAGCCATGTCAGCAACAACGCCTAGATCATGGGTAATCAGGATAATGGATGAGTCCGTTTCGACAGAAATTTTCTTCATCAAATCAATAATCTGCGCCTGAATAGTAACGTCCAGTGCTGTTGTCGGCTCATCTGCAATCAGAAGTTTCGGCGAACATGCAAGGGCAATTGCGATCATAACACGTTGTCGCATACCACCGGAAAGTTCGTGTGGATATTGATGAATACGACCTTCAGGCGAATTGATTCCAACAAGTTTTAGAATCTCGATCGCTTTGTCTCTTGCAGCGCTTTTACTTAAACCTTCGTGTTTAATCAAACCTTCTGTAATCTGATCACCGATTTTCATCGTTGGATTCAAAGAAGTCATTGGATCCTGGAAAATCATACCCATTTCTGAGCCACGAATATTCTCCATTTGTTTGTTGGAAAGCTTCGTAATATCCACTTTGCCATCAAACATGATAGAGCCACTCTTTATATAACTAGGCGGAGTAGGAATTAAACGCATGAGCGTTTGTGCCGTTACGGATTTCCCGCAGCCGGATTCACCTACAATCGCCAACACTTCACCTTTTTTCAAAGAAAAAGATACGCCGCGAACAGCCTGAACTTCACCCGCATAAGTATGGAATGAAACTCTCAAATCTTTTACTTCTAGTAAATTGTCTTTGGTGCTCATTATGATTCACCCCTTCTTACTTGCGCATTTTTGGATCTAGCGCATCACGAAGCCCATCGCCGAGTAGATTGAAGCTCAATAGAATTAAGCTGAACACAATCGTCGGGAAAATAAGGCGATGCGGATATAACCGAATATAGTTAGCGCCGTCTGACAACAAGTTGCCTAGCGATGCCAGCGGCGGCTTTACACCAAGACCGATAAAGCTTAAGAATGCTTCGGTAAAAATGGCAGATGGCACAACGAATGTGATCTGTACAATAATTATACCAAGCGCATTAGGGATCAAACTACGCATAATTATTCTCATGGGAGAAGCTCCCAGTGTACGAGAAGCCAATACGAACTCTTGTTCTTTAAGCGTAAGCATTTGCCCACGTACAAGCCGTGCCATGGGAACCCAGCCTGTAATACTGTAAGCAATAATAATGGAAGAAACCCCTGAACCAATAACCATGATTAATAGAATGGCGATCAACAAGAATGGAATCGCGTAAACAATCTCAATGGAACGTTGCATCACTTCATCAACTTTCCCACCGTAATACGCAGAGATTCCTCCGTAAATAACACCAACTACTAAGTCAATCAAAGCCGCTGTAATACCAATAAATAGCGAGATTCGGGTACCCCACCACACACGTGTCCAAACATCTCTGCCGAAGTCATCCGTTCCAAAGAAATGCGAACTGCTTGGTACTGCATTTTTAAGCTTTAAGTTTTGCGTCTGATAATCGTAGCTTGAAACAAATGGCACGATAATCGATAGTACGATCAAAGCAACCAGTATAATTAAGCCAGCCATAGCCAGTCTATTTTTCTTAAGTCGTCTCCAAGCGTCCTGCCAATAATTGAGCGAAGGCCTAACAATGACTTCACCAGTTAAAGATTTATTTGCAACGGGAGCAAACTTGAAGTTAGTCTCTGTTGAATCTTTTGGAGTTTGCATGAACTATTTCCCGCCTTTCCCAAGACGAATTCTAGGGTCTACTAAGCCGTACACAATATCAGTAATAAAAATAACGACAATCAAAATTGCTGAGTAAAATATCGTTAATCCAGAAATCATTGTATAGTCATTCGAATATACAGACGATACAAAATGTTTACCCAAACCTGGTACACTAAAAATTTGTTCAACAACTAACGTACCTGTGATGACGTTTACAAATATTGGGCCTATAATCGTGATAACCGGCAATATCGCATTACGAATTGTATGCTTAACTACAACTGTCATAGTTGACAAACCTTTTGATTTCGCTGTTTTAATATAATCTTGATTCAAAACGTCTAACATTGACGTACGCATTAACCGCGCCAAAATGGCAATAGTACCGAAAGACAACGCAATTGCTGGCAACACCTTGTATTCAGGACCTTTCCATAAACCAGCAGGTAGAATCCCCCACTTTACACCTACATAATAAGAAAGCATCGGCCCAAGTACGAAAGACGGAATGGAAACACCAAGAATCGCAATGAACATCGCTGTATAATCCCCAGCTTTATTATGTTTCAAGGCTGCAATGATCCCTAAAGTTAAACCAACAACAATTGCGATCACAATTGAAATTAATCCAAGTTCTAAGGATGATGGGAAAGCTTGTTTGATAATATCCGTAACTTTGTGAGCAGGGAATTGAAAGGAAGCTCCTAGATCGCCATGGATGATATTGTTCATGAATGTTAAGTATTGTTCCCACAATGGCTTATCAAGACCATATTGCTTCATCAACATATCTCTCGTAGCTTTCGGAATCTTCTCAGCGCCTTCTCCTAATGGATTACCTGGCAAGTTTTTCATTAGAACGAAAGTAAATGTTGCAATTAGCCATAACGTAATAAGCGCATATAGGAAACGGCGAAGAATGAACTTAATCATATTGCTCCTCCTTTATTAAATTATAAGACAAGAAAGTTAGAAGAGGCCGCTCCCACGAGGTGCGAACGGCCCCTTCTGCTCTAAACTACTTGATAAGATTACTTAATTGAAGCCCATTTCAATTCCCACTCTTGACCAAATGATGGAAGAATCAAACCATCAATATTGGTCTTTTTCAGGTATGCACGAGTACGGAAGTACAAAGGAGCTACACCTTGATCATCCATAAGGATTTTCTCAGCTTCAACCAAAGACTTAGCACGTTTCGTTGTATCTGTTTCCGTTTGAGCGGATTTCACAAGTTTATCGTACTCAGGGTTGCTGTAATCACCTTCGTCAAACTCACTGCCAGTTACCCACATATCCAAGAACGTCATTGGATCGTTGTAATCTGCGCCCCATAGGGAAAGAACGATATCGAAATCTTTTTTGGAGGAAAGCTCGATACGCAATGCATGAGGAACTGGGTTCGCTTCTGCTACGTAACCAAGATTTTGTTTCCATTGTGCAAGGATGAACTCAAGTGATTTTTTCGCAGTTTCTGTATCATCCGCGTTCACTTTCATTTTAGGAAGAGCTGTTAAGCCAAGCTCTTTCAAACCTTCAGCTAGCAATGTTTTTGCTTTAGCAGCATCGAAAGCCGGTTGCGTGTCGCCTGCTGTTTTACGGAATTCACCGCCAGCACCGTCAGAAGTACCACCTGGCACTAGACCCGTGGAAGCAACGGAACCATTAGCAAGAACTGTATCTACATAAGCTTGACGATCGATTGCCATACCAAGCGCTTGACGAATTTTTTTGTTCGCTAGTGCTGGTTGTTTCTTCACTTGGTACATCAAGTAGGAGTTCGTCAACTCAGGTTTAGGCTGGTTGTCCGGTTTTCCTTTGTACAAAGTTAATTGGTCACGGTTGATTTCAGTCAAATCAGCCGCATCTGTTTCATATAGGTTAAGGCCTGTATTTGTGTCTTTAACAATGTTGACTGTCGCTTTTGTTAATTTCACATTTGCAGCATCCCAATATTTTTCATTTTTAACAAGCTCAAGTGTTTGGCCATGATCCCATTTGCTCAAAATGAACGGACCAGCACCGATTACTTTATCAGCTTCAGCACCGTATTTGTCGCCAGCTTTCGTAACGAAATCTTCACGTTGTGGCAAGAAAGTTCCGAATGCAAGCATTTGTGTAAAGAATGCAACTGGTTTTTCTAGTTTAATTTCAATTTGCTTGTCGCTGATTGCTTTAACACCAAGCGCATCTTGTGCTTTTTTAACTTCTTCAGGAGTTTTCGCTTTAGTAACCGCTTCTCCACCTTTAATCCATGCTACTACGAAACTATATTGCCCTTTTGTAGCAGGATCCAATGTACGCTTAAAGGAATAAATGAAATCTTGAGCTTTCACTGGTTGTCCATCAGACCAGTTCGCATTGTCGCGAATGTCGATTGTGTACGTCAAACCATCAGCAGAGATTTTAGGCATATCTTTCGCAAGACCAGCTACTGCTTTACCATCTTTATCTGTACGATATAGACCTTCGTTAAATGCGCTAATGAAAGTAAAAGCAGCATTCGCAGTTGCTTTGGAGCTGTCCATAATCGGAGGCTCAGCAGAGAAATTGATTTTAATTTCTTGAGGTTTGTTGGAAGCCGGTGCCGAAGTACCTTTTGTACCATCTGTTGGTGATACCGCTGGAGTCTCCTCACTTTTACCACAACCAACTGCTACACTTCCCATAAGCGTTAATGCTACTGCTGTAGTAACCCACTTTGTCGCTTTCATATAAACTCCTCCTTTAAAATATGTATGTCTAGACATCTATGGCTAGGTGATTTGTCAGCTTTCATAACACAAACATCGCACCTTCAACCCAAAAACCAATGAAACCGCTTTTCTAATGTAAGTTTATATCCCTCAAACCTCTGGTAAAAAAATTTACTAGAGTCTACGCAAGGAATTATAACATATACATAGAGTTTGTCCACAATTAATTTACCTTTGTATAAATAATGGGTAAAAAAATTTACCTTCACGATTTTTAATTATACAACCATAGGTCAATAAAATCTAGACGATATTCTTTGTTATTTTCTACAAATCTCAAATAAATATTACAAACATCGTCTTAATTATTGCCCATTATATCTAAGTATTGGAAATTCTAATGATTGCTATGTTGAAAAAAGGTAGTTTTTACCTATATGGACGAAAAACAACAGAATATATAGCGCAGATAAGCCAACAAAGCTAAGCCGCCATACCAATCTGCCTACTTTGATTAAATTAGTTTTCCCCTTCAAATGATTTTGATAACCCCCAATGATACCGAAAGCAATTAATAAGATTAGGACAATTAACCAAAACCCAAATTGGGTATGAAAAAGTTTATTCCACATCAAAGAAACGGACCCTAGCAGAAACAAAGTCGTGACATCCATAGTAAACCGCGTCGTCATCTTCTTATCCTTCAGAAATAAGAAGATGAGGAACCACACTAATACAAACGTGATAAATGGCGCCACAGCCAACATGGCATATATGGTAGATAATAGACTAACGAAACTATTCAGCAAAAGGTTTCACCTCTTAATTTTCTATCGCTTTAATCAATCTATACACCAAGCTATGTACAGGCAGTTCAAGTCCCATTTCATTGCCCATCTTCACTAGACTGCCGTTTAAATAGTCAACTTCTGTAAGTCGCGAAGCTTCGATATCTTGCAACATGGAGGAATGGTTCGATTGTGTCGCCTCGCATACAGCTTGAATGGTATCCCATAAGTCTGCAGGAAGTTCTATACCTTTGGCACTAGCCAAACCAAGCGCTTCTTGATACAGATCTTTCATAAGGGAAAGACGCCAAGTTGAACGGAGTAATCCACCATTTGGAACACGAAGAATAGCTGTAAGCGGGTTAATAACCGCATTAATGACTAACTTACTCCAAATTCTGACCTCCATATTTTTCGACAATTCCGCACGAAATCCTGCTAACTCTAACATCTGTACAATGAAAATATGTTGATCATCAGAGCTTTCAATACGATCCGGTTGCAACGCTCCAAGATATGTGATTCCATGTCCTGTATGTTTGACAGATGCAGGACCTACTCGTTTGGCCCCTTCTGTTGTGACGGCAAACAAAAGCTTATCCCACCCAATAGCTTGGCTTAATTTCACTTCATGGCCAACGCCATTTTGAAAGCATATGAGGAAGGTGCGAGAAGTCATTTGACTTTGCATATAGTTGATAAGTTCATAAGAAATTGACGGCTGCTTCACCATTAGGAAGATATAATCGACTTGCCGCGCAAGTGGACTTGCACCTTCGATCATCGCCTCGGAATAGCTTTCGAATCGGATAGACTTCTCTAGAATCGGCTCTTGCGAGTCCTCCCCTACGATTTGAATACCACATTCGGTCAATTCTCTAGCTTGCTCTTCAGATCGTGTTACTACCGTTAACTGCGAACAAATAGGAGCGATCTTAGCAGCAAAAAGAAGGCCGAGAGAGCCTGCTCCGATGATCATGATATGCATATAACTACCACCTTTATCTTAGTAGACATTATTATACAGCAAAAAAGCCACAAACCAAGGCTCACCTTGATTTGCAGCTTTCCATCTAAGCCAAATAAAGATTAATCGACTCTTTCCAAATTACCATTTGCATCCATTTTGAAACGCGGCTTCTCTTCTTCTTCTTCCTCAACGAGAAAGGCCATTTTCCTGGCACGGTCCATAATTTGAATAAGCGCTTTATAATCATCATTTACAACACGATAATCGGTTTCAACTTCATTGACTTGTTTATTCAACTTATTATTTTCTCTGCCAAGTCTATCGAGTTCGTCCTCTTTATCCTGCAGTTCTTTTTCCAACGTTTTGATATGACGATTCATATCCTGGTAGGTGCTGCGCCATTGACGTAAGAAACGAATAACAGCATCAATGGATAACGTTTCTTCTGTAAATACTTCATTCTTGCCGGTAGATACATCTGGACTATCCAATAAACCAATGGAAGAAGATCCGGAAATAGAAACCGGGGCATGCTTTTTCAGCTGCGTCCGTTTCTGACGCTGCGCTTTGGCAATTTGTATAGCTGCTTCATATTTCTTCCGCACAAAGCTGTTCCAACGAAATCCGCACGCTGCTGCGGTTCTTCCAATGCGCTCGCCAACTTCTTCAAACGCAGATAGTTGTGTACTTCCTTCTCGGATATGACGCAATGTCAACTCCGCTAAAATTAAGTCGTCTTCATCGCTCCAAGCATCTTGTCTAATAGCCGACATAAGGCCAAACCTCCTAACAAATTATAGGGATCTTTGGTCGGAGAGCAAAGTCTCTCCTTTTCGGGAGCTTCGAATCCTGATCAAATTCTCTCCTACCTGCGGATACATCATAAATAAGAATCAATTAGTCAGTCAGATAACAATTGATTCGTTGCCATTATTACTATTTCTATGCCCGTACTAGAGTTCATAGAATCTATTTGATACTAAATGGTATTGCCAAATTTTTTGACACTCATACATGGGATTCGTATAAAAAGACATACTACGTCTATATGATGAAATGTTTTCAATTTCGTCACCGTTTGACGGTTTACACCACTTAGATCAAACGGTATAATGTGTTGTAGTTATTGTGCAACGTGGTACGAGAGGGGGATGTAACGAGAATGGATCGCATGTTTCGGGTTCTAGGGTTTTGGACACTTGTTATCGCACTAATGAGCTTAGCTGGCGATATGATACCTATGTCTCTGATTTTCTTTTTTCAAACTGCCGTATTCGTCATTCTAGGCTATATGCGCTTGTCAGAACGTACTTACATATTGCTGTTCTGGGGATATATGATTATCTCCTTCAGCGGATTTACGTATTGGTCATTTTTCAAAATGTCCATCTAACACTGATGACAAACAAAAAGGTGAATCGGCATTATGCCGGTTCACCTTTTTTAATAGCTATAAACACTTTAAACAATTCACTCATGCCATCACTTAACAGCAATTGGCGGATCGACCGATTTCTTTTGGACACCTCACTGAATGGATTCGGATCAAAGTGACTTTGCAATTTTTCCAAAATACCCTGCTCAACTAAGAACTGACGCTGCGTCTGAAACACGAATGGATCAAAACCTGCAGAAACCGCTGCCTTCTGACATAAACTGAAATTAACGTGTGCCGTAATATCCTGTTCACCAGGGTCGATAAAAGGATTATCGTGAGCCTCATGCTTCCGATAGCACATTAATGTCCCTTGAAGCCGATGAGAGGCGTACACCTCTTCTTCTACGTCACCATAATCAATGGCGATTACACACCCGCTTAGCATCCGTTTCGATAGTCGGACATACCAATCTATGGCATCTAGATTCATTTCGCATATCTGCCCATCTTGCCATTGAACTTCTAATGCATTTAGATAGTCTAATATGCGTCCAGGCTCAAGTGGTGACCAAATTTCTTGCCAATAGGTTTCATGATCCTGCCAAGTCACATACGATTCATGAAAGGCCCTATCCTTGTATTGCAGACGGTGAACCGGGAAGGCATCCAATAATTCATTCGCCAATACAAACACATTATCGCGCGGGGGCTCACTGAGCCAATCGGATTCATCCAGGAAACGAATACGTTCCACATGTTCCACAAGCTGATCTTGTTGCAACCCTCGATGATACTCACTCGATTCAATAAGAGTATACGTAATACATTTGTATATATCGGGTACAACCCGCTTCATTTCATCAAGCAATTGGCTTGCCATTCGCCCATTCCCTCCACCCCATTCAACGATTTCAATTGGAAGAGGATGATTGACTTGGGCTTGCAAATGTTTATATATGAAAGTGGCTACCATTTCACCCATTACTGTCCCTATGGAAGAACTTGTATAGAAATCTCCTTGCTTGCCAATCTTTATTCGATCCTTCCGGTAATACCCGACAGCATCCTCGTATAAGCATATTTCCATATAGTCTCGAAAGGATATTCGTTGATCTCGAGTCAAACTAATTCGTTCCTTCAGTACAGTTGTAATGCTAGCAGATCCTACTTGATTCACGATTGTATAACCCCCAGTTCTTTACTTACAGACAAATGAATAAGAAACCCTTATAATGATAAAGGATTATGGAAGGAGAGACAGCCCGCATGACAAAAAAATGGATGACCCTAACAGCAATTACGGCAATTGGCCTAGTCTCGTTGACCGCTTGTACAGACAATACGCAAGTTAAAGAAGCATTTCAACAATCCGTTAACAAACAATCGGAACTGAAATCGTATACGTTTGATGGAAGCACAACTCTCGCAATTAGTGATGGTCTCATGAAATCAGCTAACCCTCTTACGAACGGGTTGTTATCTTTGATTAGAGAGAGCACGATTACTTGGAAAGGAATTAGTCAAGTAGATCCACTTCAGTATCAATCAGATTTACGTATAACGCCCAAGGGATCTACATCGCCTATCGATATACCAATTCTCATTAAAGATAGCCTATTATATTTTAATATGCCAGCCTTAAATAAGACAGGGGATGAGTTCTACGCCATTGATTTGGCCAAAATGAGCAGTACATCGCCTAGTCCACTTTCAGCTGACACATTGAAAAATACACCTCAAGTTTCTACAGCACTTACGAAATTGGTTTTTGATGGACTCGATGCCAAATGGTTCAAACAAGCCAAAGATCCCATTAAACTAGCAGACGGATCCTCAGCCAAATCGATACAAGTTGATGTAACTGCCAAAAATGTCAAAGACATAAATACACAATTCCAAGCCAAGTTACCAGAGTTCATCGGCACTTTACAAACCAACGGCTTATTGCCTGCCGATAAAGCAGATGCGCTCAAGAAAAACGGGATGAACGGCATTGCAATTAAAGCACCGAGCAGCATGAAGATTGCAATTGACGATCAGGGGTTTATTCGTGATCAAACACTCGATATCACGTTCACAGTGACCCTAGACGGCAAAGCCCTCGACAATCACATTACACTTCATCAAACCAATGATGCGATTAATCAAGGTACTGCTCTGACTAAGGAAATTCCTGCTAAGGTGAAGAGTTTCGATGATATTCTTAAGCTCTTAACGCCTGCGCCCAAAAAATAGGAACAAGGTTAAATACTTACCTTTCCCCAAAGGTAAGTATTTTTTTGTGCTTCATTTAATAGAAATATGATAATCTATTCATAGGGGGAGAATACCATCAATGAATTCTAAAAAACTCACAGCCTTGCTGTTATCCATTGTTTTATTAGCACAACTTACATTGCCTTATGGCGGTGCTTTAGCCGAAGAAACCAAATCATCTCAAGACGAAGCCAAAGAGCTGCTTCAGAAAGGGCTCACGATTTTCGAAATCGATAAAGAGGTCGCTCGACTCAATGAGCAGGATGCCAAAATCGGCGAGCAGATTAAACAGAATGAACAAGATATCGTAAAACAAAGCGGTAATGTGGATGCAACTCGCAAGCATGCAGGTAAAGTGCTCCGAGCTTACTATACAGGAGATCGAGACTCCATCTGGATGCTGCTATTCGCAGCAAACTCTTTCACCGACGTCTTACGCATGTTCGAATACTTACAAATGATCGTCACGAATGACCATCGCTCACTCGCGAAGTTTACGGATTCCTTCCAGCAGCTCACCAAGTTGCAAACGGAACTCGCGACTGCTAGGACTGATCTACAAGTTACCAAAGATAAATTTCTACAACAGCGCGAGAGACTCGTTATACTCCAAGAAGAATTGGATAAACAATTGGCGGTCAGTGCCCAAGCTCAAGTCATTGCAACGCAAATTAAAAGCTTGAATGATCAATGGAAGCAAGAGGGTTTGCCTTTGGCCAGAGATTACTTAGACAATTTATCCACGGCTTTCCGTGAGTTGCCGCAATTCTTGATGGGAGATAGCAAATATATTAGCATGACTTCGACTACGCCAATTATCAATCTCACAGATACCGATTTCAATACGTATCTTCACTCCAAGAGTGAGCTTCTGAAATCATTAAATTTCGAATTCAAAGATGGCTCTATGATCGCGACTGGTAAAAAAGGTGACTTGCAGATAGCTATACAAGGTAACTTCGTCCTTCTTACGAACGCTGAAAAACTAAATGAAATACGATTTGTTGTTGATAATCTAGAATTTAATAGCTTCAAGCTGCCTGATACAACCATTGAGGACTTTACCAAGGAATTCTCACTTGGGTTTGTACCGAAAAAAGTAGTCAGTTACCTCGATGTAACCAGTGTCGAAACCAAAAAAGGCGTGGCAGTTGTTAAACTCAAATTATCTCTGTAAACTAGTAGGGATAATGCATGGAAAAGTGAGGATCATCAAAAATGGAATTCAAGATAGGTTTAATGATGGATTTACCCGAGGGGAAAATACCTGGCTTCTATGCCCAAGTCGTCAAAGCGCTTGCCGGCAAAGCCCAGTTATTCGATCGTGATAAAGAAATGCTAATTGTCAGCAATGAAGAACAGCAACGTGCCGCACTTGAAGTGATGGACCACTTTCATATTGAGACATCTATGATGGAACTTCGCCTTCTGGATGAATCGGCTGAGTTGACGGATCTGTTTAGTGACTACGGGTTCACTAGTCGCGCAGAGCATAATTATTTGTACGATAAAATCGTGATCCCCTTCCGCTTTACTGCGAATAGTTCCCCTGTTGACGTTGATCAAGCAGCTCTTCAGGTGGAAGAGCACCTCATTGCACAATATAAGGACGCTGAGCACCGCGACGTGTATATTGTTGATCGACAGTTCGAGGAGCTGATGCACGGCATCGCCAAAGCCTATCGCGTGAGCATTGAAATTTTACGGTAATGCAGCAAAAAGCCCACATCAGCTGATGTGGGCTCTTCTTCTTTTAGAGCAAATCCGCTGCCAATTGGGCCAGATGTGACCGTTCACCGCGTTCCAATGTGATATGTCCGCTGATACCTTCCTGTTTAAAGCGTTCTACCACATACGTAAGCCCGTTGCTGGAGGCATCGAGGTATGGATGGTCGATTTGATCTGGATCGCCAAGGAGCACGATTTTACTGCCTTCTCCTACCCGAGATACAATCGTTTTCACTTCGTGTTTGGAAAGGTTCTGCGCTTCATCAATAATAATAAATTGCCCAGGTATGGAACGTCCACGAATGTACGTTAACGCTTCAACTTGAATACTACCTAGACCAGCAAGTATTTTTTCTATATCACCTGGTTTTTTGGTATCGAATAAGTATTCCAAATTATCATAGATCGGCTGCATCCATGGACGCAGCTTTTCATCTTTTTCACCAGGCAGGTAACCGATATCCTTGCCCATCGGAACGACCGGACGAGCAATTAACAGTTTCTTGTATTTACGATCATCCTCAATTTTCATGAGCCCCGCAGCTAATGTTAGCAGCGTTTTACCTGTACCCGCTTTCCCAGTTAGGGTGACGAGCGGGATATCGTCATTGAGCAGTAGCTCAAGTGCCATTCGCTGCTGCGCGTTACGCGCGGCGATTCCCCAGATGGGATCATTACTCATGTAAAGCGGCTCAAGCTTTTTGGCATCTGGCGTAACTTTGAGCAAGGCGGACTTGGAAGAGCCTAGCTCATCACGTAATATCACGAATTCATGCGGGTGCAGCATATAGCTCAAATTAAGTGATGTAACGGTCAAGAAGCGATACGAATAAAATTCATCAATAATCGAAGGGTGAACAAAGAGTGTGATATAGCCCGTATACATATCGGTTTGGGCTACAATCCGATCTGTTAAGTAATCCTGTGCCGGGATACCCAGAACGTCCGCTTTAATCCGGACCAATGTATCTTTACTAACTATAACAACAGGTCTAGCCTCATCATTCTCTTGTTCTTCCAAATGGTAATTAAGAGCAACCGCTAGAATGCGATTGTCGTTCGTTAGTTCAGCAAACGTATCTTGCAGCTTGGCAAAGCTGCGATGATTAAGCTCCACTTTAATACTGCCGCCATGTTCGAGTGTAATTCCATCGGATAAATTGCCTTTCGATCTTAATCCATCTAGCAATCTCGACACATGTCTAGCATTGCGACCGATTTCATCCGCATTTCGTTTCTTAGAATCGATTTCTTCCAACACCACGGCGGGTATGACTACTTCATTATCTTCAAATGCGAATAAAGCATTGGGATCCTGAAGAAGTACATTGGTATCTAACACGTAAATTTTTTTCATTGGTGTGTCCCCTCCCAGATTTGGCGTTAGATCATTGGTTATATTCATACATACAACCTAACTGTACAGGACAAACTAAACGCGAGATTCAAGGAAAGAAGGGAACGATTCTGGTGAGACTAATATACGTATGCGGACTGATACTGATCCTCGCGGTAGGCTGCAGTCAAGCGCCGAAAAGTGGTGCCCCCTCTCAAGATACGAATCAAAATCAAGTAAAAGTTCAACAAATTGCTCCGCAAAAGCTAGAAATCAAAGATTCTAAGGCGGTTGCAGCGCATTTGGAAAACCTAGCAATGGGTATCCCGCAGGTTGAAAGCGCACATTGCGTCGTCTTCGGCAATACAGCTGTCGTCGGCATTAATATTAAGAAGGAGCTTGATCGAGCCAAAGTCGGAACCGTTAAATATTCGGTCGCTGAAGCACTCAAGAAAGATCCTTATGGGGTTAATGCGATCGTGACGGCTGATATGGATTTGGATCAACGCTTGCGCAACATCCGGGATAACATTCAAGCAGGAAGACCTATACAAGGCTTCGCAGAACAAATGGCTGATATCGTTGGTCGCGTAATGCCGCAACTGCCACGTGATATCCGAAACGATCCTGACATCGATAATGCAGGTCCGAATGGGGATAGCCCTCAGGTACCAGCCCGATAAATCGCTGTAGATGACAAAAAGCCTGACTGCAAACGCAGATCTAGGCTTTTTTTATCGCATCAAAAACTCGGCCGAGTGAAATTAGGGCATCTCGGCTCTCACAAGCTTTCGCATATTGGGCTGTATTCATCATGTGGGCGCTCGCTATCCATTGCATCGGTGCAGCAGTAAGATATTCAGCCATATCGTTTGCGCCTCCTACTAGGTGGTTGAAAACGCTCCTTACACTTACAGTATAGCATAGTGAGTGCCAAGCGTTCCACCATTATGTATCTATTTTCAAATCAACAGGCACTCCTTTATTGCCAAGATATATTTAAGTGTACGTTGATTTGTTAAAGTTATGTCCACAGATGTTCACACGGTCTGACCGTTACTGATTATTGTAAATGGGATTTGAATTGATATCATCCAACAGTTTTTCCGCACTCTCCCGGTCGAAACAATGCTTATGATATTCGCCTTCGTGATCATAGCCAATCCATATTTTCATCGGATCATCCATGGGCAACACTTCAAGATTACTGACCCCGTGATCTTCAACTAAAATAAGAGCAAAAAAATCCAATGTATCCTTCGCCGCTTCATCATCAGGCCGAGCCTGGGATACGATATGCATTTGCAGCCAATTGAAAAAAGCATCCCCTAACTTCATTGAAATCAGCCATCCTCTCTTAGTAGAACAATATCATAACCGGCATTTAACCAATCCATCCATTGTTTAATCCACACTTCATGTCTGCCAAAGCTAGCTTTCCGTTGCTCATCCATCGCCATTAGGAGTGCCTTGGCTTCCACCCTCGTCAACAAACGATCCATAAAGGCTTCTGCACAGTGTGAAAGATGAAAAGGCTTACTGTCAAAGACAATATCACCTTCATCCCTTAAATCTAATTCTACGAGGTCTGAACCACACACTTCTTCATCATCACTAAGCAGCAGGCTCGATTTGAACATTGGCAGCAAGCGAGGATGTTGATTGCTTGCCAGTTGTCGGAACGATTCGAATTCAGCGTCTGGCAAGCAGCTCACGCGCTCAGCACCCAACACCAGCGGTGAATAACTGAGAATAGGCGTTAACCAATATCGGGTCATAAGGCATGAACTCCTTACTCGTTAAGTCGGCCTTTTGCCGGTTCTTTTTTCAATAAAATAACGAATTCTCACCATCAACATTAATGAGATAGCTACAGCCAAACAAAGTACAATAGGTAATCCTACGATTTGGAATACGAGGAGCATGATGGAACCAAGTGCTAATAGCACATAAATAAGAGCCGCTTTGAGTACAGGCAGCTTGCGTGTACGAAACACTTTATTGTACACATAGGACATGAAAACAAAGATTAATAGATACGTAATCAAGAGATGATTGGCAAACCATTCATTCAGGGCAGTCAACGAACATACACTCCATTTCATTCATAGTTTATGTCATCCAAAGTAAGTCCTTCCTCATTATCCCTTAAAACGACAATAAAATAAAGGGAAATGGGGCTAGAAAGCCGACATTTCCCTTTATTCGAATACTTTGTGAATTAAACGTTAGCTTCCGCTGTTTTGCGGTGCTTCTCAGCACGCTCGCGCTCGCTCTTGTTTAAGATCTTTTTACGAATACGAACCGATTTCGGCGTAATTTCGCAATACTCATCATCGTTCAAATACTCAAGAGCTTGCTCCAAAGAATACGAACGAGGTGTTTTCATTTTCACCGTTTCTTCTTTGTTCGCGGAACGGATGTTATTTACTGCTTTTTCTTTACAGATGTTAACGATGATATCATTGTCACGCGTATGCTCACCAACAACCATACCTTCATAAACTTCTGTTTGTGGATGTACGAACAAGATACCGCGATCTTCAACGGAAAGAATTCCGTAAAGTGTGGAAACACCGGATTCGCTGGATACAAGTACACCTTCATGACGTCCGCCAACGCCAGCTCCTTGGTAAGGGCCGTAACTGTCAAATGCATGGTTCATAATTCCATAACCACGAGTTAGTGTCAAGAAGTTCGTTCTGTAACCGATTAAACCGCGCGCTGGGATCTTGAACTCTAGACGAACGTTACCGCTGCCGTTGTTGATCATGTTGACCATTTCGGCTTTACGAGAACCTAAGCTCTCCATAACGGAACCCATGCTATCTTCTGGAACGTCGATGATCAAATGCTCAATCGGCTCCATTTTTTGTCCGTCGATTTGACGAATGATAACTTCAGGTTTGGAAACTTGTAATTCAAAGCCTTCACGGCGCATGTTCTCGATCAAAATACCTAAGTGAAGCTCACCGCGGCCAGATACGATAAAGGCATCCGGGCTGTCTGTATCTTCAACACGAAGGGAAACATCTGTTTCAAGCTCTTTGTATAGACGCTCACGGATTTTACGGGAAGTAACCCATTTACCTTCACGACCAGCGAATGGCGAGTTGTTTACGATAAATGTCATTTGAAGCGTTGGCTCATCGATTTTCAAGACTGGCAAAGCTTCTGGGTTCGTAGGATCTGCTACGGTTTCACCAATGTTAATATCTTTGATACCTGCAATGGCAATGATATCCCCTGCAGCTGCTTCTTCAATTTCAATTCGCTTCAAACCGCTGAAACCGAAAAGTTTCTCGATTCTAGCTTGTTTTTGCCCGCCTTCACGTGTCATAACTGCAACAGTTTGACCTTGACGGATTTTACCACGGTTCACACGGCCTACACCGATACGACCCAAGTACTCATTGTAATCCATCAATGTAACTAGGAATTGAAGCGGTTGTTCAACATCTTCTGTTGGTGATGGGATGTGGTTAACAACAGTTTCATAGATAGCTTCCATGTTCGCATCTTGTTTCTCTGGATCAAGACTTGACGTTCCTTGCAATGCGGAAGCATACACAACGTGGAAATCAAGTTGCTCGTCAGTAGCGCCAAGCTCAATGAACAAGTCTAGAACTTCGTCAACAACTTCTTGAGGACGAGCGTTCGGACGGTCAATTTTGTTTACAACTACGACTGGAGATAAGTTGCTCTCAAGTGCTTTACGTAGAACGAATTTCGTTTGTGGCATTGTACCTTCGAAAGCATCGACAACCAACAATACGCCGTCTACCATTTTCATGATACGTTCAACTTCTCCACCGAAGTCAGCATGTCCTGGTGTATCTACAATGTTGATCAAGTAATCTTTATAGTTAATCGCCGTATTCTTGGCAAGGATGGTAATACCGCGTTCTCTCTCTAGATCATTGGAGTCCATCGCTCTTTCTTGAATAGCTTCGTTATCGCGGAATGTTCCGGATTGTTGAAGCAATTTATCTACGAGTGTTGTTTTACCGTGGTCAACGTGTGCAATAATAGCAATATTGCGAATCTTGTCTCTTGCGTGCATGAATGTCAAACCCTCTCTACCCTATAATTTTCGTCTCTGTTCATAAAACAAGCGTCGGACATAAGCGCCGACGCTTGACATTTACACTTAGTATACGCAGTTTCTCGACATTATGCAAGACAAAAGGCACACTTAACAAAACTTTTAACTGGAAAGAAGTTAGATCACCACAGTCTTCGCTTTCGGAAAATCATGGAAAGTCCAACAACTACAAGGATCAAAGCGATTACATAAATCCCTAATTTGACTAGCAGAGTCAAAGCAAAAAGCGCAGCTGAAATAATTCCTAACACCATAGCGGCAATCCAAATGCCCCGATCACTCCCCCGATCAAACAAGTGAAGCTCATATAAACCAATAGCAGGTCCTAGAATGAAGCCTGGCCAAATATAAGACATGGCACCCCATCCAAACAAGTTGCAAAAGAAAAACATAAGTGAGTATAAGGTTAAAATGCCGCCAGGAACGAGTACGCCAGCAGGTAATCGACGGTTAAAATACAACAAATGAAAGAGCAGTCCAGGAACGAGTAAGACAAGCGGCCAAAAAAAGGAAACCAGCAACTGGAAGACTCCTAATTTGCCTAGCAGCAATAAGACAGCCAAGCCAATAAATACAATACCAATGGAGTAGCTATTTCTAGCGATACGAACCCCTCCTAAAGTGGACACATAGTAAATAGGGTGAAATCGGTTAATAAATCGACACCCTTCAACAAATATTTTAGCTTACGTGACATGAAAATGCTAGGTGTTTCTCGTTGGAGTTCTTTGCGTTCAATTCCAATTGTCGGGGTATACTAAAGCTCGCACAGTACCCTTTGCCTTGGCAATGGTTGTCTGATGTTCGACTGGGGAGGCATCATGAAACAAACTCTTACGAGCAATACATCTGAGCGGAAACCACTTTGGACCAAAGCCTTTCTGATCACATCACTCGCGAATTTACTGCTTTTTTTTAGCTTTCAAATGCTCATCCCTACGATACCAACTCATCTTTCTCAATTAGGTGGAGACAACGTCCAGGTTGGGCTTGTTATTGGGATCTTCACTATTTCCTCCCTCCTGACACGACCATTCGCAGGCAGAGCATTAGACCTATTGGGCAGAAAGCATGTTCTCCTAGTCGGTTTAGCGATTTGCGCACTTACGATTGCTGGTTATTCCTATATTGCTGCAGTTACACTTATTCTAGCGGCACGTTTTGTCCATGGGATTGGATGGGGATTGTCGACGACCTCACTCGGAACTGTCATTGCCGATATCATCCCTCCGGAACGCCGCGGCGAGGGAATGGGTTATTATGGGTTATCCAACACCTTGGCCATGGCAATCGGACCTTTAACAGGCTTATCGGTCATGCAGTCATTTGGGTTTTCTTATGTGCTTTTAATCTCAACCATTCTTGCTCTTCTATCTCTGTTTAGCTCGCTATTCATTATATATCCCAAACCGCTTCTATCAGAGAAACCTCAACAACGACCTCGCTTTGTAGATCGTCTTTGGGAACAAAGTGCACTCCTCCCTTCCGCCCTGCTCCTATGCAGTGCAGTATGTTACGGAGGAATCGTAACCTTCATTACCTTATTCGGTTTAGAAGCAGGTATCCCCAATGTCGGCTTATTCTTCTTAAGCAATGCAAGTATGGTGCTGCTTGTAAGACCAATCACTGGGGTTCTCTTTGATCGCAAAGGGCCCGAATGGGTTCTGCTCCCTGGTGCAGCATTCACGATTACAGGCCTTGTGTTGCTTTCGTATGCGAATTCCAATACTAGCCTCGCTATTGCAGCCTTATGTTATGGTGTTGGATTCGGTTCCATACAACCCGCATTACAGGCATGGACAATTCAACGTTCTTCCCTTGAACGGAGAGGCGCAGCCAATGGAACCTTCTTCTCTGCCAATGATTTGGGTATTGGGTTAGGGGCTATGGCGCTAGGGGCACTCGCAAACTGGAGTGGCAGTTACGCCATAATGTATCGGTATTCCACAGCATTAATTATTCTCTTCCTCTTGATTTATGGCTGGTCATTATGGGCTTTCGCTTGGCACAAAAAAAACAGCACACTGACCTAAAGTCAGCGTGCTTCGCAATTATTCATTCCGTGTTTTAAGTTGAAACATTCGTACCCCTTTGGCGATTACACCCGATGCAATTACGACGACAGTCGCCAGAATGGGGATCCAAACATGTAAGAACTCATAATCATGCAACAGCCAGTCGATCATTTTCTCATCTTTTACAAACATTTCCCCTGCGGTATATCCAAGTATGCCCGCTCCGATAAAAACTAGAATCGGGTATTTCTGCAATAAATTCATGACGAGTGTACTTCCCCAAATAATAATCGGAATACTTAGTCCAATACCTAGAATAATGACCGTGTTGTTGCCGTTTCCTTTGGCTGCAATAGCCAATACATTATCCAAACTCATAACGAAATCTGCGACAATAATGGTCCAAATCGCTTTGCCCAGCGTTGAAGCTTCTTTAACATTCGAATGCCCATCCTCATCCGTAAGAAGCTTTATAGCAATCCATAACAGCAAGACAGAACCGCCAGCTTGGATAAAAGGAATGGAAAGCAGACTCACAGCTACAAGTGTCAGTATTAAGCGCAAGGCAATAGCACCGAACGCCCCCCACCATATCGCAAGCTTCCGCTGCTCCAGTGGGAGGTTCTTGCTAGCTAAGGCAATGACAACAGCATTATCGCCGCTTAGAACGATATTAATTAACATAATTTGCAGAAATAATAAAAGCGCATCAATCATAGCTTCATGACCTCCTGACGAACACGGAGAGCAAATGATTGGAACGAATGCGATCATAGCGGCATCGAGGAGTTAGAATAAATGGGCGTTAGTTTCCAGTTTCAATTGTCCATGTACGACTTCAATAGTTTCCGTTTCTAGAACGGCTTTATCAATAAGCTCATTTAAAAATGTCATACTGTCTTCTAGCTTCTCCACAAGGCGTAAGTTTGGATTCGTACTTGGCGAAGGTGGAAGAAATAAGGAACAACAATCTTCGTAAGGTAAAATCGAAATAGGAAAAGTTCCAATCGATTCAGCAATCCCAATAATTTCTTGCTTGTCCATCATCATCAACGGTTGTAAAAGCGGCAGTGTAACCACACGCCCTATGGCATGTAGACTTGGCAGCGTTTGACTAGCTACTTGCCCCAAACTCTCACCTGTAACGAGTGCTCCAAGTCCTTCTCGATCCGCGATTCGCTCAGCAATTCGATACATGGCTCTCCGTATAAGCGTAACTAGTAGATTATCTTGATACGCACGGTGAATAGAAGTTTGAACCTCAGTGAAGGACACCATATGAAGCTTTAAAGAGTCTGTGTAGCCTGCCAACTGATGTGCCAGTTCGATGACCTTATCCTTGGCTCGCTCGCTCGTATAAGGGTAACTATGGAAATGAATAGCTTCCACGGTCAAACCTTTTCGCATGGCTAACCAGCCTGCAACAGGGCTATCAATACCGCCGGACAGCATAAGCAGCGCTTTGCCACTTGTTCCTGATGGAAATCCACCCGCCCCTTCAATGACTTCAACGTATAAAAGCACCTTATCCTCTCGGATTTCTACTCGCAATTCAACCTCAGGATTTCGAACATCCACTTGCAATCCTGGAATCGCTTGAAGCACATAGCCGCCAACCAAGTAATTCATCTGCTGAGAGTCATGTGGAAATGCTTTATTGACTCTGCGAGCTGTCACCTTAAACGTCGTTGGCTGCTTAGGTAATGCCTGCATCATCTGCAGCGCTGTCTCTTGAATAGACGCTAGTTCTAATGGAGCATGGTAAGCTGGACTGAACGATGCAAGTCCAAAAACACGCTGTAAGGAAGCAGCGGCCTGTTCATAAACGGCACCCCCTAGCTCCACATATACGCGTCCAAACTCAGGAATATACCTAACATCAGGAAAAGAACTCATAACTTTACGAATTTGAATCATCACACTTCGTTCAAAACGTTTGCGATTCTTACCCTTTAACATCATTTCGCCAAAACGCAATATTAAACAATCCGGTTTCAATTTCGCTTCCCCCTATGAATGACAGATGGATTTCTCATGGGAGCAAGCTCCTTGACCACCTCTTGTAATGAGCGCAGGAATAGCGCGATATCTTGCTCTTGATGTTCATCAGAAAAGCTGATCCGCAAGCCGCTAGTGGCCACATCCCGCGGGTATCCCACTGCCAGCATGACCTCACTAGGCTCCGATTCGCCGGATGAACATGCCGACTTCGTTGAGATGTAGACTCCCCTCTGTTCAAGGGCATGCACGACAACCTCTGCTTTCATTCCTGCAAATGCAAAATGAACGATATGCGGAGCCATCTCGTGATCCAGCTCAGAACCTGAAACCGATAGCTCAGGTATGGCCGCGATACCAGTCAACAATTGTCTCCGGAACGACTGTTTACGACTTATTTTTAATGCAAGATTGTCCATACTGATTCGGAGTGCTTTGGCCATACCGACAATCAAAGGAACATTCTCCGTTCCTGAACGAACACCAAATTCTTGTCCGCCTCCCGCAAGCAGAGGTTTGAGTTGCACGCCTGTTCTCCTATATAGGAATCCCGCACCTTTGGGCCCTCGAAATTTATGCGCAGAAGCACTGCAAAGATCGATTCCCCACGCCTTCGGATCTAGCGGAAGCTTAGCAATACCTTGTACGGCGTCGACATGAAATATGATTTTCGGAAATCCTGCGAGGTATTGACCTATGGCTTGAATCGGTTGAATCGTGCCAATCTCATTATTCACATACATAACACTAACTAGGATCGTATCTTCGCAAATAGCAGCTTGAAGTTCCTCAAGTTGTACGCTACCGAACTTAGACACAGGCAGATAGGTAACGCGATACCCCTCTTGCTCAAGAGCCGCAAATACTTCCTTAACGGATGGGTGTTCAATTTGGGTAGTAATGAGATGCTTACCTCTGTGCTGATAATGGTAGGCTACGCCTTTAATCGCTAAGTTATTACTCTCCGTGCCCCCTGAAGTACAGATGATTTCACTCGCCGATACTTTCAAAGAGGATGCTATAACTTCTTTCGCGCTCTGCAGCAGCTTTTCCGCTTCTACACCAAGGCGATGAATCGAGGATGGGTTGCCATAATGGGATTTCATTACTTCCGCGATTGTTGCTATGACTTCTTCATAAAGCGGCGATGTCGCCGCGTAATCCATATAAAGCATGGTTTCCAAGTTCCCCTTCATACCCCTACTTGTTGCGTGGGATGCTTTCCCTATTAAAACGTATATCCAATGAGAACTCAAGTAAACGGCAACAATGCGAAAGGCCGATCTCCGCATCTCTTATGCGAAAATCAGCCCATTGGAACCTGACTTATTGAGCAAAATTACTACGATGATTAAGGACTTTCGAAACGTACGCTTGTGTCTCTTTTGGCAAGAATTGAAGCTTAGCTGTCAAATCCTGATCCGTCTTTATCCCTAAGCGATCAACACGTCCCGGTCCTGCATTGTAAGCAGCAAGCGCAACACCTTCGTTGCCATTGTATTTCTTCAATAAGCCACTTAAGAAATTCGTTCCTGCATCGATGTTCTGCTTCGGATCGAATGGATTCGTAACCCCATATCCGCTGCTAGTTCCGTCCATAAGCTGCATTAAACCTTTGGCACCTGCGGATGAAACCGCCTGATGGTTAAACGAAGACTCTTGTTGAATGACCGCCTTTACCAAAGAGCTGTCTACACCGTATTTCAAACTAGCTTGTCCAATGAGACCTTCGAACTGCGGTGCAGCTGTTGACTGTGAAAGGGACTGCAATGGCGTATACGATTTATTCAAGGCGCCTAACGCGCTTGGCAAGCTGCTTAGCGATAAATTAAGAGTAGATTCGTCCAGCGGATCCATGCCGGAACTCACACCTTGACCCATCAATGTGTTCAATAACTCACTAAAATCACTAGTTTCGTCTGTGTTTGAAGATGAAGGTTGATCTGCGAAAAGACTTATCTTACTCATCGTCTGAAGCTGAAGCAGCTCCTTCAACACTCTAGGGTCAATGCTTTGCGTATTCGTGATGCTGTTCATTCTCCGACCTCGCTTTTTCATTATTGATGTATCCATTGTACACGTTTTGAGCCCTGCCGACTATACTTTTATTATATAGAAAAAAGGACAGTCTATTGACTGTCCCCTCTTGCCTTTCAAGAAATATTCTGATGCAGCATTTCATTGTCATTCAATGATCTCCTCACTGTGACACGTGATATGCGCAAATGATCGGTTTCTTCTACAATGAACATGAACTCATCGTTATAACTTACCTGTTGATTGCGACTAGGGGGAATCTCAGTTTGGGAATAAATCCACCCGCCAATGGTGTCATAGTCATCTGACTCGATCTCAAGTCCGAAATATTCATTGACCTCATCAATTAACAACAATCCATCAATAGAGAATGTATGCTCATCTTTCATCTCGATCGTTGGGCGCTCCTCGTCGAACTCATCTTGGATTTCACCAACGATTTCTTCCATAATGTCTTCAAGCGTGACTAGACCTGACGTGCCGCCGTATTCATCGATGAGCAAAGCCATTTGGCTCTTGCGTTTCTGCATCATTTTAAGCAGATCACTGATATGAATGGAATCCGGTACCGTGGTAATCGGTCTAATGATTTTCTTAATGCCTTTCAAGTTGGCATCTGGCTTCAGCAAATCCTTAATGTGAACGAATCCGATAATGTTATCCTTATCTGGATCACAAACCGGGTAACGCGTTCGCATTTCTTTGATCGCGATAGCTAAGTTCTCTGCATAAGAAAGTCCTGCATACAAGCATTCCATCTCTGTACGAGGAATCATAATCTCGCGCGCTGTCGTCTCAGCAAATCCGAATATATTATCAACAAGCGTGAGCTCTGTGTTATCTATTAGTCCGTTTTTGTGGCTTTCCTGCATCAGGACTCGAATTTCGTCCTCCGTATGCGCAGATTCATGTTCCGTTGCGGGCTCGATCCCAGCACGGCGCAGCATCCAATTCGAAATGCCATTCAAAATCCAAATGAACGGGTACATCATTTTATAGAATAATACCATGGGTCCTGCAGATAGCAACGTAATTTGTTCGGCTTTACGAATTGCATACGTCTTAGGAAATTGTTCACCTAATGTGATATGAAGTGTCGTCATTAAGGAAAAAGCAATAATAAAAGTAATTGTGTGAAAAACGGTGTCTGGTAATCCCAGTGGAGCAAATAATGGCTCCAAAATTTTGGCAAACGTCGGTTCACCAACGTAACCAAGTCCTAAGGAAGTGAGTGTAATTCCTAATTGACAAGCCCCGAGGTAAGCATCCAGATTATTCATAATTCCTTGAGCAAACTTGGCATTCCGCCGGCCTTCACCGACAAGCGATTCAATTCGACTTCCACGCACTTTCACCATTGCAAATTCTGCTGCGACAAAAAAACCGTTTAACAACACTAGTCCAAACATTAACAGAAAACTGATTAACGTTTCGGGCAAAGGATCTTCCAATACCTTACCTATCCCCTTACAAGCGCAATACTGCACCCAGGAGAGTAGGTACACCTCCCTTAATTTTCGATTTTAAAATGATGAAATATCAATATTCATTATATAATAATACTGTAATCATTCAAAGGTGCGAATATGACACTTGAAGCCAAATAGTACGAGCAAATGGGCGTAAACATATTAAAATGAGCCCTTCTTGCGCCTTTACACGTGAAAAATGGCTCTCTAAAGCTGTTTTTCACCTTTTTTCAGAAATAAAATAAAAGCAAGCCGATTTTCTCGGCTTGCTTTACTTGCTAGGAATAATATGGAATTAATAAGAAATACGAGGCAACAGCTATTAAACCAAGCACAACAGACCAAGAACCCAAGCTCTTATTCCCCATGACAAATGCAATAATTCCGAGAATAATACCTGAAATTCCAAGCAATACCGGCCATACAAATAAGGAGGCCAGAGCAACAAACAGTGCGACATATCCTACTGCTTTGTTGCGAGTTACAGCTTCTACGAGCTCAGCTACTTCCTCATCAGAGACAGTCGAAGTCGAACTAGACTTATAATCTCGGCTTATTCTAGTCTGAGGGACAGCAATCTCAGCTGCATATTCTTCTTGGACATGAAGTCCGCTTTCGAGATGAAGCTGACTCTTCTGGAAGCGCTCCTTGGTGGCATTGTCTAAAGAACTTTCCTCTTTATTCATGCTACCTCCGCGTTACGCATACCTAGTGTTTGGTCGCAGCTTTAAACGTGTGGCAACACGTATTAGCCGCTTTAGTTGCAGTATCTTGATGAGTAGTATCAAACGATTCCTCAGAAGCAAATTCTTCATTGTAGCTCGCATTCGCATGTCCATCAATTTCAATCATGATCGTATCCGCATGACAGTTGTTTCCTTGTGACCAATATTCACAATTCGCTACTGCACATTTAACTGCTGGCATCATTATCACCCCCTTAACAATTTGCCCGCCTCAGGAGTGATCTATGCCTAGGTAAGTCTGTCAGATAAGACCAAGAACATCGCATGTGACCATAAAAGTGGAAGCGCTGGTTCGCCGTGTTTCTCAATCCATGCCTCGTATACATGGGGTTCTCGAAGATAATCATCCACTTGCTCAGGTAAACGTCCCAGCGCATCCGCTTTGCTTGCTATCCAAGACAAACAACGCTCTGCTTCTTGTTTATTGCCCAGTTCAAGCTGAATCCAACCATACCATGCCGTGAGCAGCAGCCATTCACCACCACCGTAATATCTGTCTTCCATATACCGCTGAATACCCTCATGCTTAAGATCCCTTTCAATAGCCTCCATCGTTCTGAGCATAATAGGGTCACTTGCTTCACACACACCAAATGGCTGGGCGAGCCACATGAGGCTTGCATCAACACCCAATAGTGCTGGCTGCCACACTTCATTCACACAATGAATAGACTTTACGAAACGTCCTTCATGAACGGCATGGGTATGTATGAAATGACGAATGAGTTCAGCTTTCTCGATCAAGTCCTGACGTCCCTCCAGCTCACCTAGCCCCTTCAGTCCTCCAAATAAGCAAGCTAATGTTGCAGGATGAACATAATCGGGATATTCCTCCCAGCAATCAAAGTTAGGATAGTGCCAGAATGTCATCACATAATCTATGGTTATCTCAATACTTTCCCTGAACTCTTCCAAAAGTGTCTTATGTCCCGTTATGCGAATATGTTCGACAAGCCCCCAAATCCAAGCGCCGTAACCGTCCAATTGAAAGTGACCCCACTCTGAATGATCATCTCGCCCATCCAAGTGATATCGGGTTCCCAAGAACTCCGAACGATCAATCCATTCCCTATTCTCGTGTTTGCGCATAAGTTCCGTTAGCCGCGGTCGTTTGTCTTTCAGAACTCGATGTACCCAGCGGTAGAATTGCTCCGCACTATTCGTTTCTCCTACACGGTCCATTGCATTTGCTATAAACGTGCCATCCCTCAGCCAACTATAGGAATAGGTTGAAAAAAGAGGAGAAGCTACGTAACCACCGCTAGGATGTTGATTCAACTTAATGATGTCCTTGCTAATGCGGACTAATTGTTCTAGCTCCATACCGAATTCCTCCCTTGTATATGAAAAGGGATGCGTGATTATCCGCATCCCTTTGTTGGTTGATTTGTGGTTGATTAAACTTTTTCGCCTTGCATACGGCGCTGTGTGATGTAATCTGTTTCATAGTAAGCAAGATCTTCACGAAGCTCTTCGAATACTTTGGACAATTCAATCGTTAAATCACGTACTTCACGTGAAGGTTTCTTACGGAAACGAATTGCATCTTGTCCAGTGTAAGCGTAACGACCATCTTCCGAATAGCACTCATTCTTAGGATAGAAAAAGGTATTAACACATGTATGGTATACCTCATAGAGCACTTTTTCCGAAAAATCAACATTAAATGTAGGTCGTCTCAAACTTACGCCTAATTTCTCATATGCCACTTCACAGAAAACTAAAAGATGACGAGTGTCCTGCAAATACCCGCGGTAAAATTCATCCATTGCTGGATCATTTTCCACATTTAACAGTGAGAGCGAATGTTGATTAAGAAACAGTTCCATTTTGGCAGTCGTTTCTTTAAGTTTCGTACGCGTGGAATCACAAACATTTTTCACATTAAAAACAGCCATGTTAGAAGACCTCCTATAATTGCGCTACTTCTATCCTACCATAATTTATCCCGAAGTGGTATATGTAAAACACCAGTTACCATGCATAAAAGATTACCGCTCGCCTAACCCTACTAGTAGTTAATATGTTTTCCACTAATGCGTTAGCTTTTCTACAAACAACAAGGAGGGCATGATCATGTGGCGTTATCTCTCCACCGTCGCGGTTGTACTAGGATTAGGGGTTGTCCTCTTTCCTGGACAGCATCAACAACGCTCTAAGCCTGGTCCTGAGGTTTATAGTGCCAAGTATGAAACAACGTCCAAGCTTGCGCTGCTCGAACAAGATGTGAAGCTTACAGATGAACTGTGCAGAAGTCAATGCGCGATCGATTACACGACCATGCTAAGTCGGATTGAAGGCGGTGAGCCTGTAACCAATGTCTTGAAAAACATGCGAAGCCATCACGAAAAAATGGATGTACTTGTGTGGTCCAAACGCGGCCAAGCTTGGGAGCAGGGCATCAAATCTGGTGATCTCCCCTCTTCTTATAAAGACCAGTCCGCGGCCTATCTAAAAGAAGCAAAAACTGCCGTAGATGGGGGCAAGCATTACCAGTCACCCAAATTCGGCGCTGGACATCACGTTTATTTCGTCCAAGGAACCCCTTCATCAAGTGGTGAAGATTCGCTTGTCGGGGTCATTCATCAAGACGTACTCGCACAAGTGACCGATCATCAGATGAAGAATTTAAGACTAGAGCCTTATCCGAATGAAAACCGGTGGAAAGTAAAAGCCGTTGAAACGAATACGCTCCAAGAAAAGATTGTCGATCATCCTGAAGATAATCAAGGAACTAGCCATTATCAACAGAATGAAGTCGTTGTCCGTTTCAAAACGGATCCATCAGAAGCTCAACTCAATCAAATTAAAAACGAAATCCATGCAACATCTGCACAAAAACTAGGCTATACGTACGTATTTCGAACGAATGATAGAGACGCTAAATCATTGATCGCCTACTTTGGCAAATGGAACGTTGTGTATGTTGAACCACACTTTCTTTATATGACCAATGATTACTATGATGATCAAGAACGAACCGATTCAAATCCATCAAGCACCCAATCAGACAGCAATCAAACACCAGTCTCATCCAACTTCATGCCCAATGATAATTTATATCAAAAGTATCAATGGAATCTGCCTCTGATCGAAACAGTGCAAGGTTGGCAGATTAATCGCGGAGCGAACAATGTCATTGTCGCCGTTGTTGATACGGGGGTAGACTTGGCACATCCAGACCTGCAAGGGCAGTTGCTGCCTGGTTACAATGTCATTAGTGGAAGTGACAATCCTCAAGATGATGTTGGTCATGGCACGCATGTGACAGGCGTCATTTCTGCACTTGTTAACAATCAGTTGGGTGTTGCAGGGATGTCATGGTTTAACAAAGTCCTACCCGTCAAAGTTCTAGATCAGACTGGTGCAGGCAGTACGTATTCAGTCGCGCAAGGGATCATTTGGGCAACAGATCACGGTGCAAAAGTCATGAACCTCAGTCTCGGCAATTATGCAGACTCTGGATTTCTTCACGATGCGATTCAGTACGCCTATGATAAAGACGTTGCCCTCATTGCAGCTAGCGGCAATGACAATACCGAACAGCCTGGATACCCAGCTGCTTATCCCGAGGTGTTTGCTGTTGCTGCAATTGATTCACAGAACGAGAAAGCGCCATTCTCCAATTACGGCGACTATATCGATGTGACTGCCCCTGGTGTCACCATCGCGAGTACGTATCCCAACAATCAATATGCTGCCTTATCTGGTACATCCATGGCTAGTCCGCATGTGACAGCACTTGCTGCGTTAATTCGATCAGCTAATCCCAACTTGAAAAATACAGATGTCTATGAAATTATGAGACAGTCCGCTCAGGATTTGGGCGACAAGGGCCATGACAAATACTTTGGTTACGGCGTCATCGATGTCGTCAAAGCACTCGAGATGGCGAAGCAAGATACGGCTGCTCCCTTGTCCTACTGGCCGCAGGAGTTAGCGCGTCAACTACATTTAGTACCGAAGAAATATGCGGGCAGCTTGGGACTTGAGAAATAGAACACTCACCACCTTCCATGCACAGTTAAAAACCTTCAATCCCCAATTTTGGGCGGGATTGAAGGTTTTATTGATTTTGTAATAAAATACCCGCAAAGCCAAAGCCTTGCGGGTATAACCGACTGAGTGGAAAGTTTGCCGTAAGCCGGGTTCTGTACTTCCAGTGGTCATAACGGGCGTCTGCTCCCCTGCCACTATTGAAGCGACAATCATCTATCTAGGCTGTACATTGCTGCACAGCTCAAGCGACCAACCCGAACGCGTCTCAGGCGAAGACTGCTGCCTCGAAAGCAGCTAGCGTTCCATTAGGTCTTGCTCCAAGTGGGGTTTACCAGGATCTATGTCACCATAGAACCTCGTGGTCTCTTACACCACGGTTCCACCCTTGCCTGTGCTATATTTCAAGCCATCGGCGGTCCATTTCTGTGGCCCTATCCTTCAACTCGCGTTGACTGGACGTTATCCAGCACCCTGCCTTATGAAGCCCGGACTTTCCTCTCGCTATGGCTTACCCATAGCCAGCGATTGTCTGTCAAACTTTCCATTGCATAGGCTAGTATACTAGGAATGCCTACGAATTACAACACATGGACGTTTCCATTCTTTCCAGAAGCATCCGAGTGCTTCTTATACGAACTGAAACGGTTCAGTATTAATCGCAGATGGAAGTACCTGCGTATCTGTCTTAGCCAACTGCGCGGCAAGATAATCCGCGACGCCGCGCTTCATGATCTTCTCGACGTTGTGCCCAACGTCGAGTAGGGCCAGCCCCGCCGCAAGCGCATCGTGCGCGGTGTGGTAGTCAATGTCGCCGGTGACCAGCACATCGGCGCCGGCAAACATGGCGTGCCGCATGTAGCGGCCGCCAGAGCCCCCCAGCACGGCCACCTTGCGGATGGGCCGTGATAGATCGCCGACGACGCGCACCGTCGGCACGTCGAACACCACCTTCGCGTGCTCGGTGAGCTCGCGAAGCGTCATTGCCGCGGGCAGCTTGCCCACGCGGCCCAAACCGAACACTCTACCCTTGAGGTCCATCGGGTAGAGGTCATAGGCCACCTCCTCGTAGGGGTGGGCCTTCAGCATAGCTGTAACCGCTTTGCGTTGTACGCTAGCGGTTACGATCGTCTCCACGCGTACCTCTTGTACGCGTTCCAGCTTCCCAACTTCCCCGATAAACGGAGTCGCTCCTTCCTGCGGCAGGAATGTGCCCGTACCGGGGATATTGAAAGAGCAGGAGCTGTACTGGCCAATGCCGCCAGCCCCCGCTTTAAACAAGGCATCCAGCACGACTTGATGATGCGTCTCTGGCACGAAGACAACGAGCTTCTGAAGCTTTTCTGTATGCACATCTTCCAGATGTGTCATTTCCGTTAGGCCTAATTGCTCCGACAGCAGGTCATTAACCCCACCCTCAGCTACATCAAGGTTCGTGTGAGCAATATAGACAGCGATATCATTTTTGATTAATTTCTCATACAAACGGCCTGCTGGTGTCTCGGTCTGAAGATGTGCTAACGGTCTAAAAATTATCGCATGATGTGCAATAATTAAGTTCGCCCCAACTTCAATGGCTTCATCCACAACGGCATCGGTTACATCAAGAGCAACCAGCACTTTCGTGATCTCCTTCTGAAGTGAGCCAAGCTGCAGGCCGATCTTGTCTTCTGCCATCGCGTAATGCTTAGGAGCCAGCTGTTCAAATAACTGGATTACGGTTTGACCTTTTGCAAACACGCTAGCACCTCCTTTATTTCATGCATTTCTTGGCTTACCTGCTCAGCCTTTGCAATGGAGGCTTCCGCAGTGGACAGCTTTAACTGATCTACGATCATCGCCAATTTCTTCAGCTCACTCTCCCACTTCGTGAACCAGACCTCTGGTGCTTCGTTAATCAAATATGGGCCCATTTGTTGCAAACGTTCCTTCGAAATGGTGACTCCACCCGGAAGCTGTCGCTCTGTATAAAGCGCCTCTAATGTTCCACGCTCCTCAGCATCCGCAGTCACTGCAGTTAAGATCTCATAAATTTTGCCATCTTCTTCGAGAATAGCTTCAGACTCCAGTTTCCAACCATTGGAGAGCAACCAACGCCGCACATGATCTTCACCTACGTTCGGCTGTAAAATCAAATGCTGAACGCCAGGAAGCTTCGCTTTGCCCGCTTCTAGAATACTCGCCATTAAGCTTCCGCCCATGCCAGCGATCGTTATAACATTCACTTCGCCAGCCTCGATTACTGCAAGCCCATCGCCAGATCTCACTTGAATAACCTTGGATAAACCGCTCTCGAGCACCTGTCTTTGTGCAGCCTCGAAAGGTCCAGGATTTACCTCTCCTGCTACAGCAGCTACAATAATTCCCTGCTGCGCCAAATAGGTTGGCAATAAAGCATGATCCGAACCGATGTCCGCTACTTTCGAACCCCTTGGTACACGATCAGCAATCATTTGAAGTCTTTTCGATAATTTAACCATAGCCTACATTACCCACTCTACCCATTTTTTTCGCAGCACAAATAATGCTACGCCTACTGAAACTAATTTGGCCGTGAATGATAGTTGAATGACACGCGAGCTGATATCTACATCCACAAGGAAGGTCATCACCTCAGGGAGAAACCAAGCCAAGCCTCCTACTAGCATGAGCACGCTAGCCGCTTGTTTATTCGTGTGATGTGCAAGCCAAGCCATCCATATAAGAACAACACTGACAGGAATCCAGCTGGCTTCAAGTGAAAACCAAGACGGATAATCTAACTTTTGAATTAACAACCAGCTATACGTTCCTAGAAGTCCTAGCCATCCACAAATTTGGAAAATTGCCATTCGTCCGACTAAACCATTAAATAGCCATATACAACTACAAAATGCCAAATATCCAATATACGTTGTTGGTGTGTGTATACCCGATAAATCCATCATATGCATGCCTAAAAATAGCATAGCAACAGATGCTATGCCGCACAAGACATAAGAAATAACAGGCGTACGACTCCTATGTCTATAAGCAACTGCATAACAAATGATAACAAAAAGTGTGGAAATACCAATTTGCATTGGCAAACCAAAAGAGTTAAAATTAAGAGCAGATAAGGCAAGAGCAGCAATTGCCACTAATGCAAACAACCATATTTTCCAATTACTGTTTGTTACAGCCGTAGCCGAAACTCCCATTAGTGAAGCCGGTTTAGGTGTCACATCATCCACATACAAATTCATTAGAAAATCGCAATAATGCTCGGGTAGCAATTTGCTCCGGCGCCAATGATCGATTTCTCTTACTATCACTTTTCTTCTCTCAGCATCCATCTATTCGCTCACCTTCCTAGCTACTTTATCGGTGATTCAATGCTCAGATTTTAGTAAATTTTGTGGGAAACCGTAAAAAAGACCCCGCCGAATTTGGCAGGGCCCACTCCTAGCGATTTTATTCCAAAAAGTCCTTCAAGCGTTTGCTACGGCTCGGATGTCTTAATTTCCGTAAAGCTTTTGCTTCAATCTGACGAATCCGTTCCCTTGTAACACCGAATACTTTACCGACTTCTTCTAATGTTCTAGTACGTCCATCATCAAGCCCGAAACGCAAGCGAAGCACATTCTCTTCTCTTTCAGTTAACGTATCCAATACGTCTTCAAGCTGTTCTTTTAGAAGCTCGTAAGCAGCAGCATCCGCTGGTGCGAGCGCCTCTTGGTCCTCGATAAAATCCCCTAAGTGTGAATCATCTTCTTCACCAATCGGCGTTTCTAAGGAAACTGGCTCTTGCGCGATTTTCATGATTTCACGAACTTTATCCGTGCTCAAATCCATCTCTTTTGCAATTTCTTCTGGCGTAGGTTCGCGCCCCAATTCTTGCAGCAATTGACGAGAAACACGAATCAATTTGTTAATCGTTTCAACCATATGTACCGGAATCCGAATCGTTCTCGCTTGATCGGCAATTGCGCGAGTGATCGCTTGACGAATCCACCAAGTAGCATAGGTACTGAATTTGTACCCTTTGGTATGGTCGAACTTCTCCACAGCCTTAATAAGACCCATATTACCTTCTTGAATCAAATCAAGGAATAGCATGCCGCGACCTACATAACGTTTGGCAATACTTACAACGAGACGTAAGTTAGCTTCTGCTAAACGACGCTTCGCTTCCTCATCCCCATTTTCAATTCGCTTAGCCAAGCCCACTTCGTCTTCCGCGGAAAGAAGCGGCACGCGACCAATTTCTTTCAAGTACATCCGAACTGGATCATTAATTTTAATCCCCGGCGGCAGAGCCAGATCATCATCGAAGTTAAATTCATCGCGCTCATTTTCTTCCGGATTCATCGAATCTTCATCTGATTCATTCCCCACATCAATACCTTGCTCGGAGAGTTGTTCAAAGAACTCATCGATTTGTTCAGGATCCTGATCGAAGGGAGCTAATTTCTCCATGATATCCTTGTAAGTTAGTGAAGACCGTTTCTTCCCCTGCTCTATAAGTTGGTCTTTCACCTGGTCCAGGGTCAATTCTGTCTCTAATTCTGTACGCTGATCATTCGCCATGGTACGGACTCCCTCCTCCCTAGTCATATCAGTCTAGCTATGATGACTTTAACTGTTTTTCTAGGGCAATAATTTCAATTGCAATTTGTGCAGCTCTAAGATGGTCTCCCTCGCGTACTGCGCGAGCTTGTTCTTCTTTCTTGCGTTCAACTTCTTCTTGCATTGGAACTTTGCGAATTTGGCGAATATAGTCGTCAATCACTTGTTCGTTTAGTCCATGACCAGCTCCCATCATAACGATGGAACTAGCCAAGCTCTCCAGCTGTTCATCTTGCAGCATGGCAATGTATCGGCTTGCGTCGGGCTCTAAATACTGAGCGTAGTAAGCATATAAATAAGCAGCTAAGACTGCGTGAGCTTCAACATTAAACTGATCACCCAATTGCGCTTCAACATGCGCACATACTTCTCGATCATGCATCATTACGGCTAAAATCAAACGCTCTGCATTATGATATGCCGGTAATAACGAGGGCGTTTTTTTCTTTGTTCGTTCCGCTGGTCTCCCATTATTCATAACATTATTCCACAGAATTGGTTTATTATCCCCATCTGGTCGGTTTTTTTCCGATTGCAATAAGATTTCATGGAGATCTAACTTCATGGCTTCATAGGAAGAATCCGGAAACTCTGAAGCTAACTGTTTCAGATAATGTTCGCGTTCCATAGGAGATTGCAACTGGCTAATTAACTTCACAGCGGATTGCAGATAACGTAAACGTTCACCGTCCTCATGCAATTTAAAATTTTTGCGGATATATAATAACTTATATTTCATCGATGGCACGGAAGCACCAATAATCTCCCTTGCGAATCGGTCAAACCCATATTGTCGAACATAATCATCAGGATCTTTGCCATCTGGCAGCATCGCAACCGTGACTCGGCTTCCGGTGTCTTCCAATAAAGGAATACTTTTGAAAGCAGCAGCTTGTCCAGCACTGTCCCCATCATAGCAAATGACGATTTCATCCGCGTTGCGGTTCAATAAAGCAGCATGCTCTTTGGTTAATGCCGTGCCCATCGTCGCAACACCATTCGTAATGCCCGCTTCCCAAGCTTTGATCAAATCCACATATCCTTCGAAAATAACGGCTTGCTGTAGCTTTCGCATATTCGGCCGAGATAGGTGCAAATTGTACAAAGTTCGACTTTTGTTGAAAAGAATGGATTCGGGACTATTTAAGTATTTGGGCTGCGCATCCCCCATGGCTCTGCCAGCAAAGGCAATGACCTTACCCGTAGAGTCACAAATAGGGAACATGATGCGTTCACGGAATTTATCCACGTAGCCATGACCTTCATGTTTTGCGGAAATTAATCCGCCTCTTTCCATTAAAGCTAAGTCAAAGCCCCGTTTGTCCAATTGTTGAACGAGCGTGTCCCACATTAACGGTGCGTAACCAATCTGAAACGTATCAATCAGCTTATCGGAGATTCCTCTAGAAGTCAGATAGCCTTTAGCCGCTTTACCTTGATCCGTATTCCCCACAACATAATGATAGAACTTCGCTGCAAATTCATAGGCTTTCAAAAGGGTCGCTTTTTCTTGCTGTTGCTCATTCTGCTCGTCGGACACTTCTTCCCACGTAATGGGGATATCTGCGTCTTCTGCAAGCTTCGTGATGGCCTCTGCGAAGCTTAGGCCCTCGATTTCCATGATGAAACGAATTAAGTTCCCGCCTGCCTGGCAGCCGAAACAACGATAAATCTGTTTCTCAGGTGTAACCGTGAATGAAGGACTTTTCTCTGAGTGGAAAGGACATAGTCCCTTCATATAATGCCCTTGTTTGCTTAAATGTACATGCCTGCCGATGACGTCTACAATATCATGGCGTTTCAGTACAGCCTCAATAACCTCTTCAGGTATGCGTCCGTACCTCATTTCAATCCACCTACAATTCAGGTCGCTTTTCCGACTAATTACTATTCGCTATTCATTTTCGATTTCCTGCAAATTTTTCAAAAGATTTGTCAAACCATGTAGAAAATTTTTACGATCCGTCTCTGTAAAGGGTTTTGGCCCTTTCGTATGCTTCCCATTTCTTCGCATTTTGGCGGAAGCATGGCGGCGTTCCAACAAATAATCAATCGAACTATCGGTATATTCCTGCCCCCGATTCGTCAAACAAATGGAACCTTTCGCTAGTCCTAATGCGGCAAGTCCAAAGTCTTGTGTTACCAGAATATCTCCTGACCGAATCTGATTGGCAATATATAAATCGACAGACTGATCGGAACGATCTACTTGAACTACCTTCACACCTGGATTTTCCTTCATCTTATGATCGAATGAAGCGACTAGGACAACTTGTACGCCAAACTGTCGACCTGCCTGTTCAATTTCCGACTTTACAGGACAAGCATCGGCATCAACAATAATACTTCTTGCACTCAAGTGTTAGCCCCTGCCTTCTGAAAGAAATCTCACCGTACTATTATATACGATGGACTTACAAAAAATCCTGCAAGCCAGATCATAAAAGCTTACTAGATATGTTCAATGTGATCCATAATTAAACTGGCTGTTTCTTCTACAGCGCGATTCGATACATCAAAGATGACACAACCGATTTTACTCATAATTTTATCAGCAAAATCCAGTTCTATTTTAATACGTTCTACATTCGCATAGGTTGCATTTTCTGCAAGTCCAAGTGTACGGAGTCGTTCTTGACGAATGACATTTAATTTATCAGGATCAATCCGCAGGCCAATAATCTTGTCTCTAGGAACGGTATAAATGGCGGCTGGCGGCTGCATTTCCGGTACCAAAGGTACATTCGCAACTTTCAGTCGTTTGTGCGCTAAATACATAGATAATGGCGTTTTGGATGTGCGCGATACCCCCAAAAGAATGATATCCGCTTTCTGAATGCCACTAAAATCGCGACCATCATCATATTTTACAGCAAATTCAACAGCTTCAACTTTCTTGAAATAGTCTTCATCCAAAGGATGAATCATTCCAGGTTGTCTCCGCGGTTCTTGTCGCAATGCTTTCCCAAGCGTTGTCACAACAGGCCCAAGCAAATCGATGTAGGGAATATCGTATTGTTTCGCTTTGGCTATCAAATCATCCCGTAGTTCGGGGATAACTAGTGTAAATACAACGATCCCTCCATGCGTTCGTATCCCATTCATCACTTTATCGATTCCTTCGAAATCATGAATGAATGGTGCACGTACGATTTCAACAGGCACGGGATGAAATTGCATAGCGGCTGCACGAACGACAGATTCACCTGTTTCACCGACAGAATCCGAAACAACGTAAACGCGAGTAGCTTGTGGGTGTTCCATATTCCTAACCCCTTTCAGCAGGGACAGACCCTACGCTAGCATATGTATGTAAAATGCACCAGAACCGAACCGACAACATGAGAAAAACCTCACCGATATGCGGATAGCACAAGGGCGAGGCGTTTTCCACCACATCATATCAAAGGGAGAAACACCTGTCAATTCAATCCATGGCCTCTTAAATATTGTACTTCTCCATTTGTTCAATAAATCCTCTTGATTTCCATTGCACACCAATATGAACATCCATGTAGGCACGCATGCATCGCTTAAGCTGCGTTTTCGTTTCCGCTTTCACTTGAACAGTCCCCAGTCTTCGCATATCCATTTTCGGAAAAAGTCTAAGCAGTTTCTGAGCACCATCACCGATGGCAATCGCAGAGGGATCCTTATATCGACAACGACTGCATAATGTTCCGCCCATGTTCGGGCCGAAAGCAGTAATGCCAGTTGTTTCACCACATGCAACGCAAGCATCTGTTATCGGTAAATAGCCAGCCAAGTCAAACATTTTCATTTCATACAAATGGGTGACAATTTCCATATCTTTATTTTCTTCGATGGCCATTAAACCAGCCTTGAGCTGTTCAAATAGGTAATTGTTTCCTTCTTCATCGCCAAGCATACGATCCGTCATTTCTGCCAAATACGAAGCATAGGCCGATTTGTGTAAATCTTCACGCAACGCATGATGCGCCTCAATAATTTCGGCTCCGTTGAGAGATCCCATCTGACCTCTTTGTTTGAAAAAAACAAAATCGCCGTACGTAAACAACTGCGTAACGGCGCCATGTTTGCTTTTCAGTTTCTTCGCACCGCGAGCCATGACTCCGACTTTCCCCAGCTCGGGAGTAAATAACCGAATAATTTTGTTGCCTTCTCCGTAGTCCATGCTACGAATGACAATTCCTTGAACGCTATGCAGCAAATAGCTTCCCCCATGAAGGCCGCTCTGAATACATGAGTGCTTCCCCTCACATATTCAGACCATCGAGCGGTTCTTCGTTACTTTGATCCTCTTCTTGCACTTCCGAATCCATACCAGGTTCTCCCGTTACTTGTTTGTACAGCAGATAGGCGTCCACATCACCGGTCTTTGAAAAATACGTCCACGAAAAATCTTTCATGTTCAGCATCCTCCCCATCGAACGTGATGTTCATAGGATGTGCATTGACCGCTTCAGTATGCGATGTAAAAACTGGTACTCTTAGGAAATAAATTACTCGTGTCGGAAACCAAGATCACGAAGAACTCTATCTTGGTTCCTCCAGTCTTTCTTCACTTTCACCCATAATTCTAAGAAAGTTTTGGAGCCTAGCAATGTTTCAATATCACGGCGGGCTTGACGACCGATTTCCTTGAGCAACGCACCTTGCTTACCGATGACGATACCTTTTTGCGACTCGCGCTCTACGAAAATAACCGCGGATATATGAACGATACCGTTCGGTTCGACACGCATGTCTTCAATCTGAACGGCAATAGAATGCGGTATTTCTTCGCGTGTCATGTGCAAAATTTTCTCACGTACAAGCTCCGCACAAACGAATTGTTCCGGATGATCTGTAATTTGATCCGCAGGGTAATATTGCGGTCCTTCAGGCAAATAACGAATAATTTGCTCAAGGAGTGTCGTTACATTATTGCCTTTCAAGGCGGATACAGGTACGATTTCAGCGAAATTGTATAGATCTTTGTAATTGGTAATAATCGCAAGCAATGCTTCCGGTTGTACCAGATCAATTTTATTCAGCACGAGAATAACGGGAGTTTCAATATGCTTCAATTGCTCAATAATATAACGGTCTCCCCCGCCAATACCATCAACTACGTCAACTAAAAACAAGACAGCGTCAACTTCACCAAGTGTCCCATGAGCAACTTTACTCATGTAATCGCCTAACTTAGACGTAGGTTTATGAATACCTGGCGTGTCTAGAAATACAATTTGCCCATTATCCGATGTGTACACACCATGAATCTTATTTCTAGTTGTTTGCGGCTTATCCGACATGATCGCAATCTTTTGTCCGATAATTTGGTTCATGAGTGTTGATTTCCCGACATTCGGTCGTCCGATAATCGCGACAAACCCTGATTTAAATTCTTTTTTGGCCACTTCTAATTATCCTCCATTTGTGTGCAAATCTTTCGTTGTAAAAGCGCCTGGCAATAAAGCAGACACTGTCGTTTGCACGAAAGCTCCTCTGAGATTGCTCAAATAAACAGGCATTTCAGGTTCGCACAATTCGATTAATACTTGACGACATACGCCGCATGGCGAAATCGGTCCTTCCGTATCTCCAGTTACCGCGATCGCTTGAAAGGATCCCCTCGGATGCCCATCTGCAATAGCACGGAATAACGCAGTTCTCTCGGCACAGTTCGTCGGTCCATAGGCTGCATTTTCGACATTGCACCCCAAATGCACATTTCCATTCGCGTCCAATAACGCGGCACCGACTTGAAAATTGGAATAAGGCGTATAGGCTCGCTTCATCGCTTCTTTTGCGAATTCAATGAGTTCTTGCGGATTCATAGCCATCCACCCTTTTATTTATTAGTAATAGTTAAGTTATAGCATGTTTAAACAGGTAAAAGCGAGGAGCGTCACGACAATGCCGATCATTGCCCCCAAAAAGAGTGCTGGGAAAGGCCTTGTTTTCTTATCGTACAAGACAATAAGGATAATAATAGACAATGTGTACCCAAGTAACGCGGCAATCGTTTCAGTAACTAACACCAAGATGACAGTTGCAATTGCAAATGCAATCGCTGTTAGTAAACTCGGTCTAACGAGTTTGCCTTTGTCCGAAAACCTTGTTTCAATGACGATGACCGTAAGCATGACTAGAGCAATTAAAATCCATATCGCTCCCGCTGACATCGGTGTTTCTTCGAGTCTGGCATGCCGTAACAACTGATCGACGGGCTCGTAGAAAACAACTAAACCGACAACGATTGCAAACATAGCAGACACCAATACGGACGCCGCGGCGACGTCCTTCGCAATTTTGGCTAACGGATGGCGGTCTGGCATAGCAAGATCCACCGTTTTCTCGACAGCCGTATTAATTAATTCTGTGACAATCATGAGCGTGACGGCCAACAAAATAAACAAAATATCGGTTTTGGATAAATGAACAAAAAGAGCTGCCAATAACACAAGAAACGCAACGGAAAAATGAAATTTCATATTTCGCTGCGTATCTAGTGCATATTTAATTCCTTCATAGGCATACCTAAAACTTCTACGCCATTTACGGAAGCCGCCCGACATTAGCGTGTCAAGCCTGCCTTCTGTAAAATGTCCTCTTGTTTAGCGAACATCACTTTCTCTTCTTCTTCACTCTGGTGATCATATCCAATTAGATGCAAGAAGCCATGGACAAATAAGAAGCCCAGCTCACGCTCAACAGAATGACCGTACTCTGCTGCTTGTGCAATCGCCCGCGGGACGGAAATGATAATATCACCAAGCGGCTCGATGAACGCCTCGGAGACGGTTTCGCCCTCTTCAAGCTCGCCCTCAGCATCGTCACCATCATCTTCATAGTTAATTTGAATTTCATCATCACCAAATTCACTCATCGCAAAAGATAGGACATCAGTAGGCTTGTCTAAATTACGGTATTGCTTGTTCAAGTCTTGAATCGTCTCGTCATCAACGAAAGTGAGGGCAACTTCCCCTTCAGAAACGCCTTCTAGCTCACCTGCAAGCTTGAGTAACTCTTCGAGCTTTTCAATAAATGCCGGCGATATTTCTCGCTCTTCCTGTTCACTACTCCATGCTAATGTCAAATCTACACTTGCCATAGGGTCAAACCCTCCTTCTTATGCGCCTGGTTTCTTAGCCGTTATTTCACTTGGGTATTCGATGCGAGAATGAAAGATCCCTAACAATGTTTCATTCAGTGTTTTGGCAATCTTATCAAGTTCCTTCAAAGTGAGATCACATTCGTTGAATTGACCATCGTCCAAGCGTGATTTAATAATTTTGGTTACCATGGAATCTATTTGTTCGAGGGTCGGGTTACGCAGTGAGCGTACAGCTGCTTCTACACTATCAGCAATTCCGACAATTGCCGCTTCCTTCGACTGCGCTTTAGGTCCTGGATAGCGGAAATCTTCTTCACGTATCGCCTTCTCACTGTTCTCTTCTTCCCCTTGCTTCTTCGCTTTATGATAAAAGAAGTGCAGGAGCGTTGTCCCATGATGTTGTTCTGCGATATCGCGGATCGGTTTAGGCATTTTATAATCCTTCAACATATCAACACCATCGCGCGGATGCGCAATAATAATGGACTTGCTAAGATTCGGATCTATACGATCATGAGGATTCTCGATATTCGTCTGATTCTCAATAAAATAGCTAGGCCGCTTGGTTTTGCCAATATCATGATAATACGATCCGACGCGACACAGAAGCCCGTCTGCACCAATGGATTCCGCCGCAGCTTCAGATAGGTTACCGACCATCACACTGTGATGATAGGTGCCAGGTGTTTCCGTTAGCAGTTTACGCAGCAATGGATGATTCGGATTCGAAAGTTCTACCAACTTAAGGGGAGATAGGATTCCGAAAGAAGCTTCAAAAAATGGAAGCAGCCCAATGACGAACACGACGGTTACAAGCCCTCCAGCCGTAGCAAAAGATAAAGACATCAATGCTTCTCTTTGTTGAAAATGGTCTTCAACCAACAGCATCGCCGTTATCGTTAACATGGAGAAAAAGGCGATCATTAAGCCTGCTTTCAATATCGTCGCACGTTGGCTTGCACGCTGAATCGTAAATACCCCGCTGAAACAAATAACTAAGCTCACTAAGCCAAACCGAAAATCGAACAACGAATCGTGCTCTGTATTGAAAATAATACTGGCAATGATGGAGAATAAAACCGATGAAATAAAAGCAAGCGGCGCATCCAACAAAATCGCGATCAAGATGCTGCCAAGTGCTGTCGGAGCCAAATAGCCGATAAAGGGATAATCAAAATTCTGCAGCAGTGAAATGATTTTCATACCAGCGATATTCATCACAAAGATGAGAACTAGCATAACTAGCTGAGAATTATTGTACTTCACCTGTAAAGTACTTTGCCTAACAAATATAAAGATTACAAAGGATAAGAGCGCGCAAAGGATTCCGAGCCCCAGCTGAGGTAAATGATTGGCTTTATCCTTCAATAGCTTCAGCTTTTCCAATCGCGTGTATATTTCTTCCGTAATAACATCTCCAGCTTTAACTAGGACATCATTCTTATTAATATATACGGTCTTCATATTTGCCCTTGCTTGTCCCTTGGCATCATCGGTGCCCTTCTGATCAAAAAACTTATTGGGCGTAATCAATGCTCTGGCAATCTCCGTTACCATCTCACGGGATGTATTCTTCGCTAAGGTAGATGTATTCACAACCTCTGCGACCTTAGCACGTGCTGTCTGTGCATCCAAGATCTGCTCGTTCAACATTAGCTTGATAAGAATATCTCTAGTCACGAGACGCATCTCCGCAATGTCTTCCTTGGTCAACCTTGGCAGTTTAAAATATACTTCTTCAGGAAGCGGATATTTCTGGTCTGCAAGGCTAAGTTGGATTTGTTCCAATAACAAGTCGTTGTACTGTCCGCTATTACGAAACGTTTTAATGGTATCATTCGTAGTATCGCTAATGATCTGGGGGATTACGCGACGGTAAATACTCACCTTATCATCAAACTTCACTTCTTCATCGGCATTGATTTGAGATAATTTATCAAAAATAGCATCACTAATAATTTCGTTCTTGAGATTAACGTTCCGATAAACAGGCTGAACGCGCTTCGCAGCGTCTTCTTTGGCTTGCTCTGTTGCAACAGCGTTCTCAATCTGCTCAGGTGCATAAATCGTCTTCTCACTCTTCATACCTAAGGTAATATCGAATACTTGTGGAACGAGCTTAGCATACAAGGTGGCGTAGAAAATCAATCCCAATATGAGAAATAAGATTATTCTTAAGCCTGTGTTGTATTTCCATCCGCTCAGCCGGTAATGAAATTTGCCTTTCATTTGAACTTCATTTTTCATTACGGAGGTCATTCCTCTCTATCTATCCAACCTAGCCTGATTACTTATTCATTTCAGCGTTATAGGCAACAATGATCTTCTGAACAAGTGAATGTCGAACAACATCACCCTCATCAAAATGAATAAAGCCTAGTTCTTCAATGCCACTTAAAATACGAGACGCTTCAACCAAACCAGAAGATTTCCCTCTAGGTAAATCAATCTGTGTCACATCCCCTGTAATGACCATCTTGGAACCAAAACCAAGCCTCGTTAGAAACATTTTCATTTGCTCTGGTGTCGTGTTCTGTGCTTCATCTAGAATGATGAAAGAATCATCAAGTGTACGCCCTCTCATATAGGCCAAAGGGGCGATTTCGATGAGTCCGCGCTCTAGTGACTTCGCAACTTGCTCAGGCCCTAGGACATCGTTAAGAGCATCATACAATGGGCGTAAATAAGGGTCAACTTTTTCCTGTAAGTCGCCTGGTAGAAACCCTAGACTCTCCCCTGCTTCAACTGCTGGGCGTGTAAGAACAATGCGTTTCACAGCCCCTTCTTTCAATCGGGTTACTGCAAGAACAACAGCTAGATACGTTTTACCTGTTCCTGCTGGACCTATCCCGAAGACAATATCCTTCTTCTTGATTGTATCCACATACTTCTTTTGTCCAATCGTTTTGACACGAATTGGCTTGCCTTTGTGAGTGGTTGTAATTTCACCCTTGAATAAGTCCAGTAACTGCTCCGCTTTCATTTGTTTCGCTAGCTCAACAGCATATAGCACATCTCGTTCCGTTACCGTGTAATTATTACGGATTAACTGCAGTAGAACTTCAAAGAGCTGCTGAAGTGAGTTCACTTCCGCAGCCCTGCCTTGAATGGTTATTTCGGCTTCGCGCGTAAAGATCTGAGCTGCAATTTCCCGCTCGATGATATGTAAAAATTTATCCTGCGGACCAAATAAAGCTAATCCTTCATTTGGGTTTTTCAATGTAATTTGGACAGATTGCGCATTTTCTATCAACAGGGCCTCATTCTCCTTGTGTCACAATTGGTTGTTCTTCAGCAATATTTTCTTCGACCTCAAAATGAACGTCTATATAAATTTTACCATTCTCTGTTTTTTCATGCAAAATTTTTTCTCCGACGATCCTTGCATCCTCGCCTGCAGCTCCTAATAATTTGATTCTAGCTTGCTCAATGCCCGTCTTTTTTGCGTTCGCCGCTTCCACCGGCTCTTCTACGACATGGACCTCCATAATTTTCTCATGCAGCCAACCTAAAGGAATTGAATATGACCGCCAAGCTAATGTTTTGCGATCAGGCAGTGTCTCAAAATGCTCGAAGCCCGTCTTCCCATAGCCTGTAAGTTGCAACGCTCTTGATCCGAATACGAGATAACTCCGATGCTCGGTTTCGCCTGTAAAAACTTTATATTGTTTCGTAAGCGGAACTTCGATTCGGGAGGTATACCAGACCACTCCTCTTATCTTACCATCTGCGACCACAATTTGACTATTTTGCTCATCACCGATCGTACCTGAGATCAAAACAGCTCCTTTGCGAACGTACGTATTCGGTTTCACCATTGGCTTACCTTTGACCGATTGTATTTCCGTTACGAGCGCACTTTTGGAAGCTACAATGTTTCTCGGATTTTTCAAAGGATCTTTGCCGGGGATGGTTGCCTCAACAACCTTAATCGTGATATGCGTCCCTCGGATTTCGACGCCAACCCATGCCGCGCTCGGCAGTTGCTGTTGTATAGCGCGAGAAAGCTCCTCAGTCTTGTCCAACTTAAATTTCCACTGAAACTTATGTATCCCTTGCTTGGATGCGGCCTGCAAAATGTCAGACGACGCAATGCGGTCGTTGCCGTCCACAGAGACTTGCCACACCAATGAAGTGAGCACATAGAGACTAATAATGAATGCAGCTATACCGCCAAACAACACTTTTCTCCGTCCAATTCTATCCATGAAAAATGGCAGACCAAACCGCCCCACCACATGCATTCTGCAGCCTGTCCGTTTCAAAAGCGGCCGAAGTCGGAAGAAATCCTTGATAAGGATGTACATCTCTAGTTTCCCATCTTTGCCAGCTTGAATATCCCATATGGAGTAGCCTCCCTCCACCATGGGACGAATCAACCTTTCGCAGTCCTTGCCTCTAATTTGAATGCGTACATAGCCACGCAAACGGGCAATGAATAGGGATTGTTTCATGACTCAGCCTCCAGTTCTCATTCGCACTACCACGATATTAAGGCATATATTTCACATGATCGATGATGCCTTCAATGAATACCTCTTCTGAAAGAATCGCTCTTATGACCAATTGTTGGCCGCATACTTCCAGCGTTCCTTTCGCTAACTCCAGCTTCAGAATTTCACTGGAAAAATGCAGTACGCCCCGGTGGTTCTCAACATATAGCTGTACGTTGCCGATCATCGTGATTCGCGGCAAATCCTGTACAACATCTTGGGGAAGATCAAGGATCTTGGCCGTGAACTGGTTCCATTTGCGGGTCAAGCGACGCATAGCTGGGCAGTACCCCCTCTAACTAAAAGATCGAGAATGCAGAAAAGGCGCATAGACTTTCTACCAAATTATGCGGCTGAGGCCGCTTTTATGAAAAAGAGACATAAAAAAAACGCCCCCTCGCATTAGCAAGAGGGCGTTCCTGAAATAGTCGTTATCGACGGTATGGCTTTTTGGCACGTGGCGGGCCTAGTATCTCTGCCCAAACAACGCCCTGAAGAACTTGATCCCGATTCGGTTGATCGGGAAATTGGCTTGGCGTTGTGATCTCATCTGCGTAAATAGGCGAACTTACTGCCGTTGTACTTTTGACCACTTGTGGCGTAAAGGGGGAAGTCTTCTGTTTCTGTGTTACTGCATTTGTCTTACCAAGCCCAGACTGTTTAAAATCGTCTTGTGTACGTCCTTGATGACTCGTTGGACTTAGATGACCTGGTTGCACGTTCTTCGCTTCTACAGGCCTCCTGGCGTCGCTTGGGCCATTACCAAAAGTCGGCATACCTTTCCTTTGTGCACTCTGCTCAGCTCGCTTGCGTCTGCCTTGTAGTTGATAGAAGAAGGTTAACGCTATAATGACCAAATACCAGTTCTTAAATAAGAATGCGATAAGCTGTTCCATTTGATCACCTCACACACCTTATTCTTTTTCATTTTTTCCATCGTTTATTTTACCTAATGAAGAACGCATTTGCGTATCGGATTCAATATTTTTGAGATTCATATAATCCATGACACCTAATTGCCCTTTTTGCAATGCTTCAGCCATGGCAAGAGGTACTTGCGACTCTGATTCAACAACCTTAGCACGCATTTCGACTACCCGCGCCTTCATCTCCTGTTCAGCTGCAACGGCCATTGCGCGGCGCTCCTCAGCTTTGGCTTGGGCAATCCGTTTATCTGCCTCTGCTTGCTCTGTTTGCAAATGGGCACCGATATTTTTACCAACATCGACATCTGCAATATCAATAGACAGAATTTCAAAAGCTGTCCCTGCATCCAAACCTTTGCCTAAAACAGTGCGAGAAATCATGTCTGGATTTTCTAATACATCTTTATGTGATTCACTAGAACCTACGGTCGTTACAATCCCCTCGCCGACACGGGCAATAATCGTTTCCTCACCAGCACCACCTACGAGTCTATCAATGTTGGCACGCACCGTAACCCGTGCAATAACCTTCACTTCAATACCATTTTTCGCTACAGCAGAGACGTTAGGCGTTTCGATTACACGTGGGTTGACGCTCATTTGAACAGCCAACAATACGTCACGACCCGCCAAATCAATGGCAGCCGCGCGCTCGAATTCCAAATGAATTTTGGCACGATGTGCAGCAATCAACGCATTCACAACACGGTCAACATTACCGCCTGCCAGATAATGACTTTCCAGTTGGTTCACACTAAGATCAATGCCCGCTTTCGTAGCTTTAATCATTGGGTTCACGATGCGGCTTGGTGTTACCCGACGCAATCTCATGGCAATTAAGGTAATAATGCTAATTCTTACACCGGAAGCCAGCGCAGAGATCCATAACATAACTGGAACCACACTGAGTAATATGGACAACACAATAATAATAATCGCTGCTAACAGCACCAAATATAAACCTGGTTCAATCGTCATTTGTTTGTTTCCTCCTTATGATTAGGTTGGTCATCCATCGCTTTCACTACAACACGAACACCTTCAACTTCCACAACAATAACGGCTTTATTTACCGAAATAAAACTACCATGCGTGACAACATCAACGCGCTCTCCTTGAATCAATGCCGTTCCCGCAGGTCGCAACGGGGTGATGGCTTCCCCTATCAAACCAACTAAATTCGATCGATCAGGGCTCGATGTAAAACCCTTGCTCGTCGTTAGCTGTTCCTTCAGAATGAAACGGTTCCAAACGCCGCGATGTTTAAACGTTCTAATTGCAGCAATGATAACCACAAGAGCGACTAGTAAGGCAATAATTAGCATATACGCTGCTTCCTTGGGATCCGAAGAAGCCATCAACACTCCGCCGAATAGGCAAATCGCTCCTAATACACTTAGAATACCGAAGCTTGGAACAACTAATTCTAAAATCAAGAGAACCAAGCCAAGTCCCAAGACAGCTAAGTCGCCAAAACTCGCAAAGCCCGCCAAGTAAAAACCTAAGAAATATAAACCAAAGCCAGCAACTCCCGCCAAGGCAAGCAATCCACTACTGAAAAAAAGCAACTCAAGTGCAATCCCAATAATGCCAACCATCAATAATACTGTACCTGTCACAGGGTGAGTCAGAAACGCGGATAGATTGTCAAGAAACATCGTCCTTCACTCCTTCCCTTCTTACTTACTCTCACTAGGTATGTACGCAACAACTTATGAACTGTTTCGGAATATTAGTAGAAATATTAGAAAGTACTTTAGTAAAGAAAAAAGACCGAGCAGAAATGTCCACTCGATCTTCACAAAACATATTTGGTATTAACCTAATAATTGTTGAACTAACTGATTGATAAGTTTACCATCAGCGCGTCCTTTAACCTGAGGCATCAATGCCGTCATCACTTTGCCCATATCCGCTTTGGAAGAAGCACCAATTTGCTGGATGGTCTGCTGTACAATGGCTTTCACTTCTTCCTCAGAAAGCTGTTGCGGCATGTACTCAGCTAGAATAACAAGTTCCGCACTCAGGTTGTCGGCTAGATCATCACGACCTGCCTTGGTAAATTCTTGGAGGGAATCCTTACGCTGTTTGATCTCACGAGTTAGAACATCAAGCACTTCATTGTCGTCTAAGGGTCTTTTCAGATCAATCTCAGAATTCTTAATCGTAGAACGTACCATTCGAATTACAGAGAGCTTAAACTTGTCCTGACTCTTCATCGCTTGTTTCATATCTTCGTTCAATCGATCGCTTAAGCTCATGTTGCCTCCTAGAACTTTCTTTTACGAGCAGCCTCAGATTTAAGCTTACGCTTAACGCTTGGCTTGTCATAATGCTTACGTTTCTTAACTTCTGCAAGTACGCCATCCTTAGCGATGGAACGCTTAAAGCGACGAAGTGCAGCATCTATAGTTTCGTTCTTACGAACTCGAGTTTCTGACAACAGTTTTCCCTCCCTCCGAACAGACCATCTAAGACAAAACGGTTCATCAAATCTCATTATAGGTGATAGTAATTAGGGTGTCAATCGTAAAACCAATCTTTCCTACTAGAAAGATTAATTATGAACACCAAGCGGTGCTAATCTAGCTCCTGCCATCAAATGATAATGCAAATGGTGAACGATTTGACCTGCGTTTGCTCCAATGTTCGTAATCACCCGATAACCGGATTCTTCTACTTCTAGTTCTCTAGCAATCTGCGCAGCGACGCGCTGCATTTGCCCTACGATTGCCCAATCTTCCGGTTGACCTGCTGCTAAAGAAGCAAAGTGTTTCTTCGGAATAATAAGAACATGAATCGGTGCTGCTGGTTGGATGTCATGAAAAGCTAGAATTTGATCATCTTCATAGACTTTCTTAGAGGGAAGATCCCCTGCAATGATTTTACAAAAAATACAATCACTCATTGATACATTCGTCCTCCCGACAGTGTTATCCTACTTACCTATAAGTTTATCGGAAAGCGATCAAAAAATCCAATCCAAATCTTATCGAATTTAGCGATGAGGTTGACTTTTGAGGGATTGGTGGATCTTTTTCCATTTTGCTTTCTCAGCTGCTTGAAGTCCTTTGTCCTCTTTGCGAGCCAAATACGCAAGTTCCTTCTGTAATTTCACATAATTCTGAAAACGCTCCGCGGACAATACTCCCGAATCTAGAGCGGATTTCACCGCACACTTCGGTTCATTCTCATGTTTGCAATCTTGAAAAAAGCATTGATCGGCGAATTCCTCAATATCCTGGAAGGAAGTACTCAAGCCCTCAGAAGCGCTCCATAACTGCAGCTCTCTCATCCCCGGAGTATCGATTAAGATACCACCATCTGGCAGCAGAATCAGCTCACGGTGGGTTGTCGTATGCTTCCCTTTGTCATCTCCCGATCGAATATCGCCTGTGTTCAATATATCTTTACCGTAAATACGGTTAACTAAGGTCGACTTCCCAACCCCTGAAGAGCCTAGCAGCGCAACAGTTTGACCGCTAGTCATATAAGAAGCAAGTTCCTCTAATCCTCGATTTTCAGCAGAACTAATAATATGAATGGGAACGCCAATAGCAACGGCAGCCACTTCAGCTGCTAACTCATCTGGATTAGCGCAAAGATCAGACTTGCTTAGAACGATGACAGGATTGGCACCACTTTCCCAAGCTAGAACCAGATAGCGCTCAATTCGCCGTACATTAAAATCTTGATTCAGTGCATTTACCAAAAATACCGTATCTACATTGGTCGCAACAATTTGCTCTTCCGTGACTTGACCAGCCACTTTACGGGAAAACTTACTTCGACGAGGAAGCACCGCATGGACCACAGCACGCTGTTCCCCTTCTCGTATTGATAGTACCACCCAATCTCCTACTGCCGGGTAATCCTCGCGGCGCAGAGCTTGGTGACGCATTTTGCCCGAAACTTCAGCTAACACTTCGCCAACTTCCGTCTGAACGCGATACATATGTTTATGTTCTAAGGAGACGCGGCCTGCGACAAATCCTTCTTCATTTAAAAAAGGCTCAAACGCTTTATCGAAACTTACATGCCAACCTAAATCTAGTTTGTTCAAGTCTTTATTTCATCCTCTCAAGAAGTTCTAAAGTGAAGTATATACCGAACGGAGAAGCCTCACACGGTAAAGAATAATTTAGATTATTTATTCCGCGGTTCCAATTTGACGCCGGTCAATTCACTTGTAGACTGCAAGTCTATTTTTGCATATAATAAGTGTAAACGGATTGTTTGAATGGAGTGAGCGGATGAGTCAATTCATGAGAGCCTCGACCCGCAAAAAGCGTGATGTCATGATGGAAGTTGCCCTAACGATGTTCATGGAGAAAGGCTACGAGAATGTATCTGTTGATGATATTATCGGGGCAACCAGTACGTCCAAAGGAACCTTTTATCATTATTTCAAGAGTAAAGATGCCATTATTACAGCGTTATACAGTAAACAAACACTGCTGATTCAAGAGTGGGTCAAACAGCCCCCTTCGAAGGTACAATCGCTAGAAGGCCATATTAATCGTCTATTTTTAGACTTAGCGTCGAATATTCACATGTCACCCCGACTCATTCGCAGTTTGCAGGCACTTTCTTTACAGAATGATACGGTAAAAACGGAAGAGCTCCAGCAATTAAAAGTCTTGTCTCAAAGCTTACTGCACTGGCTCCCGGAGCCAAAAAAGATTGAACTGCTCGTATGCATGTATACCGGAACGATTCTCACTTGGTGCAATCAAGAAGATGCCGATCTGCTCTCCATGATGAAAAACAACTTAGCCTGGTTATGGGTAGGTCTCCGTTCAGAAGAACCTTACGCATCGCTGCAGGTAGAACCCACCCCCAAGGAGGAAAAGCGAATGAAAGTAGCCATTATTGGCGGAGGATTAGCTGGGTTAACAGCTGCCGCGTATTTATCCGAAAACCCCCATGTAGAAGGTATATTATTTGAACGTAGTCCACAGCTTGGAGGGCGAGCTTTCACGTATGAGAAAGCAGGTTTCACGCTAAATTACGGCGCGCACGCTATTTACGGTATTGATCGTCATACTTTGACTACAATGGAACGCGAGCTCGGGCTTTCCTTCTCCTCTAAACAAGTCGATAAACGCAAAGTCGTCTATGCCAAACATAACCAACTTACAACCGCACCATTAGATGCGATTAACCTCCTCAAAACGGATTTGCTTAGCACGATTCAAAAAGTTCGTTTTGTTGGTGAAATTGCTGCCATTATTGCTAATATCCACAATATTAAGAACTACGCGACATTGGCTGACTATCTTGCCGAATCCAATGCGGATGAAGATGTTAAAGAGCTATGGGAGCATTTGGTTTGCTCCAACTTCTTCATTACCCCTGAGGATGCACGCAACGTCTCCGGCGCTGTAATTAGCGAGTACTATCACAACTTGTTCTTGTCTAGTAAACCTGTTAACTATGTCTTAGGCAGCTGGGCTGTTATTACAAATCAACTCAAACAGAAATTGACCACTTCCGGCAAATGGGAAATCGCCTTACAGGAAGGTGTCGACGGACTTCGTTATGAGGATCGTAAGTTCGTACTGAAAACGAAAACGCGTGAAATGGCATTTGATAAAGTCATCTTCGCAATGCCTGTTCAACAAGTAGTCAAATTACTCAAAGGTTCGGCTTGGGAACCCTTCTTAGCTCCTTACGAATCCAACACGGCAACCGAGGTAATGGTTTATGACATAGGCTTAAGCCACGTCGTTGCTAGACCATTCAGTTACATTAGTGACATGGATAATAAACTATTCATCAGCGATGTTTCCGCAACAGACCATACGTTAGTTCCAGAAGGTGGACAATTGCTTCAGGGTATCGCTTACCTCAGCGATAACTTCGACACCGATGAGGAACGCAAAGCGTATTTGGACAATAAAACATCACAGATGGAGGCTCTATTCGATAGACATTACCCAGGCTGGCGTGATGTTACTGCGGTTAAGCGGGTTTCGAAGAAAGCAATGGTATCCAGTGTGAAAAACATTGCAACCAACCGACTTTTGCCAACTCGTGTTGAGAATATTCCGTTCTATTTCTGTGGAGACGGCTGTACAGGTAAAGGTGAGCTGGCTGAACGCGCATTCTCGAGTGCGCGCAGCGCGGCATTAGCCATCGTACAGGAAGTGGAACAAGCATTACAAAATGTATAACTACTAAACTTTAACAAACAAAAAGCTGTTCAAGATCTGACACGTTGTCAGAGATTGAAACAGCTTTTTGCGCTTTATTTGCTAGTAATGCTTACCGTTCTTGTTGCTCCATCCCAATTCACATTACCACCAAAGGTTTCTCCTACGAATCTAGCAGGTGCAAGCGTGTAACCATTCACCAATCGAGCTGGTTCTTCCAATTCAATCGGCTTGCCATTGACATACACTGTTCTTTGATCAAGCGTCAACTTCACAGTTGTACTTCCTTTGGTTGCTGTGACAGATCGCGTTGACGCTTCATAGTCCACCTTGGCTCCCATAGCTTCAAAGATCGCGCGAAGCGGCGTAAACGTTGAGCCATTCACAATGACAGGAGCTTGTTCAAACTGTTGAACAGCACCATTGATATTCACGGAAACTTGTGAGGATATACCAAATGTACGAAAGGCTACTTGTTGACCAGATGTATTCAAAATACGAAGCTGCAGCACGGATCCTTCTGGTACTTCACCAGCTTTGAGATCGATTCCGTATGGCAAACTCGTTTGGGATGCAATAACTCTCCCATTTAGCAGATACTCCACTTTACCAATGTAGACCTGGGGAATTTTGATAAAAGGAATGATCCTCGTTTGCTTCGTAAATGATTGATGATTAGCATCAATCGGTACATATCCTACACGATCTGATGGTTTAGCTCCGTCCTTCACTTCAGAAAGAAGATAAGGATTAGCAATCAACTTGCTGTAATAGCTTTGAATATCAGAAGAAGTTGATAATGAGTAATCATTCTTTGCATTATTCATTTGCTGATCCACATTGAAATACGTGATGGCTTTCAATCTTGGGTATTTGTAAGGCATGATTTCATATAAACGTTGCAGGTTTAATTTCGCCCATTCCGTGTAATCCTCATCAGCTGAATGGGAATAATGCGGAACACCCGTCTCACTCAGCATCAATGGTTTCCGATCAGCATAAGTGTTGTACAACCTTGTAAGTCTCTCTACATTGCTTGTCGCAAGCATGGAAGGAAGCGAAGGATCTCCATTTTCGTAAGGCTCAATGTATAAACTGACACCAACCCAGTCAACATACGCATCGCCAGGATAATAGGGATCGATATCATTGGCCGGTACATCGCCTGGGCTCCACACCATAGCCACATTAGGCGCATCTGCCGCAAATACATCATGAAGCATTCTAAACTTCGCAATATACTGTGCCGGATTCCCATGCCATTTCACCCAAGCGCCATTCATTTCCCCTGCAAATCGTAGAAAAATTGGAATTCCAGCGGCTTTCGCCTCTTTGGCCCAGCTGCGTAAGTAAGCTCCGTCTGTAACAGGATCTAGGCCATTATCCGGCTCCCACGCAATTTGCAAAGCACCGCCAGCGTCTTTGGCCCGCTTCGCATAGGTAGACGGAAAACTTTGTCCCCAATGCGCATAAGCTAGGTAAATCGCATGTTTTTTGCCATAGACGGATTGCATCTTGGTAAAGGTATTGCCGACTTTAGGGTCTTGCTCGGAATACATGCCTAAATACGTCCCGTATGCAGGTTCAAACTTAGCCAATCGGGTGCCATCTGGGGAAGTTCGCTCTTGGACGATGGCCTCGCTACTTTCTTCCCGATACAATTCAACAGTTGTCCGAATTTGATCTGCACGCTGCAATTTGACAGCGCCCCAATCTTTACCCGCATTGACCCAATATTGATTTTCCTGTTCATAATAACGAATCGCTTGATCATAGTCACCGATATTGTCAAAATACTGGTCTAACTTGCCACTGAAAAGGGCTGCATTCTCCCAGTCCCCTGCACTTGCGTAATGGTCAGCCAGATATATCCAATGGGGTACGGCAGCTTTGGAATTACCAGAAGCTTGCAACGACTCCGCTGTTGTCCAATGATCCCATACAACATCAGCACGAGTTGGTGCTGGCGCCCCCGCCATACCTGCAGCAAGAATACCAACTGCAAGTGATAGAATTCCTATTCGTTTATTCATTTTCAAGAGATACAGACATCCTTTCCTATTGCTCTAAGTTATTCGCATGTACTTGATACGTTCTGAGCAACGAAAAAGTAGCATAAAAGTCAAAAAAATTACAATCCTCTCCCTGCGTACCACGCAAAATTGATCTGAATTTAATGAGATCACTACGACGGTTCGATCCCTTTTGCAATTAACCGCTGTTAGAATATTGTGAAATAGCGCGTGAAGGGGCTACCATCCCATGACAAATAAAAGAGTAATTATCTTAATGGCAGTTTGTTTAAGTATGTTATTTGTTGGTTGTGAAGCCACTACACAAGACTTAAGCAGTCAATTCGCGTTCTCCCCCGCACCAACTGTCATTACACCAGAGGCAACTGAGAATGGCAGCTACGCACTTCCGTCTGATTCAAATACAAGCGGTAGCGAGACTTCCTCCAATGTCGTATATGTACAACCACCACCAAAGCAAACAAATATTTCTGAACCGTTACATATCCTCTTTGCTGGCGATGCGATGTTCGATGGGTCAGTCAAAGACGCGATCAATCAATATGGACCTGACTATCCCTTTCTTCATATTCAATCCGATATCGCTCAAGCTGATTTCGCTTTTGTCAATTTGGAAACGGCGGTTACGTTAGAGAAAGAGAAGGATACGAATCAGATCTATAATTTCAAATCCAATCCTGAATCCCTTACCGGGCTGAAAAATGCTGGTTTCGACATGGTATCCGTAGCCAATAATCATTCTATGGATTTCTTGCAAAAGGGATTTCTCGACACCTTAACTCATCTCAATAAGGCTAACCTACTCTATGTGGGAGGTGGTTTGAACGCACAAGAAGCGTACCGAGCAAAGAGCGTGAATCTGAAGGGAAAATCAGTGAGATTTCTTGCTTTTTCTCGATTCATCCCAACCGCGGATTGGTTCGCAGGTACGAACAAACCTGGTATTGCGCAAGCTTACGATAGAAAGCCTGTGCTTGAGGCGATTGCTCGAGAACGCGAAGGCGCCGATTATCTACTCATTTATCTGCATTGGGGCGTGGAAATGAACAATCGCCCTGAGGCATGGCAGCGTGAATTCGCCAAACAAATGATAGATGCAGGTGCAGATGCAATCATCGGGAGTCACGTGCATGTGCTGCAAGGTTTTGAATATTACAAAGGCAAGCCAATTGCTTATTCCATTGGTAATTTTCTGTTCCCGGACTATGTAACGGGTCCCAAAGCAGACACAGGACTGCTCCATTTGAAGCTTGTTCAAGAGCAAATCGAGTTGTCGTTTCAGCCTTTTTACATTGAGAAAAATCAAATTGTTTCAAAGGGCACAGCTTATGATGAAAAGCAATTAGCTTATTTAACATCTATTTCTTATGGCTTGGAACTCGAGGGGCAGACGATTCGACCAGAAATTGGATTCGCCAGTAGGTAAGCATTCATCTGTAAGTATGTAAAAGGAATTACGGATAGCATAAACTCATCGTAATTCCTTTGCCTATTCGGCCACCAAAGCTAGACTTCAGAGCCATAAGTTCGGCTTCTATTTGTGCGATTTCACCAAAATTGCTCTAGTACGTTTCCGTTGTTGTTCCGTCAAAGGCTGCACATAAGAAGCATCTCCACGAAGTGCAGTTCCTTTCACTTTACCGGCGGTATATGTGCCACCTGCAGCTGGAATAGCCGTACGTACACCATAAGAAGCCATTACTACACCGATCGGATTACTAATGGAACGAGAGCCATCTGCTGGACCTGCGAAATTGAGCGCTACCGCATAACGATCGCTGGCGCGGAGCCACACTGAGCCTGAGTCACCTGGAAGTGATACTGGACCCGAAGTTCCTACAATGACAGTCTGATTGCGGAACAGCAGTGTACCTAAACTGCCGCCATAAGAGACACGTACATCCACATTATTAGACTCCACGACTCCTCTAACAGAACCTGTCGTACGGCCCGATTTAAACACTTGAAGTCCGACAGGATAACTCAGAAGATGCCCGGGCACTGTAACTAAGTCGCCTGATGAATTCCGTAGATACCTTGGGTTTAGTAGACTGTTTGAGGTTGGAAGGGCAATCGAGGAATCTTGAAAATTAACTTCACCAGGACGTAATGGAACAAATTGATACGCTCTCCCCACACGATCTGACCCGGATGCACCGCCATCCGCTGGTCCAGGTTGAACCGTTTCTGAGAATGCGGAAGAATTATCTCTGATCAACACATGGTTGTTGCTTAAGATGTAAAGTTGATTATTCTTAATTACGATTAACCCTGCTGTTCCTGTCGAGAAAGGATTTGTTTTGCCAATACTCACGCCGCCAGGCACTGGACGATTCCTACTTTGAAACGTAGTTACCTTATACAATTTCGGTTTAGGTGCTTTTACTACATGCGCTTTGAAAGAATCCGCAGAGAGAAAGCGTACAGGAACTGAAGAACCTAATTTCGAAGCAACACTTTTAAGATTGTTTAATCCCGATGGGACGATTTTTTGGTGGGTATAAACAATAACGCTCGCACCCGCTGATGGCTTTTTGGGATCTGCATATCCAACGCCTACCCCCATCACTTCTGCCCTTTTCAATAAGACAGGCGAGAGTCGATTCTTATGTTTCAGTGCTTCATGAAATGTTGCCATGCACATTCCCCTTTTCGTCAAGTTGGTGCAGTGTATGCCAACTTGTACGTTTCGGTAAGATATCTTTACCTAAGGGGTAGGTAGGAAATGAAAAAAAGGCTAATGACCGATCATCATGCGTCATTAACCTTTTTTTGATTAAGAAACCTTTAAAGTTCCTCAAGAGTAATGCGACTTCCACGACCAGACGGTTCTGCGGGTTGAACAATTAACTTGCGGACAAGCCTTGCACGAAGCTCAGGTACGTGAGAAATGACGCCAACAGCTAATCGATCTGTATGAAGTTTCTCTAATGCACCAATAACCATGTCTAACAACTCCTGGTCTAGCGTTCCGAAGCCTTCATCTAGGAAGAAAAACTCCAAAGGATATTCGCCTTTTAGCTGAATCTGTGCAGACAATGCTAAGGCTAAAGCTAACGAAGTAAGGAAGGTTTCCCCACCAGACAGTGTGCCCACTGGTCGCTTCACCCCGCCATTCGCATCATCACGAATAACGAAACCACCGCCAGAGTCGACTTCAATCCCATAACGTCGTCGTGTCAACTCACCTAGTCGCTCGGATGCCGCACGACTCACTTGCATTAACTGCTCTTCGGCAAGGTACTCGACGAAGGCATTGGCTTTGAGCACGGCTTGCAGCTTGCCAAGCCGCTCTAACAGCGTCGCTTGCTCCGCGCGCTGCGCTTCGAGCTCACACCAGCGCATGTGCCGCGCAGCGAGCTCGCTGGCGCCCTGCGCCGCCTTGGCTCGCGCCTCCAGCGCGGCTTCGGCGCCGTTCTTCGCGTCGCTCAGCTGCGCCTGCGACTGCGCCCACTCGGCCGCGCTCAGCACGCGGCCCTGCAGCTTCGCTGCCAGCTGCGCCAGCTGGGCGCGCAGCGCCTGCTCGCGCTCGCGGTGCTCCGCCGCGAGCTGCGCCCACTGGCGGCGCTGCTCAGGCGCCAGCGCCGCTGCCTCTGCGGCTTCGCGCGAAGCGAAGCCGCCTCTCTCGAGCGCGCTGGCCAGCGCGCGCTCGGTTTGCGCGAGCTGCCGCGCCGCGGCGGCAGCGGCTTCGGCGGCGGCGCTGTGGCGCTGCGCCGCCAGGGACTGCTCTCGCTGCGCAGCAGCATGCGCGAGCTTGGTCTGCTGCGCGAGCTGCCGCAGCTGCGCTAGCGCGGAGGTCGCCTCCGCGATGAGCTGCGGCACGGCCGCGCCAGGCGCGCGCAGAGCGAGCTGCCGCGACTTGTCGGCGGCGAGCTGCGCGAACCCTTGCAGCCGCTCATGGAGCTGCAAGGCTGTTCGATCGTGCTCCTGCGCTGCAAGCTGAAGCTTCTCAATATTAACAAGAAGTTCTTCGAGGAAAGTAACACTCTTCTCGATACGACCGCGCAGCTCATCGGCTATTCGTTCATTTTCTAAGAGCTGTTGTAGTCGTGCCTCAACAGTATCCCAACTCAGCTCTGCGAATCCCTCTTGCCACTGACGAGCCTGATCTTGAATCCCATCCTTTAAACTGCTTAGTCTAGCTTCAGCTTCCATAACCAAACTAGCCGCCGCTTCCACTTGCACACCTAGGACTAGATCTTGTTGTGTCAATTGTGCATGCTCTTTGATCAACTGATCATAAGCTTTCTCCAACTCTTCCACTTGAGCAGCTACGACTTGAGAATCTGAATTCACATTTTCCCAAGCCTTTTGCCAATCTTCCATGCTCATGGCCATACAATCGTTAAATGAACTTACTTGAGCTACTACTTCTTGAGCAACCGCAGCTTCTTGAAGCCCCAGATTATTTTCAATCTTATCAACTTGTTGCCTATTTATGACTTCATCAGGGAAACTTAATTGCGCTGCTTGCTTATGCTGATCGCTCATTCTTCGAATGAGTTGCAACCCTAGATACTGTTGTTCTTTTGCTCCCTGCAAGAAAGGTTCGATGCGTTGCAATACATTTTCGGAAACACTTGCAGTATCCACATTGTCTGCATTCTCACCATTCTTAGTAATCGCTGGATGCTCTAGGGATCCGCATACGGGGCACGATTCCCCCATCTCTAGTTCAGCAGCCAACAATGCTGCCAAGGCATGACGTTCTTGATGTTTCAATTGCATTCTTTGCTCTTCCAACCACCCCTGAAGCCCGGTTGAGAAAGCTGTAAATAGACCTTGTTGTTTCTGCAATCGCTGTTCACTCGAAGCACTAGCTTCAAACCAATTTATAAGCTGGGCATACAACACCCTCTGTTTATCCACAATCTGATTTCTCGATTGCTCCACAGTTTTATGAGTCTTTACTTTGTCATCCTTATTTCTTTGAGCTTCCGACTCTTGAGCTTGAAGAAGTAGTATTGATTTTTTCTCCTGTACAGCTCTTTGCAGCTGTTGCCTTTTCGCAGTATCCGTTTCAACCTGTTTTAGTTGAGCTTTCAGTTCTGTTTGTTTGGCTACTGCTTTCTGTTTCGTTTCATGCGCTTTTAACAGATCCGCTTGCAAAGTCACTAAGGCTGATTTCACTTCAGCTTCTTGTGTTTGTGCCCTTTGAATTTGCGATTGTACTTGTTCAAGCTCCTGTCCAATCACAAGTGCTTGTTCCAATTGATCCAAACGCAGCATCAATGGTCCTTCTTGCTCGACTAGTGCGCGTTCAGCTTTATCAAAAGCGATCAATGCTCGCTGATAATCTGTTTCTGCAAGTGCTAAAGAAGACGTTGCATTCGCAAGAAGCATTTCGCTTGAGGACACATCTTTAGCAGCTAATTGATGTTGATCCAAGAAAGGAATCATCCGCTCCGCTTGTTCCGCAAGTTTCAAGACCTGCTCTTTCTCCGTAACAAACTCCTCTTGTTCATGATGCTTCCGTTGCTCATGTTCAAGACTTTCCGATTCTTGTATCCACTGATAAATTTGCTTGTTTTCTTCGTATGCCTTTTCCTGCCCCTCCAAATAAATTCGACTTCGAACAGCTTCTTGTTCTGTTTCAAGAAGCTTTCTATTCGCCTCTTCCAAAGCCTCTGCGGTCGCATCACCCAAGCCTTGCTGCTCAGCAATGAGCTGTTTAATGACACTGTCCGTTTCCTTTACTTTAGAACTCACTTTTGCGCTTAATTGATCCCCATAGGTTTCAAGATGAAACAGCCTCTGCAGCATTTGCCTACGATCTTTACCTGTCAACGTCAGGAACTCAGCAAACTTTCCTTGTGGAAGCACGACCGCTCTTGTAAAATCCTGCATCGACAGACCCAAAATGTTCTGAATCTGGAGATTGACTTCGCCTGCCTTATCCGCAAGCACAATGGTTTCTTGATCTCGAATATGTAAGAGACGTGAAATCGTTCCGTTAATTGACATTTCTGATCCGCGCTTGAATTGCCTCTCTACTCGGTAGCGAGCTGTGCTTGAGGCGTTCGTCAGTTCAAATGTAAAAGAAACGAACAGCGTTTGCTCCGCATGATTCATAATCGCTTGCGTGCCGCCGCTTGCTCTTTCAACCTTGCCATAAAGGGATAGCGTTATCGCATCTAAGATCGATGATTTCCCGCTGCCCGTTGGTCCAAAAATACCAAACACGCCTGCATCCACGAGTTGGCTAAAATCTATCGTTTGCAGCTCTCTATAGCTTTGCAAACCAGACATTTGTAACTGAATCGGACGCATTGTACTATACTCCTTTCATTCACACCGCAAACTTATCCACAGGCATTCGTTAGGGAAATCTTCACCTGCCACATTCTCACTTATGTGCATTCATCCCAGCTCAATTACTCTCCGCCAGATGAATCTCCAAGATCTTTCTCTTGCAGCAACTCCAGGAATAATTGAATTAGTGCAGGCTCTGGCTGCGCACCTCCTGTTTGGCGAGCATAGAAGCGCGTGAAATGCTCTTCCATCGAAATTGCCGCTCTTGGCATCGCCGCACGAACAACTTCCATTTCCGGATAGATAGGTCGAATGTGAATGAAACCTTCATACGACTTGCGTAATAATTGTATTTGTTCAATCGACATGGCCGATGTCATTGTAATCTCCAAATCTATCCATGCCGTGCTATCCCTTTGCTCATCTAACCACTGATGGACTTGGCCAATGCCTTCCTTCGCCTTCCAACTCACTAACGGGCGACCAGACGTCAAGAAAATCTCCTCGGGCTCAGCTGCCTGTCCTGGTGCAAGATCAAGTATCGTAACCGATTTGGCTTGGCCCGCTTCTGAGAAGCTGTAGGCTAGCGGGGATCCACTATAACGAATAGGAGATGCCCCCTTCACATTTTGTGGACGATGCAAATGACCAAGTGCAACGTATTGAGCACCTGCTGCCAAAGCAGATGTATCGACCGTATAAGCACCACCAACCTGGATAGGTCGTTCAGATTCCGTTTCATGACCCCCAAGAACATATAAGTGACTCATAATTAAATTAACAGTACTCGCTTCAAAGGAAGCAGCCTGTTTGCGAATAAGTGCGCCAACCCGCTCTGAATATTTGCTGCGCAGCACTTCTTCCTCAGCAACCTCGGACAGCAGCTCTTTCAAACGTGACTCCGAAGGATATGGCAATGCAATTAGACGTGCAAGCTCACCTGTACGTGGTATGCCTATTGACTGAATATCTTGAATCGGTAAACCAATCAAGGTAATTCCTTGGGTTGCTGCTAACGGGCCCGAAGCTGCAAGCCGATCCGGATGGTCATGATTGCCCGAAATTATCGCTACATGCCTTCTCCCGCCATCAGCTAATCTCGCAATACCTTCATAAAACAGTTGCTCCGCTGCAGCAGGAGGATTCACACTATCGTAAATATCTCCTGCAATCAACACGAGATCAATCGCTTGATCTTCCACAATTCGTACGAGTTCATCCATAAAAGCGACCTGCTCTTCCATCCGACTTCGTCCTTCCAAAGCTCGTCCAAAATGCCAATCCGCTGTGTGCAAAATTCGCATGTCTCATCTCCTTCCTGCCCTGGCCTTACTTTCAACTGATTGACTACATTTCTACTAACTTGGCTCCATCAAAGAAATAGAGGTACTTCCCGTGTATCGGGCGTTTCCAAATATGTTCCACAGCTCGTGCATACAAGCCGATTTGTTTCTCATACCGAAGTTGAAGTTCTGTTTCCGTGCTGCCACGAACCGCGTCCGTTTTGTAATCAACGAGAACGAGACCTAGCTCATCTTCAAATAGACAGTCAATTACACCTTGTATGAGTACGGTCTCGCCAAGCGTAGATGAATCCGTCTCCGAGTATACTTCAACTGCAGGGAGTCCATAGCTAAATGGAACCTCGCGCTGAACATGGTGTGACTGGATTAATCTTTTGCCAACGGATGTCTCAAAAAACTTCAAAATAACCGGAATATCTACGACATCACGCTGCTCTTGCGTCATGGTCTGTTTGTCTATCATCTCTTGAAGTGTCCCTTGAATACTTGCCTCAGTAGGCAATTCCGCTAGAGACATATTTTGCATAACGGCATGAACCACAGTCCCTTTCTCTGCCGCCGTCAGCTTCTTCTCTTCCATGAATCTTGGTCTACGCCAAATTAAAGGAGCTGGTTGATTGGAAAGTGTTACTTCCCCCAGAGTAGGCACAGTTTCCATAGCGTTCGGTAACTCTAACTCATCCGCGATGCGATTGACCTCAGATAAACGTTTCATCTCAGAAACTGTCGTCTTGGCAAAATGTTTAGGTGCATCTTGGAATTCATATTGCCAAGACAATCGCTCATTTAAAGCATCTTTCCATTTCCCCGATGTAGTAACAACCTCGCGTTGCTGAATCGCCATAAATCGATCTTGATCCGGCACGAAAGTGGAATCCTCAAGTACATCCAATTGCCGCAAGCTTTCTGGCGTAATGACAGACAACTTCCATTGCGAGGCATCCCGCAGTAAACGTATATCAGAAGATATATCGCTTATGCCAATTTTTTCTCGCCACAATACAGCATCAGGATGACGAAGTAATGCCGGTCCTACCCAATCCAGATAGCTCTTTGCTTTTGCCAACTCAAAATCGGGTAAATACCAAGCCTCCCTAGATAAATGACGCCCCCATCCACGCAGAAGCTTATCGAGAGATTTCACAGTACCCAACAAATATAATTTCTCGCGTGCTCTTGTAAGTGCTACATAGAGGACACGCATTTCTTCTGCCAAAAGTTCTAATTTCAGCCTCTTTTTAATGGCAAGAGACGGTAGTGTCGGGTAACTGATACGCAGCGTCGTATCTACAAATCTCGGACCAAAGCCAAGCTCTTTATGCAATAAAAATGCTTCATTCAAATCCCGTTGATTAAACATTTTCGCCATGCCTGCGACGAATACGACAGGGAATTCCAAACCTTTACTTTTATGGATAGACATAATACGTACAACGTCTTCCTGTTCCCCCAGCGCACGAGCGGTACCAAGATCGCCCCCACTCTCTTTCATCCGCTCGATAAACCGTAAAAAACGGAATAAGCCCCGTAAGGAAGTACTTTCGTATTGTCTAGCTCTATCATATAGCGCTCTTAAATTGGCTTGTCTTTGCATGCCGCCAGGCAATCCGCCAGCAAAATCGTAATAGCCCGTTTGTCTAAAGATACGCCAGATTAAATCAGCGAGAGAGCCTTGCCTTGCGTCATTTCGCCATTGTTCCAATTGTTCAAGAAACGCAGTCAATTTCAAGGACAGCTGCTCATTGTCATTATGGGTATTTGGCCCAGCGGTTCGCAGAACAGACTCATAGAAAGCGACAGACTTATCCGCAACTCGAATTTGTGCCAATTCTTCAGCAGTCAGCCCCACTATAGGCGATCTCAAAACAGCAGCTAAAGGTACGTCTTGATACGGATTGTCAATAACCTTCAATAAAGAAAGCATCGTCTCGACTTCGGTTGCCGAGAAGTACCCCGTGCTGAGCTCGGCGTAAGCCGGAATTCCCTGTTTCTTAAGCTCATCGATGATAATCGGTGACCAAGCTTGCGTTGCTCTTAGTAAGATCACAATATCTCGATAGGTTGCTGGCCGATTGCCTCCCGTTCTTTTATCAAACACTTGGAAGGCTTCTTGAATATCAGTACCTAACAAGCCCTTGATTTGACGCGCAATGGTACGTGCTTCTAGCTGTGCAGTTTCCAGTTCTTCAGCTTCCATAGCTGGGTCAGTCCCGCTTTCGGTGCCATCAGCGTTCGATTCGTCCCCATTTTCTTCCGATTCTTCCATAAACGCATCAGTTTTATCGGCTCCGTCTTTCGCACGGTCTATGATCAGCATTTCAACCGAACAATCAGATGCCGAAGGCGGATACCCAGCCCCATACACCAGTTCTGCCCGCTCATCGTAAGCAATTTCACCGACAGTCTCATTCATCATTTGTTTAAAAATAAAGTTAACTGCATGGACGACTTGAAGTCGGCTGCGGAAATTTCTTGCTAAGTCAATTCTTCCACCATTCATTTCTCCATCAGTCGCAGATTCTTTATTAGAACGATAAGCTTTGTATTTCTCTAGAAACAAGCCTGGCTCTGCCAGTCGAAACCGATAAATACTTTGCTTTACATCGCCAACCATGAATCGATTTCCAGGTTTGGCTGTCGAAATCAACTCAACTATAGCTTCTTGGACACGATTCGTATCCTGATATTCATCCAAGAGTACTTCAGCAAATTGCTTCCTATACGCTTGTGCTGCCTCAGAAGGATATAACTCGCCAGGCATAGAACCAGGCGCACTAAGAATTTGCAAACAGTAATGCTCCAAATCAGCAAAGTCAATCAGACCCTTCGCTGCTTTAGCCGCTTGGTATCTTTGACCAAAATCAACAATGAGATCAACAAGGACATGCAGCAAAGGCGCCATTAGGGCAACTTCTTGATGAAATTGCTCAGGTGTCCTGCCAAACAATTCTTCTTTTAATTTATTAATTTGCTCTTTGGCCTTGTTCCGTAGTTCTTTAACTTCTTCCTGCATTCCTTTATCATAGTCATCGCCTTTGCAAGCTTTGAGCTTGCCGAACTCGACCGTTTGAAAACCAAGATACAAGACAGACCACGGGTATGTCGTTGTCTCCAGCAAGTTCTGAACGAGCAGTAAATCTTCCCGTAAATTATCGAGATAAGGAGCAGGACCTCCTGGGGATTCAGCAATATGAAGGGCTTGTCCTAGCAAGTCCGCTGCTCCCTCAAGTTCGAGTGAAAGATCTCGAATAAGACTTTGTTCCCAAAGTGAATAGTCCACAGGTGCAGATGTCGCGGCAACATAAGGCAATGCTTCTTCCACCACCTCGGCAGCTTCACCCATACTCACATGATTAGCTTCTTCTACGCGTTGCCCGAACATAGAAGCCGTACCTCTTAACCAATGCTCTGGCCAAGGATGGCTGCGCGATACATCGTATAACTTCTGGATGAGCTGCATAATCGCACTATCATTGCGTTCACCACTGAAAGAGTCCACTAATTGCCAGAAGGCACTATTCTCATTACTCGCCGCATAATATTCTTCAAGCATCTCTCCAAGCAGATCTTGACGCAGCAAATCAGCTTCAGTTTCATTCGCAATCCGAAAACCAGGATCCAATTGGATAAGACTAAAATAACGTTGTACAACTTCTAAACAAAAGGAATGCAGTGTAGTAATCGATGCTTTCCCCATAAGTGCTAGTTGCTTACGCAGATGTTGAGAATGGGGCTGTTTCATAAGTTCTTTCTCAAGCGCTTCTCGAATCCGATGCTTCATTTCGGAAGCTGCAGCCTTCGTAAAGGTAGCAACGAGTAGTCGGTCAACATCGATGGGCTCCCACTCATTGGAGATTCGTTGGATGATACGTTCAACGAGCACCGCTGTCTTACCAGATCCCGCAGCAGCAGCAACTAGCATATTCTGACCCTTGAGGGTTATCGCATCCCATTGATCATCCGTCCATGTACTACCGATAGGCTTAGGTTCTTGCTGTTGTGTCACCTTGTACGCTCCTTTCTACCTTCACGACTGGCAACCTGTGCAGCCAAATCCGTCCATATTTGATCTTTCGCACGTGGTCGAAAGACTTGAATGTCATTCCCTTCAAATAAAGGATCTATTTGACAAATCGATGAATACGAGCAGTGCATACAAGCTGATTTTTTCCCTAACCGATAAGGAGCGATATCAACATGCCCATCCGTAATGCTCGTACCAATTTGTTTTACTTGTTTGCGTACATACGTGCGCAACGTATCCCATTGCTCGTCCGTAGCAACAGATGAAGTCGAGTAAAAACTCCCATCTTTCTTTAGTGCAACAGGGATAAGTTGGGAATGCCCCGAACTATGGATGAGCTCATCATCCATCAAACCAGCTACTTCAGCATCAGCGGTAATTAATCCCTTCATTTTGAATCGTTTACGCAGCTCCTTCTCGATGGAAGCAGGATCGAGCGCATTTTTCTGTTGTAACATTGGATTATGCACGTGGAAATAGAGCACGCCTGCAGGTTTTGCCTGGACTCCAAGCCATGTCTCTGCATGTGTAAGAATAACATCCAAGTAAGTCAGCATTTGTAGGGATAATCCATAGTAAACTTCTGAAAGCTGCAGAGCTGTTTGACTGGATTTATAATCAATTACTCGTAAAAGAACGCCATTTTCACCATCCGCTCGATCCACACGGTCGATTCGGCCGATAATCTCCATGGTGCAGCCGTTTTCCAATTCAAATGTTAGTGAAGGTAAATCCTTGCCTGGTCCAAAATCAATCTCCAAACCGAGTGGTTGAAATTGACCGTGTTTCGCATGTTCTCCGAGAATGACAGCTGCTCTTCCTACCACTTGTTTTAATTTTCTAGCTATATAAGCATAGCGGCTCGAGCTCAACAGAATTTCTCCTTGTAGTCTCGGTGCAAGCTCATCTACCACCTGTGCAGACCTCTCCATACATTGCTCCGCGGAAAGTGAACCCCAATCTAGCTGATCCTGCTGCAGCTTCTGGACGAATTGATTCAACGCTGCGTGGAATAATTGTCCAATATCCGGAGCATCTAAGCGATAGACGCGACGTTCCTGCAGCCTTAGGCCATGAGAAATGAAATGCGAGAACGGACATGCCACATACTTCTCCATTCGTGAAACACTAGCACGCAAGTGCTGTCCATATAACATTTGGCTAGTAGGGATGGATAGCCCCTTCTCTTTGTTCGTGTATTGCAATGCCTGAACAACTGATTGCAGTTTCAGCTGCCAGTCCGGTCGTTCCGCGTACCAATTGTACGCATCCCACCATAATTCCGACATACGCCCGCCTAACATCCAATGCTTCATACGCACAGCCAAATAAGAGATCGCCTGCGTCGGATGTGCCAGATAAGCAGCTTGTTCGCTTTCGGAAGCTTCCGCTGAAGGTTCCGCTAGAAGTAGCGTCTGATCCGTACTTGGGAAAAGCTGTCGCATCTGTCTGATCAACTCCGAAGGCAATAACGATTTCCCTTCTTCATCTGCTAACGGGTAACTCAACCAAAGCCGCTTGCCAGGAACAGTTAATGATGTATACACAATAAATTGCTCATCCAGCAGCTTGCGACGGCTTCCATCGGCCATTGGCAATCCAGAGTCCATTAGAACACTGCGTTCTGCTTCTGTGAGGACACCTTTTTCAGCCATCTGTGCAGGAATAACCCCGTCATTCACACCTAAAATATAGGCATATCTAATCCCGCTTGAGCGTGTCCTGTCCATACTGCCAATCAGTAATTGATCCATGGATGGTGGAACTAACCCTAGTTTCATGCTTTCCATTCCTGTTTCAATCAAACCGTTAAACAATTCCAAGGATAATTCATCATCGCCCATGGTTTCTACTAATTGATCCAGCATATCCATGACACTGTTCCACATTTGCCCGTGTTCGCGAGCCTTCTCTGGATTTCCATCTAACGTTGCTTGCTGCGCCCATGCTTCTAACTTCTCTGGTGCCTGCACAGTTACTAATAATTCATAAACCGCTTCGACCTGCGCTTTGACCGTACGTGCTTGTGCAAGGCGATTGGACAACGCCAATAAAGGACCTACGACCCACGATTTGCTCGTATTTAGCGCTTGAAGCTCAGCCGATTGTTCATTAACCTCACCCTCTGCTTGCTCCAAATTGGCACGAAATGTATACGTCCATGGCTTGCCATCCGTCCATCTATAGCCTTGAATTCCAAATGCAAGTACATAATTCTCTAATTTATCTAATTCTGTCCTTAGCGATGTCGCTCCAGCAGGCAAGAGTAAATCCGTTTTGATACACCGAAACACTGCATCGTAATGCCAATTATGCTGAATAACCTCGAGTGCAGACCTTATAAATTCCACGAGAGGATGATGAAGAACCGAACGCTTCTGATCGAAAAAGTGTGGTATCTCATAATCCGTAAGTACCATGTTTAACAGGTCTTGATACCCTTCCATGTTCCGCACCATGATAGCCATTTCACGCCAACGCACACCCTGTTCTCGAACTAGCTGCAGCATGTCACGCACTGCTCCCTCAACTTCTGCACGACGATGGACAGCTTCCCTAATAACGAGTTGGTCTTCAATCTTCTCACCAAGCAAGGGCTTGTATTTAGGCGCTCCGCCACCGATTCGACGATCAAAATTCTGCTCCAAATAAGCAAGCGCAGGGCTATCTTCATATCGAGGTGAACGCTCGGGAGCGAGATGAATCACTTCAGCCGCATCAAGTCCAAGTTGCCATATCATATCTTGCAATCGTACCATCGTCGTAGCTGTGGGATGAAATAAATCCAATTCATCCGGACTATCCCCTGCTTGCAGCTCACGATCTAAGCACAACGTAATCGTCACTTGTTTGCAAGCAGCAAACAATGCACCAAGCACATTGAATTCTTGTGGTGTAAAGCCATGAAAACCATCAATCCATAGGGATGCTGAACGCAAATAAGCCGAGTTCTGAACTTGCTCTGCGAGCAGCGTTAAATAATCTTCGCCGTCCAAATACTGTCTAGCAAGCTCTGCTTCAAATTGACGATATACCAGTTGAATATCGTGCATTTTATCCCTAAGCAAACCATGTTCACTCAGGAGAGTTACTCTTTTATTTTCATGCGTTTCCAGCTGTTCTGCCGTCACGCAATAACGTTTCATTTCTGTAAAAAGCTGATTAAGTCGATCCACAAAGCCCATTTGCTCCGCAGAATGACCAAATAATCGGAGTTTATCCTTATATTTATGTAAAATGCTCGTTAACAGCAATTTCTTACCTGTATCATCAATTGGCAGACGCGCTGTCCCACCCTCTTCTTGCATAACACGCCATGCTAATCGATGGAAACTTAAGACTTGTGCGCGAATCATTCCCCGAATACTAGGATCCGATACTAGTGCGTGCTCAGCTTGAAATGTAGCTTGTTCAGGAACAAGCAATATCAACGGATCACCTTCTGGCGCCATTGCCAGCTGTTGTTTCATTTCAGTCAAACAACGTTCACTCTTGCCGCTTCCGGCTCTACCAATCACGAATCGAATGGTCATTCATGGCCTCCTAACACTTTCCGTCGGAAAGCTTGCTTCGTAAGCAATTCTCTTTATCTATCTCTCTATTCTATCATATTTCTAGTGATGAGTCGGCGTGGTAGATGATGGAGGGGAATCTGAGGAGTTAAGTTGAAGATCGGTATACGAACATATATTCTATTATTATAACATGGATAGCAAAAAACAAAAAGGACTATGTTGTGTAAACTATTAATATTGTAACTTTCATAACTCAATACTACATTCTCTTGGTGCTGTAGTTGCACAAATACGACAAACTATGTTATTACTCGATTTTTTCGACTTACGGAGCTGTAGTCACGCTGATACTCTTGACGTCTGCCACTCTAACCTCCTCCATTTAACACCAGCAAACACAACAAAAAAGCAAAGCCAGATTAACCAGCTTCGCTTTCTGTACTCAATTTATTTGCTGCGAACTTCAAAAATCGCAAATTTCAGATAATGCCCTTCATCCACACCTAGAATTCGCGGGTGATCCATGCCTGCTCCACGGAACTCAATTAGGCGTAACAGTTTACCTGCATCGGTTGCTGCTGCATGAATCGTTTCAAGGAATAGTTCAGGATGCATGTGATATGAACAGCTTGCCGTGACGAGATAACCACCTTCATTCACAAGTTTCATGCCATGTAAATTGATGTCTTTGTAGCCGCGGCAAGCTCCTTCCACCGCACTTTTGGTCTTGGCGAAGGCAGGTGGATCGAGGATGACAACGTCCCACGTACGTCCGCCCGTACCTACCGGCTTCGAGGTGTCGATCTTGGCTTGTCCTGCTGCACCAGCCACAGCGCGAAGCTTGCGCTCATCTAATCCCTTCACTTGCGTACGCAAGTACTCGAAAGCATCTGCGACGACGAATTCGACACGATCCTCGAAGCCATTCAATGCAACATTCGTGCGTGCACTTTCAATGGCATGCTCGGAGATATCGAGACACGTTACTTTTTTTGCGCCGAATTGGCAAGCATTTAATGTAAAACTCCCCGTATGTGAGAAGCATTCCAGCACTGAAGCGCCATCCCACAGAGGAAACGTCACTACTTTGCCATTCGCATTCACTGGGAGCATTTGTGTTACGCCATTCTCTTCAACTGCTGCCAATTGGATGCCACTACGGTGCCCCCAACCTCTCATCAACGGAGCGATCGCCGCGCGATTCTCACGTTGGTCGAAGAAGTAACCCGTCTTCTGACCTTCTTCAATATCAACGCGGATGCGAAGGCCATTTTCCAAAATATCAACATGCTTCGCACAATCGCCATACAGAAGTCCCTTCGTCTGCTTCAGACCTTCCAGTTCACGAATAGAAACGTCACTTCGTTCATAAATCCCTACAGGCTTCATCACCTGTACAAGAGCTTCTACGATATTGTCTCGGCAGAGGTCCATCCCCAAAGTCAATAGCTGAACAACCAACGTGTTCTCGAATTTATCAACAATAAGACCAGGCAGGAAGTCCGCTTCTCCATAAACCAAACGATACGACTGCGCTCCTTTCACAAAACGCTGACGGTGCAAGAAACAACGTGTAAAACGTTCGATGAAAAACTCCGTCGTCATCGCCTCAATTGGGCTATACGATACAATGCGTACCGTAAGCTGCGAAGCTTCATTGTAATAGCCAGTTGCTAGATATTTGCCTAGATGATTCTGAACCGATACCAGTTGTCCAGGTACAATCTCTCCATCCGTGCGCTCAATTTCACTCTTATACACCCACGGATGTCCTTGCTCCAAGCGTGGTTTGCGTTTCTTATGTAATATTACTGCTGCCATTATTTTAGCCGTCCTTTGCGTGAAACCGTTCACTTCTACCATCTAGCTTGTCATGCTTGTCTTTACGGTCACATATATTGGTTGAAAAACGTCGTATGCTCACGAAAAGGAGATCTTCTCATGATTCATGCTATTATCTTGCCTGTCGCAACAGGCTTTATCTTATTTCTGCTCGGGATGAAGCTTATGGAATCTTCGCTTCAAACCTGGGCAGGCCCCCGCCTCCAGCTGTGGCTGGAGCGGTTCACCCGCACACCGGTGCGCGGCCTTATCACCGGCACCGTGCTCACCGCGGCGCTGCAGAGCAGCACCGCTATCACAGTCATCGCCATCGGCCTCGTCGGCGCTGGCGTCCTGTCTTTCCCGAGAACACTCGGCGTGATTCTCGGAACGAACATCGGCACGTGCCTCACCACTGAGCTGATCGGGCTCAGCTTGGGTGGCATCGGCGTGCCGATTCTGATCGCCAGCTTCAGCGTCTGGCTGACGAGCTGGCTAGCTGGGCCGCTGCCGCAGGCTGGCGGCCCCCACAGCACAGCCGCGCGCCGGGCCGCCGCGGCACAACCTCAGACCGCCGCACAGCACGGCGGTCGCCAATGGCTGCGCAGCGTCCGCTACGGATCGCTCGCGGTGGCCGGCTTCTCTCTCGTGCTGCTCGGCATCGAGATCATGCAAACCATCGGGCCCGCACTGCAGTCCCGCGGTCTGTTCGCCTGGTTCGTGCACCAGGCGCAAACGAGCCTGCTCTGGGGCATCCTCGCAGGCGCAGCCGTCACTGCGCTCGTGCATAGCAGCGCAGCCGTCATTGCGATGGCGATGAGCCTCGCCGCCACGGGAGCCATCCCCGTCGAACTCGGGGTTGCGATCACGATCGGTGCCAATGTCGGCACCTGTGTCACCGCCCTAATTGCCGGCATGAGCAGCTCTCGCGCAGGGCGATACGTTGCCTGGTCGCATGTGCTGCTGAATGTCGGAGGCGCAATCCTCTTTTACCCGATTATCCATGTGCTTGTAAGTCTTTCAGCAATGCTCGCCGATGACGCAGCTTCACAGATTGCGCGTTCCCAAACCATTTTCAACATCGTAGGATCTCTTATTGCGCTGCCGCTCTGCTATCTTAGTATGTGGAAGCGCCTTGAGTTCCGTTCACAATAGCTACACCTGAACTAGTACCTAATCTTGTCGCGCCTGCTTCAATCATCGCAATCGCCGTTTCTACGTCGCGAACACCGCCTGAAGCCTTTACCCCAATCGTGCCCGACACATGTTGGCGCATCAAGCGAACATCTTCTACCGTAGCTCCACCAGGGCCAAAGCCCGTCGATGTTTTCACGAAATGAGCACCCGCTTCTTCGGAAAGACGGCAAGCCGTTGCTTTCTGCTCGTCATTTAGGAAACCTGTTTCCATAATGACTTTGACGATAGCTTTCCCTTGGACAGCATCTACGACTTGCTTTATATCTGAACGAACCGCATCCAGTTGTCCCTCAAGCAGTAAACCAATCGGCAAAACGGTATCGATTTCAGCAGCACCATTTTCAACAGCTTTAGCCGCTTCAAATGCTTTTACTTCACTCAAGCTCGCGCCAAGTGGAAAACCAACGACTGCTGCAACTTTAACACCTGTTCCTTCCAATGCTTTGGCAGCTGTTGCTACAAACTGCGAATTCACGCACACACTGAAAAATTGATGCTGCGCAGCTTCCTCACACAGTTTGTGAATGGCGGCTGTGCTCGCATCGGCTTTCAATAGCGTATGGTCAATATAACTAGCAATTTCTTTCGCGTTCAATGTCATTATGAAGCACCTCATCAGATTTAATTATTTCACTCAAAGCTCTAAGCTCCATGTAATCGAGAAAACCTCTATCGAGGCCATTCGAAGGAACGACCACGCGTAGAGGTAGGTAATTGCTTTACAACTTACAAATTCACTACGCCTTCAAGAATGCGTACAAGTTGACCCTTACTTTCATTTACACCAGCTTCCGTAACCTTCACACGGCACACTTGACCGATCATTTCATCCGAGCCCTCAAAAACTAATTGCACATAGTTATCAGAGTAGCCACTATACAACCCGCTATCTGGAGCACCTTTGTACGTACGTTCCGGAATGACTTCCAGGACTTGCCCTACAAATTTCTGCGCATACGCCAATTGCATTTTCTCAGAAAGGTCAATGAGTTCGTGAACTCGTGCGTTTTTGATTTCTTCATCCACTTGATCTTCCATTCGCGCAGCAGGTGTACCTGTCCGCTTGGAGTAAGGGAATACGTGCATTTCGGAGAATTTCATTTGCTCCATGAACTTATACCCATCACGGAACATCTCTTCTGTTTCGCCTGGGAAACCAACAATCACATCTGTCGTGATAGCGACATCCGGCATAATTTCGTGCAGACGCTCAATTTTGCGAGCGAACTCCGCAGTCGTATATTTCCGACGCATCCGCGCAAGTACTTGATCGTCGCCTGCTTGCAACGGAATATGCAAATGTCGGCACATTTTGTCCGAAGATTTCAGAACATCAATCACTTCATCCGTAATTTGGCTCGCTTCAATAGAGGAAATACGAATGCGCTTCAAGCCTTCTACTTTATCCAAATCTTTGAGAAGCTTCGCTAAGCTGTAGTCTTCAATATCTTCGCCATAGCCCCCAGTATGAATACCTGTGAGTACGATTTCTTGATAGCCTGCTGCTACCAGTTGCTCCGCTTGTGCAATTACGCTTTGCGGTTCCCGACTCCGCATAAGTCCACGAGACCAAGGAATAATGCAGAACGTACAGAAGTTGTTGCAGCCCTCTTGAATTTTCAGAAAAGCTCTAGTACGATCAGCAAAATCTGGCACATCCAATTCTTCAAAAGTGCGGGTTTTCATAATGTTGCGAACGGCGTTAATCGGTTGACGATCCGACTCAAATTGCTTCACAATCGGAATGATTTTGTCACGGTCCTGTGTCCCGATCACCATATCTACACCTGGAATAGCCATAATTTCAGCTGGTGAAGTTTGTGCGTAACAACCGGTTACTGCAACGATTGCTTCTGGATTACGACGAATCGCACGACGAATCATTTGGCGACTCTTCTTATCCCCTGTGTTCGTAACCGTACATGTATTGATGACATAGACATCTGCTGTATGTTCAAAATCAACTTGCTCATAGCCCTCATTTTTGAAAAGCTGCCAAATTGCTTCTGTATCATAAAAGTTTACTTTACATCCTAGTGTATGAAACGCTACCGTTGCCATAATCGCTTATCCTCCCATTTCTCCGGTTTCATAGAACAGACACGTAAGGCCAACCATTGCTGCCGTCTCCGTCCGTAAAATGCGATTCCCCAGCGAAACCGAGCGAAAGCCAGCTTCTTCAGCTTGCTTAATTTCTTGCTCTGTGAATCCACCCTCGGGGCCAACCGCAATCAACACTTGCTTGCCTGGTTCGATCTGCCCTGCTGCAATCGCCGACTGGATCGCAGGTTTCAGCTGTTGACCATCTTCTTTCTCATAACAAATCCAAGCCACGTCCGCTTCCTTCGCCCGCTGCAGAAGTTGCTTCCACGAGTAGACGGATTCAATCTGCGGAACACGATTACGATGGGCTTGTTCTGCCGCTTCTTTCGCGATTTTCTGCCAACGCTCAGTGCGCTTAGCTTCCTTCTTCGCATCGTATTGCACAATGGTTCGTTCCGATAAAAAAGGAAGAAACCGGGCTGCCCCGATCTCGGTACCTTTTTGAATGATAAGCTCCATCTTATCGCCTTTGGGCAAGCTCTGTGCAATCCACACGTCAACAGCTGCTTCCGCATCCATCGCAAGCTCCTCCACGATTTCCGCAGTAACAGTTCCCTTATCCAAGTGAGTGATACGAACGAGAACCTCGCGATCCACGCCATTGCTGCAAATCACCTGATCCCCAACTTCTGCTCGCATGACGCGACCAAGATGATGAGCATCGTCACCCTCAATGGTGACTGATTGTGTAGCAGCATGGAACTGCTGGGGCGGTAAAAAATAACGTTGCATAGTCAAGCCTCTCTATCTTCGCTCATGTGAACTTCATTTAAACAGCTTGTTTCAAGTAGAACTTCCACACACCATCATACCTCGTTTGAACTGGAAAATCCATATGGAACTAGTTGGTTGTGGTTACATGCCTAAGATGGAAGCAATTATTTTTGCGAACCAATTTAGAATATCCTCACCTAATCTTAAATATGGATCTAATGTTATTCTACGCAAAGGACCAATAAATACTAATAATAGGAAGATTACAGATGCCCATTGTTCAAACTTTACTAATCTTTCAGTATACCTTAGATTAACTACATCTTGAATGATTCTGAAGCCATCTAGTGGTGGTATTGGAATTAAGTTAAACAGAAATAACCTCATATTGAGCACAAACATCTGAACTAAAAACAGATTAATTGCATCAGCACTTCCTGTCGACATATTATTCTTCCAACCATATTTATGAAATATCATATAAATAAAAACACAGACAAACGCTAAAACAAAATTACTAAGCGGGCCTGCAGCTGTAACAATAATTCCATATAACCGCGGACGCTTAAAGTTTCCACGGTTAACAGGAACGGGCTTCGCCCAACCGATACCAGCCAATAAGATCATAATTGTCCCGAAAAGGTCCAGATGAACCATAGGATTTAGTGATACGCGGCCAAATTTAAAAGCCGTATCATCTCCTAATTTGTATGCGCTGTATGCATGCGCCCACTCGTGAATTGTGAACGAAAGAATAAGTGCCAATACAACAAACGGCAACGTATTCCAATCGTAAAATAATAAACCTCCCATTAGCCAACACCTACAGCTTTCTAGCTACGATCACAACCCAATTCGAATCATAGTTTTTCTCTACGATCGTGAATTTTGCTGCAACCAGTGCTTTTTCTACATCCGCTTCTTTATTCGTAATGATTCCTGAAGTTATGTAATAACCACCTTGCTGCAACACTTCATACACATCATCAACAAACATGACAATGACTTCAGCCAATATATTCGCAACAACGAGCTGTACTGGAATGGAAACACCTAGGCCCGCATCCCCTTCGGACTCGCTTTCTTTAAGTACGCCAAGAAGATCGCTAAGTTTCACTGTAATTTGATCTTCAAGTTGGTTCTGCTTCGTATTATCCAACGCACTTGTAACCGCTACGGGATCTAGATCCACAGCAAGTACATGCTTCGCTCCAAGTTTAGCTGCTGCAATGGATAGAATGCCTGAGCCGGTCCCTACATCGATCACATCGTCACCAGGCTGAAGCACCTTCTCTAACGTTTTCAAGCAAAGTGAAGTAGTTGCATGCGTACCTGTTCCGAACGCCATACCGGGGTCGAGTTCCAAAATCAATTCGTCTGGCGAGGCCGTGTATTCTTCCCACGTTGGTTTAATCGTCAAGCGATCAGATACACGAATTGGTTTAAAATATGTTTTCCAAGCATGCGCCCAGTCTTCATCATCTACTTCAACTACTTCAAAAGTGGGGTTCCCCGTATCGATATCGAAATCTGCTAATTGTTCCACGGAAGCTTTCAAATTAGCCAGAACAGGCTCCATGTCGGTGCCATGATAGAAGTATCCCTTGATCACAGCTCTTCCTTCCGGAATATCGTTAAATGGCGTTTCGTATAATTGGCCAAATGAAGTATCTCGCTCTTTATTTAAAGTTCCGGATTCTTCAATGGAAACACCTCCGGCTCCCAATTCATGAACAAAGTTGGTTATCATTTCAATTGCTTCTTCTGTCGTATGTACAGTTAATTCTTGCCAAAGCATCGGTATTGCTCCTCCTGTCGGTTATTCCCTATGTAAAATGAACCTTATAGGTCTATTTTCACAAAGAGTATTGTACTACACTTCGCTTCCGGGGTAAAATGGAGACATCAATGTAAGCGTTTTTTATTTTTCCTAATACACTTCTAACACTTGCATGCTACATTGGATTTGTCATCATCATTATGTATCGTAAGAACGGAGACATCTTATGCGCAAAACACTTATGGTTCTTCCTATTTTCCTAGCCATGGCACTTATCGCACCCCTGACTACCCAAACTATGATGGCTGATAATTACAGTCAGGTTACCGCCCATCGCGGGAGTTCCGGGAACACACCTGAGAATACATTAGCTGCGTTTCAACAAGCGATTCTCGACCATGCTGGTTATGCCGAATTGGATGTACAAGAATCTGCTGATGGTGTCGTCATGGTCATGCATGATGACAATGCCAATAGAACAACTGGTATTCCCAAAAATATGTGGGAAGTCACCTCCACGGAACTCAAACAAGCAAGTGCTGGAAGTTGGTATCATAAAGATTTTCAAAAAGAGCGCGTCCCTACGCTGGATGAAGTCATTTCACTCGCCAAAGGTCATATGAAACTGAATATCGAGTTGAAAAATAACGGCCACACCGTGGACCTTGCCCAAAAAACAGTAGACATCATTCAATCGCATAATTTTGTAAAAGAATGCACGGTGACCTCTTTCGATAAAGAGTTGTTACACAAAGTGAAAGCGCTTAATAATTCTATTAAAACTGGCCTTATCGTAGGTCAAAAAACAGAAGATCTCGAACAACTAATGAAAAGCCCAGATTATGAAGTCATTTCTGCAGCTTACCCGCTAGTGAATGAATCTTTCATGCGGCTTGCAGAGTCTCACCGTAAAGAAGTTTATGTTTGGACAGTTAATGATACGAGAATGATGAGACGCATGTTAGCTCTCGGTGTGTCCAGTATTATTACAAATAATCCAGATAAGCTCGTCAAACTGATGAGCGTTGAATAAATATGTTAGGAGCACAATGGTAAAAAGCACCTGTCCCGTCGGCCCTCTTTATTGGAGGTCAATGGAACAGATGCTTCTTATTTAAACTGAACCGCCTGCTGTTTCGATCACGCGAATAGCCTGCTCATAACACTGCTCGTCAATGACTGCAGCTAATACAATATCAAGTCCTACTGAATCGACCTCATGATCTTGACTAATCATACTATCTGCCATAGACATTTCTATTTCACTGCCGATATTATTCGTAAATCGTTCAACCTGTACATCCAAGGCGCGCAAAGCTTTCAGTTTGGAAGCAACACCTTCCGCTTGTTCGGGGGAATGAAAATAGGCAAGAATCCCACGTTCAGCCATTACTGACCTTCCTGACGATCATCCGCCGCTTGCGCGCGCTCAGCAGCTTCAAAATCATCTTTATCTGCTACTTCCGCTGAAAATTCTACATCTTCTTGCTTTGCCACAGGTAAATTGCTTTGTCCTTGACTGTTGTTCTTCTGATTCATGTTGTTATGCCTCCAAATATTCCTAATTTCTTTCATGATAGCCCCATTTATCATTTGCGAAAGGTCATCGTTCTATGCAAGAGACAGATCTCGTCTATTCCTTTATTTTCTCAAAAGAAGCATCGTATAAACGGAACATCGTTTTGTAACCCGATTCATCCAGTTTAATGCCGACATCTAGCCTCCCCGTTAGTTGCAACGGGCCAGACGTATACCTGAGTTTCATGGAATCAGGCACATAAACAATCATAATTTTATTCCAGTACGTTTCATCTCCGTTATCAAATGGACACTCAGCACCAGGTTTAGGAATTAGGAGAAACCAGTGTTTATCGAAAGAAAGTACTTCCCCCATAAAGCCTTTGATGTGAACCGTTTTCCCATTTAAATCCCAAAACTTATTAGAAGGTGTATCTTGTTTATCCGAATCGAAAAACTCATCCCATGTGAGTTCGTTCGACAGTTGTGGTTGTTTCGTCGGAGACGCCGCTACACTCTCTGCAGGCTTCGTTACGCCCACTACAGGTGTTGTCTTACTACTTTCAATCTGCGTCTGCGGAGATGGCGTTGGCGTTAGGGTTGACGCAGCTATAGACGTTGCAGATGCCACTTCTTTTTGAATAACAGCGCTTGGGCTTGGACCTACAGTCGATGTTGCAGTGGGTGTTGCATCTGGTGTTTTGGATGCTGTTTCAGTAGGTTTGACTTCCACTGTCTCCTTGGAGGGGACAAGTGTGTTCGGTGTCACGGATGTGACAGTCGTCTCATTCGAGACGATGCTTCCAAACGATTGCCCTGAAAGCATGGCTTCCTTTTGCCCACAACCCGAAAGCATAATAACGAAGGCTAACAAGCTCAACCCAGTGATGCTATGTGTATTTCTCATCTTTATCTCACCTCAAGAACGGAATAATTGCAAGGGATCCACACGATAAGCTTGAATGGCGGGCCCGATGGATGCGACAATCGCGATCAACAACGTAACGATTACGAGTAAGGATTCCCCTGGCACCAAAGCCCCTGCCTGTATTTGTAGGCCTGTATTTGCAAACACCACATCACGGCTCAGATATCCTCCAAGGTGCCCTGCGACAAGACCCAACATTAAACCAATACACGTTAGAATAACACCTTCACCAATAAGCGAAAGCCAGATGAAATACTTGGATTTCCCAATGAGTCGTAACAATGCGACGTCTCTCTTACGTTCATGTACCGCAGCAGTCAACGATAGCAGAATGGATCCCGCTGCAAGCAGAATACAGATCATCGTCACGAACTTCACGGCCTGTGTCCCCTGATCAACCACATTGACAACATCGGCAATCGCCTTGCTTGTATAAACAGCCTGCACGTTATTGTATTGTGCGAATACCGTTTTGATTGACTGGGCTCCTAGTAGTGATTTCGGTTTAACGACGATGGAAGTAACTTCTTTCGCCCTGTCGGGCTGATTCTCGTGAATAGCCCACGCATAATCCAAAGTTGTGAAAACAGCGCGATCATCCGATGTGTGGAAGGGTGGCAATATACCCACTACCGTATAGGTAAAGGCATGATGATGTTCCTCTTCTTCGCCCTCTTCCTCTTCTTCCAAACCTTGAATAAGCCCATGCGCACCAGCGAAAGTGTCTCCTACACGAAGACCCTTTGAGCTTGCCACATAGGAACCAACAATGGCTTCCCCTAGCTTACTATAGAGCTTCCCTTGTGCCATTTGTTTGGCAGCACCATAACGCGTCAAGAAATAACCGGACTCCATTCCAACAATCGGAAAACCATTATAATTATCACCCGTCGTCATCGCATAAGCCGAATCGACGAATTCATTTTTGCGAACATCTTCGAGAACAGTCATCGGAATATTGCCCGTCGGCGCACCAATATGGTAGTAGGTATTTAGTGCAAGCTGTGAGGCGCTGCCTTTAGCTCCAATTGTGACTTCAAAGGGGCCGTAGCCTTTCTCAGCACCTTGCTCCACGCCTTGGCTGCATAACAGAAGGAAGACAACAAGTGCTGCGGTAATCGCTACTGAACAAATAGTTAAGAGTGACAACGTTTTGCGATGCCATATATGACTCCAAAGCAAAGAAATTACTTTCATACGGAAACACTCCTAAGAAGTTCATTCAGTTCTTGCATGTACACACGTTTGGGGAACATCTCAGCGATATGTCGATCATGCGTTACTGTCAGTAAAGTCAATTTTTCCTCTCTGCAAATCTCAAGCAGTAATGTCATCATCTCACTCGCCGTCTCCCAATCCAAACTGCCTGTAGGTTCATCCGCTAGAAGCAAAGGAGGCTTCGTAATTAACGCTCGTACGATAGCCGCTCGTTGCTGTTGACCACGAGATAGCTGAGAAGGTAAATGATTTCCACGAGCCTGCAAACCCACACGCTCCAACCAATCGTCGAGCACCATCTTTCTCTCCTGCTTCGTACCGGTGTGAGGCATAACGAGTTCAATATTTTGCCTAACTGTCAGTGAAGCAATAAGATGAAAGTCCTGAAAAATATAACCGATATTCTCCGCCCGAAAGCGATCTCGTTTACTTTCGTTGAGAAGATGAACGGGGCGTCCAGCGACCCAAATTTCTCCTTGATCAGCCGTTATGACGCCACTAAGCAAATGTAAAAGTGTGCTTTTTCCACAGCCGCTCGCACCCATCAGAGCAATTCTTTCGCCTTTCTGAATTTGCCATTGGGCTACCTGCAAGATAGGCAAATTTTGACCTTGTAGATGGAAAGATTTCGATATTCCTTGTAGACTTATCATCCCTATGCCCCTCACTCCCATTCGACTCCAAAAGAAAAGAGGACACAGGGAAGGAGCTCCCCATGTCCGTCTGCTCCACTGATTAATTTTTCACAATACGCTCATTAAAGGAATCCCAAGTGTACGTTTTACCTGTTAGCTGATTAAACACTTCTAGTGGCAAGTACAACTTACCGTTATCTACGTTACCAACCCAAGCACTTGCTGTACCATTCACTGTGATTGCTCCCGATGACACTAGCACGGACACCTTCTGACTATCCTTGGTAAACGTTACTGAACCTGTCGCTTCGTCCCAAGCTACTTGGATGTCAAGGGATTCTGCTAACGATCTTGCCGTAAATAACGTTTTGGAATCACGCGTCACTTTGAACATCGGGTACAGATATTTATCTTGAAGCTCTTTCGTTGCCGCCGCTAAATCAGCACCGATCACTTTCGCACCACTTTTAGCAATATCCGTATTATCTACATCACCTTTGACAAGCGCAGCGATCGGACCGTACGCCCAAACACCAACGTCAACCCCTGTATGCCCATGCCCTGTCCAGCCTACAGCTAAGCGCTTCGACACGACTGCATTGTAACCGCCGCCACGACCATAAGATGAGCCATCGCCGTTTAGAATCAATTGAACTTCCTCATCAGATAGATCTGTGAAACCAATATTGTCTGCTACGATTTTGCGAATATCGTCTGCCGTTTGAGCTTTTTTCAGAATTGCATCAATGTACTCGTACGAATGCTTCTGTTTGTTGAACAAATCAACATTCAATTCATACACATTGTCTCTTGCAAGGGACAAACCACCTGTTTCATGATCGGCCGATACGACTACGGAAGTGTTACCATCTTTTTTGGCCCAATCTACTAGTGTTTTGAATGTAGCATCCAACTCTAGCATCTCTTGAATATTCGCAGGAAGATCGTTCGCATGACCCGCGTGGTCAATACGCCCTTGTTCAACTAGCAAGACGAAACCATTTTTATTTTGGGATAAAATATCCAGAGCTTTTTGCGATAATTGTGGTAACGACGGTACCGTATCTCCACGATCAAGTACGTAAGGAATTTCGGCGTCTGCGAAAAGACCAAGTGCTTTGCCCGCCGTTGCCGGGATGGCATCTAAACCTTTTTTATCAAAAGCTGTATGGTAGCCCTTTGCTTCAAAATCAGGAATGATATTCTTGTCCGTACGTTTTCCTTTCTCCTCTTTGGTTGTGAAGTTAACCTTTCCTCCACCGAAGATTACATCGACACCACTGTTCAAATATTGCGAAGCAATGGCGTTCTGGTTGCTGCGCTGGCGAACATGTGACGCCCATACGGCAGGAGTTGCACCCGTAATATTATCCGTTGATACTAAACCAGTTGCTTTACCTTGCTTCATCGCTGCTTCAATAACAGAAGCATATGGCTTAGCTACATCCCCATTGGATACACTGATCGCATTGTTGTATGTTTTATTGCCTGTTGAAAAAGCAGTAGCCGCTGCGGCTGAGTCCGTAACTGTACCTGACTCTGTTGTGTAAGGACTCGCTTGCGAGTATGTAGTTGCTTTGCCCACATAATAACCGCCATCCAATTCAAGGCGATCTTTATTGAGGAACTTCTTCGCGTAGTAACGAGCAGCTGTCACTTCAGCTGGCCCCATTCCATCGCCGATAAGAACGATCAAATTTTTAGAAGGAGACGTCGCTGGAGCGGTTGCTGATGTTGTTGAATCTGCAGCTGATACTGTGCCTGCTAAACTTAGTGTTAATAAGGAAACGGCCATTCCTGAACCCATTATTTGCTTCAACGCTTTTTTCAAATGTTTTCCCTCCAAAAATAGTATTTCACCTTATTAGCATAAAGCTCATAGATTTGGAGAACGTCAAAATTATATGGAGGTTTTGTAAAAATGGTAGGATTTATTAAGCGATGATAAACAGGGGGCATCATTCTAATGTGCGAGATTTGCCACTTGGCTGCTGTCAAATCTATGAGGTGACGACGTTCTACGCGCGATGCTGGTATGAAGAACCCGCCCCCCTCTCAAAAATGCAAAAGAGCACTTTTCGAACGGGGTTCCCTCGCAACTATTGGAAATTGATGCAAATAGGCATCAATTTGGAGTGATTTCAGGAGATAAGGATGAAATACGTTAAAAAAGTTGTCTATTTGCACTTATTTTCCAATTTCATCTATAAATCAGTAGAAAAGGTTGTATTTTTGCATTTTTGAGTTCTGACCGCACCACCTAACTTGACCGCATTGGGTTCGCGTTCATCTAGAAAGTAAAAAGCACCTCATGCGCATGAATGAATAGATTGCATCTATCATTCACACACACAAGGTGCCATAGTGAGCTAGTCGCCTAAGAAGGCTCTTTTCATACGTTCAAAGATAGACTGGCTTTGCTCATGCGTATGCTCGCCGCTTTGCTTGCCGAACTGACGCAGCAAATCCTTCTGATCTTCGGACAAGTTCGTTGGTGTCATCACGATGACTTTCACGTGTTGATCCCCTTGACCGAAGCCGCGAAGATGCGGAACGCCTTTGCCTTTGAGACGGAAGTACGTATCCGTTTGCGTACCTGCTGGAATCTTGAGCTTCACTTTCTCAGTCAACGTTGGAATTTCAATTTCATCTCCAAGCGCAGCCTGCATGAACGTTAATGGCACTTCACAGTACACATCATTACCTTCACGTTGGAAGAACTCATGGTTTTTCACGCGAATCACAACATAAAGGTCACCAGATGGACCCCCACGCGTTCCGCTTTCACCTTCACCAGAAACGCGAAGTTGAGCGCCATCATCTACACCAGCTGGAATCTTGATGTGAATGGTGCGCGTCTTTTTCACTTTACCAGCGCCATGACATGTTCCGCATTTTTCTTTGATGATTTTACCGGAACCATTACATGACGTACACACGCGGCGGTTCACAATACGGCCAAATGCTGTATTCTGAACCACTTCTTGTTGCCCGCTGCCATGACAGCCGCCACATGTTTCCGGTTTTGTACCTGCTTTGGCACCCGAACCATGACACGTATCGCAATTTTCAGTTCGTGGAATGTTGATATCCATTTCTTTACCGAAAATGGCTTCTTTGAATTCCACTGTCATCGTGTATTGCAAATCATTACCACGTTGCGGGGCATTCGGATTACGACGATTACCACCACCGCCGCCACCGAAGAACATATCAAAGATATCTCCGAAACCGCCACCGAAGTCTTGACCGCCGCCAAATCCTTGATTTGGATCTACGTGACCAAACTGATCATACTGAGCTTTCTTCTGATCATCACTCAGGACATCGTACGCATCCTTTGCTTCTTTGAACTTATCTTCAGCATCTGCTGCTTTATTCACGTCAGGGTGATATTGACGTGCCATTTTGCGGTAAGCTTTCTTGATCTCATCCTGTGAAGCATCTTTACCGAGACCTAATACCTCGTAATAATCACGTTTACTCACTTGTTCCACTCCCATGTTCAAGACTACAAACGGAAAGTCAAAGCCACGGAGTTCTCCCCTTGGCTTTGACTCTTACGTTCCATACATACTAACAAACAGTGTTTAAACAATTTCTTTAAACTTCTATTAAGTTAGAATATGTTTATTTTTTAGGTTCGTCAACCACTTCGTAGTCAGCATCGACAACATTTTCTCTGCCTTTAGGAGCTTCACCTGCGCCAGCATCAGGACCTTGGCCTTGATCTTGCGAAGCTTGCTCATATAATTTAACAGAAAGTTGTTGAATCACTTCTGTCAATTCTGCAGTTGCAGCTTTAATTGTTTCCAGATCGTTTCCAGCAAGAGCTGCTGTAACTTTCTCTTTCGCTGCATTAGCTTTGTCGATCTCACCTTGATCTACTTTATCACCAAGATCTTTGATCGTTTTGTCAACGGAGTATACCAATTGATCCGCTTCGTTACGAGCTTCTACAAGCTCTTTACGTGCACGGTCTTCTTCCGCATGTGCTTCGGCGTCTTTCACCATTTGTTCAACTTCAGCGTCACTCAAACCGCTGGAGGAAGTGATGGTGATTTTTTGGCTTTTGCCTGTTCCTTTATCCAAAGCAGATACGTTAACGATACCGTTCGCATCGATATCGAAGCTAACTTCGATTTGCGGTACGCCACGTGGAGCTGGAGGAATGTCACCAAGCATGAAACGGCCTAGTGTTTTGTTACCGCTAGCCATGGAACGCTCACCTTGAAGCACGTGAATTTCAACGCTAGTTTGGTTATCTGCATAAGTGGAGTACACTTGTGATTTCGTTGTCGGAATCGTTGTGTTGCGGTCGATCATTTTCGTGAACACACCGCCTGCTGTTTCGATACCAAGGGAAAGTGGTGTTACGTCAAGAAGGACAACGTCTTTCACTTCACCAGTCAAGACACCAGCTTGAACAGCTGCTCCAAGCGCAACTACTTCATCCGGGTTAACACCTTTGTGAGGCTCTTTACCGATTAATTTTTTGATCGCTTCTACAACCGCTGGAATACGTGTGGATCCACCAACAAGAACAACTTTGTCGATTTGGCTTGTGGACAAACCGGAATCTTGAAGTGCTTGACGAGTTGGTCCTAATGTTCTTTCAACAAGACCAGCTGACAATTCTTCGAACTTCGCACGAGTCAAGTTCAACTCCAAATGCTGAGGAACGCCGTCTGCTACCGTGATGAACGGAAGGGAAACAGTTGTAGTCAAAACACCGGAAAGTTCTTTTTTCGCTTTTTCAGCTGCATCTTTCAAACGTTGAACAGCTGCTTTATCTTTGGAAAGATCGATGCCTTGCTCTTTTTTGAATTCGGCAACGAGGTAATCGATAATGACTTGGTCAAAGTCATCTCCACCCAATTTGTTGTCGCCGCTTGTTGCTTTAACTTCGAAGAATCCGTCGCCAAGTTCAAGGATAGATACGTCAAATGTACCGCCACCAAGGTCATAAACGAGAATCGTTTGGTCTTCTGTTTTTTCCAAACCGTAAGCAAGTGCTGCTGCAGTTGGCTCATTGACGATACGAAGAACTTCAAGACCAGCAATTTTACCAGCATCCTTCGTCGCTTGACGTTGGCTGTCATTGAAGTATGCAGGAACTGTAATTACCGCTTGTGTAACCGTTTGACCAAGGTAAGCTTCCGCATCCGCTTTTAGCTTTTGCAGGATGATTGCAGAGATCTCTTGTGGCGTGTAATCTTTGCCATCAATGTTCTCTTTGTGGTTCGTACCAATGTGACGCTTGATGGAAGAGATTGTTTTGTCTGGGTTTGTGATTGCTTGACGCTTTGCTGTTTCACCAACAACACGCTCGCCATCTTTCTTGAAACCTACAACGGATGGCGTTGTGCGGTTACCTTCTGGATTTGGAATGACAACTGCTTCTCCGCCTTCCATAACGGCAACGCATGAATTCGTAGTACCTAAGTCAATACCAATTACTTTACTCATTGTAAAGATGCCTCCTTATGTCCCCTAGGGACGTCATTAGTTTTATTAGAAGAAATAAGATCCTTTAGTCTAGTTTTCAGCACCGAGAAGATTGAAAGAAGCTAGGAAATGAGGAGCGGAGCGTAGTGTAAACTACGTGAGCACCGGAATTTCCGGCTGAATTCAATATTCGATGTCGAAAAAGCTTCTTGGACTACTTCGTGATCAAAATTAGACTTATACGCTAACTTTAACCATTGCTGGTCGGATGACTTTATCTTTTAGAATATAGCCTTTTTGCAATTCTTCTACGACGATACCTTCTTCATGGTCCTCAGATTCCACTTGCATCACAGCTTGATGGAATTCAGGATTGAACGGTTGGCCTACTGCTTCGATTGGTTTAAGCCCTTCAGCAGATAATACTTGATCCAAACCGCGATATGTCATATCCAAGCCCTTCACTAATGCGTCGAAATCCTTCGTCTCTTTGCTTGAAGACAGCGCACGATCAAAGTTATCCACAATCGGTAATAGCTGCTCAATCAATTTAACCGAAGCATATTTCGCGAAATCTTCCTTCTCCGCTCTTGCACGGCGACGGAAGTTGTCGAAGTCCGCTTGAACGCGTAATAAACGCTGATAGTTTTCTTCTGCTTGCACACGCGCCTGTTCCAATTCGCTAGATACTGCTGCATCCTCGGAAACTTCTGCTCCAACTTCTTCAGTTGTTGCTTCGTTGTCGGCTGCGTATGTAGTGTCAATGTCTTGCTCGACTGTTTTGTTATCTCCAGTACTCAATTGTCCTTCACCTCCTAAACATAATACACAGTTATTTAACCATCATACGACCAATCGACTCAATTGCGCTTAGTTTACCCATCTTTAGTTCTCTTCAAAAGGCTGTTTCATCTTAATCACTGTATGGATACGCAGCACCGCGGCAGCTACTTCACCAGCCGCTTGCAGAGCGTGAATTTTCACATCTGTCGGATCCATGATTCCCGCTTCCACAAAATCCGTAATCATCCCTGTATCACAGTCGATACCTAGGCTGTCCGTATCCTGCGCAAGCTGAGCCGCTTTCAGTTCTTCAACCTTCTCGAGCGGGTTGTAGCCTGCATTCACGACGATTTGGGACAACGGCTTGCGCAGTGCGCCTGCGACAGCAGCCACACCAAAACCCTCCATGCCCTTCATTGTCTCGCGCACACGCTCCAGATCATGCGCGACGGCCATCTCCGCTGCGCCGCCGCCAGGCAAGTACCCGCCGCGCACGGCGGCTTGGACGGCTGACGCAGCGTCCTTCGCGATGCGCGAGCGCTCATGCGCCGCTTCGCGCGTCGCGGCACCTACGATCACGGTCACGTGTCCTTCACCGTGACCCTGCGCGACGCGCACGCGCTCCAGCCGCTCGTCATACGCGGCATAGCCCGCGTGACCGAGCGCAGCGCTGAGCTCCGGCGCGCTCTTGCGCAGCGCCGTGCGCCGCACCGGCCGTGCGGCGGTGTGATCGCTTAAGCGCTGCAGGTCCCTGCGGGACAGCCGCTGCAGCACGAGAATACCATGGTCGGAGCAGAACTGCTCCGCCTCAGGGTCAACCCCGCGGTCTGAGGCAATCAGACCGACGCCGAGATCCAGCAGCGCGCCGAGCGAGCTGCGGAAGATCTCCCGGAGCTGCATGTAGCGCTGGAAGCCTGCCTCGGTGACCAGCGATTCCTCGCTGACCACCTCAGGCTCCAGGGCATCATGCAGCACGAGAATCCGGGCATCGTGGCGCTCCTGCACCGGATGCAAGTTCATCGGCTTCCCATTCAGCAGAATGCCGGTCCACACTTCACTGCTCGCTTCTTCATGTGCGAGCACGCTATCCGCGAAGCGATAGCCCTCTTCGCGCAATTTCGCCTCACCGACGGCTTCGGCCGCTTGAATGATGAGCTTAGCAATATCGGTTTGCTCGCGCCCCGCCGTATAAGCAATCCGCTGCAACGCGCGATCCGTAAGACCTGCGATCTTGCGACTGCGGCCTTCTAGACTTGCTACGGCCAACTCGATACCCTGTAGCATGCCAGTGACTACCTTGGCAACAGGTACCCCGCGTGTAACTTGCGCGACACCTTCTTGCACCATCGCTCCTGCAAGGACCGTTGCTGTCGTTGTCCCATCGCCAATCTGGCGTTGTTGACTACGAGCAACCTGAATCATTAATCTTGCTGCTGGATGGGTCACATCCATTTGTTCCAATATGGTTACACCATCGTTGGTTATAATAACATCGCCTTGGCCGCCAACTAGCATCGTATCTAGCCCTTTAGGACCTAAAGTTCCTTCAACTGCCGAACAAATCGCCCGAACAGCCGCGGCATTATTCACTAACGTGGAGTACCGTTCTTCGCTCTCACCGTGCATGGGTTTGACTCCTGTCATTTGCCATACCATCGTCCTAGGACCAATTCCATATGCTTCGATAGATGCTCCATTAAGCCTATGACTCTGCCGTATTCCATGCGAGTAGGTCCCAAAATACCAATCGTTCCAAGCGGTGTACCGCCAATGGAATAGGAAGCTGTAATTAAACTACAATTCGATATCGCTTCAATGCTATTCTCAGCACCAATTTTAATCTCAATGCCTTCATTTGATGGCGTAAATAACTTGATAAGGGTTGGTGCTTCTTCCAACAGATCAAAAATGCTCTTCACTTTCTCCACATCCTTGAATTCAGGCTGTGTGAGCATATTCGTCATCCCGCTAAGGAAAACACGGTCCTTCTCATCACTTTGAAGCACGCTTTCCACCAAACCAAGAAGCTCTTGATAGCCAGTGACATATTTGCTTAACTCATTAGAAATCTCATTGTAAAGCTTCGATTTAAACTGAACCAGTGGCACATTCTTAAGCCTCGTGTTCAGTATATTAACGACCTTCTCGATTTCCGACATTGGCATTCCTTCGGGTATCGTTACTGTCTTATTTTCAACATGACCCGTATTCATCACTAGAATCGCAACAGCTGTTGTTTCCGAGATCGGAATGATTTGGATATGCTTCAATGTCGTACTAAAAACCTCAGGACCGAGCACGATAGACGTGTAATTCGTAAGGCTAGAAAGCATGCCAGCAACGTGCTGAATAACACCTTCCATCTCTTGAATACGCTCTGCGAAAGCCCCTTTCATGGAGTCCAAATCATGACTATGCAAGGAACCGTGCTGGAGCAAATGATCGACATAATAGCGATAACCTTTGTGCGAAGGAATACGACCTGCGGACGTATGAGGCTGCTCTAGATAACCCATTTCTTCGAGATCAGACATTTCGTTACGTATGGTTGCTGGACTAAACCCAACATTCCCACGTTTCGAAATACTTCGCGAACCAATTGGCTCCGCTGAACGAACGTAATCATCAATGATTGCACTTAAAATCATGCGCTGGCGCTCTGTCAACATGAGTACCCCTCCTCCTCACTTCTCACTATTTATCATCATCGTTAGCACTCGTATTTAGTGAGTGCTAAATCCTAATACAAAAATAACAGACCCTAAGGTCTGTTGTCAAGTCAATCCAAACGTTTAAGTACGGCGATTTCATCGCAGCAATACTGTTTTTTACAATGCATGCAGTCTCTCCAAACTTTCTCTGGGAAAATCTCCTTCGGAACGAGTGTAAAGCCGTTTTTTTGGAAGAAAGCCACTTCATAAGTAAGTGCCATAACTTTGGTAATTCCTTGGCTTCTAGCCTCTTCAACTAAGAAATCAACTAGCTTACCGCCGATCCCTTGACCTTTGTAACCAGGCGTCATTCCAAGTGAGCGAATCTCAACAAGATCTGGCCCCAGCCTCGTCAATGAACCGCAGCCTATTAATAAGCCATCGAATTCAGCGACAACAAACGTATCAATTTGATCTAGGAGCATTTCCCTGCTCCGCGGCAGCATGATGCCCTGTTTGGCATACCCTTGTATAATTTCATAAAGCTTATCGATATCATCCACCAAAGCTTTTCTTACCGACACCGTAGTTGATGTATTCATGCTTCTCTCACCCACCAATCACACAAAAATGCATAAAAGCCACGCTAGCGCCCTGCGGCTTTCCGCTGTTTCGCTTGTGGATTCATGAATAAATATACAACGAAACGTATAAATGCACAAGCATTTTTTGCGTTAATTCAGTTTAGCTTAAGAATGAGGCAAAGACTTCATTTCCTAACAAAATGCCGTGTTTGGATAACCGATAGCCTTCTGGTGTTTGTTCAATCAGCTTCTTGTTGATCCAGCCCTGTAAGGTATCTCCAAAGTGGGTTTCAATGGTCTCTCCAAACTGATCGATGAAATCTTGTTTTCGCACACCTTCTAGTAGTCGTAATCCGACCATCATGAAGTCTTCCATCGCTTCTTGAGGCGTCACCCCGAATTGCTCCATAATTGGCAAACCGTTTTTGGTTGCATCAATGTAGGGTTGAATGCCTTTTACGTTAACGTGTCGCTGCCCATTCATATAACCATGAGCACCAGCTCCTAGGCCATAATAGGAACGATTACGCCAATACATCGTGTTGTGCCTGCTTTCGCGGCCCGGTTTAGCGAAGTTACTGATCTCATACTGCTTGTAACCTGCCCCCTCCAACCTTTTCATGATGAGCTCATACATATCGACTTCTTCATCTTCACTTGGGAGCGGCAATTGATTTTTATTAAACAAAGTGTGAAATAACGTGTTTTCTTCTACTTTCAAGCTATAAATGGAGTAGTGCTGCAAATCGAGCGACAGGGCCTCATCTAATGTGGCTTGCATAATATCAACCGTTTGCTTGGGCAACCCGAACATGAGGTCAATAGATAAGTTATCAAAGCCCAGCTTCTTGGCATTCGCAATGCTTCTATGCACATCATCTGTATTATGAATACGGCCAATTGCCGCTAAAATTTCATTGTTAAAAGATTGCACACCGAAACTGATGCGATTCACACCGCCTGCTTTCATAACTGCGAGCTTATCCTCATCCGTTGTTCCAGGGTTGGCTTCCATGGAGAATTCCACTTCCGTACTGTCTGCTGGGAAATAAGTACGTACGATGCGTAAGAAGCGTTCCATTTGATCAGGAAGCAACACCGTAGGCGTTCCCCCTCCGACGAAGATCGTCTCCACCTTCTGTGGTGGATGACTTCTCACAGTAAGCTCCATTTCGCGCTCAAGCGCATCTAAATATTCCATCACCGGTTGGCCCTTGAGCACATACGAGTTGAAGTCGCAATAATGACATTTATTCGTGCAAAAAGGGATATGGATGTACACCGCTGTAGGCGTTGTATAAGTAACTAACATAAGGGTATTCCTTTCTACTAGCTTGCGAATTGGAAAAAGCCAAGGGACAGCGTACGCTGCCACCCCAGCTTTCTCGTTCTAACATCTATTCGTCGATTTTCAAAACCGCCATGAACGCTTCTTGCGGCACTTCTACACTACCGACTTGCTTCATGCGTTTTTTACCTTCTTTTTGCTTGTCTAACAATTTACGCTTACGAGAAATGTCACCACCGTAACACTTCGCAAGTACGTTCTTACGCATCGCTTTAACCGTCTCACGCGCCACGATCTTTTGTCCGATTGCCGCTTGAATCGGCACTTCGAACATTTGCCGCGGGATCAGTTCCTTCAGCTTGTCACAAATGATTTTGCCGCGGTGATACGCGGTATCACGGTGAACGATGAAGGAAAGGGCATCCACCTGCTCGGAATTAAGCAAGATGTCCATTTTAACGAGATTGGATTTCTTGTAACCACACACTTCATAGTCAAAGGAAGCATAGCCCTTCGTCCGTGATTTCAACATATCGAAGAAATCATAAACGATCTCCGAGAGTGGAATCTCGTAAGTCAATGTCACACGGTTCGTGTCCAAGTACTCCATGTTCAAATATTCGCCGCGCTTGCCTTGGCAAAGCTCCATGATCGTGCCTACATAATCGTTCGGTACGATAACGGAAGCTTTCACATAAGGCTCTTCCACGAAGTCAATTCGCTGCGGATCTGGATAGTTCGACGGGTTATCGATCTCGATAACATCGCCATTCGTTAATGTAACGCGATAAATAACGCTTGGTGCCGTTGTAATTAACGGAATGTTAAATTCACGTTCGATACGCTCTTGTATGACATCCATATGCAGGAGGCCCAAGAATCCGCAACGGAAGCCGAAGCCCAATGCTGTTGATGTTTCAGGCTCGAAGCGCAAGGAAGCATCATTAAGTTCAAGCTTTTGCAACGCTTCACGAAGATCGTTGTAGTCAGTCGTTTCAATTGGATAAAGACCACAGAATACCATGGGATTAATGCGACGATAACCTGGAAGCGGTTCAACGGAAGGACGGTTTGCATCCGTTACCGTGTCACCGACACGGGTGTCTCCCACATTTTTAATGCCGGCAACGATAAAACCAACATCTCCGACCTCTAGGGAAGGAACGGATGACATTCTCGGTTTGAACGCACCAACTTCGATAACTTCGAATACCTTATTCGTCGCCATCATTTTAATTTTGGAACCAGCTTTAATTGAACCATCGACAACACGCACGTACACGATAACACCTTTGTAACTATCGTAATGGGAGTCGAAAATCAAAGCCTTCAATGGAGCGTCAGGATCACCCTGTGGAGCCGGTACCTTCAAACAAATTTGCTCAATAATTTCTTTAATCCCGATTCCAGCCTTAGCTGAAGCAAGAACAGCATCACTAGCGTCAAGTCCGATTACGTCTTCAACCTCTTGTTTTACTTTATCCGGGTCTGCGCTTGGTAAATCGATTTTATTAATGACAGGTAATATTTCCAAATTATTTTCCAGTGCTAGATATACGTTCGCTAGTGTTTGTGCTTCAATACCTTGCGCAGCATCGACAACTAGCAATGCCCCTTCACATGCAGCAAGACTTCGGGATACCTCATAGGTAAAGTCTACGTGTCCTGGTGTATCAATCAAGTTAAGAATGTAATCAACACCATCATCAGCGCGGTAAGCCAATCTCACCGCTTGAAGTTTAATCGTAATCCCACGTTCACGCTCCAGATCCATCTGGTCGAGAACTTGCTCTTGCATCTCACGTGAAGACAATGCACCTGTATATTCCAGAATACGATCAGCTAGTGTTGATTTACCGTGATCGATATGAGCGATAATTGAAAAGTTGCGAATTCTTTGTTGTCTTTCTCGAATGTCCGTCATGCTAAAGACTAACCCCCACTACATGCAAATAATTTTCATTATAGCAGTTGTGGGAAGTCGGAGCAATGCACACCTATCCTTTGCCCAAAACGGCATCGAATAAAGAAATAAACAATTTAATGCCATGATGCGCAGTTATCTGTAAAAGATCACCTAATTTATTCCCGACACGGTTTAACGAATGGTCTTGAATAGCAATAGGATCTGCATGCTGTTCAGTAGGTTGCTTAGCTTTCGTTGCCGTGTCTTTCACTGCAGGAGTCGGTGTTGCTTTTGCCACGTTTGACGTTGTCGCTGTAGATGTTATTTTGCCCGGCACTTTGGTTGGCGCCGCTTGTACGGTTGCTTTGGAGGAAGGCTGAGGACCTTCTATTCGTTCCATGCCGCTGGATGCCAGACTAACGCCGAACAAGATACAAAACAACAGCAAGAGTCCAAACAAACCAACCTTGATATAAAAGTGCCTCAGCCTCATTTCATTCCCTCCTTCAATCTTGGCTCGTTTACGAAGTTTTAGGTGTAGTAACCGGTGCATCGACTTTTTTCGCATTCAAAATCACTTCGGAAATCGCTTCTGCCAACCAATCAGTCGTTCGGTAGCATTCTTCGAGGGTATTGTATGGCCCTCCCACCTCGATCAAAATACTATTTGGCGATATGTTCTGGTTGTACAAACCGTTGCCCTCGCTTGCTTCTTTGGCATGGATCCCTTTCGAGACGCCAGGGTGCTTCTCTTCCAACACTTGATGAATTTTTCTAGCAAATTCCTCATTCTTTTTCCAGTTTGGATTTTTTCCTCCGATGATAAAATACACCTGTGCGACATCCTTGCCTTCAATTGTGGCTGTTGTCTTGCTTCGAGCTGCCGAATCGCGATGTATATCGAAGAAATACTGCAAATCCTTATGCGAAGTCATCGCTTCTTGAAGCGTTTTGGCCGAATATTTGTAGGAATATGGATATTCAAAACCTTTGACCGTGCTAGGGTAAACCGTCGAAGAATGCACAGCACCAATGCCATCTCTCTCTAAATTCTGAGCTAACCGTTGCCCAACGGAGATGATATTCACTTTATCACTGTAGGCTTTATCTGGATCTGTTACACCTTTAAGCTCTGGTAGGAAGGACTCATTGCTGTGCGTTTGATAGATAAAAGCAATGTTATCGCCAGCTGTTTTTGGTGGTTGTGCAACGGCATTGGGCGAAGGGGAAGCCGCGTTAATTGGCGTGGGCTCCACGGTCGCTGCCGCAGTTGGCTGTGGAAACTTAGCTTCTGCTTCCAAATCTTTGGATATCGGGTTGAGATCATAGGGGGCACTCGGATTCGTTTCGCTCCCTCTTACCAATACCGTCGACTTATTTAACTCCATGCCCGGCACTTCACTTGCGACTAAGCTCTTGGGATCACTCGGATTAATATCTGTCATCATTTGAAAAGCGAAATGAAACACGTTGTGTTGGGAGAAAGTGAACTTTTTCTGATCCTTATTTAAATGAGGGACTTCCATACCCAACATATCGATAAAAAACTGATTCGTGACAGATGCGGCAAGACCTTTCATGGATGAAACAGGCGATGTAGACATTAATCGGCTTTGTAGGACGCCACCCAGACCAATGAGTACGAATAGAGCTAAGGTCGAGGTGCTGAGAACAATAAACGTTTTCCCGACGGAACTGGCGCTCTGAAAGGTTTTGCGAACTTGGCTGAAATTCCATGTGGCTGATGTCCATTTCATAGTTACCCATCCTCCTAAACTATCTTAATTCAATCTATGAAACGAGCCCGAACGATAGAACTAGTTTTCGCTAGATTTTTTTAATAGAAAAGGAGAGGAAACCAAGCTTCCCGATTTGGGAAGATGCGAATGCCAAAAAGAACTGACCCACATTAGTAGGCTCAGTTCTTTCGTTTCATTAATGGGTATAGGCAGCCACGTTATCGACATCTACCGCGTCATGTAAGGCCGCATTTAAGCCGCTGGCGATGATATTGGCAATATCCTCAATAAACTGGTCAATCTCCTTCGGTGTAACGAGCAGATCATGCCCTACGGGGTTTAGTACCTCTTTCACTAGTTGAAGCCGTTCATCTTCGTTGATATTATCCAGAAGTCCAAAGATCTGCCCCGTATTGCTCGTCTGACCGCTGAAATGCTTCTGCATAAGGTCAAAGGCATTATTCACAATAGTCGAGGCATATACGACCGTTGGAACACCAATTGCAATAACAGGGATGCCTAGCTGTTCCTTCGTCAAACCTTTGCGCTTGTTACCAATGCCTGAACCTGGATGGATGCCGGTATCCGCGATCTGTATCGTCGTATTAACACGATCCAAGGATCTGGAAGCAAGCGCATCTATCGCGATGATGAAATCCGGTTTGGATTTGTCCACAATCCCTTGCACGATATCGCTGCTTTCTATCCCCGTCGTACCAAGTACTCCAGGTGCAACGGCACTCACGGCTCGATAGCCTGGACTCACATCTTCCGGCACCAGCTCAAAGTAATGCCGCGTCACCATGACATTCTCAACGACAAGAGGTCCTAGCGCATCGGGCGTCACATTCCCATTGCCCAGTCCGATAATCAGCGCTTTCGCATTTTTGGGAATGCCAATTTGTTTTAAAAACTGCTCAAACTCCTGAGCAAGCTTCGTCGCAACGCGATCTTGAAGCTGGCTGTCCTTCTCCCGCAGTGCAGGTACTTCAATCGTTATATAATGACCCAAAAGCTTACCAAGCGCTTTGGAGCCTTCTTCGTTTAGTACGTTAATTTTGGTTACGCGAATCCCGTTTTCCCGTGTGAACTCCTGTTCAATACCTGGAATCGGTTGCCCCTGATTGGCTGCATGGGCCATATCCCTTGCATCAAGTGCAAGATCGGTCTGTGTGTTAAACATGCCTAAATCCATTGGAGGTCCCCTTTCATACTTGCGCTGTATTGCATATTGTGCGACAGTTACCGCGGCGTTATACAGAGATGGGAAGCCTTAGTTTCCTCACCCTCATACCCAGCCGGGTAATTGTTAATGTTTATAAAAAACGCATGAAAATGTTATGCTCATTTCAACTGATAATACTAATCTCACGCAAAGCATGCGCCGTTTCTACTTCTCACTAGAGTTGTGGAAGCGGCGCTATTTTTATTTTCGAAGGAGTGTGCTGAAATAACCTTGAATCAATTTGACTGCGAACACCAACGATGGCTGAATTCCCATTTGGCCAAGAGGAAAGGCGAAGCGCTAAGGAAATTACAAACCGGACACGCTTTTGCTGAAAAAGAGTTTCTACGTTCACTATGGTGGAACGCTTTTGGGCATTTTCATTATTTTCATCCGGAATATGAGATTGTTGACTTCGCGGATGGGAAAAGATATCTCGATTTCGCGTATATTCGTGCGGGTATCCGCATTGCGCTTGAGATCGATCCCTATGGTACTCACTATGATAAATTGGATCGAAGGCAATACTCGAATCAATGGGTACGTCATATGCACCTTGTGAATGACGGTTGGATCATCATCCGAATCAGTTTAGATGACATAAGAGAGCGTCCGCGTCTATGGCAAGCGTTGCTCCAGCAGCTTATTGGTAGATTGTTCGGGGAACACGAATCTACTGCAAGTCAGTTAAGTGGCCAAGAAAGAGATATTCTACGGTTAGCACTACGAATGGATCGTCCGATTAAGCTCGCCGATGTGAAAGACGTGTTGCGTTACGGATATGATACTGCGAGGAAATACATCAGACGCCTAGAAGATAAGAAATGGCTTCTTCCCGAAGTCAAAGGCGCCGCTAGGATACATACTTGGATAGTCGATACGACTCGCAGGCCGCCATTGTTGTGACGGTGTGGGGAACTTTTCGGCGCTCCCGGTGGCTAAATCACCAAATGCCCGCTCATGACCTCCCATCACCCTCTGCACTTGCTCCTACTTCTGCATTCGCTCCTCCAGCTGCACTCACTACTTCTTCTGCACTTACCCCCCACTGCAGTCACTACTCCTACTCCTGCACATGCTCCCCTTACTGTACTCACTCCTACTTCTGCACTCGCTCCCCTTACTGTACTCACTCCTACTACTACACTTGCTCCAATTAGTCCGAATTTGCCCACTTAAATCACCTTTCCAGCTCATCAAATCACAATTAGTCAGGAAAAACACAACTAAATCAGCTCAAACTACCTCCACGCGTGAAAAATGGCAATTTAGTTCGGCAAAACCTGACTATTCATCACTTTATGGAAAGAATCCGTGAATTAGTTCGGGAAAATCGGACTATTGGAGATTCTGAGATTGGCTTAAGCCTGAAAGCGAAAGAGGGTTGGGCTTGAAGTGATAGCGAGGAGCTACTGTAGAGAGAAGTGAAGATACAATAGACGGAAGCGAGCTGCTATAGGCGGAAAGGAGCTACTTTAGCGGAAAAAGGAGCTACTATAGAGGGAAAAGAGCTAATTTAGACGGAAGTGAGTTACAACAGATGGTAAGGATCTGCAATAGACGGAAAGGTGTTACAATAAAAGAGGAGCTCCGGTGAGCGGGAGTGATGAACTAAAGTGAAGTGAAATCGAGGAGTTAAAGTGTGACACAGTAAACAACAGCAGCGTACATATACACCTGAACAATTAGTCCGAATTTGCCCACTTAAATCACCTTTACAACTCATCAAATCACAATTAGTCAGAAAAAACACAACTAAATCAGCTCAAACTACCTCCACGTGTGAAAAATGGCAATTTAGTTCGGCAAAACCTGACTATTCATCACTTTGTGGAAAGAATCCGTGAATTAGTTCGGAGAAATCGGACTATTGGAGATTCTGGGGTGTGCTTAAGCCTGTAAGTGAGAAAGAGGGATGAGCTTAATGTGACAGCGAGGCCCTGAGCAGCTACTGATGACCACTGAAAACCTATTGACAGCTCTTGCAATTTGAAATATTGCGTGGTAGAATACTTAAAGTTGTCAGCAAACATACAAATGTAACGTTGAACGTGTTTTGTAAGTAGGAGGTGAATTTCATGCCAAACATTAAATCCGCTATTAAACGAGTAAAAGTTAGCGAAAAGCGTCGTCTTCGTAACGCTTCCCACAAGTCCGCTTTGCGTACTGCTGTGAAAGCTTTCGAAACAGCTTTGACCCCTGAAGCTTTAGTTTCTGCTTCTAAGAAATTAGACAAAGCTGCTTCTAAAGGTTTAATTCATAAAAATGCCGCTAACCGCAAGAAGTCCCGTCTAGCTAAAAAGCTAAACGCTCTTTCGGCTCAAGCGTAATTCACGGACATAAAGCAGAAGACTAATCCTCCTAGGAGAATTAGTCTTCTTTCCGTTCACGCCAAAATTTCTTCCTAGGCAGCGAGCCTAAGAAGAAATAGTTCCAAGCCTAACACTTTATCGATTTTCCCCGTTTTCATCTGCAAATCAAGATCAGCCAGCTCGCCCATAATCCGACTCAGCTTCTCCCCATCGTACTTTCGCGCTTGTCCTTCAGCAACTTTGACCGCAAATGGATGCAAACCAATCTGTGAAGCCATTTGTTGATGCGAATAGCCTTGCTTGCCAAGTTCCTTCACTTGCAACATGATCCGGAATTGTCTGGCGATAAGTGCAGCGATTTTGATCGGCTCCTCACGCTGCTTCAGAAGCTCCTCTAAGATCACAAAAGCCCGCTCCAACCTCACATTCACGATATCTTCAATAAGGATGAATACGTTCTGCTCCGTGCTCCGAGCAACCAACTGATCAATAACATCAGGCGAAGCTACGCCTTCAGCACCGACAAATAATGAAATTTTCTCGAGTTCAGCTGATAATGATTGCAAATTCCCGCCTGTGTACAGAATTAATTGATCAGCCGCGCCGCCTGAGAAGGCAAAACCTAACGTGCTCGCTTGTTTCGCAACCCAGTGTGTCAATTCCTCTGGGCTCAAAGAAAGAAATGGCACAGCGGCTTCCATGTCTTTGAGAGCTTTGACAATTTTCTTACGCTCGTCCAACTTATCCGCATCAACCGTAAACACCACAATCGTATGTTCTGCAGGTGATTTCAAGTAGGCGGTTAAACGATCCATATTGTGCTCTATCTTCGTGTTTTCCTTGGCACCTGTGAAAAACAAGGCATTTTTAGCAATAACTAATTTCTTAGGCACCATAAAAGGTAGCGTTTCTGCATCATCTAACGCAGAGGAAAGTGACATTTCACTCAAATCGAATTTACTCACCGCAAATTCCCGATCCTCTGGCCCCATGAGTGAATCCGTTAAGATCTGAATAAATTCGCGCATTTTATATTTCTCAGGTCCGTAGCACAAATAGACGGGCGCTGGGCGACCTGCTTGTATATCTTTCAATGCTCTTTTGGCATCCATGACGTGCATTCACCCCTCCTGTTTATTTTAACAACAACAAAGGGATTACGTCAAAGCCCGAAGACTTTGAAGCAATCCCTTCGCCAGTCTATTTAAACACCGACTTAAGGCCCTAGAAACCTTAACTCGTGTGGATGAATGAACTGTTCCTTGTTCCCTAAGTTAGTTTACGCAAGTCAGCCAAATTGGTGCATAATAATTCGCTTATTTATTGGCTTCAGTTTTCTCTTTGACATCGATCAGAATCGTTTGAAGCACGCCCTTGCTAGTTACCTCGTAAAACAGCTTGTCATCCTTCGACCATTCCAACAACTTGATTTGATCCTCTGCCTGCCAAACATGCTTGGAAGCATATACGAGCTCAAGTGTTTGTGTATGCCGAATGACCACGTGCGCATCTTCAATCGTTGCCTCATAAATACCCGTCGAAGACTTCAACTTAACATCCCCTTGAGGAATTGTTAATGAAAGAATACCTTGACTTGCACTTATTCGATCTGAACTCGATGGATCAACGGAAGGTGCAGGAGCCATTTTCTTGGAAGACTCTGTCGGCTTCGGTTCTAACGTCGATTTCGGAACATTTAAGCTAGCAGTCGGACTTGTGACTTCTGGAATTGGATCAACCTTATCTGACTTTGGAACCGAAACTTCCGGATCTTTCAATCGCTCAGGAGCCGAGGTAGAAGGTAAAATCTTGTTGGTCTTTAACTCACCACCACTTGCTGGTGAACTATAAGCACCAGGTTTTTCCAACTGGGCATTGGAAGTAGCTTGCGGCGCATTCCCACCATTATCCCTAGGCGTGTTAGCTGTGTCTGTTCCTTTTACAAACACATCCGCTGTTGGGGCAACAGGTGCTGCTTCACTTAATCCAGCGTTTTCCTGGTTTTTTGCAATCTGATTGTTCTCTATACTTTGATTCTCTTGGGAAGTTGCAGCTGCACGCTTCTCAGGTGCTGGTTTGCTATCCGAGCTTGAGCGTGACATGATTCCGTCTGCATTGTCGATAACGGGATTCCCCAAGTTAAATGCGAAGAATCCAATAATCAATCCCGCGGCAACGACACCGCTAGCGAATTTCCACGAGAACTGATCTTTAAACCGGCTCAAGCCTGTGCGCTTTGGCATGTCTTCTTCTAATTCTGTCCTTGCAACCTTCGATGGGAATACAACGACATTGTCCGCTGCATTCGCCTCATTTTGCTTATCCAATTGGAGCAGTTGCGGCATAATAGCATCAACCAAACTAAAAGGTGGCGTAACCTTAGGAAGCTGGGACAATTCGTTCGACAATGCCCGCAGACGCTCAAACATCTGTGCACAGTCCGAACAATGCATTAGGTGAGCATGCAGCTCATTTTCTTCTTCTGGAGCTAAATCTCCATCTAGCTGTCTTTGCATGTACATCATCACCTCTTGACATTTCATCCCCGAACACCTCCTTTCTGATAATCTTGGAGTAACGACTGTAAGGTGTGTCTAGCTCGGAATAAGTAAGACTTCACCGTATTGAGTGGTAAGTTAAGCGATTCTGCAATTTCATGATACGAAAAGTCTTGCAAATAACGTAGAACAACTACAGTGCGATGGTGTTCGGGAAGCTTTTCAATTGCCTCTCTGATATCCTGAGCGAGGTAGCCTGTCAATATTTCTTGTTCTACATCATTATCAGCTGTAAAAGTCATCTCATGCTCATCCATTGAAACCGTTGGCTTCGCTCTGCGAAATTTATCGATGCAGATGTTCGTAACAATCCGCTGAACCCACGTTTTGAACAAAGCTTTTTCTTCATAGGAATTAATTTTGGTATAAATCCGAAGAAGAGCTTCCTGCGAAGCATCAAGCGCATCCTGTTCATTATTCAAAATATAAAAAGCCGTTCGATAAACGTGAGACTCAATCTCTCGCAATAGGGTAATGAGCGCATCACGGTCACCGGCTTGTGCTTTTCTTACCAGTTCGGGTGCTATCACTGGGATCCCTCCCCCTTGCAATCTTACAGACGTGAGCGCGTCTCATAAGGTTGCATTTTTTTAGAATAAATATATTAATAACTTGCATCTATCAGAATAACAAATAATAAGCTACATAACATCTTTTAGACGTAAAAAATGAAAATTAGTTTCACAACAGTCGATTTTTATAAAAGAAAATGCCCTAGACAGGCATTTCCATTCGGAAATATTACTGCTACGGCTGTTCCAAGACTATTTTAATAAGTCACCAGCGTCTATCTATGAAAATATTGTCATTACTATTTCCATAACTTCATCCGTGTCAAAATCCCCGAGTTCTGCACCTCCATCTGCACTTCCCCCATGCGATCAGTACGAAAAATAGCCACGTCTGCCTCTACCAAGCGATCTATAATTTCTGGTGAAGGATGTCCGTAAGTATTCATCGCGCCTACCGAGATAACTGCTGCGGATGGCTGCCAGTATGTCAACCACTCCGAGGTTGTTGAGGTTTTACTGCCGTGGTGGGCAACTTTAAGAACATCGATCTTGTTGTTCGGGGTCGGGGCTGTGTTAGGGGAGTTGCGGGGATCACGCAGGTATTCCAGTACTGCCGCTTCGGATTCTTTCTCCATATCTCCTGTAAAAAGCCAACGAGTTCCTTGCATGTCAAGCAAGAAAACAACCGATCTCGCATTCTGCTCTTTGACAATTTCAACCATTGTGGAGTTGGTTTCAAGCGGGTAAATCACCTGCAATTTCGTAACAGGATCAATGGGGATCCAATCTTCTACTTGCGCAGGTAATAAGGGGACTTTCTTTTGAACCAATGTAGAAAAAAAGGTCGTCATGGTGCTGCTCTCTTTAAATGTGCCATTAAATAGAAATTGTTTCACGGGAATCTGTTCGATAACAGCTTGTAAACCACCGCTGTGGTCGGCATCCTCATGTGTGAGAACGAGAAGATCTAGACTTTGAATACCTCGTTTTTTAAGCAGAGGAACTAGTAGTTTTTGCCCGACTTCAAATGGATCCTTGCGGATTTTCCACTCATCCCCTGCCTTACGGAATGTTAGTGTCCCTCCACCGTCAATTAATATATGACGACCGTACGGCGTTCGAATTAAAATGGCATCCCCTTGCCCAACATCAATAAATTGGACTAGACCTGTTCGTTGAAACCGATTCGGTGAATACCCCATCCATAACAGGATGAGAAAGCCAGCTATTGCAAGAAGGAGACTAAGTTTAATCGGCATTCGCTGTGCATTTCCCTTCGGATCAAGTTCCAATTGGATAGGTATCTCATCCTTCGAACTTAGGTAACTGCGATGCCAGAGTAAATAGATAATAACTAGGAATCCATAGTAGAAGCAGATCCATGCCATACTTGGCGATGGCCAGATCATGGTGAGATGAGGAATCTGTTGAAGTTGATCCGTAATCCAGAATATCGCTTGATTCAGCCATGTAATGAGTTGACCAATTCTTTGACCTAACGGAATGTATACTAATCCAAGCGCTAAGGCGACTAAGCCTGCTGGAAACACAATCATGCTGATGACAGGGACCAACACGGCATTCGCCAACCAAGATAACAATGAAAATTGATTGAAATAGTAGATCGAAACAGGAAAAGAAACGGATTGGGAAACGAGTGTGATGGCGAGGGTGTTTTTGAGTGTGGAAGAAGTCATCCAAGGAGATATTAAGGTTGTTACTCTCTGTACCCCGAGGATGAGTCCAAGTGTGACTAGGAAGGAGAGCTGGAAGCTTACATCAAGTAAGAAGTAAGGATCCCATACAAGCATCGACCAAGCGGCCAGTGCTAAGATGTGCAGCACCTCTTTCATTCCTCCTCGACGTGCAGCATACAACGCAATCATCGACATAAGACCTGCCCGAACGATGGACGGTGATGCCCCAGTGACGAGAACGTAAAACGGGAGTAGACACATGCATATGAGCAAATAAGTTTCCTTCGTCACTTTAAAGCGTCGTAAGACCCAGATGCACACGCCTAGGAAAACGGCAATATTCAAGCCTGAGATTGCTAAAATATGTGTAAGTCCCAGCTCCGAAAATTGCTGGAAACGATCTGGATCCAGATCGTCCGTGAGGCCGATCAACATGCTTTTCATGAATCCCGCCTGCGACGCGGGAAAGATCACGTCCATTCGCCTGCTGAGCGCAGCGCGCAGCTCGTCGTTCCAGCGCAGGGGCTGGACGACGCTGAACTGCGCCGCCGCAGGCTGCACCTGCGCCTGATCCACCCCTTTGGCTGAAAGCAGCCAATGGGTGTGGTGAAGGCGCAAGTATCGGCGGTAGTCGAAGCCGCCGAAGTTGCGGGCCGGGGACGGGCTGCGCAGCGTCCCCGTCAACGTCAAGGCGTCGCCGCGGCGCCAGCCCGACGCCACGGTCTGCTGCGCCTGTTCCATCAGGCGCAGCGACACCTGCACGCTTTCCCCGCGGAGCGGGAAAGCGGTGCCCTCTGGGAAGCGGACGGACTCCGCTTCCAGGGTGAAGCTAGCCCTGTCACCGTCAATGGTGACAGGGCTGGCAAACCGGCCGAGCAGCGTGACCTCGCTGCCCGCCTCACCCACCTGCCCCTGCTGCGCCAGCGGCAGCGCAGTGATGTTGCGCTGGTCGTTCCCTTGATAATAGCCGTAGGCTATTAAGACCAGCAGCAAAGCGCCCAGCGGCTGGCGGCCAGGCAGCCGCAGCACATAAATAATCAGAAGCGCGGCTAACAACAGCGCGCTCGACATCCATGTCAGCCACGCGAGCTCGGTATAAATCGCGAGCACATAGCCACTTATCCACAGACAGCATCCTTGAACAACTGGTCTTTTCACGCGTTAATCTCTCCTTCATTTTTCTTTTTCATTTTTTCACTTTTCATTTTTACTTTTGGTTCTTCTTTTTCTTTTTCTTTTTCTAATGATCCCACACCAAAAAACCTCCCTCGCGCCCCAAATAGCTGCGCAAGAAAGAGGTTCTTCCCCTTACTACATTCATTTAATTAACAATTCTGAATCCCTCAAACTACTTCCTCACTTTTTTCCAGATCACAATGTTTCATAAAATTAAATTGACAGGTAAATGAACTTGTTCTATATTCGTTGTACATACAAAATACTATCGGAGGTATAACATGACGAACAACTCTCAAACACCTGAAACCAATGGCAATGAAGATTTCTTGCATCAATGCCTATACTTCACGACGAATCGGCTTAGTCGGGCAATTAGTCGAATGGCCGATGATGCCTTTGCAACAACAGGACTTGCACCTGCTTACGGTTATTTACTCAGACTGGTTGTTGCAAAACCCGGCATTTCTCAGAAAGAACTTTCAGAAAAACTTTATATCACACCATCTACGCTCACCCGATTTATCGATAAATTGGAAATCAAACGGCTCGTAGAGCGCCAAGTGAAGGGTAAAACTGTGCTCGTCTTTCCTACGGAAAAGGCTATAGAACTCGAGCCAACCATTCGCGCAGCATCAAAGGAGCTTCTTCGGTCTTATAAGGCTATTCTTGGAGATGAAATCGCGACAATCTTGACGCAATCTTTGGAATCAGCTAGTGAGAAGTTAGAAATATAAGATGAGGTGTAGAATATGAATCAGACAAAAAGCAAGTTACATTATGGCTGGATCATTGTTATGCTAACGTTTGTCACATTACTTGTGTCAGCTGGCATCCGTTCCATGCCCAGTGTCTTAATGATCCCTTTCCAAGAAGAATTCGGTTGGAGCCGCGGGGCGATATCAAGTGTTGCTTCTATCGGCATTTTGCTATATGGACTTGTAGGTCCGTTTTCTGCAGCACTGCTATTGCGCTTTGGAATACGCAAGGTTGTATTGCTCGCACTGTCCATCTTAGGTGCCAGCCTTGCCGTCACACCGCTAATTAATTCCTTATGGCAGTTCGATTTGCTATGGGGAGTCGTTTCCGGGCTTGCAAGCGGAATGATGGCGAATGTACTTGGTATTACGGTCAGCAATCTATGGTTCGTCAAGCGTAAAGGGCTCGTCGTTGGCATACTGACCGCAAGTGCAGCAACGGGTCAACTGCTATTCCTCCCTTTGATTGCGAAGGTGACTTCGGATTACGGCTGGCGGTATGCGATGTATGCAGCGGTAGTCGCTATCCTAGTTGTATTTATTCTTGTAGCACTATGGATGAGGAACAATCCTTCCGATGTTGGGGCAGCGCCATATGGTACAACAGAAGTTGTAAAGCCAGAACCTTTCAAGGGCAATGTATTTCTTACCCCTATCCAAAACCTTGTTCTTGCATCGAAAAATAAAACATTTTGGCTGCTCGCAGGCACCTTCTTCATTTGTGGTTTCTCAACGAATGGTTTGATCGGCACTCACCTCATTGCCGCTTGCGGAGATTTCGGAATGATGGAAGTTGCGGCTGCTGGACTTCTTGCAATGATGGGGGCGTTTGATTTATTCGGTACAACGATATCTGGTTGGTTAACTGACCGATTTGACAGCCGCTGGCTGCTTTTCTGGTACTACGGTCTGCGCGGATTATCCCTTCTATTCCTACCTTATGCATTGGCGACTACACCTTACATGCTAGTCATATTCTCGGTATTTTACGGACTCGATTGGATTGCGACCGTACCGCCAACCGCTAAACTTGCAGGCGAAACTTTCGGTAAAGAGAAATCTGGCATGATATTTGGCTGGATTGTAGTGGCTCATCAGATGGGGGCTTCATTTGCGGCATACGGAGCAGGTTTAATGCGTGATTGGCTTGGCAGCTACTCACAAGCTTTCTTCATTGCCGGTCTTACTTGCTTCATAGCTGCTCTATTCGCTATTCGTATACAGCGACAACATAAAAAGCAAACTGTACGTTTATAAATTTTCATCAAAAACAGCAATGGGAGTTGTCAACCTAATGACCAACTCCCTAGCTGTCCAATCTGGCGCCACACGATTTAATTCACAACTTCAGAAACCGTGCCCGCTGGGGGCTCATATGCGCTCAACTGACGGAAGGATATGCCTCTGGCTCCCATTAATTCGCTCACCTTCTCATGATCCTTTGGATACCCTCGATGAAACACGATCTCGGTTACCCCGCTATTAGCTAACATGTTCGCACAAGTCCAGCAAGGTTGATCCGTCACGTAGACGGTTGAGCCTTCCCGATCTTCCCGATCGGTGAACAGTAACAAGTTCTGTTCCGCATGTATGGTGCGAATGCAACGGTGTTTCCTTATGACTTCCTCCACGTCAGCAACGACCTTCAGCTCGATTTCTTCCACTAGCATGCAGCCTGCTTCTGTGCAATCCGCTACGCCCATGGGTGCGCCATTATAGGCTGTTCCGAGCAACTTTTTTCCTTGAACTAGCACCGCTCCAACATGTCTACGGTTACACCGCGAGCGCGTGGAGGCCATATAGGCAATATCGAGGAAATAGGTATCCCAATCTTTCCGGATGCTCATGATGCTTGACTCCCTCCTGATGACATTTCTTTACTCATTTTCGATGTTCAAACTATTTCTAGTATTTTCTCATATTTTGCTAGAAATGAAAAGACGAGCTAGAGTGGCACCACAAACACTTGCCCCTTTATCTTCGCAAACATTTTCTCTCCAATTCCTTTCACGTCCATAAGTTCTTCGACTCGCTTGAAACGTCCCTTCTTCATACGGTACTCGAGAATGGCCCTAGCTTTACTTTCACCGATCCCAGGAAGTTTATCTAACTGCTCCAATGTAGCGGTATTCAAATCGAGAAGTCCCTTTTGAGATTCATTCAATGTAGGTACAGGGATTGGCGAAGCTGTAGCCTGCGTGTCAGTTCCTACGGAGTTTGATTCTTCAGATCGTGGAGCTGTGTAAGTGGATACATCTTCAGACTTAGGTGCAGCGGTCGCACTCGCTTTTGGTGTCGCTTTCGGTTTATCTGAGCCGACAGACACTGCTTTTCCTGCTGCCGCTTTTTTCTCATTCTCCCCTTGCATAAGCAATTCTTCCATCTGTGTATTGATTGGCATGAACGCTGTTTGTATCGTTGGCTGCCCTCCACGTAGAAATGGCCACACCACCCAAACGAATAGCGCGACACCGCCAAGAATCATTCCAATTCTCCTTACTCTATTTCCAAATAAATCCACATGCTACCTTCTTTCTTAGCATATTTGCCATTAGGCAACCATATACATAAAAAAGCGTCCCATGGCTACACGGTTAGTCACACAATGTATGAGACGTGCATGTATGTTTAGGCTTGCTTTTCATGGCTGAGTAACCGCGATTATAGGTTGGTTTTCGTATACAGACTGATTTTATCGGGAGGGATTACTTGATGAAAGCTGGATTCATCGGTACTGGGAGTATGGGAAGTATACTGATAGAAGCATTCATTCATTCCGGGGCATTCAATCCCGAGCAAATTATTGCTAGCAATCGGACATTGCGTAAAGTTGAACTACTTGCGGAGAACTATCCTGGTCTACAGGTGGCAGAATCGAATCGTGAAGTCGTACGTGGAAGTGATTTGATTTTCCTTTGTGTGAAACCATCCGAGTTTAAAAAGGTTATTGATGAAATCAAAGAGGACGTGCTTTCCTCTCAATTTATAATATCCATCACAAGTCCCATTCTGATTAAGCATTTGGAAGGCCTATTACCAGCTAAAATAAGTAAAATCATACCGAGTATTACGAATTATGTGTTAAGTGGTGCTACGCTATGTATTCATGGGAATCGCATGCAGCCTGAAGATAAAGAATGGCTTGAAAACATTTTCACACATATCTCTACACCGATTCGAGTATCCGAGAGTTATACGAGAATATCATCTGATTTATCAAGTTGCGGCCCTGCTTTCCTAGCTAGTTTTATTCAAGCATTCATTGATGCAGCTGTGGAAGAAACAGGTGTTTCTGTTGAGGAAGCTACTTTACTTGCTAGTGAAATGACATTAGGTACTGGGAAATTGCTTACAACGGGAGGATTTAACCCTATCTCCTTACAAAAAAGGGTATCTGTTCCAGGAGGAATTACAGCAGAAGGTTTGCGCATTTTGGAAAAGGAATTTTGCGGTGTGTTCTCTCAAGTCATTCGTGCTACGCATGCTAAGTATGAAGAAGACATTGAGAAGGCTGAGCAGCTCCTTACGATAAAACAAAAGCAGTAGCCTTCCCAATGCATGAATCCTTCGTTCTTAACCTACAACGATATTAACTAATTTACCTTTAACAACAATCAATTTGCGAACGGCCTTTCCGGCGGTCGCTTCTTTGACTTTGTCGAGTTCGAAAGCCAATTTCTCCATCGCTGCTTCATCTGTATCTTTGGAGATCATGATGCGGTCAACGATTTTGCCATTGATCTGTACAACGATTTCAACTTCGTTATCTACCGTCCATGCTTCGTCATAAGCTGGCCATGGTTCGTACGTGATAGATTCCACTCCGCCTAATTTCTCCCAAAGCTCTTCAGCCAAGTGAGGTGCAAGTGGTGAAAGCACCTGTACAAAATTTTTCATCGCTTCGAGTGGCAAACGTTCTGTTTTATAAGCTTCATTGACAAAAATCATCATTTGGCTAATCGCTGTATTGAAGCGAAGTGCCTCGAAATCTTCCGTAATTTTCTTGATCGAACGGTGCCAAGTACGCTTGAATGCATCACTGCCTAGCGTCTCATCCCCGCTAATTTTCGTATGAAGCTGGCCGTTGTCATCAACGAACAAACGCCATACACGATTCAAGAAACGGTTAATGCCATCTACACCTGTTGTGTTCCACGGTTTTGTAGCTTCTAGTGGCCCCATGAACATTTCATAAATACGAAGCGTATCCGCACCTTGATCATTCACGATATCATCTGGATTCACGACATTGCCGCGTGATTTACTCATTTTCTCCATGTTTTCGCCAAGAATCATCCCTTGGTTAACAAGCTTATGGAACGGCTCTTTGGTGTGAACAAAACCAAGATCATAAAGCACTTTATGCCAGAAACGCGCATACAGCAAGTGAAGAACCGCATGCTCCGCTCCACCAATATACAGATCAACCGGAAGCCATTGTTTTTGCAGCTCATCTGAGCAGAATGCTTGATCATTCTTCGGATCGATGAAACGTAGGTAATACCAGCAGCTTCCTGCCCATTGCGGCATCGTATTCGTCTCACGACGAGCTTTCATACCTGTTTCTGGATCGATTGTGTTCACCCATTCAGAAACGTTAGCAAGCGGTGACTCACCTGTACCGGACGGTTTAATTTCATCCACTTCCGGAAGCAATAATGGCAGTTGATCCACTGGAACTGGCTTCATTGTGCCATCTTCAAGGTGTAGAATCGGAATCGGCTCACCCCAGTAACGTTGACGGCTGAACAACCAGTCTCTCAAACGATACGTTACTTTGCCGCGGCCCTTGCCATTTTGCTCCAACCAAGTGATCATGTGATTGATACCTTGCTCAATGTTTAAGCCATCGATCGGACCAGAGTTCACATGCTTGCCATCGCCAGCATAAGCTTCCTTCTCCACATCTCCGCCTTGAACAACTTCGATAATTGGCAGAGCAAATTGCTTCGCAAACTCCCAGTCACGTTGATCGTGACCTGGAACCGCCATAATCGCTCCTGTGCCGTAACCGCCAAGAACATAATCAGCGATCCAAATTGGCACTTTCGTGTCATTAACGGGATTGATTGCATAAGCCCCTGTGAACACGCCTGATTTGTCTTTCGCCAAGTCTGTACGCTCCAAGTCACTTTTACGTGAAGCTTTCTCTTGATATTCTTTAATCGCAGTAGCTTGCGCTTCTGTTGTAATCTGAGCGACTAGCTCATGCTCGGGTGCCAACACGCAGTACGTCGCTCCGAAAAGCGTATCTGGACGTGTTGTGAACACAGTTAAGCTTTTGTCCGAATGACCTTCAATTGCAAATTGAACTTCGGCTCCTGTGGATTTACCAATCCAGTTACGCTGCATATCCTTAATACTCTCGGACCAATCAAGCTCCTCCAGATCCTCAAGCAAACGCTCTGCATACTCCGTAATTTTCAAAATCCACTGACGCATCGGTTTCCGAATAACCGGGTGGTTACCACGTTCGCTTAATCCATCAATGACTTCCTCGTTCGCAAGTACAGTACCAAGCGCTGGGCACCAGTTAACAGGTACTTCATCAACATAAGCAAGACCTTTATTGTACAGTTGGATGAAAATCCATTGTGTCCATTTGTAGTACTCCGGATCCGTTGTGGAGATCTCACGATCCCAATCGTAAGAGAATCCAAGGGACTTAATTTGACGACGGAATGTATCGATGTTTTTCTTCGTAAACTCGCGAGGGTCATTCCCTGTGTCTAAGGCGTATTGTTCTGCAGGAAGACCGAACGCATCCCACCCCATCGGGTGAAGGACGTTAAAGCCTCTCATCCGCTTAAAACGAGAAACGATATCTGTCGCTGTGTAGCCTTCTGGATGTCCTACATGCAAGCCTGCACCTGAAGGGTACGGAAACATATCTAGCGCATAGAATTTCGGCTTATCCGAATTTTCCAACACCTTAAATGTTTTCTTCGCATCCCAATACGCCTGCCATTTTGGTTCAATCGCTTGCGGATTATAGCCCTGTTGTTCTTTCGTTTCTTTCAATTCCTGTGTCATAGCTTATATGCCTCCTTAAATTACTCTCTGCTCATGTATGCCTATACGCACAAAAAAACCTCACATCGCTAGCGGATATCGCTAGGGACGAGAGGTATAATTCCCGTGGTACCACCCTAGTTAACACAAGGCGTTCTTCACCTGTGTTCACTCTGCCCCTTAACGCGGGTGAGACGATCCAGCTAGCGCATCTGATCCAGGATCAGGCGGTTCACCTTCTAGCTCCGAGGCGAGTTCTCAAGACGAACATCTGTCGGCTCACACCCTAGCTCCGACTCTCTGAAAGATGCTGTTCAAGGTACTATTCCTCATCTAAGCTTTCCATACAACTGATTAGCTTTGATTATATGTAAAATAATGCCGCACTGTCAAGCTGATGACGATTCCGTCGGTATTATTTTTTTGCAATAAAGAAAGCTCGCTCGGTCTTCGCTGTTGGCTGCTCCCAAGTAAAGTCTGCTGCTTGATGCACTTCACGGAAACCTGCTTCGATCAGCATCTGTTCCAGCCACTGCAAGGGATACGCTCTTTGTTCATGCTGCTCATCAATGCGACGGAAAGTTTCGCTTGTTCCGCTGTCTTTGACAAAGATCGTTAAATCATGTTCAATCTGAACGCGTTCCTCATCTAACTCGCTTGTCCAGATATAAGCCACATCGTCTTCATTGAGAAAAAAAGGCTGCGATTCTGCGTAAGCGAACAATTGCTGAGGCGTATGTACATCAAATAGGAATAATCCACCGGGCTTAAGTCCTGCCCATGTTTGGCGGAAAGCGTCCACGATGTCCTCTTCCTCTAACAAATAATTAAGGCTGTCACAGAAAGAGATCGCAACATCAACTTCCTCGCCAAGCTCCCACTCGCGTATATCCTGCTGAATCCAACGGATGCCGCCACAGCGAAGTTGACTAGGTTGTTCGCTGTACTTCTGCTCAGCGACAGCAAGCATGTCCTCGGATAGATCAATACCCGTTACCTGTATGCCTTTTGCAGCCAATGGAATGGATAAATTGCCAGTCCCACAGCCTAAATCAACGAGCGTTGCAGGCTTTATACCAAACCGTTGGAAACTTTCCTTCACGAATCGAAGCCAATCGGCATACGGCATGCTGTTCATCAAGCGATCGTACGTGTAGGCGAATTTTTCGTAACTCATCTCAGCCTTGCGTCTCCTCTTGCTTCAGATAGGTCCAGTCCGCTTCCTGATAGACAAGCCCATCTTTCATTAGTTTGCCTAGCGCACGTTTGAAGGCTCCCTTACTGAGCCCGAATTTATCTTTAATAATATCAGCCTGTGTTTTATCCGAAAATGGCATCGCATTCCCTGGACGTCCACGCAGCACTTCTAGTATGCGTTCCGCATCTTCGTCGCGGCCTTTTTCTTTGGGAAGTCTCATGGATAGGTTAACTCGTCCATCTTCTTCACGTACGAACGCAATCCTCACATCCACTTCCTCACCTACGCGAAGCAAGCGAGTCCGCTCTTGTGGGATAATAAGCCCGATGATGCCATAGCCCAGCACACCAGCATCACAAATGACGAAAGTCCCCATTTGAAGAGGACGATACACCCTTGCTTTCACCCATTTGTTCGTCCAACTCGAAGGAGCTCGAACACAAAGAGGAGCCAAGTCGTCTTCAAGCGCTAACTTCGCGATTAATCGGCCCTGGCGATCATGAGCAAGCGTTGCGAATACTTTGTCCCCAACCTGAGGTCGAAGCTCGTCTAATTCAGGTACATGTCGGTAAGGTAATAGCAAATGCCGCCCTAGCCCCATCTCTAGGAAATAACCGAAACGCGGATGAATATCAACGACTTCTAGAAGCCCCACATGACCCATGGTCAACAGAGGTTTCCTCATAGTAGCCATCATCCGATCCAAGGTATCATGGAATAAGAACACTTCCACTTGATCTCCAGGACTGATGCGATTCCCTACGATTTCCGCATACGGCAACAGAAAATCTTGCGTACCATCGGTTAGAAAAAAGCCGTTTGGTGGAACTTCCCTTGCTACCTCGAGGGTAACAAGGGATCCTGCTTCCATTCTCATACGCGCTCCACAACTTTAGCATCGGACCAAAGTCTTTCGATGTTATAGTATTCACGGTCATCACGATGGAAAACGTGGAGAACTACATCCCCTAAATCAAGCAGCACCCATCTTGCTGTATCGATACCTTCATAGCCTCTAATATGAACACCATGTTCATGGGCTTTTTTACGAGCCTCGCCCGCAATCGCTTGAACTTGTGTTTCCGAATTCCCGTGACAAATCACGAAATAATCAGCGATTAAGGATACACCTTTTAAATTCAGGGTAACAATATCTGCCGCTTTCTTGTCTTCCGCTGCCTCAACAACGAATGCTAGTATTTCTTCTGGGTTTTTACTCATGCAATCATCCTCCATGTCATTAAGTTGTCTGTTGTATCTGTTCTAATAAGTCATTTCGAGTGCCAATCGTTAATGGATAAATGCGCTTTCCTTTGGAAATCAAGAAGTTGATCGTGGAGTCAAATCCGGCAATTAATGCACGTTCAAGACTCGTCTTCGCCAGTTCACGAATATGTTCAACTCCTGGGAAATCACGTCCTGGCTCCATATAGTCCGCTAGGCAAACAATTTTGTCGAGCAGGGTCATCCCTTCTCGACCAGACGTATGATACCGAATCGCATCTAATATTTCTTCATCATCAATTCCGAATTGCGACTGAGCAATGAATGCACCTGCGTGCGAATGCCATAGCTCTTTGTCAAAGGCTAACAAATCTTGTGGTAAATCATTCTCACGAATAATCTTAGCTTGCTCATGGGTAGGCCAATACTTGCAATAGTCGTGCAAAATCGCTGCAATATCCGCTTTGACCGCATCCCCGCCAAATCGCTCTGCCAACATAACGCTCGTTGCCATCACGCCAAGGGTATGCTGCCAACGCTTCTCGGGCATTTGCTCCTTCACAGCTGCCATAAGAGCCTCACGATTCATATAAGCTATTCACCTCCATGAAATGCCCAACCTTATCTGGAACCAGATATCTAACTGGGTCCCGCTTCTGTCTCAACGCCCGAATAGCTGTCGATGAAATTTCAACGAGGGGCATCGGAACAAGCTTCACTCGGTTTCGTATATGTTCGGGAAGTTGCCCCAGGTCCAGTTCATAACCAGGTCTGGCTAATCCAATAAAATGAATATGCCGCACGATGTCATCAATACGATGCCACTGCGGCAAATACTGAACCATATCCGCGCCAATAATATAAGAGAACGCGATGTCCGGATATTGCGACATTAACAGCTCGATCGTATCGATACTATAGGATACGCCGCCTTTGTTAATTTCGATATCGACAGGACGAAAAAAAGGATTGCCTTCTGCAGCAAGGCAAACCATCTCCCAACGCTGCTGGCTCGTTCCTTTTGGGGCATTAGGCTTATGCGGCGGGACGTTGGCTGGCATTAGCCAAACCTCGTCCAAGCCCCCTTCCACCCTTGCACGTTCAGCTGCAATCAAATGACCGGTATGAATGGGATCGAACGTGCCTCCCATAATTCCGACAAGCATACGTCCACCTCATTAGCGCGGCAGTTCAATCTTCTTATTGTCACGCGATTCTTTGTACAGCACTACGATTTTCCCGATCACCTGAACAAGTTCTGCGCCAGACTTCTCGGATAATTCAGCTCCGACCTCTTGACGATCTTCTCCACTGTTGTTCAGAACCGTAATCTTGATCAATTCACGAACTTCAATGGCTTCATTGATGTGACGAATCAAATGCTCGTTCACGCCACCTTTTCCTACTTGAAAAATTGGATCTACATGGTGCGCCAAAGAGCGCAAATATCTTTTTTGTTTGCCTGATAACATGGATGTCCCTCTATTCATTCTTATTCAGTTAATGACTGTTCTACCACCTGTCTCATCGCCGCAACCGGCGCAGGGGTCCCCGTCCAATATTCGAAGGCATACGCGCCTTGATAAATAAACATACCGAGCCCGCCATGAATCCGAGCTCCTACCGCTTCTGCTTCACGAAGAAATCTCGTGATTCGCGGATTATAAATAAGATCACTAACGAGGTGGTGCGGACGAAGCAGGTGAAGCTGTAAAGGGAGTTCGTCCACATTAGGATGCATGCCTGCTGACGTCGTGTTCAGCACGAATTCAACCTTATCCACTACATCCTCTAGCTCGTCCATTCCAAGACCGACGGTTTCAGTGAAAGCACCAATGGTTGCTGCCAATTCAACTGCACGCTCTTTGGTACGATTCGCGATATAAATACAGCTCGTACCTTCTTTAGCTAGTGCGTAGGCTACACCTCTCGCAGCACCGCCTGCCCCTAATACAAGAACACGTTTCCCTTTGAGCTCGATTCCTGTCTCTTCTTTCAAGGAGCGGACATACCCAATCCCATCCGTATTGAAACCTTTGAGCTTGCCATTCTCATTCACAATGGTATTGACTGCGCCAACGATCATTGCCCCTTCATCGATCTCATCCAAATAGTTCATGACATCAACTTTATGGGGAATCGTCACATTCACGCCGCGATATCCTAGTGCTCTGATTCCCCGAACTGCTTCCCCAAGCGCTTCTGGTTTAACGTGAAATGCTGCATATACGCCGTTGATGCCCGCTTCCTGAAAAGCACGATTCAACATAATCGGTGAACGAGAATGCCTAATCGGATCCCCGAAAACCCCATATAAAACTGTATGACTATCAATCCGCGTCACTAGTTTCTCCATGTTCTCCCCGTTTGCCTCCTAAATCAATGACTCCCGTGTAATGACTTTAATACCTTTCGGTGCATGAACAGCAAGACTCGCGCCAGCTAGACTATTCACTTTAATCCAACCTAAACCAGAGATCAGCACGTCCATCTGTTTCCCCTTCGGAATGTGCAACGGATGTTTGACCAACTTCGGCAGCTCTTCAAGATCCGCCTGCGCCGGAGGCGTCAGCATGACACCCTTATGATCTTCATATAACTGATCCGCTTTCTCGAGCTTCGTGCGATGAATCTGAATCGCATTCGATGTGTATATCGTGAAGGATTGATGCTCACCTTGAATAAAATCAAAACGAACTAACGCACCGAAAAATAACGTTTGTGCCTCATTCAGTTGAAATACCATCGGTTTAAGCGGTTTATCCGGCATTAGCGGTGATAAATCACGTTTCTTCACGATTTCCGTCAGACGATGCTTATACACAATCCCAGGTGTATCGATAATGAACTTCCCGTCATCCAATGGGATTTTAACTAAATCGAGCGTAGTTCCCGGATATTGCGATGTCGTCAATTCGGCTTCCAGATCACTATAATCACTGATCAGACGATTGATAAGCGTCGATTTCCCTACGTTCGTTGCACCGACTACGTATACGTCCATGTTGCCACGATATTCTTGTACAGCCGAAATAACACGATCGAAACCGATGTTTTTCTTCGCACTGCACAGTACGATATCCACAACTTTAAGATTCTCTTCCTTCACTCTGCGCTGCACCCAGTTAATGATTTTGTTAGCGTTCGTGACTTTCGGAAGTAAATCAATTTTGTTAACCACGAGCAGAACGGGATTATTACCAATAAATCGGGCAAGCGAGCTAATCATACTGCCTTCAAAATCAAAAATATCCACGATTTTCACGACTAACGCCTTCGTTTGACCAACATGTCCTAGTAATTTCAGGAAGTCGTCTTGCTGTAAGGTAATACTTGAAGACTCATTATAATGCTTGATTCGGTAGCAACGCTGGCAAATCAAAGGCTCCTTCTGTAAGGCAGCCTCTGGAATAAAGCCCAGTTTCGTTTTGTCTTCTGTTTGCAGCGCAATGCCGCAACCCGCACAATTCCCAATTGTTTCTGTACGCATGAAACCTCCTATTTCTTCATCCTTGCTAGCGCCCATTTCTCAATTTGGCGGTTCACTTTCGTGAAGAAGCCTTCATCTTTTCGTGAGATGGGTTGAACGAGGATCGTGTATAGCCCCATTCGATTGCCGCCAAGTACATCGGTCAGCATTTGATCCCCGATAACAGTCGTCTGTCGTGCATTCGTTCCAAGCAACTTCATCGCTTTATGGAAGGAAGCATTCGTCGGTTTTTTGGCACGGTGAATAAACGGAATGCCCAGTGGCTTTGCAAAAGTCGAAACCCGGTTATGGTGGTTATTCGACACAATAACGACTTTGAATCCGATCTGTTGCAGATGATTCAGCCATACTATTAACTCAGGTGTCGCATGTGGATCACGTGCACCGACAAGTGTATTATCAAGATCCGTTATAATTCCGCGAATACCGAATCCCCACAGGTGATTGGCATCGATATCATAAATTGTATGAACAGACTGTCTGGGTACAAGCTTTTTCAGCAAACAAATTCCCTCCAACTGCTTCCTTGACATATACGTGAAACTATATCACAGTGCCTCGTTTGTTGCAAAAAGAAAAGAACATATTTTCTCTCTATTCTCTTGTAGGTAAGGGCAGCCAGTTTAATACACGCTGAATTTTGAGATCCCAATAGCCCCATTCATGTGTGGCCGACTCTTCTTCATAGGTAATTTCCAACCCTTGCGCAAGGCAATGATCCCGGAATCGAAGATTATCTGCATATAGGAAATCCTCAGTACCGCAGCACTGATAGAGCTTAGGTTGTTCTTGTTCACTAGCAACAAGCTGATTGGCAAGATAGAACAAATCGTCAGGACTATTTCGGATCGTCGTCACATCGCCATAAATCAATTTAAAATCATTCGGAAATGCTGACGCACGTTCAACAATATCTACTGCACCAGATAGGCTCGCTCCCGCTGCATAACGATTCGGATGCGAAAGCGCTAACTTCATCGCGCCATATCCACCCATCGAGAGTCCCGCCACGTAGTTCAACTCCCGCTCTTCCGCTAAGGGAAAGAAGGATCTTGCTAACACCGGTAATTCTTCACTAATGAACTCCCAGTACTTCGGACCTGAGGCCATATCGGCATAAAAGCTGCGGTTCACAGCTGGCATTATTACCGCAATACCATGCTGAGAAGCGTAGCGCTCAATGGATGTTCTGCGCATCCAAATGGTATGGTCATCCGATAAACCATGCAACAAAAGTAACGTAGGATGTTTCTTGCCATAGGCATGGGAAGCGAGTCCGATCTGACTTTTGGCAACTTGAGGTAAGATAACATGCATGGATGCTGCAACACCAAGGGATTCTGAATGAAAATGACAATCAATAAAGGCCATTTGAATAAAACTCCTCTCATATGGAAGCCACCCTCCTTAATTAGAGAGTGGCTTCGGCTCATCATTTAATTTGTTCTCTAACACGTACAATCAATTGGTTCGCTTGTTGATATTCGACTTCGGACACAGCTAGTTGACTGTATTTGGCACGTTCAAACAGTTCAATTAACGCGTCCAATTCTTTCTTCATCCATTTACTCTGTGTTGACCATCTTGTTGTTGCTTCACGTACTGTTTCATGCTCATAACGCGTGTACCCCTTACGCCGACAAGCACGAAGCATTTTTTCAAATTCAACGATAATTTTCTGATTGAAATTCACAACTTGCAGCTGCTTCCTGTGTGCACGCCAATTATGCCATGCCTCGCTTCTAAGGAGAAAGAATACAGCGACACTAAGAAGTGCTGCAACTACAACGCCACTAAGTGTCAGCCAGAGCCAAGTGAAACTTGCGGCTTCCGTCGTTTCTTCAGGCACAGTGGTCGTTTCTGTATCTGTCGTTACATCTTCGACCACAGGTGCTGCTTCAGGGAACACATTCGGCAATGCAAACCCTGAGGTTGGCTCGAAAGAAATCCAGCCAAAACCTTCAAAATAAACTTCTACCCAAGAATGTGCATCTGAGTTACGGACCGTGTAAGTACCAGCACCATCAAGATCAATCGTTGCTCCTAATTGACTTAATATCCCCTGATCGCGGATGTCATCAGCGATAGAAGAAGCGCCAGAGGAGTAGCCTTTCACCCAACGTGTAGGTAAGCCAATCGACCTTGTGAGGACGGCCATTGCTGTCGAGTAATAGTCACAATATCCTTGTTTCACTTCGAATAAGAATCGATCAACGAAATCCTTGCTCTTTCCTTTCGTCTCATCCGGCGTATTCGTATACGGATAATGTTCGGATAAATACTTCTCAATCAGCTTGGCTTTATCATAAGAATTCGTCGCAGACTTCGTAATATCCAGTGCTAGTTGCTTCACTCGCTCAGGCAAATCAACCGGTACTTGTAAGTATTCAGCCCATTCCGGCTTGTTTGTAAAATCTTGCTGCGTTTGGCGTAATAAATCTTCCTCTAGAATCGGCTCTTGGACAACGATCGAATAGTCTTTCGGATAATTCGTTCGACCCGTAAAGCGAAGTTCCGATTGTCGCGGTGTCCATATGATGCGTTGGAATAGATTCTCACCTTGATTGATTTCTACGATTTTCTGAATCGCATAGCCCCCAAATAACACCGGGAAAGTTTCATCTCGATCCATCACGACACTTTGTGTAACTTCTTGCGTCTTCAATTGCGACACATCGAATCTTGGATCTAACGGCAATGGGTTTAAATTCACGCGGTATGCTGGCAACCTCTTCTCCGTTGGGCCAAGCTCCCATCCTTTACCGTTGTACATGGAACGGGTTTCCCCTCGAAAGTAGGTCCGTTTGGTAGATTCAATGGTCATCACCGGCGTGTAGTCAAACCGGAACCCGCCACCGAGGCGGCTGTCATCCCGGCTATACCCAGATGAGGCGTCTGCAGTTGATGTGGCAATGCTAACACCTTTGCCGAGCAAAGGCACGGATTCTCCACGACTCACTTTCCAAGCTGTATACGGATCTGTCAGTACAGGATTAACGGTCGGAGCGAATACCCCCGCTAACGTAATCACGCCAATCAGAATAAGAATAGGAACGGTAAATGAGGACGGATAATCGGAAATCGTTTCCCATACGCCTGGCGCTTTCTTCTTTAATTGGGAGAAATGTCTCACAATTAAGAGTAGGAATCCACAAAGCAGGATCATGGCTACTTGTGGCCATAGAAAAATCATACTGAAGGAATCGCGAACCGCAAAAAACAAAATGCTAACAAAGATAAGGACCACAATGCGAAACCTGGATTGAACAGACCACATGGCGAATAAATAAATGATCCATGCTCCTAAGCTAAACCAAATATACGGTTCAAGCTGCCCCGCATTCTGTCCAATGAAACGAAGGGCTTCTTTCCATGATGTAATATGTACAGCTACCCAATGATAGCCCATACTCAAGCCATGGAACCAGATGATAAGAACGAATTGGAGAAACGCTCGCCATCCGTCTTTTATTTTGGGAATACAGTATGTCGCTGTTGTAAGAACTAAGGTCCAAGTAACGAAAGATACCGTCTCTGGGAGCCATAAGCCATCTTCTTTCATAATCCAAATCAGAAATTGGTAAAGGAATATTCCAACGAATATCGCAGAAACACGCATCGCCCAATCCTTAAGAAGAATTCTACTCCACCATGTATTAGGCATACCGTTTCGCCCCTCCCAAGAGGTTAGGCAAGTCCGTTAATTGACTTACTTCATACCCCATATAGCCTTGCGAGCGAATCGCCTTGATATAATCCTCATGAGCGGAAATACGTTCCACACCTTGGGGACGGAAAGTTTGATCTGCTTGCGCATGAATCCAGATATGACATGGCTTCATTTGAAGCAGTGCCATTTGTTGGAACATCTGCAGCATGGCACTCCCTTTTTGCGGAGAGATGAGTACAATTAAACTTCCTGCTGGCCAATCTTTTGAGCGTTCCTTCAAAATCTGGCTAAGCGTCTGATGTCCATCCGCATCAACACCAACGAGATGTTTAACAATCTCCTTGTAATGATGCTGACTATGCTTCGGTTCAAAATAAGTAAATTCCTTGCCAATCGACAGCAGACCAAGTGCCATTTCACGTCCAGTTCCATATCGGAATAGAGAAGCCGCAACGGAAACAGCTAATTCAAATTCGGCTGCATCTCGGTATGCGCGAGCAGTTCGATCCAATAAAATGATGGTTTTCGGCAGCGATTCACGCTCGAACTCTTTCGATTTCCAAGTTCCTGTCTTCGCGGTCGCATTCCAATGGATACGAGACAGACGATCACCATAAATATATTCACGAACACCATTGATTTGCGTCGTTTCCCGATGTGCGCTCGTCGCCGTTGAATGATGCTGCATCCCTTTGAGCATCTGATGAAATTGCGCCCATTCGCGAATCGCAACCGTTTGTGGATACACAGTTATCGGTTGTTGCAGGTCTAATCGACCCTTGTGCTGGAAGAAGCCAAATATGTCTTCGGTTAAGCATTCCGTTTCTCCGAAACGATAATACCCTCTTCGCAGTGGCGGCGTGCTATACGTGAATTCACCTCGACGCTTCCAATCCGGCACGATCGAGCCTTCGAAGATAGCTTCGTCCCCGTTCTGACGAATAAGTTGATCTTTAATCATGACATAAGGAACTGGCCAATAACCTGGTAATTGGACACCGAGACCAATTTGCAACGATTGCCCTGCCTCCAATTTAGCTTCAATGCTGGTATTGGTAAACTTCCGAGTCCCTTGCACACGTCTGATGCCGCTCCAATTCCCAGAAAGCAAATAGATCGCCAAAAAAGTCATCGTAATAAACAGCATGGAAGCTAGCTTGCCACCTTGAAATAACATGAATAACAAGCTAGACAACAAGCAAGTCATAAGTAGCCAAAAAGGTGCCGGAAGCCGGGGGAATTCCCGGAATCGTGTGAATACCGGTCGTTTCATAAGCTCACTTCTCCAATCTAACCGGAACCCGTACTCCCTCAAAAATCGTCGCGAGCACAGAGGCAATGCTGACACCATCCATACGCGCTTCCATTTGAAGGATCATACGATGACCCAGCACAAAAGGAGCTAAATATTTAATATCATCCGGGATGACATAATCACGACCATGTAGGAAGGCATAGGCTTTGGAAGCTAAGACCAATGACAATGTAGCCCGTGGACTGGCACCGAGGAATACGGCTTGATGTTCTCTTGTTTTTCTCGAAATGGTAACTAGATAATCCGCTACGGCTTCATCCAAATGTACTTGGCGAACCTGTTCTTGAATATCAAGAACTTGTTTCGTATCCATAATAACTTGCAGCGCTTCCATCGGATGTACTTTGCTTTGGGAAGCAATCATCAATTTCTCGGCAGCTTCGCTTGGGTAGCCTAAGCTCAACTTGATCATAAAACGGTCCAATTGTGCTTCCGGCAATGTATACGTACCCTCAAAATCAATCGGATTCTGAGTGGCCAGCATGAGGAATGGGGATGGAAGTTCATGCAAATCACCATCAACCGTAATATGTCGTTCTTCCATTGCTTCAAGTAGCGCAGATTGTGTCTTGGTGGTGGCACGGTTAATCTCATCGACGAGTAAAATATTGGTCATTATCGGGCCCGAACGGAAAAGAAACTTCTCTTCTTTGGGGTGATATATAGATACGCCAGTTATATCCGTTGGCAATAAGTCCGGGTTACATTGGATACGGCGAAATTGCCCGTTAATCGATTTCGCGAGCGCTTTAATGAGTACTGTTTTACCTGTCCCTGGGACATCCTCAAGCAAAACATGACCACCTGCCAACATTGCAGTAAGCAACAATTCAATTTCGGCACTTTTGCCAAGAATACATGATTCCAAATTTGATTTCAGCCTAGCTAGTACTTCTACATGATGGTGAGTGGCAGTTTCCATGTGTTGATCCTCCTTAGAGTTTTGCTTGCCATACTTGCTTCGTAAGCATTGCTGAGTTTTCATCGATAATTGTATCGTAAACTAAGCGTATTTATACGAACATGCTTCATCTTCTGTTTCGCTCAGAAAACAAACAAAATGTACGTAAATCTAGTTTACAGGAAAGTTTTTCTTCCGTATACTTGTAAATCCTCTAAAGTTATTTGTTAAAATTAACCACGTAAATGAGCCTTGGATAATGACTTCCCTATGAATAAGAAAAAGACGCCTCACGGCGCCTGTTTTCATACGATATTTAGCCTTACGCATCCCTTATTTCAACCCTTAGGTTTCACAAACAGGGCAGCGATGAAGGAGAAAATGATCGCGGCGGATATACCCGCGCTGGTCACTTTGAAAATACCTGTAATAATACCTATATAGCCTTCCTTATGCAGCTCTTCCAGAGCCCCATGAACAAGCGCATTTCCGAAGCTCGTGATCGGAACCGTTGCACCGGCGCCAGCAAACGCAATCAGCGGTTCATATAAATTGCAGCCATCTGCAATGGCACCTAGCACAACCAACGTACTCATCGTATGGGCTGGTGTTAATTTACCAACATCCATCATTAATTGCCCTAGTACACAGATGGCCCCTCCAACAACAAATGCCCAAAAAAAGCTCATTGGTATAAACCTCCAGACTCTATGGAAACAGCATGTGCGATACAGGGTATACTCTCACCTTGTTGAAAGGAAATGGGTGAAAGTAAGGCCCCAGTAGCAACAACGAGAATTCGTTTCAATTCTCCCTTTGCTATGCGTTTTAATAAGTGCCCATAGGTAACTGTTGCAGAGCATCCGCAGCCACTTCCTCCTGCTTGTACCGTTTGCGTTTCTCGATCAAAGATCATTAATCCACAATCACTATAGGTGGTCTGCTCGATTGGGAATTGATGCTTATGGAAGAGCTCGCGCGCAATGCTCGTTCCTACTGCAGCAAGATCGCCTGTAACGATGAGATCGTAATAGGAAGGGTCGCGATTCAATTCGCGGCAATGTGTTTGAATCGTGTCAACAGCGGCAGGCGCCATCGCAGCGCCCATATTAAAGGGGTCCGTGATCCCCATATCCACGATGCGTCCGATCGTGGCCGAGGTGACGACCGGACCGTCTCCGGTCTTCCCGAGCACGGCGACGCCAGCTCCGGTGACGGTATACTGCGCCGTCGGCGGCTTCTGCGATCCATATTCCGTTGGATAACGGAATTGCTTCTCCGCCGTGCAGTTATGGCTGCACGTGCCAGCCATAACATGATTGGCTGCGCCAGAGTCGATGAGTTGCGCGGCTAGCGCCAGTCCTTCCATCGATGTGGAGCAAGCACCGAATATCCCTAGGTATGGGATATTCAGTGTCCGCGCAGCGAACGTGTTGGAGATGATCTGATTCATCAGATCCCCGCCAACATAGAATTGGATTTGGCCGTCGGTAAGACCGGCTTTCTTCAGTGCAAGCTGAGCAGCTTCTTCAAGAAGCGCTTTCTCCGCCTTTTCCCACGTCTTTTGACCAATGGTCAGATCGCCGTGAACAATATCGAATTCTTCATTAAGCGGTCCCTTCGCTTCATCAGGTCCCACAACAGTGCCTGTCGAAAGAATAACAGGCCGATTCTCGAATAACCAGCTTTGGTGCCCCTTCAGCATCTCGTCAGCCCCCTGTGAAGATCAGATGTGCAATCCCTACAAAAAAGGCCGCCACAGTTCCAAATACGATGACAGAGCCCGCTAATTTAAACATGTTACCGCCAACACCTAACACAAGACCTTCTGCACGATGTTCAATCGCTGCAGAACAGAGTGAATTGGCAAAACCTGTTACAGGTACGGAGGTTCCGCCGCCTGCCCACTGTGCAATTTTGTCGTAGATGCCAAAGCTTGTTAAGATAACTGAGATAATGATCATAACAGCAACAGTCGGATTGCCGGCAGTTTTCTCAGTAAACCCGAACCAATTGATGAACATATGCATAAAGCATTCACCGATCAAGCAGATAGTCCCACCTACGAGAAAAGCTCTGCCGCAATTCTTGAGAACAGGTCGTTTGGGTTCCTGCTCCTTAGCTAATTTCTGGTACTCCTGTTGGGTCATCGTTAAGTTTTTCTTCTTGTTGTTAGGCATGACTATCTCCTATTCCCTCAAAACTAAGTTCTGAGAATCGTATGTACTTGCTGTATGACTTGAGTTAATTGAATGGAACATGTTTCGTACATCTGTTTGGCCTTCGCATTTTGCGTCGTCAAGGAGTACAGCTCGAGATCTGCCTCACATTTCTTCAAACATGCCAGTACGGCAGGTCGTTCCGTAGGTGCAGGTATGACTAATTTGTCATCAAATAGGTCAACCGTTAATTCGCCATGCGAATCCACTTGTCCAAGAAATACATTGTCTTTTGTTACTCCCAATTTCTCAAGCTCTGCTTGGAGCCATCCTCGACTTTTAGCAGCCGCTGCCAAGGGCTCGTCCTGAATAACACCGTCCATAATAACTGCTTGCGTCGGCTTCTCTATGGCCATCTTAAGACCTATATGCTTAGGGGTTAGGGGTTGGTTCTCCGACTTCAGCAGAATGCTCAGATCACCACTGGACTCCAGCATCGCGAATTCTACATCCGCTACCCGAAATACCCCTTTCGTACGCAACTGCTCGAGTAATTCATCACCCGTATATCGTTCTTTTTTCAAGTTATCTTCTAAAATCTTGCCATCCTTGATGAGAACTCGACCATTGCCTTCAAACCAGACGCGAAGCGTCTTGCTCTTTAAGGTCAAAATTTCCAACACGAAAGGAACAAGCACCCATACCAATATCGCAATTACACCATGTACATAATTGGCTTCGACATCCGTTGAGATGTTCCCGGCCAGGTCCCCAAGCGTTATGCCAATCACATATTCAAAGAAAGTGAGCTGAGAAATTTGTTTTTTACCTAGAATCCGCGTTAATACAAACAGAAACATTAAGGTACTTAAGGCTCGTATCGCAATAAGTAACCAGTCCGGCACACCATTCCTCCCCCTTCTTCAGCTTTCAATATCTACATTATGTGCCATTTGGACCCTAACTATTATTGCGCTAAATTGGATTTATTTGTTAACATGAGCCCCTTCGAACACGGGTATATTAACTATCGCAAACCAAAGCAGGCGCAAGGCATCTGCTATCCATGATTAAGAATGAGGAGTGTTTACGATATGACCGTAGCAGCACAAGTTAAAACCACCTTGGCATCTTTGAAAAGTGCCCAAGCCAGCCTTGAAACTTTCGCCCTAAGCACACAAAATCAAGAGGCAAAGCAATTGTATGAAGCCGCCGCCCAATCCACGCAGCAAATCGTTGATCAAGTTGCGGGTCGGGTTCAGCAATTAGAAAGTGAAGAGCCGCAATACAAAGGCTTCTGAACGCCAAACATCCGTTGCGAAGTCTACGCAGCGGATGTTTTTTCTTTTTCATATGAATAAAGAAAGAAATAGGATAAGCAATACGAATAAGATGACAATGAGCAATTTCAATCGGTCTTTTGGCATGAGCGCCGTCCCTCGTTTCATTGTTACTCCACCTGTTACACTCATTGCAGCGGCTGTCCTGATGCTTTTCTCACTTCATTCGCTAGTCGATTAAATTCCTTCTGTGCTTCCGGATCTGAGGTCGCGAAATAGGCAGCAGATAAGAAAGCTATTATTTTGTTCGCATCTTCCACACTCATCATTCCAATAGGCCTCCTCTAATCAAACACATTTATTTGCCAGTCCAGTAATCAAAGGTCAGTGCTTTATTTCTAAAAAAGGAATAAGGAATGTAGCAATAACCTGCATCTCCCCACGCGGTTCCCCATGAGTTTCGAGCAATAATAACACCTTTTCCTTTCTCCTTACCATCCTTATAGCCGACAGCAAGCAGCGCATGACCGCCAAGAAGTCTTTCCTTCTTCCGATTGGGATAGGGAATCTTACCCGTTGTAGATGCTGTCTTATTCTCGAATGAGGCGTATAGCCATATACCAAATACCACAGGCGATCCATCCGCGAGCGAAGCCTTCATCCCAGCCAAATCATGAATGCGATGATAGCTGTCAATCCGATAATATCTAGCAAGTGTTTCCGCTTCATAATTCGGTGTGTTGCGAAAATTTGCAATCTCATAGGGCCATACTTCCTCTGGGCACACGCCTGTTTTCTGAAGGACTTTGAGCCCATCGCGGATAGTAGCCCCTGCATCTTGGTCAATGGTATTCTCGAGCTCACGCTCATGCCAGTAATGGAATAGACGTGATAACCGCGTCGGGTTCTCTCCCTCAGAGCGCAGCCAGAACTCTCGCAGTCCACTTACAATGGCATTCGAGGTACATGAACCCAGAGATCCTTGATTGACTATCGGAGAGAGTTTGCTTCGCAAATCGATATGCTTCGGCAATTGTGATTCCCGAATATAATTGACACTCCTGTATGTGAAATCACGAAAATCGCGAGGGTCCTGTTTGACTGTGTATTTCCGCATACCTGTACCTCCTAAGAAGCCTAATCGCTGAGTACTCCAGTGTATTCACCCATAGGCAGGAGCGTGCAGGCGCATGCAAAAAAGAGCCCGACTTCATGGATGAAGTTCGGACTCATCAGTATTCTTCTTATTCCGTTACTGTAACCGTTACAGGCGACCACTCAGCGATAATCGTCTGTCCATGTAAGGAGGCACTACCTTGGGGTGTCAAGTCCTTCTCAGTCATCATGCCTAAGGCAACTGTGAAGCGATTGAATTTGATCGGTACATTCTTTTCGCGGCGTACTTCCACACCATTCACGTAGAAAATGACTTCGTCGTTACCGCGGTGATACGTAATTCGGTACGTATTGAATTCACGTGGTTGGAAATTCGTTTCCTCTTTGAAAATACAGAAGAATCGCGTTTTGTCCGTCTCCGGCACTTGTACACCAGGGAATGGAAGCACCGCATACACACTCGCATATTTATCATTGCCCGCAAAGAAATCTAGCGCAGCTCCTGTTGTAAAATCAAGCAAATTCAAGGAAACGAAGCCATCATATAAATCATTCGGCTCTGTGTTCTGCGTGCGCGCACGGATCTGAAGCTCGAAGGAAATTTCTCCTTCTTCAGGTACTTCAACCTCTTGAGCCGAATAATACATATGCTTGGCGTTATCTAGGAACTGTACATAGTCATTTTTGCGGCTAAGCGTCGCACGTGCATATAGAATGCCATTACGAACAATAATCGTCGCATTCGGTTCTCTGAATTCCCAGAAGGAGCCATCCGGCATGGGGAATCCACCTATTTTCCAAACTTCGCCTTCAGATAAGATCGTGTGAAAATCACCAATTGTCCATTGTTTGCTCATCTCGTATGACCTCACTTTGTTGTGATAGATTATTGAATAATAGCTTGTACGACCAAGGCCAACATCATGATTAAGCCGCCCCTAGTTGTTGCTTTGAGCGATGCGCCCATTAAAGGAAGATAAGCTGGTGATGGATTCTCTGACTTCAAACTACCGTATACCCGGTAAAATGGCACGGCTGTCACTAATGTTAATAGGGTATAGTAAGGGAATACGTCCATCATTACGCACACGATCAAACTCAGATACGACAACACAAATAAACATTTGGAGAATACGAGTGCTCGCTTCTCGCCCCAGACAACGACTAACGTTCGCTTGCCCGCACTTTGATCTGCTTTCCAGTGAAGGAAATGATGGTTAAATAAAATTAAGGTAGTCAACAAGCCGATTGGCAAAGAAAGCAAAATAGGCCGATAATCTACCTGCATAGTCTGCACGTAATAACTGCCTAATGTTGGTAGAACACCAAATGAAAGCAAGATAGCAATCTCACTATATCCCTTGCCGCGGTAACCAAATTTAATAGGCGGAGCCACGTAGAAATAGGCAATCAAAGCACCTAAACCACCGAATACAAGAACGAGCCAGCCGCTGCTAATACTTAGGATCAGACCGCAAATAAGTGCAATAGCAAAGAGTGACCATGTCAAAAAACTAAACGTTCGCTCAGGTATCGTACCATTGGCTAGGAACCCTGAATTCGTCGAAATCGTTGAAGCAGTTTCTCTGGCTGCCGTATCAATGCCATTCCGAAAATCCCATAAATCATTGATCATATTCGAGAATAAGTGCGCCGCAATGGATCCAATAAAGGTTAGAATAAAAAGAACAGGATGGAATGTATCGTTCCATACAATAGCTCCTAATCCACCCAAAACAACAGGAATAACCATAACTGGAATAACCCGAAATCGTGATGCCTTCAATAATAACGTTAAGTTGAGGTTATTCATTTCCCACGTCCCTCTCAATAAAAATCGCTCTGTTATTCATACTATCCCAATCCTAGTAGCACTTCAAGTAACTTTCTATTCCCTAAGAACCACGCTATTCCAGCTCTGGTAAATAGTCGGAAAATGAAACAAGGATGCTAGAGTCATCTCTAGGCATCCTTGCTCGATCTATCATTTATTTGAGATAGAAAACCTCACGCATCGGCGTAATTGGGACAGCTTCACGGAAATCGAAGGAACCAACAACCATTTTGGACGTTATGGCATTCCACCGATTACATGCATCACTCTCTGCAAGATAAGCAAATGCAGCTTCTACATCATCACACAGGAATACATAGAAGAATTGCGCGCCATTTTGAAAGATGGAGTAATCTCGGAATCCTGCTTTACTATGTTCTTCCATAATCTCTGGCCAAGGAGCTAAGTGCATCTTCACGTATTCCTCAAGATCTTCTTCACGAATCGTCCATGTCCAAGCAAATTTACCGCTGTTTTGCATATGGTTCAGCCCTTTCTGCAACTGGTTATCTTTTGACCAAATCTTCGCGAATCGGTGTAAATACATCTAGAAGTGCGGAGTCCTCCAATGCGGTAACCCCATGTTTAGCCCCACTTGGTATATAAATCGTTTGGCCCTGCTCGATAACCGTAACAACGCCGTCGATGGTGAATTCAATTTTACCTTTTAAACAATATGACATTTGCTCGTGAACATGACTATGCTGATAACCTACAGCACCAGGTTCGAAGTGAACCTCCATCATCATTAAACCTACTTCTGCTTTCAAAATGCAGCGAGTCACGCCTGGTTCTGCAGCTTCCCATACGCCAATATTAGACATCTGACTTTCTCCTTTCGTTATACAACGCTTCCATCCACAAAAGAAATGAAAAAAGAAGGACCGCAAGCAGTCCTTCACTTACACACCGATTATACCCGAAAAGCACCCAAATGAACATACTTGAAAACAAACGAACATTAGGCTGTTGTCGACGCTCGATCCTTCCCTTTGTCTGCTTCACCTGCATTCTTATTCGCTGCTTCACGATCCTGCTGCATATCAGCGACCGTTTTCACCTTCACACGAGCAGCTCCTTCATAATCACGTGTCGGAATGAGGTTGCCCGCAGCAAGACGCTGTTTGGCTTCAGCTATCGCGGCACTATACTGCGGCAACCACGCCTCTTGGGCAACTAGCATCTCATCCACCATTTGCCAAATTTCCTTCGGATTGCAGACAGCTCCTACGAGTGGATCCATCATAAAGGCTTGACGCAGCAGCATATCATCCCCATGAACTGCAGCCTCTACAGATAAGCGTTGAACAGAAACGGAGACATTACACACCGCCGCTGGTCCCAAGGGCAGTTCACCGACATGCGGCATGGAAATACCGTTGCGATCGACATAGCCTGGCGCTTCAATAACCGCATCATGGGGTAAATTCGAAATCACACCCCTGTTGACCAAATTAAAATGCCCACGGTAGACCCGTCCTGTTTCTAGTCCTTCGATAATGTAGGAGCCATGTTCTTCACTTCGCTTCTCGCTCGCATAAACATATGCCGGATCCTTCATCCAATTCGGGAAATCCGTTTCGAACCAACTTCGACCCTCGGTGCACACACGTAAGTATCCACCTGTTTCACCGTTAATCCAGGATCCCATATCAATCCAATCTCCAATTTCGCTTGCACGTTTCCGATACCAAGGAACATATTCGCTCAGATGGCCATTGGACTCCGTACTGTAGTAACCAAAGCGCCGCAGCATATCAATGCGAACCTTCTCTGTTCGTGCATACTCAGCGTGATTTTCAAAGGCTTCTAATAGGCCTGCCGTCAAATCTTTCCCCTCATGGGAAGCTTGGATATACCAAGTTTGATGATTAATGCCAGCGCAGATAATATCCACATCTTTCTTATCCAAGCCATACACATTTGCAATTTGATGATGGCCGTGCTGTACGCCGTGGCAAAGACCTATGGTGCGAACACCGCCATATGTATTGCAGGCCCATGTTAACATGGCCATGGGGTTGGCGTAATTTAACAATGTAACATCGGGTGCAGCGACTTCGCGGATATCTTGGCAAATGCGAAGCATTTCGGAAATGCCGCGTTGACCGTACATGATGCCACCTGCACATAATGTATCCCCTACGCATTGATCCACACCATATTTCAAGGGAATGTCTACATCTGTTGCAAAAGCCTCTAGACCACCTACGCGTATAGTACAAAGCACATACTTGGCCCCTTCTAACGCTTCCCTGCGATCCGTTGTCGCTTGGATCTCAATCGATAAACCATTCTCATGGATATCACGTTGACATAGCTCAGTCACCATCTCTAAATTGTGTGGATTAATGTCTGTAAAAGCAACTTGAATTTTGTGGAATTCCGGTACAGCTAATAAATCTCGAAGCAGTCCTCGTGTGAACCCAATACTTCCTGCGCCTATGAATGCCACTTTAAATGCCATATTTATCGCCCTCTCTATCACTTCGACTATGCTCACATTGTATCAAGCCATAGAGAGAAAACGTTATCAAATTTCTAACCTGTTCGTTCTCCATTTGTCAAAAATTCTAACTTCCTTCGGTATACATATGTTTGTGTGTATTCATTGAATTCCGGTACTCTGTAGGCGTTACATTCGTGTGCGCCTTGAACAGCATATGAAAATACTGTCGACTGCCCACGCCAATGTAATCCGAAATATCGGCGATCGGAATGTCTGTTTCGAGCAACAGCATTTGTGCTTTTTCCATCCTGATTTCCGTTAGGTACGTCATTAGGGTTTGTCCTGTTACCGTTTTGAATACTCGTTGTAAGTAGCCTGGGTGTAAGTTCACAGCTCCCGCTATTTCTTTCACTTGAATCTCACGATCATAATTCTGGTGCATATAATCCATGCTTTTCTTCACATACCATTCGCTCTGTGCCACACTGCTATTGGCAGATTCACGTCTTAAACGCGCTATACGAATCAATAGTTGCGCGATCAATAGTTGAATCATCGACTCACTCTTGTCAACCGGTTTATCTAGCTCGAGCACCAAACTTTTCATCACATGATAAACCTCATCAGGATCACGCAGCACTAAGTAAGCGGTCTGAGCCTCCAATAAAGAGTTCAATTGTTGCTCGTTCGCAGCAAGTCGTTGCAAGGAAGGCATCACGCCTTGATGTGGAGTTAGGCGAAATTCTACATTGAGCATGCGACACGGCTCCTCATCTTCAACAATAAGACGATGAGAAACATTTGCATTGAGGAGGATGAACTCCCCTTTTTTCAACCTAACTCGTTCAGTTCGTGTTGAGGAAAGCTGTATCTCTATCTCACAAAATCCTTGTATCGTATACATAATTTCTGTTGCATCATGACGGTGAAAGGACATATGAAAACCTTGCCATTGTTTAAAATAATAAGCTACCACCTGTGGATGACAGGGGGAATCCGGCAACAAAGCGGGAAATAATCGAGTCGATTGTGGCATTGGGAACTCCTTTGCATCCGTTCTTACTGACATTGTACTCCCCTGTACGTGAAAATAAAATCCCTTCGCGAGGAAGGGATTTTATCTTCAAATCAATTGGTATTTATTCTCGCTCATTTCCTTCATTGTCATCGTCGTCCGAGAATGAATGGCGCAAATTATCTACGATTTCTGCCACAGCCTCGCTAATCATATCCGTTGGAGTCGTATCTTCCTCTTCAGGTTGAGTTGGAATTGTATCATTGCATACACGATCGAAATAGTGACTTTTATCCATTGGAACACACCTTCTTTCCCAAATGTCCACTCGTTTGATTGTTTTGTGCAATTCGTTTAGTCTTTATTCACCACATTGGCTTTTTTTGAAACTCTTCGTAAGATCATCTTGCTTTCGTCTGCCTTATGGAGTAAATTAAACCTATATGAACGTATATCAACATAAATAAACCATTTCTAAGGAGAGATTAACTCATGGACATTCGTTATGCATCCCACCCGAATGAAGTTAAACAATTTGATACTGAACGCTTGCAAGCAGAATTTCAAATTCAATCCCTATTTACTGAAAACCAAGTGACATTAGTATACTCACACGTTGACCGTTTCATTATTGGTGGCGTTCTGCCAACAACAGAAACGCTTCAATTAGAAGCTGATCGCAAAGAAATGGCTGCTGACTACTTCTTAGAGCGCCGCGAGATCGGTATTATCAATGTTGGTGCTAGAGGAACAATCACTGTCGATGGTACTGCATATACAATGGATTCCAAAGATTGTATTTATATCGGTCTAGGTTCCAAAGAAATTTCCTTCGCAAGCGACGACGCAGCGAACCCAGCGAAGTTCTACTTCAACTCCACACCAGCGCACACTACGTACCCAACTGTTAAAGTTGCGATCAGCGAAGCGACACCTGCTCACCTGGGCAGCATCAACACGTCGAATGAGCGTACGATTTATAAATACATCCACTTGGACGGCGTTCAAAGCTGTCAACTCGTTATGGGGATGACACTACTAAAACCAGGTAACATGTGGAATACAATGCCTTCACATACACACAACCGTCGTTCCGAGGTTTACTTCTACTTCGATATGCCAGAAGATGCCGTTGTCTTCCACATGATGGGCGAGCCGCAACAAACGCGTCACGTTGTTATGCGCAATGAGCAAGCTGTTATCTCACCTAGCTGGTCCATTCACAGCGGCGTGGGTACGAACAACTACACATTCATTTGGGGTATGGCGGGCGAGAATCAAATGTTCAACGATATGGACGCAGTAGCTATGCAAGATTTGAAATAATCGGTAATCCCATTAGAAGAACGGATGAAACTAAGGTGAATCCTTTACGCAGATATGAAACGATCATGGAAGTTCTGCTCGCTCAGAAAGAAGTCACTGTGAATGAGCTGAGCGAACGTCTAGAAGTAACAGGAAAAACCATTCGCGAGGATCTGGCCAAACTGGAAGAAAAGGGGCTGCTTATCCGCATTCATGGCGGGGCTATGCTAGCTCAAAGCGATCAGTTAGGCATTCTCTCTGCGAAAGAACCGAATATCAAGCATGCGGACAAAAAATCGGAGATTGCCTCTCTCGCACTCCGATACATCCAGCCTCGCGATATCATCGCACTGGATGGCGGCTCGACAACACTTGAAATTGCTAGGCGGCTGGATAATCAGCCGCTTACTGTTGTAACTAATGATCTATATATCATCTCCGAGCTTGTCCATAAGGATGAAATTCGGCTTGTCGTGCCCGGCGGTTATCGTCTGCGCAACATGCTTGCCGGTCCCGAAGCTGTGGACTATGTGCGTGGCCTTAACATTCAGAAATCGTTTATTTCTGCCACTGGCGTGCATTTGCTTCATGGCTTTACGATTTATACGAATGATCTCGTTGAGTATAAACGTGCCTTGATCAGCTCCAGCGCAACCGTGTATGGGGTTATCGATCATTTCAAATTCGGACAGTGTGCCTTACGAACATTCGCATCCCTTTCGGATGTGTCCATGATTCTAACCGATAGCGGGTTGAGTGAGGAAACGGCACAGCAGTTCCGCGAAACGGGCATTGGGATTGAAACACTTTAAGTGCAAATTGCAAGGTTGAAACCTATACATTTCTTTTTTGGGAAAAGGAGTATGTCATGACACTTTTTAATCTATCAGGCAAAACAGCATTCGTTACAGGTGCATCAGGCGGCCTTGGCCAAGCCATGGCGATCGGACTTGCAGAGGCTGGCGCGAATGTAATCGCGGTATCTTCTTCTGAGAGTGTTCAAACTGTTGAAGCGATTCGCGCTTTAGGCGGCAAAGCTGAGCTTATCGCAGCTGATTTAAGCAATGAAGACATCCTGGAAGATGTCGTTGCTAAAGCGATTGGTATCTACGGCAGTATTGATATCCTCGTGAATAATGCGGGTATTATCCGCCGTACACCAGCAGTTGACCATGCGCGTCAAGATTGGCACGATGTGATTGACCTGAACTTGAACTCGGCATTCTTCCTATGCCAGCTGATTGGACGTCATATGATCGAACGCGGCAGCGGGAAAATCGTGAATATCGCTTCCATGCTGACCTATCAAGGTGGCATCAACGTGCCAGGTTACACTGCAAGTAAGCATGCAATTGCAGGTGTGACGAAAGCATTGGCGAACGAGTGGGCTGGGAAAGGCGTTCAAATCAATGCCATTGCCCCAGGTTATATGACAACGAATAACACAGCGCCTATTCTCAAAGATGAGAAGCGTACAGCTTCTATTACTGAGCGTATTCCTGCAGGTCGTTGGGGTTCACCAGAAGATTTGAAAGGTCCTGTTGTTTTCTTGTCTTCGAGCGCATCCGATTATATGAACGGACACGTGCTTTGCGTGGACGGCGGCTGGATGGCTAGATAGATGGGCATCGGGACACTCGCTCATACCGTAGGCCACCTGCCCTTGAAGGAATTGACCGCGAAGTTAAGCGGACGAGGTATCGATTTTGTTCAATTAGCTCTTAGCAAAGCCATTAGCGATTATGATCTAAGTCTTGGGAAATTAAGCCCGGCTCTCGCCAATCATATTGGCGAGCAATTTCATCGCGCTGATGTGCGGATTGGCGTGCTTGGCTGTTACATCAATCCGATACATCCCGACCCGCAGCAGCGTCGTTATGAAATCGATAGATTCAAAGAGCATCTGCGGTATGCTCGTGATTTCGGAACATCCATTGTAGCAACCGAAACGGGTGATTTAACGACGTATCTCGGGGAAGATGCTAATGGGTATGAAGCCAAAGGATGGTCCATCCTGAAACAAACGGTCGAGGAATTAGCCGAAGAAGCCGAGCGTTGGGGCGTCCATATCGGATTAGAGCCGGTATTCACACACACGTTGTCCAGCACAGAGAAAATGGCTCGCATCCTGGAAGAAGTGCCTTCCAGCACGTTAGGTGTCGTTTTCGATCCAGTCAATTTAATTCCGCCGACTGTGGTGGAGCCAAGGGATCAAGAAGCTTTCTTGGATCACGCCTTCGCAACTTTTGGCAACCGAATTGTACTGACCCATTTGAAGGATTATGTTGTGAACAATGGGCAAAAGAATGAAATCCCGTCCGGTACAGGCATATTCGAGACAGCCTCCTTCTTGGCCAAGCTTCACTCGCATAAGCCAGGTGTCGACATTTCATTAGAACGTCTTGAAGATCACACGATTGAAGAAGCGTTCTCTTATGTTAGAAGCCTTCTATAAGAAGAGCTGCAAAGAAATAACCCCGAATTGTCTCCGCGAGAGATGTCGGGGTTTTCTTTATAGAGCAGTTGAGACGCATTTTAGCTTGCAGTTGCTCCCCTTCTCACTTTTTGATATCCGCATCGGTAAGCACTTCGAATTGGTCGCCTAAATGCCGCTGCAGCGCCTTCAAGGTCGCGACGCCAACCGCAATATCCTCTTCGCCTGCCCCTCCGCTTACCCCAACTCCGCCAATGACTTGACCGTTAACCACGATGGGAAAACCACCTACGAAAATCGCAAACTTCCCCGGCATCATTGCATGAATGCCAAATGCTTCCCCATGGATTGTCGCTGGCCCGCCAGGCTGATTAAATAGGTGCGTCGAACGTCTATGTCCACTTGCCGTAAAAGCTTTCGCCATGGCTAGCTCAGGGCTCGTGTTGCGCGCCCCATTCATTCTCTCTAAGGCTACTAAATAACCGCCATCGTCAACGATACAAATCGTTTCTGCCGCCTGAGCTTCCTTAGCAGCTTGAATACCAGCAGCAATCATCACCTTCGCTTCCTCGATTTCTAGCTTCAAGACGGATCGCATGGTGCATGGCCTCCTTTTGTCGAACCTTATCCGCTTGGTACATCACAACTTCACCTTCGGCACATTTTCCATTTATATGGCGTATACGGCGGAAAAAGTCGCTTTTTTGACTAGCTAATGAGAATTATGGCAATAAAAAAAGCCTTCGCAATCTCCCTACAAGGAGGTTCGTTAGGCTTGTCTTGCTGATTACTTATTCGGCTGCTGCGCGCGAGCGGGACGAGTTGGACGTTCTACCCAGTTCTCGCGGCTCATGCGTTTCACTTGATTAATCGGATTCGATAAATCAATCACTTCCGCTTTGAAAGATTGCTCTGCGGCAAGCTTCTCTTTGTACCCTGTGCCAGGCGCAGGCCCGCCTCCACCATTCCGCTTTCCCTTGTTCCATACGCGATTCTTACTCATGCCACCACTCCACGTTTTTTGTTTAAGTGTAATGGCAGTTCCTCAAAAACGCAAATGCGGATTTCAGAATAGTGCTGGTTAGTCATGCGTGACACCTAACTTCCACCACTCAATCTGCAAACTAAATGGAAAATATGCAGCTAATTTCATGCAAAATTGCTGATTAATGAAAACAACTGGAAAATCTACATCTAATCTTTATCGAACGGTTGAAAACAGAAAAAATCGCTGAAATTAGCAACATAAAAGCCAGTTATTTCATATTTTCAAGCAAATTGGGTGAAAATAGCTGTACTTTTTCCAGTTAATGTCCATGAGTGAAGCTGGGATGGTCAATTTGGTGATCGTGCGACGGGAGAACTACAACTATAGATCGAACGCCTTCGCTAGCAAGCGATACGAATGCAATCGCGCTTCGATGTTATGAATCGGTGAAACAACCATGATTTCATCCGCTTGATAAGCTTCATTTAACTTCAAGATCTGTTCCTTTACCTGCTTCGGCGTGCCAACGATACGTCTATGGCGACCATTACGAATCATCGCATAGTCATTCTCGGTATATGGATAATTGAGTGCCGTATTCACTGAAGGGAAGGACGGAAGCAGCATGCCGCGACCTAAAGACAAGAAGAACAAATCTGTGCTAAGTGCAAGTTGATTCGCTTCCTCTTCCGTATCCGCACAAATAACCAACACCGCTGCTAAGGAGTGTGGCTTCTCATTCAAGATCGACGGTGTGAAATGCTCGCGATAAATACGCAGTGCCTGCTCACAATCCGCGTTCCCAAAAAATTGCGCGAAGCCGAAAGCAGCCCCCTGGTCAGCAGCAATTCTTGCACTGTCATAGGAAGAGCCGAGCAGCCAAATTTCCGGCGCCGTCGGAATGACCGGTGATGCATGCAGCGACGCGAACCTGTGCCCCGCTGGAAGTGAATCATATAAATAACCCGTCAAATCAGCGATTTGCTGCGGGTATGAATCAACGCTAGTATATTTACCCTCTTGCAGTGCTCGCGTGGATATCGGCATGCCCCCTGGCGCACGACCTAACCCAACATCAATGCGCCCAGGATGCAGCGCTTCGAGTAGTCTGAAGTTCTCAGCAACTTTATACGCGCTGTAATGCGGCATCATGATGCCGCCAGAACCTAGACGGATGCGTTCAGTTTTGGCAGCTAAATGGGCGATCAGAACCTCTGGACTTGAATGCGCCAATGCTTGTGATGCATGATGCTCCGATACCCAGAATCGACTATAGCCAATGCGATCTGCTTCTTGCGCAAGTTCAGTCGTTTCAGCCAACGTCTGCGCGGCATTGCGACCTTCTCCAATTTGCGATTGATCCAAAATACTTAATTTTAACACTTGTAATCACCTCCATATAACTGTAACATAAAAAAGAACAGAATAGCAAAACCATCTTTGCTAGCTATTATCTTCTCAAAATCAGTTTATTAATACGAAATTCATTGAAACATTCATAAACTGACAGAATCTCTTATTTTACACCTCTACCAAACTTATCCAATAGATGGTATTTTATTATATACATCCTAGCGAAGGAGAGAAGCACATGAAAACAATTTACGAGAATTATAGAGGATTCAAAATTAACAAAGATAACAGCACCTATAACGCTATTCACGCGGATCACATTATATTTGCTCAATCGCCGCTTAGTCAGATTCTAGATTCGATTGATCATTATATTGATGTGAGAGAAGGTTTAGATTCACCTGGTGAATCCTCTTCCTTTCCACAAAATTAACTTACAAGTCATTTCCACAGGTGTGGATAGACGAACCCTAATCGACTCGTCTATGACAACAATAGCGCTAACACGCACCAGCAACGGTTTTGTATTGAGAAGATAAGCCGCGGTAACCCTACGGTGTAAAGAACGTTGATGCTTAAAAACGCAACTGTCCTATGGGACGGTTGCGTTTTTTGCCTTTGTTCAATTCATATAAGCGCCCCCACATACCTATTTCAAATCCGTCTCATCCAGCACAGGAGGAATTTCAATCCAAGCCCGTACCCCTTGATCCTCCCGCAACGCATACTGCAAGCCGAATCCTTTCCCGAAATGCAGCTGGATTCGCTTTTGCACATTAATAATACCAAATCCCTTATTGCTCTCTTTCCCTTGTAAAATGGCATTCAGCATCCCGATATCCGGAAGGCGATAGCCGTTGTCTTCTACACTAATAATCAGTTTGCCATCGGTATGCTTCACCTTGATCCAAAGCTCTCCCTCATGACTCATATTCTTGATCCCATGGAGAATCGCATTCTCAATAATGGGCTGCAGGAGCACCTTAGGCATTAGATAACGTTTGGCCTCCTCCTCGATTTCCCAATACGCCTTGAACGCATACTCATAGCGGAACAATTGGAGCCTCACATACGCCTCTGCATGATTGATTTCTTCCATCACAGGAATGAGCAACTTCCCCTTACTCAGCCCAATTCGCATAATAAGCGACAAATCCTTAATCATTTCTGCTGATTCCGACGCTCCTTCCATTAACGTATGCCAGTAAACGGATTCCAACGTGTTATACAGAAGATGCGGATTGATTTGTGTATGCAATATCGACAATTCAACTTCCTTGTGCTTGAGTTCAAGCTCATATTGATCATATATCGTCTGATTTAATCGATTCGTCATGCGAATGAAATGATTGCTCAACAGCACAATCTCATTTTTACTCTCTGCATGCATGTTGATGGCCAAAGGTTTACCTGGATGATACGAATTCGTGATTCGAGCTAGTCTAGAAATAGGCTTTAAAATCGATTGAATGAAATACATACTTGCCAAAATCAAAATAAAAAAATAAATCAACATGATCCAATCAACTAATCGTTGAACACTGATATGGTCGATAATAATCGACTGAACTGGAACACGCATCAGCAGCTTGGTCCCCGTAATTTCACTCGTATGAATGACTGACATGATCTCATTGCCGTCCTCAATTTGCTTATAGACCCCTTCTACTTTGCCTTCGGGTACACCCATTTTCGAACCAATACCGAAAGCTTCGCTATTCGTCGCTAGCACCGTATGATCGGGATCTAACAACAGAATTTGCGCGTCTTTATACTTATCAAAAGGAACAAAATCCATCTGCAACGGCGTCTCAATGCCTGATACGACCAAGTAGCCGATAACTGTTTCACCGTTATAAATACTGTTTAACTGCCTTAAGTAAGCTACAGTTTGCGTGTTATTGGGATTATATCCGAATTTATCAATGACGCGAATAATTCCTCTGCCTTTCGCATTGCCCACCGCTTTATACCACGAAAGATCCGTCATATCCGCCGAATAGAATACCCCGTTATTCAACAGGTCTGAATTGGGTACGAAAGAATACAATTTATCCTTATCTGAGAAAAAGAGTGAGTATCGAACAGCATTCGTTGAATAGTTGTTTAAATATTTATCTAGCGCTTTGAAAATCTCAAATCGCTCATATTCCGATGATGAAGGGACGCTTACTAATTGTTGGATTTCTTGCGAAATCATGATTTTTTCCGTTTTTTCCTCAAAATCACTGCTCTCCCGGTCTAGAGTCAAATGACTCCCCCGAACTAATTGTAGCAGTGCAGTTCCTACTTGTTCCTCCGTAATGGATTCAAGTTTCTTAGCAACAACCAAATCCAACACCAGCGTTGGAATCACAACGAAGACGATAAGCAGCAGGATCAACTTTTTCATCAGCTTCATATTTTGCAGCATTTTGCGCATCCCTCTTACCATCCTTTCAACAACCTTTCCATCCTGCTGCCACATGCAGCACCGCGGTTAGCTGGGCTATCAGTACGTTCGCTATGCTAGAAAGAAACTCCTTTAAACGCAAAGAAAACGCCTTCAGAATTCGCATTCTGAAGGGCGCTTCTCCCTATCCTTTGACACTGGATACTGATAAGCCACGAATCATAAACTTCTGGAAGATCAAGAAGAAAAGTACCGGAGGCAGCATCGCCATGGTCAATACCGCAAAGCGTACACTCCATGGGATCACCGAGTTATAATACACCACATAGCGGTAAATACCAGTAGCCAGCGGGTACATGCTTTTATCCGTCATCACAATGTTCGGCCAGTAGAAATCGTTCCAGGTGGTAGAGAATGACAGCATGAGCAAGGTGCCAATAATTGGCGTAGACAGAGGAACTGCAATCCGAATGAAAGATCTGAATTCACTTGCCCCATCGATACGCGCAGCTTCCAAGACTTCCTTGTGAATGCCATCGAAGAAATTTTTGAGCAGCAGCATGAAATAAGCATTCGCTGCCGCGGGCAGCCAGAACGCCCAGTAGGTGTTGATCATCCCCAAACTTTTCAAATTCAAAAAGTTAGGTACGATATAGGTTGCTGGTGGAATCAACAGCGTGGAGAAGAAGAATAGCGTTACCCATCGCTTGAAGGGGACTTTCAAATGAGATAAGGCGTACGCCGCAAGCCCAATAAACAACAAAGAGCACACGACATTACCGATGTAAATGACAATGGTATTTTTTAGAAATGTCAACAACGGAAGATCAAAACTATTGAATGCATCGTCATAATTTTTCCAAATCCAATGCTTCGGGAAAAAGGTAGGTGGAAAGGTGAAAAACTCCTCCCGTGTTTTCAACGATCCGAAAAAAGTATTCAGAAACGGATAGATGGTCGTTACCGCGATCGACAGAATCAGCAGCACCATCAGGCTGTAACCGACTTTGACAGAACCCTTCTTAAAATCATGCCTGGAAATTAATCCTCGTTCGTCTTGCCTCATGCCTTCTCACTCCTACGCTGCATGACGTTGTAAAGGATGGTCATTCCAATGAGTACGAAGAACATCAAACTGCCCATTGCACTGGCTTTGCCGAATTCGAGATCGCGGAATGCCGTGTGGTTAAGCCATAATAAATAGGTCAATGTCGCATTATTCGGTCCGCCGTCGGTCATGGATAATTGTGCTTGGAAGCCTTGTGATGTCGTGATCAATTGGAGAATTAGCAATAAACCCATTAAAGTTCGGATGCTAGGCAAAATAATATAGCGCACACGCTGCCACACACTGGCACCATCGATTTCAGCGGCTTCATATAAATCCTTCGGAATTCCCACGATAGCTGCAATATAAATCAACGTAGCTGCTCCGAAGCTTTGCCACGTCTCCAGAATAACAATCGAAGCCATCGCTAATTTCGGACTGAAGAACGAAACCTGCGCTATGCCAAACTTTTGTAACAGACTATTAATTGGACCAACCGCATCAAAGAACCACATCCACATACCATATAACACAATGGCAGGCACAGCGCTAGGTAAATAGCTGATGATACGGGCTGCTCCTTGAAACCGACGAAGCTCTGAGACCGCGATGGCCACAAGCGGCGGGATCCAGAAGCCAAGAATGATACCCAAAGCCATATAAATCAATGTATTCTTAATTGAAATCCAAAGCAGATCATCCTTCAGAATACTCGCATAATTTGCTAAACCAGTGAAATGGTTGCCATCCACGAAATCCACATTGTAGAAGCTATAGAAAATCCCTTTGAAAATCGGCACCCAAAGAAAAATGATAAATAAAATGATTTCTGGTAAAACAAACAGCGTCCCCCATACATACCAGTTCAATTTCTTCTTAGAAACCTTACTTACTTCGAACGATTGTGAATTCAACTCTGCTTCCATCCTAAACACTCCTTATAGTGAGAAAACCTCTCCCCACAGCCACTCTTGATGAAGCGGCCGCGGGAAGAAATAAGTTAGGTTTACCTATTCGACCTTCACTTTGTCAAACGTTTCCGTTTGTACTTTGGTCGCGGCATCGGACAGTGCTTTCTTCAAATCCACATCTTTCGTCGTAAATACTTTTTGAATGACATTCGCCATCTCGGTGTAGTATTTTTGTGCTTCGTATTGCGCTTCTGGCTTACCATCCCATAGAGCTAGCAATTGCGGATCGTATTTAAATACGTTATCGTACTTCGTAAGTAGATCTGTATACTTTTTGCCGAAATCAGAAGAATCTTTCCAGTAGTTGATTGGTTGTGGAATGTACACACGGTTCTTACCTTTACGATCTTCAATTTCTTTCTTCGTGGAGTTCAAGAAATCATCAGTAAAGTACTCATCTGTAATCCATTTGAACGCCATTTCTTGCTGGTCTTTATCGCTTTTCGGATTGATGACACGATAATTTCCACCCAATACGCCTGTATGTTTACCACCTTTGGTGAAAGAAGGCATTGGATATACGACGAGATCATCCTTGCTGATGCCACCTTCGTTGATCGCTGTATCCGCTGCGTTACCACTTCCACACATCACCATCGCTCCGCGTCCCTGAGCAAAAGCATTCAAAGCATCGCCATAGCCAAGTGCCCAGTTCTGTGGAATTAGATTCTCATCTTTCAGTTTCTTGTAGAACTCAAGCGCTTGCAAACCAGCGTCCGAATTGAACACACCGACTACTTTACCATTATCAAGCTTCTGTACATCGCCACCTGCGGCATACAGGAAATTCGTCCAGTTCCAACCCGCTTCCGGCCCTTTCCCCATAGGAATAAAGCCTGCGATCCCTTTGGCTGGATCATTGATTTTACGCGCTGCGGCTAATAGATCATCCCATGTCCAATCCATTGGAGGTAAGTCTACACCTTTATCTTTAAACAACTTTTTATTCAACGTGATCGTCATGACGTAACCATCAATCGGCACACCGTATGTTTTCCCGTTAACAACAAAAGGCTTGGAAAGCAAATCGTTCATATCCTTGGCATGGGACCATGAACTCATGGAATCAGTAATATCCGCTACCCATTTCTTGTCTACAAGCACTTTCCCTTCTGTTGCATACGTCGTATACTCCGTTGGCGCACTGTTCGAAGCCATTTTGATCCCGATTTCAAGTGGATTATACTGCCAGTCATCCTTTTTAAAATCTACCGTAGGGAATTTCGTTTTGAAACGGGCAATACGTTGATCCAATTGATCATTTTTTTCCTTTTGATCTGCTTTAAAACTTTGAGCTGTAATCGTTACTTTCTTAGGAGCGGGCGTTGCTGTCGCAGCAGCTGGCGTCGATTCTTTTACCGCTGGAGCAGGGCTCGTTGTACTTGGTGTTCCGTTGGTGGAACTGCACCCCGCTATCAATACCGTTAACGCAATCGCACTCATTGAAGACGCTTTCTTTGCTCTCATGTTTGGTTCCCCTTTCGAATCGCAATTCACTTGTCGTTGCTACATTTTTGATTATAAGGGGAGTTCAAAGCTAGGGCGATGTGTGGTATTACGCTTAGTATGTCGAATGTTACGCACCTGTTTGCTTCACTTCCGAGATATTGATGCCGAAATGTTTTTTGAAAATTTTGCTAAAATGTTCCGGAGATTCATACCCGATTTCTTCCGAAATCTCATAGCGGCGCTTATCCGTCGTTAGGATCAGACGCTTCCCTTCTTCCATTCGCAGCTTTGTGACGTAGTCCCAGATGTTCGTTCCCATCACTTTTTTGAACAAATAACTCAAATAATTCGGACTCAAATGTACCGCATCCGCTATGTCTTGCAACTTCAACCCTTTATCACAAAAATGCCCTTCGATATACACTTTAGCCTCATACACGATACGGTTATTGGCCTCATCCCCACCTGCAATGGTAACGTCGGGATTGGCATTAATGCTCTCTTTATCTTCAATATAGAACATGTAGTGATCCTTGTTCATTTCACAGCAAGTTAAGCTCTCCAGCGCTTCCTTAAACATTACGGGCCACTGCATAATCCCCTCATGGATCCGACTAATCCCGATTTGACTCTTCACATTCAAATATTTCAGTAGATTTGTATGAATCATTTGTGCCACCATCAACAGCTGATTCACGCGCATCGAGCCACGGCTTTCTTCCTCCGTAATTTGCAGCAGTAACGTGAAGGTGGAATTATGATTATTAAAAATAAGATGACTCCACTGGCTCGCCGTTTCCTCCATAATGTTCAATGCAGCGTATTTCAATAAACTGCGATCTTTTAACGTCAAAATTGCCTGATCATGAATGCCGCCACGTTCCAAAGATAATTTAATCGTCAGCATACTAAAATACGTGCCGTTCATGCTATTATTCAATGTTTCTTTTATAGTAGGAACCTCGGACTCATGGATCGTTCCCGTCACCAATTCATTCAAATAATAGTTCGTCTCATGCGTCATGTGGCCAGGCAGGGACCGCGAACCTTCCCAATTCGCGAAGCGTTGACCCTTCTCTTCTTTCTCCTTCAAAAGCTTGGTCACAACCGAAATGAGATGCGGGGGCGTAATCGGTTTCACCAAATATTCTTTTGCTCCAAAACGGATCGCTTTCTGCGCATACTCAAATTCACCATGCGCCGACAAAATCACAATTGGAATCGAAGGGTCCTCCAAGAAAATGTTCTCGATCAATTCAATGCCATTCATTTTCTCCATCTGAATATCAGTAAAGACCAGATCTATTTTCTCCAAATGTATAAAATCCAGCGCCTCAAACCCGTTATACGCGATAAATACCTCGTTAATGTCCAACTTGGACTGCTTCAAAATCGTCGCAACACCTTTGCAAATCATCGGCTCATCATCTACAACCAAAATATTAACCATGCTGCCACCTCGTTCATTTACTTGCCATAACTTCATTTTATTGTACAACAATCGATGTGAATATGTGTTTTATTACGTTTATTGTGTGGGATGTGTGGATTGGAGAGACATGTCTACCATCCCCTTATATAAAAATACAAAACGCCGCCAGCTCTGAAAAAGAGCTAGCGGCGTATGCTTTACGCTTAGAAAAATTCATAACTTCAAGATATCAAATTACATGACACTCTGCAAAATAAATCTTTTGCCTATCATTTCTTAATTAATTTGAAGTCATCATAATGGAAGCCTGGTGCAACTACACAAGAAACCAAGACCGGTTCATCGCCAAGTGGTCGAGCCATCTGCCAAACATGAGCCGGGACAAGAGCCTGTGGGTGCTGACCGTTGAGCACATCAGGACCTAGGATAATTTCCTGTGTCGCTTTAGGCTGCTCACTTGTACCTCCTAATGTAAGCGCGATCGGACTGCCAGAGTGCCATAACCATAGCTCGTCGGACAATACAGTATGCCATTCTGAAAATTCATCTGGATGCAGGAGGAAATAGATGGATGTAGCTGCGTAGCGTGATCCCGAGTATGCTGGATCAAGCACTTCTTTTGGAATTTCGAAAGAAGCTTTCCATAGTTCTTTGTACCATCCACCCTCAGGGTGCGGTTTTAAATCAAGTGTCTGAACAAGTGGTGAAAGTTGTTGGGTAATCATATGATTTCTCCTATCTATCTCTCTCTATCGTACAAAGAAAGAATTATATCATAGTGAAGTCACATTTTGTATATCAAGAAATTTCCGAAACCCCTTACCGCTACGGTACGTAATGAAAAAGTGTGCACTAACAAATGCTGGGAAACGAGGGATGAAGATGCCAGATAATCTAAACCTTCAGTTGAGGGTAGCGAAAGAACGGATGTTTCGTCTGCACAAAGCAGAACGTAAAAGAGAAGATCTTCTGTCTAGAGTATATGAGCAGGAACGTCTCATACGCCAGCTGGAGTTACAGTTGGAATCCGAGCAGGCCGATGTAGAGCAATTGACGCGCGTATCACTAGTTAATCTATTTCATACGATTCTTCGCAGTAAAACGGAGCAACTTGAACTGGAACGACAACAAGTCCTCACCGCTACACTTCAATTAGAAACTGCCAAGCAGGCGCTTTTAGATGCACAGAACGCTTTGATTCAAGTGGGTGATGACCTCGCTAACTATCAACGTGCTGCAGAAGACTATAAGAAACTTATGGCTGTGAAAGAATCCGCACTTCTAAACGCTCCTCTCTTATCAAGAGAACTTGAACGAATTGACGATAACATCGACGATCAGAAGCTTAGGGTCAAAGAGCTGCAAGAAGCACTGACGGCCGGCAAGCTTGTACTCGCTTCGCTGACAGATGCATCCAATAGCTTGGAAAAAGCTGAAAATTGGGGGAAATGGGACTTATGGGGCGGCGGAGGCTTGATTAGTACCCATGCAAAGCATTCGCATGTAGATGACGCCAAACGGTTTATTCACGAGGCGAATCACCATATCCAGAATTTCAGGGATGAACTCAACGACTTGAATCGCAGTTTTCAGATTGAGATTAATATCAGCGGCACACTGAAGATGGCGGATTATTGGTTTGATGGCCTCATTGCAGACTGGATGGTTCAAGGACGAATTACTAATTCTCAGAACCAAACACTATCAGCCATAAATAAAATTCGTCCTGTCGTTTCGCAGTTGCAAAATGAATTATCTGCCGCAGAGGTGTCACTTGCCGACCTCATTACGAAGCGAATCCATTGGATCGAGGAGTCCAGCTTGGACAGTTAGCCCAATCAAAAACAGTTTTGCCTACCAATAACTAGAACCCAAAATCCAGACACTTTGATAAGTGTTTAAACTTTGGGTTCTTTGTTAAGCCTTTGTATGCGTTATCGATAATTTAATTTATTCAATTACTACGCCTTTTTTCAAAATAATATTGGCATATAGCGCCTTTTCACTCGTCGCCACGATGGCATAAGCTTTCTTTGCGCGCTCATAAAAAGCGAACCGTTCCACATACGCAATTGCTGGTGTTGCGTGTTCACTGATGATCTCCTCATATTCGCCCCAGATCGGAGTAGCCACTGTATCACCAGGAACGACGGCCATAAGTGCAACAGGTTGATCACTGTACGTATCCAATGGGTACAACGATAATATCGCTTTCAGTAATTCCGGTACCCCATGACCATCACACCGTAATAATCTGTTCGCATGACTGGCTGCGGGAAAGTTCCCATCTGCCAATATAATTTCATCCCCATGCCCCATCTCCATCAAAACTTTGAGAAGTTCAGGTGAGAGGATTGAAGGTATCCCTTTTAACATTATCAACATCTCCTATCAAATTCTAAGTTATCGATCTCTCAAAACTATCAATATTATGTCTTGCTGTCAATTGATTGCATAGAGATAGCGGGTTATTGCTCTCCCCATTTATGCTCAATAGCTGCTATAATCTCTTCCTTCGTCTCCTCCGGGAATCCATTTCGAAGTTCCGTAATAAATTCAATAAACAGCAGGGACAATAACTCGTTCAACTCCATATTAAGCGGTTGATGATGTTTCCAATTCATATCGTCAAAAAATACCCGCATCCGATTGGCCTCCGCTGGGTGCAATCTAACGTTGAGTGTTAAATAAGCCGCACTGTCCGTCTGCCCCTCCTGAAAGGAAAGCCCCCATTGAAAGCCAGGTAGGGTTCCCCCGTTTCGTTGCTCATTTGTGTTTGCACTGGCCACAATAGCTCCGAATTTGCTTCTAAGCTGTAAGATGTATGCGTATAGATCCTTGCCCTTGCGCACATGATCCATAAAATTATCAAATAAGAGTTTAACTAGGAAAGTTTTGTTAATTCCGCTTAACTCCTCTTGAGACGAATAGACGATATCCTCCAAGAATGCATCAGCTCGATTAAAATAATCCCGAGGTGCCCTCACTTTAACCGTGTGATAAATATCCGTATTTGCCGCTCCCCGTTGGAACAAGCCCGTCCATGATTTTAGCGTGAGCATAGCATACTCCCCCTTCTTCTCCCTCCTAAACTAGTATTCCGAATCTAGCACAAAAATGACTACAAATACGAAGAGGCTGTCAATTAGACTTTGTGTTTGCCAATGTAGTCAACAGCTCTCACATTGTTTATTATGAGACTAAGAATGTCTAATGAAGTTGGAGGATACACATGTGGAGACATTTTCGAAGCGAAAAGCGATTGTCATAGGAGCGGGAATCGGTGGATTATGTACCGCATTGGCACTTCACCAGCAAGGGTGGCGAGTATCGGTGTACGAAAAAGCATCCTCACTGCGGGAAGCCGGTGCTGGCATCGTGCTCGCAGCTAACGCCATGAAAGCACTCGATGTACTTGGCGTTGGCGGAACAGTCCGGAACGTAGGGGCGCCTGTTGTTCAGGCCGACATACGGTCTTGGGACGGTACGTTGCTTACAAGTCTCCCAGCCGCCAAACAAGCGGCGTTATACGGAACCCAAAGTTATGTCATTCATAGAGCTGACTTGCAAGCAATTCTCGCACAAGCCGTAGCAGCGACAACACCGATTCACACTAATCAACAATGGATGGATGGGCAACAGCGTGATCGAGACGTCATTGCGATTTTCAAAGACGGTACACAGGAGGAGGCTGATCTCATTATTGGTGCAGACGGATTGCACTCTGCTGTACGAGAACGGCTTTTTGGGCAAAGCCCAGTCCGTTATTCGGGATATATCGCTCTAAGAGGCGTATGTACACAGGAGGAGTTGCGCAGCGTAACTGATGGCGGGGGCTTCGAGGCACTGGGACCAGGAAGACGTTTCGGCCTCTCAAGTCTCGGCAAAGGGCGTGTATTCTGGTTTGCCGCCATTAATGCACCGCAAGGAAGCCTGCCTCCGGTAGAAGAGAGACAATCTGAGTTGCTTCGCCAATTCCATGATTGGTACAGTCCCGTCGTGTCTACTATTGAAGCAACGGACCCATCAACGATTCTGGCCCACGACATCGTCGACCGCCCCCCATTGCCACGATGGAGTTCAGGCAGGATGACACTCCTCGGCGATGCTGCACATCCGATGCTGCCCAATTTGGGGCAGGGTGGTGCGCAGGCGATTGAAGATGCCATTGTACTAGCAAGATGCCTCCGAAATTCCGATGTTCCTACTGCACTTTCAGCCTATGAGAAAGAGAGAATGACTCGGGTAAACCGCATTGTGCGGATGTCTCGGTCGATGGGGCGAGTAGTTCAACTTGAGAATCCGCTATTGATTTATGTACGCAATAAAGTACTGGCCTCCGTGTCAGATAGCCGTTATATAAGCCGATTCGATCCTATCATAGGTTATGAGGTTTAATATTCTGAATTCCTTTTACGCTAAAATACTGCACATTGGCTCCCTTCTAACATAAATTGGTATACGTGCATATATGTCAAAGCTAGAAAGTCGATATGCTTTCAAGTAAAAGGGTGAGCCAAATATGGAGAAAACGACGTTAGATGACCTTAGAAATCAAATTGATGAAGTAAATGAGAAACTGCGGGAACTGCTCTCCGAGCGAGCACGTATTACCCAAGAGATCGGCCAGGAGAAGGAAAAGCAAGGCGTACCGAAATATGACCCGGTTAGAGAAAAGCAAATGCTGGACGTTTTGGTCGCTCGGAATACAGGCCCTTTCGATGACGATACCATTCGTCACCTGTTCAAACAGATATTCCAAGCTTCACTGACCTTACAACAAACCGTTCACAAAAAACAATTGCTTGTTAGTCGTAAGCAACAACAGGAAGACACGCTCATTCATCTTGGTCCTGCCACGATTGGCGGGGGCAAACCAATTATGATTGCAGGACCTTGCGCCGTGGAAAGTGTGGAACAAGTACGTACCGTTGCTGCTGCATTACAAAAGAGAGGCGTAACCATCATGCGCGGTGGTGCCTTCAAGCCTCGAACATCAACATATGATTTCCAAGGCTTAGGCCTAGACGGATTGCGAATTCTCAAAGAAGTTGCGAATGAGTTCGGACTTCAGACGATCAGTGAAATCGTTGACCCCGCTCATATTGAAATCGCGGGGCAGTATATTGATGTGATCCAAATTGGAGCAAGAAACATGCACAATTTTGAACTTCTGAAGGCCGCTGGCGAAGTTCGAATTCCAGTGTTGTTGAAACGCGGCTTATCAGCCACGGTCGATGAGTTCCTTCACGCTGCGGAATATATCCTTTCTCGCGGGAATACGCAGGTGATGTTAATTGAACGTGGCATCCGTACCTACGAGCGGGCGACAAGGAACACACTCGACATCTCAGCAGTTCCGATACTGAAGCAGGAAAGCCACTTGCCAGTCCTCGTTGATGTAACGCATTCCACAGGACGCAAGGACATCTTCGCACCATGTGCCAAAGCAGCCTTGGCTGCAGGGGCGGATGGGATCATGGTTGAGGTCCATCCCAATCCAGCCGTAGCCCTGTCTGATGCACAGCAGCAGTTGACGATTGAGGAATTCAATCAATTCTATACGGTCATTCAGCAGTCCGGATTGTTCTAACGCTTTTCCACGTAAAAAAAGCCCCCTACTCCACACAAAGTGGAATTGGAGGCTTTTTACCTATACTGTTTTATCTACATATGAAATTTTGTTGTTTTCTGCAAATTTCTTCAGTTTAGCTGCCATCGCCGCGATATCAAAACGGTTCAACGTTTTGTTATATACCCAACGGGGAGACTTACCCGTAAGCTCAATGATAATTTGACCAGGCGCGTGTACAATCTCTTTAATATTTTCCGCACCAAGCACTAATTCCCGGGCCAGACCTCGCTTCGAGAGATTCGTCTTGGTTACTCGCAAATACGGTCTGCGTACGAAATAAATGAGTACACCTACAACTAAATAACTAAGCGTTGTATACCAGTACATTTTGTCCCCATCCGTTTTCGTCAATGTAAACAACAAAAAAAGCGAGACAACAATGAAAAACGCGGCCAACAAAATACTTCTTCCTTTAAAGACGACCGGACGATCTGGATCTGTTGAAATAGGCGCTTTCCCTTGTTTGGTACGGGTCAAGTTTGCCTTTTTCGTATTTTTACTTACCATTCTTTCCCACTTGCGTGACATGCCTTTCACTCCCTGCGTAATAGTTACCAAAACTCTTCTCTTCATAATCCCATACTTACGACAGAATGTCGATATTTTGCTTGACTCCTACGGCAAAAAGGAGCCCTCAAGGGCTCCTCTACTGCTTTATTCGTACACATTCACATGTTATACGTTAACCTTTTCTACGCGTTTTTCCGGTGCTTCCAGATGTTCTGGCGCTTCTTTCCCTTCACCAACGAGCTCTCTAGCAGAATTCTTAAATTCGTGCAGGGTACGACCTACAGCTCGACCAAGTTCAGGCAACTTAGACGGTCCAAACAAGACCAATACAACGACTAAAATCAACATGAGTCCAGGCAATCCAATATTTTGCAGCATAGGCACATCATCTCCGTTTCATTAGTCTTGGTTATGGCGCTTCGGATACACAGCTACGGCCTCAATTTCAATTAACCAATCGGAGCTAACGAGGCTTGCGATACCAACCGTAGAACGAGCAGGCTTCACAGGATTAGCTTCTGTTCCAAAAAATTGCGCGTAAGCATCAAACCAGCCTTGATAATCAAATTTGCCTTCTTTGGCTGCATCTGCCGTCACATAGACACGAAGATAGGCAACGTCTGCAAGTGTGAGTCCTTTATCTTTTAATTGCGTTTCAATGGCCTTTAGAATGCCAATCCCCTGTGTTTTCGTATCCCCATAACGTTCATAGACCGTCTTGCCCTCTTTATTAATAACAGGTGGTACCGTACCGCTTGTGAATAAATATGCGGATCCCGCAGGGACCGATACGCCGGCAGCAATAGAAGAAGCTGGATTGCCATAAAATTCAACCTCATTAATCGGTTCAGCATTATATTTATTTGATTTTTCTGTCCCAGCCGCATAGGCACTTACACATATAAGACATGAACCAACGGTAGCAGCTACGATCGTCTTCCACTTTTTCGTTATTGTCATCATGATTCACTCCTTCTCTTCTATTCTTTCATGACACGCTCATGTATTTCGGTAACCACTTTCCGAGCAGACTCAATAGCCCCTGCCTGCCAAGCGGTAATGTAACTGATGTGCTCGCCAGCCAAATAAATACGGCCATCAGGTTTACATAGTGTTGGATAGTAGTTTTTACGGTCGTCTGCCGTATAGGAAGCCCAGCCGCCTTGATTATACTTAACCTTTTTCCAATCCACGGAGAACGAGGTTTCGAATTCTTTGTGGTACTGTGGATGTATCTTCGCGCCTTGACTCAGCGCATATTCTTCTCGAGCAGCAAGCGACATATTACCAAGTTTATCCGCATTTCCTCCAAACGAATAATAACCTAATAGAATTCCTTTTTTCGAAAAATAATCATTCGGCGGGTAATAGATGTTGGCAATATCCATATTCGTCAACGAGCTTCCACCATAAATCATCTCGTCTTCTTCCCAGAAGCGACGCTTGAATTGAAGACCAATTTTACCGGCAGCTGCATAGCTAATCTTTGCAATAGCTGTTGACATCTCAGCAGAGAAGTCAGCTTTAATGTTCTTGAGGACTGGAAGTGGAATCGTACAGATGCAGAAATCCCCAGATACCTCTTTATTTGCACCGCTTAGTAAATCCTTATACAAAATTTTCACGCCATCGGAAGATTGCTTAATTTCGTGAACTTCCGAATTGAATTGAATTTTGTCACCTACGCGTTTCTCGAATGCCTTCGCAATCATATCCATCCCACCTACAGGGTGGAACATCATCATCTGCTGATCATAGCCATACTCACTGCTGAGAAATTGACCAAAACCAGAATTAATAATCGCTTTCAAGCTAAATGGATCCTTGCGAACACCTGCGTCAAATTTGCCGCCTGGTTCTTCCACATACCCAGCTCTGCTTGAACCTTTATAGAACAGATCCGCATTCAAATCCCCTTCGCTTTTCAAATACGCAACAAGCTTCGTTTTTTCTTCTGTTGTCAAAGGGAGATCTAACGCTTTCTGATTAACAGCTTTAGCCAGCATTTCTGCAACATAGCCGCGTACATCGGCTTTTGCTTGCCGCTTAGGAATTTTCACTCCTGACAACTCGCCTACATTTTCATTATAGTAGTACCCGCTCTCATTCACATTGTTGAAGGGTTCTATTGCAACTCCGAATTTACGGGCATAATCCAGCGTCACATGAAATTGGGGAATTCGCATTGGTCCTGCATTGAAATACATGCCATTGTCGAATCGTGCCACTTGTTTCGTGCCGCCAATTTCTGTAACGGTCGTTCCTCTACGCACTGTCCATGCACGTCCGCCTGAACGCGCTCTGGCTTCTAGTATTGTGCACTGATAGCCTGCCATTCCCAGCTCATATGCCGCCGTCATGCCAGCAATCCCACCACCAAGGATGATTACTTTTTTACCATTGCGATTCGTCGAGGTAAGATCCCTTCCTGAAGGCGGTGTATAATCTGCGGCTTTCATCGTTTCCGGGGAGAGTAGTCCCAAAGTACCCATCACACTGAATATCGCGGCTGACCCTCCTAATTTGCCGACTGTTGTTAGAAATTGTCTACGTGTAATTTGTTCTTCTTGGATCGGTGTCTTCTCCATGCTTCCATCTCCTCGTGATTAAGTTTGGCTATCCGCTACTTAAACTTAACAGGGAGGAAATGAATAGTCTTTAATTTATGTAAGATAACGTGACATAAATTATAGTTATACTAAGATAACCAATACTTATTTGATGGATTTTCCAGATAATGATAGAGTTTCATTAATTAATGTCACTTATAAGTTAGTTAACCTTACATTAAACTGGAGGGACAAGCTGATGATGACTAAGAAAAAAGTAATTCAAATTGGTGTAGTAAGTGAACTGACTGGATTAACCGAGAGGCAAATTCGATACTACGAGGACCGCAAACTTATTTTCCCAGACAGAAGCAAGGGGGGCGTTCGTAAATACTCTTTCGAAGATATTCAAGCCATCATTGATATTCACACAAAATTATCCGACGGGTTTCATACGGTAGAATTACGACGAATGTTGGCAGGTTCTTAGCACCTTTTCACTACTAGACTGGAGGGTTCTTATGCAAATCAAAGAAATGATGTCACTAGTCGAACATCTAACTGAACTGCGCACACGCATTATTCGCGTCCTTATTGCCGTCATTCTAACCTTAATAATTGGATTTGTCTTCGCACAGCAGATTTTACGATACCTGAAACAAAGCTCGTCTGCATCTGATATCACATGGCATGTCTTCTCACCGATGGATAGCATTCGCATCTATATGTTGATTGCTTTCGCAGTTTCACTCACATTAACACTTCCGTTCATTCTCTTTCAAATTTGGGCTTTCGTCAAAAAAGGACTAACCAAAGAAGAGCAAGTCGCCACCCTGCGGTACATCCCGTATACATTCTTCTGCTTCTTACTTGGTTTATCTTTCGGTTACTTCGTTGTATTTCCGATGTGCATCAAATTTACATTAGGTGTTACCGAAAGCCTTGGATTAACTCAGACCTACGGTGTTGCTCAATACTTTAGCTTTATGCTCAACATTATTATCCCGTTATCTATAGCCTTCGAACTCCCGATTATCGTCATGTTTCTAACCAAGTTAAAGCTGTTACATCCTAAATTACTAAACAAAGTTCGCAGATATGCTTATCTGATTCTGATTATTACAGCCAGTTTAATTTCTCCACCTGATTTAATCTCACATCTCATGGTAGCCATTCCTTTATTTGCCTTATATGAAATTAGCATTCTACTGTCTCGTTTCGTTTATAACGGGCAACAACGGGAACAGAGTCTCAGTCCAATCGAGTATGGCGTCTCCTAAAATAGTACTACTCACATATTGTCCATCTCTATCGATTCCGATATAGTTACCTCATAACTGGCATACAGAAAAGGTGAACTATGCGAATTGAACAACTCATGTATATTATTGAGATTAATCAAACAGGATCCATTTCACTAGCAGCCGAAAAGCTTCACGTGTCCCAGCCGAACATCTCTCAAGCGATTGTCAGCTTAGAGGAAGAGCTTGGCGTGAAGCTTTTCAATCGTTCCCGCAATGGAGCCGTACCTACAGAAGACGGCAAATTAATTATTAGCAAAGCTATTGAAATAATGAATAAAGTGGAGGAACTAAGAGAAACGGCAAGTTTGCAATTCAATCAATTGTCAGGCTCACTTGCCATTGCCTCCGTACCGAGTCTTTGTTTAAGCATTCTACCTCCAACATTGGCTAACTTCAAAGCTAAACATGCTGATGTAGAGCTTGTTATGATGGAGATGAATTATCCACAGATTGTCCAAGAGGTCCTTGGTGGACAAGTGGATTTGGGACTCATCGCAGTCGCTAGAAATTTCCAAAGTCCCCATACACAGCTGATCTCGGAACATTTGCTGGATTGCCGAATTATGGCCTACGTGGGTAAAAAATCCCCTCTATCGCAGCGAACTCAAATTTCCATTGAAGAACTCCTTCTTGAACCTCTATTGATATCTTCTGATTACCTGATTAACATATTCAAAAAGCACGGCGAACCAACAATCTTATTTAAGCTTGGGAATTCAGAAGCAGCAAAACGAATTATTGCCGAAGGCATCGCGATTGGCTTCTATACGGTAACTGGCATGCGCAATGATCCTTATTTGGAGACGGGAAGCATCGTTGCACTCGAAGTTACTGGCGTGGATTTCGGAGTTTCTTTCCGAACCTTACGCTTGAAAAGCCGCCATCTGTCACTACCTTGTAAAGAATTTACAAAAGAACTTAAAACTATTATTGCAGCAATGTGACATCAACATCCCTTGCCATTCCCCTTTCATTTCTGCGAAATATCATAGATCCCCAAATCAAGCCCGAAATAATAATGCCTATTTGTCGAAATTCGACTAACATTATTTAGGGCTTTTCCCTCATTGTCCCATCATCTACTTTGGGCTATAGTTACCTCATACCAAGTTCTTGGTATTTTTAATCCGCACATCTCATATCATGTATAGTTGCTTATTTCTGAAAACCAAAATGTAATTTTGCAGAAAACTAAGTTGAAACTTGAAGGGATGTTGATTTCGTATTCTTACTCTAGAGAAAATCCAATGGATTGAGACACAATGTATCAATCCGCAAGATGCCATTATTATTCGTCTGCTTATCGAGGGCATCGCTCCTCACGAGATCGTCTATTTGAAAAGCAACTCTTTGGATGAAAAAAAACAAATACTTACCGTATCAGATGCCATGGGGGGCAAAAGGTACATATCAGTTTCCAGAACCTGTGTCGAAAGGTATCAATCCGCTTTGAAACAAACCAAATATCTGACACACTCAGGAGACCCGCTTCAACCTAAGAAACTTACGGATTTAAGGAATAGTCCTTTTCTCATCAAAATGACGATGACCGACTATATTGCCAATCGAGCGATGATCACCGAGTTAGATTCCGTTATACTACGAACCATTTACATGCGAATACGCCGATTGGCTGAGCATTTCTCATTCCCTGAACTTACTCACTTAACAACAGTAAAGCTTGAAATGAAGCAACTTGCAATTGTATAGCTTTCCCTTTAAGGCCTTAAGGCCTTTTTTTTATGCAAAAAAGTGGATCCCCTACTTACTCGGAGATCCACCTGTATCAGTCAACTTCTAGACGTCTAGCTCTTTGTCTTCGTTTCATTAACTCGGGTAGTGCTATGCCTAACATCGTGATGAGTACACCTAACCACTGTAATCCACTCACCGATTCGTGGAGAACGATGAAGGACATAATTACCGCAGTTGGCAGTTCCGCAGCACTCATAATCGTGGCCATCCCGCCGCCAATACGTGGAACACCAATTGCAAAGAACAATGGTGGAATTACCACCCCAAACAAGGCTAACAGCAATGCCCACGGCAATAGGGATTCATGTAATGACCCATTCCACAAGAAATGAGGCGGGAAGATGAGCATGACGATGATGAACGAACCTGTTTGCATCACAGCCCCACGCGTGATAGGAGCAATTTGCTTAGCGACTTTACCACTCATGGCAATGAATAGCGCGTACGTCAATGCGGATAGCAATCCTAGCCCTACGCCGAGCCAAGAAGGTGCTTCAAGGTTCCCTTTTAGATAACCACTTGCCATTATAATGCCGATAAATAAAAAAATAAGTGCAATAAGTTTATCTCGACTAGGCCGTTTACGATCCATAATGGCTTCTAGGACGATACCAATCCATGTAAATTGAAATAATAATAAAATGGCAAATGATGCTGAAACATATTGCAAGGCTGCATAATAAAATATCCCGGTTAATCCTGAGCTAGTTCCTACTAACATAAGCAAGAGGGCATTACGAGGAGATACACGGAACGTTTGAGCTTCGGTTGATCCTTGTTTAGCAGATTTCGCCGTAACGAAAGCCATGATCCACATCATAATGAGGCCAAAGAAGATTTGTGAGCCCACCACCTCACCCACATGAAAACCAGACTCGTAGGCTTTCTTCACGAAAGTTGATAACAAACCGAAGCTGCAAGCTCCAGCTAATACGTATACGTAGTACTTCATGCCAAAGACCTCTTCCGAATGCTACCTCCACGATAAACGAGCAGTACACGCTTCCCAGTCATACTTAAATCTTGTTGCAATTGCTTAATTTGACCTTCGTCAAACCATAAATGAGTTGGATCCCAATGACTACATGATTGCATATGTGTGTAAACTCCTTCGATGACTAATATCTACAGAAGTATATCACAAGTCGAAATCAATAGCATTGGAAACACCTTCGGTATAGACAGACCTTGCCATGAAAAAACCGCACACCTCATTAGTAAGATGTACGGTTTGAAGTACTTATATGCGATGTATGGGAAGCGAGAACGAAATGCTGCACCCCTGACCTAAGCGGCTTTCCGCCCAAATTTGCCCTCCATGATACTGCACGATTTCCTTGGCAATTGCAAGCCCTAGACCGCTTCCGCCTGAGTTACTACGCGACTTGGACACCTTATAGAACCGTTCGAAAATATGCGGCAGATCCTCTTCGCTGATGCCTACGCCAGTGTCAGTTACCCGGATAACTAGCTCATTTGGTTGGTCCCTTATCTGGGCTTGAACAGTGATCGAACAACCCCTTGTTGAAAACTTAATCGCATTATAAATAATATTGGCATACACCTGTTCGACTCGATCCATATCCACTGTCAGCATATCCTGCTTATCCATTTGCGCCATGTTCAACGTATACGTGATCCCGGCATTGTGTGCATCTAGTTCGTATTTCCCAAAAAGCTGGCGAATCATCGTCACACACGACGTTGGCGCGAGTTGGAAATGGAACTGCTTCGTTTCAAGTCGGCTGAGCTGATACAAATCGGTAATTAAGCGTTGGATACCAACGATACGCATATGTACGACTCTTAAATATTTCTTCTGTTCCTCTGGCTCTTGAATAACATCATCTAGAATCGCTTCTACATATCCTTGGATGGATGTCAGCGGAGTTCCTAGGTCATGGGAAATATTCGACAAGAGATCGCGCCGCGATGTCTCCATCAAGATTAACTCATTCGTACGCTCTTTTACCTTAGACTCTAGATCGTTATATAATCGGGCATTCTCGATGGATATCGCGGCTTGTGCTGACAGCAACTTAATCACATCTAACCGATCAGACGTAAAAGCATTGCGAATTAGATTGTTTTCCATATAAAAAACGCCGATTAAATTTCCTTGGTGCAGTATCGGTTCACAAAAAATCGATTTACTTTCTGCTTGCTGAATATAAGGATCGTTCGAGAATAGCGTAGAATTCTCCGCATCATCTAACACAATCCCCTCTTTCATGCGCGCCACATACTGAATCACAGATTGAGGTACATTATCACGGGTTTCGAGCAAAACAGAATTAACCGTACAAGAGTCTTTGCCTGCACTTGCAAGCATCTCTGCTTCAACGTATAAACATTCCTTATCTTTCAGAACGAGGATACTCCTCTCAGCACCAGAAGAGTAGGTTACAATTTCCATTAATCGTTTGATTAGCTGCTCCAGATTCACTTCACTTGAGAGGGAACGCGATGTATTCATAATCGTTTTGAAGTCAATGGCTTGCAGGGAATAGTCACTGATTTTGGTAGTTGCCCAATCCGGAGACTCTGCTCGACTTGTAAAATAAGCCGGGTATCTCAGTCTCAGATCATCCGCCTTCGCTTTCGCCCCCCAATTAACATAACCAAAGTAAGCATCAACGAAATAGGTTTTAGCGAATTTCTCGCGGCCTCTTTGCTTATAATACTTTCCTGCTATCTCACAAGCCATCGCTTCATGTTGAATAAATCCTTGCTCACGTGCCTGGCGAATAGCAGCTTCATAACCTTGCTCTGCTTCTTGTCCAAAACCTCTCACACGGTTCCATTCTGCATGCATGAGTAAGGTCAGATGCGAATAATTCTCAGGACAATGAGCAGTCCATTTATCCATCTTTCTGAGCATTTTCTTCACTCGTTTGGCAAGCCATTTCTGTTCATCGCTGTCGACTTCCGGATATACCGCGGCAATGGAAAGGACATAATAGAAATAATTCTCAGGGATATGAAATAATCCAAATGATGCAGCTTGATAGAGCTCCGTTGACTTACCTGTCTTTACTGCATCTTCAAAGTAACCGAATAAGTAGTACAGCATCATTTTCTTAACAGAATACACATGGATGATTACCTGATTGGGGTGAAACTTAAGCTTGTTAACGAATTGCTCTTCCTCTTCTTGATGATTGCCGAACAGAATCGGGTTTACGGACATGCCTTCCAAATTTAACGTCAGCATACGAAGCATCTCGAGCATCAGCAAGGTATCGTGATGATTCGTTTGTTCCAGTATGCGATAGTTCTTAGCCAAATCTTCTTTCACTTCTGCAAGCACAGCACCCTGGAAATCCTTCATCAACATTTGATAGGTTAGCGCATACCCCGCAAAGACCAGATCGCCATCTTCGATTCCGCACCGGAACGACTCTTTCAATTGATCCAAACAGATTCGTAACGATTTCACCCACGGACTGATAAACAATCCTAATGAGAAGTAACTTTTACTACGATATTGATGAGATTGGAACCTTGCGTTCATTCGCTCGCCAAGCTGACCGTATTGGTAACCACGTTGGTAATCTCCAAAACCTGAACCAAGAATCAAGCCATATGCACCATACACATACGCCATGGAAGGCGTGTTCCCATATTTCAGAGCAAGTTTAGTCATGATTAACATAAAAGGTACGAACAGATTAGTATTAACGAAATAAGCAGAAACGGCGACACTCATCATTAAATCAATTAATTTCATCCGGAACTTGTCTTCCATAATCGGCAAATCATATAGCTGGAGCGTACTTCTACGCCCGATCAACCTGCGCACATTCAGATAGGTCATGACGATATACATGTTGGACGGAGCTACAGACAAGCGAATGCCATGCTCGGCCAAAGCTTTCAGGCCCACCTTGATACTTTGGTGATGCTTGCCAATATTCGTGTGCAGGACGACTTGTAAATTATACACTTCCAGCTTCTGCTCGTTCGTTAATGGTCCTTGCAGCAATTGCTCATATAAGGTTTCTGCTTCATCCGCATGACCGCTTAGATAGAGGCATTCCGACTTTTCTAAACGAATTGCAAACCCTAACTCCTGTTGCTCGAATCCCGCAATTTGGTCCATGAGTTCTAAGGCTTTATTGAAATATTGGATGGCAGAACGGTAAGCATTCGATGATTTCGCCTTGCGCCCCGCATTATAATTAAATTCAAGCAATTGATTTAATTCATCTTGCCTACTCAGCAGAACTGATCCCAAATTCAAATGATTAACAATTTCAAGCAGTCGCTTCTCAATCTCGTCATTCGCCAATTCCTTGAGCAGCATTCGAGCGATACTTAGATGCATCCCAGGCAGTTTCGCTTCTTCTACGGAGCCATACACAGCTTCTTGAATAGAATCATGGACAAACATAAAGCGGATATCTCTCGCAGCTGCTTTCCCCTGTGCATCGTTATAGAATTTATAATCGGTCCCTACAGGAATAATCAAACCATTCTGTATCGTTAATTCCAACTCTTGCAAAGTTTCAGCGAATGATGTCCCCATAATAATACCCAGGGCTTCCAAGTCAAAAGAAACGCCTAAACAAGCAGCTAAGCGCAATACATGTTGCGTATTCGAAGGCATCCTATCCAACTTCTCTGCAAGAAGAAACATCAGATTGTCGGTAATTCGCAGTTTTTGAATCTCGTTGATATCCCAGATCCAGCGATTCTCTATATAATTAAACGAAAGCAGCTCCTGCTCGTGCAAGGCCGTCAAAAACTGTTTGACGAAAAATGGATTGCCTCCGGTCTTCTGCAAAATAAGTAAGGCCAACTCCGTTACTTGTTCCTGGTCTAATATCAAGGATTCGGCCACCAAGGTTCGAACATCCTCTAGCTTCAACGCTTTTAACACGATTCGATCCATCACAAGGTGCTGCGGCAGCTTATCGAGCAGTTGAACATGCATAGAAGACAACCAATTCGTGTCATACTCACCACGGTATGATCCAATAAATAAGAAATACTTCATTTGTGTATTATTCAAAAGCAGATCTAAGAATTGTAAGGACGCCGTATCTGCCCACTGCAGATCATCTAAGAATAGAACGATCGGACGATCCTTCCCCGAGAAAATCAACAGAAATTGCTGCAGTAAATAATGCAGTCGGTTTTGTGTTTCTTTTTGCGGAAGCTGCTTCGCATTGGGCTGTTCGCCAATCAATAAAGCTAACTCCGGCACAAGATCGATAATGACTTTGCCGCTGGTTCCGAGAACATGGAGCAGTCGATCACGGTACTCTTCGAGTTGTCGATTCTTACCCGTTAGCAGTTGCCTCACAAGTTCTCTCATCGCTTGTGATAGCGCATGATAGGATACATGCTGTTTGTTCGGTTCGAATCGCCCTGAGAGAAACCACCCACGGTCTTTCATAATCATTTTCATCGTTTCTGCAATTAGGAAGGTCTTACCAAATCCAGACTCCCCAGTAACCCACACCGCTTCTATGGAACCATGAACGGCCTGCTCATAGACATGCAGCAGTTTATCAATTTCTTTGTCTCGGCCATATAAACCTTGAGGAATTTGAAAACGATCTGTCATGTCATACATGCCAACCGTAAATCCATGAATATCTTCTCCAGCACTCATTCGGCTCAAGCAATGTTCAAGATCCTGTAGGATGCCGTACGCGCTTTGGTAACGGTCCTCAGCATTCTTGGAAAGCAGCTTCATCACCATATCCGAAATCGGTTTAGGAATATCGCTCAGCAATTCATGCGGTGGAGGCGGGGTCACAGCCAAATGACTATGAATTAACTCAACCGGATCCTCTGTTTGAAACGGCAATCTCCCCGTCAGCATTTCATAGAACGTAACACCTAAGGAATAGTAATCCGTCCGATAATCAATAATCCGGTTCATGCGTCCTGTTTGTTCAGGGGACATATATTGCAGCGTTCCCTCTAGCATCAGAGGATCTAGCATTTCTTGCCGTTCTCTTGTAAAAGAAGAAATGCTGAAATCGCCAAGCTTCATGATTTGTTTTTCCCAATTGACGTAAATATTGCTTGGATTGATATCTTTATGAATGACATACCTTTTATGAACATCACCGACTATGTTGACGATTTGAATGGCTGCCACTAAGAAATCCAGTATGGACTTCTTGAACATGGGCAATAAATCTGCTAATGCTTCACCATCGAAGTCTTCTAGTATCAATGCATAATTATTTTGAAATTTTGGAAGGGATAACGGCTTAAGCACACAAGGGATATCCAGCATCTTTCCAATCTCATACTCGCGCTTCAGTCTAGCAATATCCGAGGAAATCGGAAAATCAGAACGAAGCGTCTTAATCATTACTTTTTCCATAGACTGATTAAGAATCGCACGATATAAAACAGTCCGTTCATCCTGATGAATCGGTCTGATGAACTCAAAATCCGGAAAAGTCAACCTAATACCTCCTCACAAAATGGCCTGTTAGATCTTGGAGTTTAACATTTTACCATTCCAAGGAAGCCCTCTGTCGTAGCGTTTCTTGTCCTGCTGGCGAAAAGCCTTCAACACATCGAAATTACCCATCTCGAACTTATACATTTCCCATATTTCACAAGGTATCTCATTGGATTCATCTTGCTTCAACAGGGCATTAACTGCTCGTCTTGCCGCTTCGTTAGCCCCTTCCATCGTGGCAAGATTCGTGTTGGTGCGCACATAATCTGATGCTAAGAAGAGATTCGGAATACGCGTGAACGCTTCAGGACGATCTTCCCATGTGCCGACTCGATTAATAAACAGATGCGCTTCGTTCGTGCAAGCTTGCGCTACTTCATCATATTGAATGTCACTATCCAAGAACCAAGAATGAAGCGTCTCATCCCTCAATATAATAGCACCGTTCACATTCAAACTTTGCTTCAATTGCGCCCATACTTCTTCCTTGATTTCTTCCGGAGTACAATGGGTAGCCGGTTTACCGTATAGAATTCCAGGTGCGTCCCAATCCGATATATCAATAGAGAGCACCCCTTTGACACTGCCATCACCATATTCACTTAAATTGACATCTGGCCAAAATTGTTTCTGGGAAACAGACGTCAATGACCATGGCGCATCCAAGTAAATGACGTGTCCATGCGTTACTGGGACATCTTCCCTCAAGTAATATTGAATGCCATTCATCCAGGCAACGGAATCCACAAGCCTCTGGACTCCCTGAAGAGATGGATCCGCTTCGAGCATTGCCTCTGTAATTAACGGACCCATCACTTCAACTGGGAAGGCAGCGATATAATAATCCGCTTCAATTTGAATCGTTTCCCCATTCTCAGTAACTTCTGCACTGGTGATAACACCATTAACACAATGGATACGTTCTACTTTCGCATTTAGATGATAGTCAACGCCCTGCTCCTGAAGAAATGTCAACCAAGGGTATATCCACTTGTCATTCGTTGGCCCGTTCAGGAGTCGCACGAAGCTCTTCCCTGGTAGAGAAAGATTAAGCGTCATCTGAGCTGCTACAGGCCCTACAGTTTGTGTACTCGCAACTTTGGACTGACAAGCAACCAACGTTTTGGTAAAACCTGCAAATATACTTTGGAATGCCGGAGATTGCTTCTCCGCTTCGATGAATTCCCACCAATCGATCGTTTCATATTCCTCGCGAATGCGTTCTTCGCAGCTCGTCATGACTTGCCAAAGCTTCCGACCGTATTGCTCTAAATCTTCTTTGGTAAGTCCTAATTTATGATTAATAAGTTCTTTCGCCAATACGATATTATCTTTATTGATGACAATTTTAGCTGGAAGAGGTTGAAGTGGTGCTGTATGAGTGGCGATATCTAATCGTGTTACTTCCATTAGGTTATCGTAAACGGTTTTATTTTCGTAAGGAATTCGTTTCAACGTATCAATGACGTGCCGATAGAATCTTGGGAATAACCGAAAGCCATGTTCTCCTGGCAAATCCCGTCTACCACCTTTACCACTGCCTACATAGAGCATACTTCTTGCTTTCCCGCCTGGAATTCCTTTGAACTCGTAAACAGATACTTGATATCCTCGTACGATCAGCTCATGAGCGGCACTCAATCCAGCGACACCGCCACCCAAAATTGCGACCTTTTTCAACATACTTCCTCCTCTTTTTGGTTTATTTTGTCAAAATTCATGATTCTTCTATCATAACATTTAGGTCCTCTTACGCATAGAATAATCCTATTAAAAAAATGAGAGCTTCTAATTGATAAATTTCGTTCAATTTTCTCAAGAATGTTCCAAAATGAAGGAAAAAGTTGTACAGTTAAGGTATTCTGCTAATAGATTTTAATAAAAACTCCTCCTAAATTCCTATCTGCCTTCGAATCATTTATAATAAGTAGTAACTCAATCATATACGCCAGAGAGGATGGTTAATCCATGCCCGATCGAATAGGTACACGATACGTGCCAAGCACACAAATCGTCTCTTTCCCTCATGGAACTCTCCATTATGGTGATGATGTATTTCTGACTCGCAAAGTCTTACTGTATCGTAAAGCGCTTCGTCACAATCAACTCGGTGTTGATTACATAAGCTCACTTCAGGATAAAGCCGCGTTTATTCATGATGGATTTCATCATATGTTGGATACATCTATCGCTCAGGATGCCGTCACCATTATTTTACAAGCGAAAAGTGGTTCGCTATTAGCCCATACGATGTTCAAGCGCAAATGGACCTATGCTGCTGTTGTCGCGATCATTAGCGACTTAGGCGTTTCCCTGCTGGATGCCTTGGAAGACAAGATTACAGGTTTTTCCGTACGACCGGATAATTTATGGTTAACCGAAACCAATAAACTTTCTGTCATTAACTATTGGGATGAAGATGAACCCGAAGAACAAGGTGCCGTTGGCCTATGCCGCTTAATGATCCAATTGCTTACAGGCAGCGAGACGATTTCCGATACATTCGAGGTTATGCATACGAGTCTAGAGCGTGCTTCTATTCCAAGCGCGACGACTGAGCAAAAATTAGCTTTGATTCGCCTCATCAAATTTATTTGTCATGGGCAATCCTCGCTCTCTTCTCTCGTCTTCGGACTGCGTAGCTTACCTCCTTCTGCCTCCAGTAACCCAAGTATCAAACATGAAGAGCCGATCCCTGAGGAATCCACAGAGGTCCTGCCTGCTGCGCAATATGAGAGCCATACCCGTTCTAATCGTTCAGCTAAACTAATTGCTCTAGGCTCTGTCTCAGCTCTCGTGATAGGGATAATCTCCGTGTGGTATCTGTGGCCAGAACCAAAAGTAGTGCAAACCGTCGTCATCATCTCTCCTTCGCCAACGAGTACACCACTAGCAACAGTCAGCCCAAGTACCACACCAAACGCTAAGCTGACCAGTATGAATGAAGTCACCGAGGAAACAGTTGTACCTAATTTGATAGGTCAAACGCAGGCGGAAGCAGAGGAAAAGGCGCTATCTGCAGGACTCCACTACAACTTCTTCATTGAAACAAGCACACAGGCAAAAGGTACAGTAACGAAACAAGAACCAAAAGCAGGAACAAAAGGCTTCGTTGGGGATAATGTAACGTTTTGGGTGAGCAAGGGGGCACAGTGAGGAGTTAGATGAGGTGGTGCATGGATGAGTGCATGGGTGGGAGCAAGAGCATAGTCTTCGAGCGAAGTGCGAGTGCTCGGCTGGGAGCAAGAGCTCAGCTTCGAGCGAAGTGCGAGTGCTTGGCTGGGAGCAAGAGCTCAGCTTCGAGCGAAGTGCGAGTGCTTGGCTGGGAGCAAGAGCTCAGCTTCGAGCGAAGTGCGAATGCTTGGCTGGGAGCAAGAGCTCAGCTTCGAGCGAAGTGCGAGTGCTTGGCTGGGAGCAGATTAGCGCCATTCAGCTCGCTCATTGTTACACTTCGGTTCACAGAACCGCACCAAGTACCACGTCGAGCTCCCCTCTGAGCGCCAGGCTCAACTTTAACTGGAAAAACTACAGTTAAATTCAGCCAAAGTAGCTGCAATTTACTTTTAGATGGAAAAACTACAGTTAATGTTCAGATTTCTGCCAGTTTGGCAGCAAATGTCCTGAAATAGCTGTAGTTTTTCCAGTTATTTACCTTTTTCGCATGAAATCAAATGAAATAGATGGATATTTTCCATCTATTTCACTTACTTGTCGCGATACAGTCTTGATGCTTGGCTCAATTGTACACTTCGGTTCACAGAACCGCACCAAGTGCCACGTCGAGCTCCCCTCTGAGCGCCAGGCTCAACTTTAACTGGAAAAACTACAGCTAAATTCAGCCAAAGTAGCTGCAATTTACATTTAGATGGAAAAACTACAGTTAATATTTGGATTTCTGCCAGTTTGGCAGGAAATGTCCTGAAATAGCTGTAGTTTTTCCAGTTATTTACCTTTTTCGCATGAAATCAAATGAAATAGATGGATATTTTCAGGCTGTCGAGAAAGTCTCGGCAGCCTAAGTTTCTTCATCTATTTCACCACATTACCGCGTTAATTTGATATAATATAGGTATACTCTTGAAAGTGGTGATCTCTT
>NZ_JCAUAM010000012.1:0-320262 GCF_059691955.1 Paenibacillus sp. J22FR83
CGCCAGCCATACTAACAAGTATTGACAGCAAAACACGCAATGAAGCAGAACGAACCGCACAAACTACACATTTTCATTCATCATATCGTCGCGTAGCGGCGGGGAGACTACTGTGAAATCAAGCTCATTCAACGCGACGGGCATTATGGTAACTTCCGGCCACAGCTCCAGCTAGATATCACAGGCACTGAGCAACACTATCGTGTCATGAGAAATGGTGCAAGTGGCGGCGGAGGTCAAACCCAAATCACCTTCCTTGTTTCACCGCGTTTACCTGACAACTTAGAGGGCTTGCATTTTGCCCTAATTCCATATGCCAGCCCACTCGAATCTCCGCCTAAAGAGATCATTTTGGACCAGGAAGTTCGATTTGATTGAAATGTACGCGTTTATAGCAAAAAAGCCCATCACTGGGCTTTTTTTCATTTCATATAAAGAATAGGCTACAAGCTACTTCGCTTGTTCTATGTTGCTAATCGCTACCGTTATCGTCAGTGCTGCAAGGTATAGAGCCAGAGGTGAACGTCTGCGCTTTGCGAGTTTTTTACTCAAACTTCATCCCTCCTAGATATGATCTTTATAAGAAGAATTAACCAATCTAGGGAGGGATGAATCATCTACCTCTTTATTTCCAATCTTATAATGAGGCACATTTTTAACAGCAAGAATTTTTGTAAATATTACTATCGCTTCCATTTTTGTAATAATCGGATTAGCTGGTGGAGATACTCTAATATATAGAAGATGCTTTATTTAACAGCATTGGAATAGCATAACTTCAGCCAAGATGAGGGGATATACTGATCATGTCGTTATTTCAATGGCTTAGCCGGAAGCAATATAGAAGTGTGAACAAGCATCAGAATGAGGAAGCCCCCCTCACCAATCAAGGCCAAACTGATGCTGACATTGCCATAATAACCTCTCTACAACTTGAGAAACGGCTGGACTGGATTCATCAACAGTTAGCCAATTGTTCTGATGTGGTATATCATACATTTGTTGCAGGGCCTGATCAAAAGTGTGCATTGGTCTATTTGAGCGGAATGGTTGATTTGAAGACGATACAAGAGGAAATTCTGAATCGTATCCTTTCTCTTCATGCACAGGACGCGAAACAATTTCGTAGTCAAATCTTTGAGCACAAGCAGTTGTCTGTAGCTGATCAAAACGAGATAACAACCTTGCAGCAAGGAGTATCAACAGTTCTAAATGGACATGCCCTGCTGCTTGTCGAGGGCGAACAGAGAATGATCGATTTCTCAATCACTTCCTATGAGACTAGATCAATCGTAGATGCACCGAATGAAGCCGTGTTACGAGGACCACGAGAAGCTTTTATAGAAAACATTGACATCAATCTGACCCTGATCCGAAGACGACTGAAAACTTCTGATTTAAAAACGGAAACGATGTTAATCGGAACCCTGACGCAAACCCGTGTAGTAGTCGCGTATATTCATGGAATTTGCAAACAAGAGTTGATAGACGAAGTGAACAAGCGATTGTCGGCTATTGAAATCGACAGTATTCTCGGAAGCAGCTATATAGAAGATTTCATAGAGGATTGTCCATTTTCACCTTTCCCTCAGTTGCAATATTCCGAGCGGCCTGATACAGTTACGGCTTCCTTATTGGAGGGACGGGTGGCCATTTTGGTAGATGGCACACCAATCGCTTTGCTTGCACCGACTACTTTATTTATGCTGATGCAGTCCGCAGAGGACTACTATCAAAGGTATATCGCAGCAACATGGATCCGTTGGATCCGTTACATCTTTGTCATGGTTTCTTTGTTCTTGCCCTCCTTTTATATCGCAGTCACAACGTTTCATCCAGAGATGATCCCAGCTAAACTGCTTATCACGGTAACGTCTTCCAGGGAAGTTGTGCCCTTTCCTGCACTGATAGAGGCACTCATTATGGAAGTTTCCTTTGAAGCTCTGCGTGAAGCGGCCGTCCGAATTCCCAAAGCGATCGGTCAAGCGGTGTCCATTATCGGGGCGCTCATTATCGGTACTGCCGCCGTTCAGGCTGGGATTGTATCCGCATCGATGGTCATTATTGTTTCATTAACAGGTATTGCCTCCTTTATTAATCCGCACTATGATCTAGGTTTGGCCTTGCGGTTGTTACGGTTTCCAATCATGATTTTGGCTGGGGCCTTTGGCTTATTCGGAGTATCCTGCGGAATACTTCTTATCTACATTCATCTAGTCAATTTGCGTTCTTTTGGTACGCCATATCTGTATCCAATCATGCCTTTGGTGATACGTGATCTTAAGGACACCTTATTTAGGGTCCCCTGGTGGCTTATGAAAAAGCGCCCTTTAATTGCTGGAACAAATCCTTCAAGACAACCGGTAGTTTCCCGTAAATGGGCGCAAGGAATGGAGGAGGAAGGGGATTGAAATGCCTATATGCTTTACTGCCCCTGCTGATACTTACCGGTTGTTGGTCATCCGTCGAATTGAATGATCGTGCTTTTGTGCGAATGGTGGTTTTGGATAAAACCAATTCTGGTCTCGAGCTCTCCCTCGATTTTACGTTGCCCAGCCGACTAATTCCCGGATCGGCGGGAGGAGGAGGAGATCAAGCAGGTAAGCCCTACACGTACTTTTCCAATACTGGAAAGGATATTGTTGAGGCATATCGTAAAATCCAATCAGATTTGTCACGGCATATCAGCTTCGGCCAAACACGAGTGATTGTCATCGGCAGGCAATTAGCCGAAGAAGGAATAGAACCGATTCTGGATTTCTTGGCTCGTGAACCGACGATGCACATGAATGCTTACCTGTTTGTAACACCGGGAAGAGCTAAGGAAATCGAGGTGATCTCGCCCATCATGGAAAGGTTTCCTACAGATATCTTAGTGGGATACGCCAATTCACAAGTAACTGTTGATACCACAATTAAAGATTTCCTTATGCTCAACTACACCGGAGGTGACATTATTTTGCCTATGCTTAAATTTGGAAATAAGAGAATTGAAAGCGAAAAAGAAAAGAATCAAAAATGGATGGGAACCAGTGGTGCGGCTCTTTTTAAGCAAGGGAAGATGGTGGATACATTAAATGTTAGTGAAATGCGAGGAGGATTGTGGATTCTTGGAAAATTGAAGGATGCAGAGATCTCGATTCCTTCTCCGACCGATGGCAAAGACATAAGCTTTATGGTCAAAAGGCCGGAAACTCATATCATTCCAAAAGTTAGAGAAAATGAGATTGAAATTCTCATTCAAAGTAAAGCCGAAGCTGAAGTGCTTTCTACCAATTCGAATATCGATTTACTGGAAAGTAAACAATTAGAGAAACTGGGTCAAAGTCTTGACATGGAAGTAAATAAACAAATGACTAGTACGATTGACAAGACAAGAAAAGTACAATCGGATCCCTTCCGTTTTGGAGAATACATCGATTGGAATTATCCTAGGAAGTGGAAAAGTATGAAGCCACGCTGGCGGGAGCTATATAGCAGCGTCAAGATAGAGATGCAAACGAACATCAAGGTCAAGCAGGTAGGTACTTATCGTAATTATGTTCATGTAACAACAGATCCACTAAATGAGGTGGGGAAATGATCATCATTAGTATCCTGTATGCCTTCATTATTTGGTACGAATGGCGCTATATGAAAAATAAAAAACGCAAAAAGCGTACTTTTCAATATGTGATTGGTACTGCAACCTTGTTATTTCTATGCTTGGAAGCATTATACTACTTCAGGGAACAATGGACTTTGGCTGAGGGAATTCAATCCATTTTCAGACCTATTGACCAAATCATTCGAATAGAAAAATGAAAGGGGATAGCACCTTGGAGCGGGTATCCCAGTTGCAGATTTATATGCTGTTCTCTCATTTTCTCTTTACAACCACACTGGGTTTCTTTATGAGTACACTATCTAAAAATGCCCATTACATGTCATGGCTATCCTTAATTCTTGGCGCTGCTGTGGGGCTTATGATTGCTTACTTGTCCTATAAGCTAGCAATCAGGCGGCCTACTCAATTCTTAGGGAATTATGGCAAGGAGATTGTAGGGTGGCTGCACTATCCACTAATTGGCACCATGATTATCTCTTTCTTAATATCGGCAGGTACTGTTCTAAGACAATTGCAGGATTTTATCGTCATAGTTTACTTGCCAGGCACACCAGAATGGGCTGTTTCAGCACTGTTCGGAATTTGTCTTGCCTATTCCGTTCGTTCTGGAGTTGGATCCATTTTTCGCAGCTCACAAGGCATCTTTTTTTTGAGCGTTATGGGTGTGTTGTTTGTTCCCTTTTTTGTGCATCATGAAATCAAGCATCAAATGGCGATAGCATTGGTGAATCATTTTGATTTCAAAGGGGTTTGGAACGGCGCCTATTTGGTCACATCTCTTTATGCAGAAATGGCGTATATCCCGCTCATATTTCCTTTTTTCGCGAATTATACGAAGACAATGAAGTCTTTGGGATGGGCAACGGTTACATCGGTAATTATTGTGTTATCCAATCTTATTCCTGCTATTCTAGTCTTCGGCCCCTATTTAGCCGCTAACCTGCCCTACCCTCAGCTCGAATTGATACGCAACATCCGTGCCGGCTCCACGCTCGAAAATTTGGATCCTGTGCTCTTTGCTGTTTGGTTAGCCAGTTTGTTTATCAAAGTTAGTTTATTCATATATTTAGCTGTTATCGGCTTAACGCATACTTGCTCGTTAAAAGATCATAAGCCATTTTCCTTCTCCATGACAGCTATGGTGGTAGGCCTCGCCATCTTCTTGGTCAGGTCGAAGCCTGAACTAGATGAATTATTTAGAAACGGAGAATTCGCTCTTCTCTTGATTACGGGATTAATTCCAATTCTCTATTTAATAGTAGATTGGCTACGTTCTTCACGTTGGAAACAGGGAAAACCCGGTTGAACAGTTGGGATAGTTGGGTATCAAAAAAATCTACCACATCTACAGAAATATAGAGCCCACTTGCAAGCGGACTCTACTCGATAAGTTAATCGTTGATTAGCTGTATAAATGCATGTTTCATTCAGGAACCAGCCTCACCATCTCACTGATTGCCTGCATAATTTTCCTATGTATTTTCTGCACAAGCGGTGTTTGAGACTCTTGTATTTCTTCCATCGGCGCACGGACTGTACCGCAATTAATCCCCCTTAAGCGCATGATTTCTTTCAACGCAGAATGGGTTGGGAGTGTAAGCAGATCGGAAATAATATCATTTATCGAAGACTGTAGAAGCTTGGCTTCCGTCAACATACCTCTGACATAATACTGTTCAAGACGCACGAATAATTCAGGCATGCAACCGTAAGTCCCGCCGATACCGCCATCTGCCCCCATAACTCGACCAGCCAAATATTGTTCATCGGGACCATTGAAGACCAGGAAGTCATTACCACCGATTGATTTGAAGCGCTCCAGCTCGAAAGTGCTGCTTACCGATACCTTGACGCCGATAACCTTAGGATTAACAATCATTCGGCGTAACAGGTCCGTTGTAAGATTAAAGCCTGTTGTTGCGGGAATATGGTATATGATAAATGGCAGTTCAGTGCTGTCCATTATAGCCGTCCAATGTTTTTGCACCGTATCCTCACTGTGCCGGTAATAGAAAGGTGGGACCGCTGATATAGCGTCAGCTCCAACACGCTCAGCGTGAATCGCAAGTTCAATACTATCCCTCGTATTCATTGCTCCGATATGTGCAATGACCGCAATCTCCCCTTGGCTTTCCGCAATTACTGCTTCTAGCACCAGCTTTCTCTCCTCTACACTCTGCAGCAGACCTTCGCCGGTGCTTCCACATACGTAGACCCCGTTCACTCCACTTTGGATCAAGAACCGAATCATCTGTTTGATAGCGTCCGGGTGGACATCCCCTTTATTATCGTAACAGGAGTTTATAGCAACTGTAACACCTTTAAATTTATCAGAGTCAAATGACTTCATTGTCTGTTCCTACCTTCTATATATGGTTATATATGAGCGAAGCTACCGCTCATTTCCGATGCTAGTAAGTATACAGGGTCTCCCTTTCGGAGGACGGGAGTTCCTATAATCATAACGAGAAAACCATCGCTGCCTGCAGTAATCCGCTGACGCTCTGAACCGTCCAATCCATATATCGTTCCTACTAAGTCCCCCTGCCTAACTTTACTCTCCAGTGAAATTGCAGGAACGAAGAAACCATCCTCCTCAGCTGTCGCCGAATGATCGAAATTGCCGTCACTGTATATCGTTTTACGTTCAACATCCAGCTTGCCGACGGGCCATTCGAGCGGATCAGCAAGCATTTCAAGATGGTTCATGAGTCGAATGGTACCGTCATAGAACAATCTCGCGTCTTCTTGGCGCACCCTGCGTCCTCCATAAGCCTCTGTGTATAGCCATGGAATACCCAGCGATTGGGCCGATGATACGCTTCTACCAGGCGCGATCACGTTGTGAGCCCATAGCAGTGAAGCTCCGAACGCTTCTGCAGCCTCCCTGCATCGGCGACTGAATGCAGATTCTTCTTCGTGATAATAGCCAACGAGTGACGCAACGGCATAATGGGTTCCACCACTGTGCAAATCGAGCATGAAATCTGCATGGGCAATCATGCGATGATGAAGCTCATAAGCCAATTTCTCCGTCACCGTCCCCCTCTGTCTTCCTGGGAAAGCACGAGCCATATTCACACCGTCATCCGGGCTTACTCGAGCCCCCCCACGGTAAGCGTAGGGATTCGCACAAGGGATCATCAAAATATTCCCTCTAATATCTCCGGGCTGCATAGTATTGAATAATCGCAGAATTGTCTCGATCCCTTCATATTCATCGCCATGAACCCCTGCTAGAATCAGTAGATTAGATCCATCTTCCTCACCTGCCAATTCGAAAGCAGGGATCGATATTTCTTCCTCATCCGTATTGTTTCCTAATAGTAGCTGATACGTATGTTTCACTGCACGTGAACTTCGATTCCATGTAAATTGTTCGATCGGCATCCGTTCTGCTGTCACCTGACACATCTCCTCCTTATACAATACTTAACGGCGGGCGCTCCTGCTCGAAACGCTCATGAGCAAGACGCACGGCATCACCACCGCGTTCGAGCATGGCTTCTCCGTGTCCAGCAAACAACCGTTCAACGCTCAAGGAAAACAGTTTGGCTATTGTTGATCGGTACTCTTTCATAGAGAAATCCTCTGTACCGATTATAGCCAGCTTGCCCCCCATGAAGACAGTATCTGCGGCAAATAGCGTCTGAGAATTGTCATCGAATAATGCGATCATGTCTTTGCTATGGCCGGGAACATCCAACACTCGCAGCCGATAATCCCCTATGGAAATGATATCTCCTTCGCGAAGGATACGATCCACAGGACATGTCTTGAAAAGGTACGCCTCAGGATAAATCCCGTCACGTCTTGCCTGTACGAGCCCGAGTCGCTCCTCATCCCCGCTTTCTATGATCGCTGCAGTATGCTCCGAAGCCATCACGAACAAACCAAGCTGATCTTTTAAACCTCTTGCGCCTCCAGCATGATCGGAATGGGCGTGTGTAAGCACCAGTGCATTCACACGTTCAGGCATAAGCCCATCCTCCCTCAGCCGATCTAGAATCGCAGCTTCTCCAAGCCCGGATCCGGCATCTATTAAGAGTACGCCTTCCTCGCTATCAATCGCATACACATTGCAGTCATAGGGACTACTTAATCCGTAACCCAAGCTGCCGCCTCCAACGACATAAACCCGATCAGTCAATTTCACACTTTACTCCTTACCAATCATCGGCAACAGGTTCATAGGCTGTCCCGTCTTGGCTGACTGAAGCACAGCCCATGCAACACGCACCGCACTGTAAGCATCTACTGGCTTCAAAATATCCGACTGTCTGCCAGCGGACACACAATTGACGAAATGTTCAAGCTCGTCAACGAGCGGACCTCTCAGACGTCCGTGTGTTTCATGAAAGTTAAGGAGAGCGGGAACATCCATTCCTGATTCGTCGATATACGTAACGCCGTATTCAGGGTCTATGATTTGAACGCTCCCCGATTCAGCCATAATTTCCATGCGGACGTCCTGGGGGGAAGGACCATGATCAGGCAGGAGCCAATTGCATTCAATGATCCCGATACCTCCCTTATTAAAGTGGAGTATAGCCCAGTTCATATCAGCAGCTTCAGAACCGTCTGGTGCGGAGCGGGTCGCATAAACCTGACGTACATCGTCTTCCATGTACCAATGCATAAGATCAATATCGTGAATGCCAAGTATGAATACGGGCTCTATACGGTTATAAGTGGAGAAAGCGGTCTTCCAATTGTTACGCTTCGCATAAATAGAGCGGATGGAGCCGAAGTCTCCTCTAACAAGACGCTCTTTGACGGCCGCATACCTCGGGTCAAACCGCAACAGGTGACCGGTCATCAATAAGACTCCGTTCGTCTCCGCCTGCAGCACCAATTCGGCAGCAGATTCAGGATTATGCGCGAGCGGCTTCTCGACGAATACGTGAAGTCCTAAGCTTAGGGCCGCTTTGACAGGATCCATATGAAGATGCTCCGGCGTTAATACATCAACGGCATCCAATACGGTGGTGGCTAACATATCAGACCATTCCGCATAGTAACGGGCATCTGGGAACCATTCTCTAAAGCGGGCATGTCTTTCGGGATTACGGTCGCAGAGGGCCACAACTTCAACGTTCGGAAGACGGCTTAATATGCGGGCATGTAACTCGGCGAATCTGCCGAGTCCAATCATACCCAAGCGAATCTTAACCATGGAAACATTCCCTCCTCTGTGATAGCTTTATATTTCCAAATGGTCGACATCCAGGCAGGGAACATGGATTGCTGAGGTCATAGCCGACAATCGGTTGCCATCCTTGAAGCCGTTGCCGCTAATCACACAGACAACTTTATCCAATGACCGACCGGGGTTTTCCTCACAATCGCGAATCAATCCAGCTACAGAAGCTGCACCAGCCGGCTCGCAGAAGATGCCTTCCTCCTCCGCAAGTAATCTCTGAGTCTCCCAAATGAGCGGATCGCTGACAGCTATGCCTTTGCCTCCGCCACGATTCATAATTTGCAGCGCCAGCTTGCCGTCTGGAGGATTCGGTACTTGTAAGCCTGAGATTTGAGACGTTGACGAACCGGGCAATGGATCCATAGATCCGGTTTGATACGCTCTTACGATATTGGAACAGCCCTCAGGTTGAACGGCAACCATGATAGGTGCAGTTGCCGTTCGCACACTATCCGAAATTTCATTAAAGCCTTTCCAAATACCGCAGTATAATCCGCCACCGCCTGCAGGTGAATAAACATGTGAGGGCATGCCCTTCAATTCTTCAAAAATTTCATAAGCAATGGTTTTAACACCTTCCATTGCATACGGATTGTAGCGGAAAGCGGTGATCATAACTTCCCATCCATGCTCTGCGGCCCCACCAAAAATACGATCGAAGACTCTCATTCCGATTTCCGGATCGCTTCCGAAATTCTTTATCTTGCGGACATTCGCTTTGTACAGAAGCGACTGGGCCAGCTTAGCCTCTGCCACATTCTCAAGGACGAATAAATGGTATGGCATACCGGCACGGGCTGCATAAGCCGCAATAGCGGCTCCAGCATTACCTGATGAAGTGCCGATACAGGCCCCCTTTCCCTGTCCAAGAGCCCAGGATAAACCCATAGCAGCAATTCGATCCTTGTAAGAACCGGTCGGATTACCGCCTTCATACTTAAAATACAATTCACCGATACCTAGCTTCCTTCCAAGACGCGCACTCGGGATAAGTGGCGTCATGCCTTCTCCCAAGTAAAGCCTGTTATTCTCAGGCACCGGGGGAAGACTCGCATGATAACGCCAGATTCCTTTCTGCGTGCTGTCGCTCATCGCGAAATGACGGCTCTCATACTGCGGGAGCAGAATGCCTTCGCACGATGCGCACGCGTACACGTAAGAATCATGATGTTCCATACCGCACTCTGAGCATATATGCCACACGTTATCACTTCTTTTCTTATTAAATTAAGTAGTGCGGAACGATTCGAAATTAAGGTTGATCACCTGTTCTGTCTAACGTTCAATACGCAATTCTACCCATTGAATCGTCGTAGGCGACTGTTCACTACTGCCAATAGACATGAAGTCGACCATCTGGTAGCCATCCTTCAGAACGCAGACTGGTATGGAGTACGCATATGCTAGCCCTTGAGGTTTAGGCATCGGCAACTCTATTGGATAGCCTATTCCACAAGCCTCTCCATTCACATAAACCTTTAGCTGTTCCAAAGTAACTTCGGATTCTACTGCAATCACAACCGCTGCCTTTTCTTCCGGCAGTGGCTTGTGTCCAATCGGAATGCGAACCTCACAATTCTGACCGGATCTTAGATCAATAGGCAGTACTGTTGCCCGTGGATCCCCGGGTGACCAGGTATCTGCGTATGTAATCACATGGCGCCTTGGCTTATTCCGCAACGTAGCAAGTTCCCCCGCTTCCCGCAGTAGTATGGGGTAATGATGCAAATCCGAGATTGCCGTATCCGCGTCCATATAATTAAACAAGTAGATCCGATCGGCGCCACGCGCAAGGAATGATGCAGCTGCTCCGCGAACCGTCTCTAGCGTATTAGTCTGCCGCAGAGGGCTTGCCGGATACGCACGGAGCAATAATTCAAGTCCTGCAGCCAGCACCGTACCGCTGCCTTCCAACAACCTCTTCCATAGCTCGATCGGCATATCTGTTTCAATTGTCTCCCAGAATGGAGTCGGAACCAGCATATCGGCGAGTCCTTCGCGTGCCCATAGCATCACATCCATTCCGAGATCGAAGGCTGTCTGTGGTCGTGATGGTACACGGCAGCCGATCTTGATTTGAATGCCGCGTTCCGCTCCTTTACGGTCGAGCAATTCCCTAACTCGTCGCAAGAATGCAGTCAAATGAGCTCTACCGGATTCTTCTTCACCCGGTTTAAAGTGAAAGGCAAATCGCATCCAGTCGAGTTCAATTCCGTCGAACTCATATCTGTCCACCACTTCCTCGATTAAACGGAAATGATACTCTCGGGTCTCCTCTTTGCCGAAGTCGAACGCTTTGTCCGTCCACGCTGCGAAGCGATGCTGTACCCGCCTCAGTTCCGGGTGTTCACGCCAGAATCCGCCGATCAACGGGTGAGTCTCATCATTCACGCAGTGAACATCATTCATGCGTACCGACACCCACGGAGAAAGTCCTTTCTCCCTTGCACGTTCCAGTTGAATGCCGCAGAAGTCCAGACCATCCTGATTCATTTGCCAAGCTCGGTGAATCCATGCTCGCGTAGCTTTGCGTGATTCTTCCGGCAGGCTCTGAAAGAGCGGCTGATCGTCTCCGGCCTCTGGATCGTATCCTGTCCAGAATGAATCCCACACTTTACTGTCGAATGAAGTTCGCATGGCATTTACATTAACGAAATATTCCTTTACCTGGGTACCCGCATATTGATCTACAAGCGCTTCGATGTCCGCGCGAGACACCTCACGATCGCGCCGATTATAATAAAAATGGTTGTTGTCCTCATTCATGCACAAGCCAGCCATGTCATCTCTCCCCTTCGAATGAAATCGTTCTTTACCCTTTGACCGAACCTGTTAGTACCCCTTTTACGAAATGCTTCTGAAGAAAAGGATACACGAACAAAATCGGCAATGTCGTCACCATGATAGCCGCTGCCTTGACACTTTCCGCCGTAGGCTTCTCAGCTAAGCTTGCAAAGACCGATTGATTGATATCAACTGCGCTGTATTGAAGCACAATTTGCCTCATTATTGCCTGCACCGGAAGCTTATCGGTGTCGTTAATGTAAATCATCGCGTCAAACCACGCATTCCAGTGACCAACTGCATAGAACAGCCCGATTGTCGCAAACGTCGGCAGACTAAGTGGGACTACGATACTAACAAGTATGCGCAGTGGCGAGGCGCCGTCAATCGTAGCCGATTCCTCAAGACTTTCAGGAATTTGCGTGAAGAAATTTTTCATGATGATTAAATACCAGGCATTGATAAGCCCGGGAAGGATCATGACCCAAAACGTATTGGTCAGATGCAGCCCCTTCATGAGCAAATAATTCGGAATAAGCCCGCCATCGATCAGCATGGTAACGAAGATCAGGGAAATTACCACATTCCGTCCAGGCAACTGCTTACGTGCCAAACCGTAGGCCATCATTGCCGTCAAGATGAGATTGAGCGATGTACCGACAATGACGCGCATAATCGTGATGTAGTACGCATGATACAAAGTTGATGTTCCGCTAAGCAATACTTTGTAAGCCGTAAAGTCCAATTCCTGCGGGAATAGGATGAGGCTTCCTCTGCGGATTAGCTCAGTCTCACTAACGAAAGATGTCGACAGAATCACCAAAAATGGAAGTAGGAACGTCAGTGACACAAGTGTCAAAAACAAATAATTGACGATTTGAAAAAATAGCTCGCCGAATGAAGTTTTTCTATTTATCATAACGATCCACCCTCTACCAGATGCCTTCTTGATTTAATTTTTTGGCCAAATAGTTGGTGCCTAACAGCAAAATCATAGCGATAAACGATTTAAACAGAGCAACAGCCGTTGCGAACGAGTACTGCATCTCTACCATGCCCTTGCGATATACATACGTATCGATGATGTCTGCTACTTTATATACAGGTGGTGAATACAGTAAGAAAATTTGCTCGAACCCCGCATTCAACAATCCGCCTACTGCAAATATAAACATGATGACGACAATGAACATGATTCCTGGAATGGTGATATACCATATTTGTTTGATCTTGCCGGCTCCGTCTACAACAGCAGCTTCGTACAACTCAGCATTGATTCCAGTGATCGCAGCCAAGTATACGATCGTGCCCCATCCGACATCCTTCCAGATACCCGACGTTACAAGCACGCTGCGAAAATAGTTGTTGTCTCCAAGAAAATAAACCGGATTTATCCCAAGCTTCTGCAGAAATACATTGATAATGCCTCCGTCCAATGCAAAGACGGTTGTGATTAAACCCGCCATGACGACCATGGAAATAAAATGTGGAAGATAAGAGATCGTCTGCACGATCTTTTTAAAAGCGGCAATTCTGACTTCATTCATCAGCAGTGCCAGCAAAATCGGGGCTGGAAATCCAAATAACAAACGGTAAAAACTGATTATAACAGTATTTCCTAATATTTCCCAAAAATAGTAAGATCCAGTGAATGCTTGAAAATGCTTAAGCCCGACCCATTCCGAGGTAAATATGCCTCTTAGACCATCAAACGGCGCCACATCTTTAAAAGCAATAATAATTCCGTACAGCGGTATATACTGGAAGATTAGAAAATAAAGCAGTCCGGGTAATATAAGTACATAGTACAGCTTGTTCTTGCGCATGAACTTCATCATACCGTTAGTTGCTTGTGCCTTCATGTTAACGCTCTCCTTCCCCCAAAAATCTCCCGACTACCGTCCCGTCATACAGACCAGTTGCCGTTGATTGGCTGCGAAGAGGCCCGCCCAGCCGAAGCCGGGCGAACACCGCGCATGTACCTATGTTTACCGAGCACTATCGTGCCTGAAACAATTAGTTTTTCGCCGACTTAACCTTCGTATTCTGTGCCGTGTAAGCCTCAATCCATTTGTCCATACCAGCTTTGTTCAACTCTTGAAGGAATTTGTCATACTCCGACATCGGTCTTGCTCCCATGATGAATTTCGTTATTTCTTCTTCCATCATGCGGTTCAAATCCGAAAGTGCAGGCACTTGTTGGTTGATGGCAACGTTATCGTATTTATACGCTTCTTTGGCATCGCCAGGCATTGCAGCACGGTTGGTATTCGTAATATATTTGCGCATATAGTCGAATTGCGGCGCATTGACCGGGTCCTTTGTTTCAAACTGGACCGTATAGGCAAAGGTCGATCCGAGAACCATCTCACCGGCATAATCCGTGTTCAACGTCTCCAACACATGATTTTTCTCATCTACATACTGCCAGTGCTTGCCCTTAATACCGTAAAATGCAAGGAAGTAATTTTCAATATCTGCATGCAGCCAATTGATATACTTCATAACCGCTTCTGGATTTTTAGAGTTTTTGCTGATAGCCCATCCGCTCACATCAATACCGCCCATACTGCTCACGGAACCTTTAGGTCCTTTCAGATCAACGGCAACCTCATATTTGGCATTAGGGTCGTTCTGCTTCAGCGCACTTTCGTTTCCTGCCAATGTCGAGTACCAACCTGCATAACCAGCTGCACGATTCTGTTTGATCAATTCAATGATGCGTTCATTTTTTGCAGAGAATGCTTCTTTATAGATATAGCCCTTCTGATACCAGTCAGCCATCTTGATGATGAACTCTTTATATCCTGGATGCATAACAGCTGGCTTCACTTTGTTGTCCGTATCAACCCAATTGCCATACCCAGTACCCATGAAACCAGCAGCCAGTGAGCCGTTCAAGCCAGACAATGTCGTGAGTAACGGAATCGTTTGGCCAGAACCGGACGGATCCTTCTCCTTGAATGCTTTCAGTACATTCTCTAATTCATCGACTGTGGTCGGCATTTGCATCCCAACCTTGCTCAACCAGTCCTTACGCAAGTAAACCGTATTTCCTGCTATCGGAGGCAAACGAGGAATTCCCCATATTTTCTTGTCAGGTGTCGATACAGCATCCCAAGAGTCTGCCCATTCCTTCGGCCACAGTTTTTTGATATTCGCACCATATTTGTCCAACAAATCGTTCAATGGCAGGAGAGCCCCTTTACTTTGAAAATCGGGGATTTTGCCAGCCAGGAACACATCAAGTGGTTCATTAGAAGCCAACAAGATATTTAACTTCTCCCCCTCTGTTCCTTTTGGAGGAATAATGGGAACGACCTCAATACCAATCTTATCGATGATGGCCTGCTTGACGAGTTCAAGATCCTCAGGTTTACTAATCTTTGTTTGCGATACTTGACCACCATTAGCGTAAGAATAAATTTTTTCTATCTTTTTGGATGCTTCTGACTTTGGAATGGTTGAAGTACTCGTACCACCGTTCTCTTTGGATTCCGATGAACAAGCCGCAACCGATACGACTACAGAACTTGCCAGAATAAGTGAAAATGCTTTTTTCAACATACATTGAGCCTCCCTTATATCGCTAGATGGAACCTGATTGAGTCTGCGGGGTCCGGAACCCGCCATGTGGTTAACCCTTTTCAACATAATAGGAAATCGCTTTCTTAGAAATGCCCCATTCTTGCTCTGCATCTTCCTTAAAATAACTATGTCAAAAAAAAAGCATCCCGAAAAATTGAGGATATGCCTGAAAAAAGAAAAGGACGGATTGCTCCGCCCTCATGTACCATCAAGTTCTGCCGTTCGGACATGCATTTTACGAAACTCTCCCGGTGTCGTTCCTGTGCACTCTTTGAACAATTTGATAAAATAGTTCACCTTTACATACCCGAGCCGTTCGCATATATCCTTGACTTTCAAATCGGAATGAATTAGCAACTCTTTGCTTTTCTCAATCCGAACAGCGGTCAAGTACACAAGAAACGTCTGTCCTGTCTTTTCCTTAAAGCTGCGACTAAGGTAGGATGGATTCAAGCCGAGCTTTTCGGCGATAAGCGTCAGCGACATAGCGTCACCGCAATCCCGTTCAATCATCGCCATCACTTCCTGAACGTGCCTATTCGTCTTCTCCCTATGTTCCATACCAATCGAGTCAGCCATGGCTGAGACGATTGAAGTGAACCAGGTGCGAATTCCATCGAGGTCACCCATGTGCAACAGCTCCGAATACAAGTTGTGCTTAGCTTGCATCGACTTCTGCAAATCAATTCCGTATTGACCTGCAGTATCCATCAACCCTACCAACAATCGTATCAATGATTGCTGCATTTGTCGAAATTGCGGTTTACCTCCCTGACCTTGAACACTCTGATCGATCAATTCACCTAACACGCGAAGAGCTTCCCATTTATCGCCAGTCTTAATATAGTGCTGCAACGAATCTTCTCGGTCCTTCGGATAATGAAAAGTCTTCCCGTTCTCAGGACGAATATCTTCAATATAGATAATATCACCTTGCCCAGTCATATCTCGATAGCCGAGTGCCTCCACTGCTTCTTCGTACGCTACCTTTAAATCCGTAATCTGGCGGCAGTACGTACCAATACCAATTGAGCAGTAAAGTCCTATCTCGCTGAGGATTCCCGTTTGGATTCGTTCAGCAAACGTGAATATATTCGCGAACTCGTCTTCATTGCAATTGACCAGAAGCGCCAACGTGTCTTCGCTCAGTTCAACGAGCACTATCTCACCTAAGCCTACTTGTTGCCGCTCGATCATATCGGCCGCCCGAAGCTTATTCATACTTCTCTTCTCGACATCGATTTTCCGCTCCTTTGGTTCTTCTACCATAATTAATAGCAGCATGATGTTCTCCAACCTAAGGTCGATACCAAGAAAACGGATCCGCTCGCTGATCTCTTCTTCTGTATATGTGCCCGTTTTGATCAAAGTGTGCAAAAACTTTTCACGATAAGCGGGCAAGCTCTCCTTCAACCTTACCTGTAAACTCTTACGGTCCTCGTAAGCTTCTACCAACCAGTTGCGAATTGTCCTCAGTTCACCGAGCTGACCTTGACCGGGAAGGGGAAGTGCCGAAACGGAGTTATTGTTATTGATAACGTAATAGAGCAAATTGCGGATGGGGTTGTAAATGTTGCGGATGGTCAGTAAGGCGAGAAGTGTAGTCGCAACAAACAATAGTGTGCCAATTGTTGCCATAATACTGCGCAAATTGTTGATGCTCGTGTAGAGGACATCTAGATCGGTTAAGCTAACGAATGTCCAGCCGAGCGCAGAGGAATTCTGAAAGGTTGCCATAACGCGATAATGGTCGAGACGAATCTCAAGTGCTCCCCCAGAGTCGCCAAGCAGCTCCGATTTCTGTAAATCTTCTTCAGCCTCCAGAGCCAGCTCATCTGCTTGATCGTATAACATGAGCTTGTGTCCCTGAGAGTAGACTAAGATGCTGCCGTTCTGCTTGCCGCCCAGCCTCTTGAATATGTTATTGTATACGAGCTGCGCATCCAGATTAAAGACAATATAATTGTCTTCGTCGCTGGACCTGAATACGATCGGAATGACTAGTTTGCTCGTCCCGTTCGATTTAACAGCGTTGCGCACATCCATAATGATCGGATACGCATGACTTTTCTCCGACAAACCAAGATCCCAGTCTCTGTCGTAGAAGCGATCTATGGGATATTGCAGATCACTTTGCGTCAACATCATATTTTTGCTGCGATCGAACATGTAAACAGAATCAATAAAGCTGCTCGACATCCTCAGATTATCGATATTAAAGCTCAGCTTCGCCTTACTCATCAAATATTTCTGCAAGCCCGGCATATCTTCAGCATGCAAAGCGCCATTCAATCGCTCATAATATTCTCCCCGGGGAAATTTGGCGTAATCGCGATAGGTACTGTCGGAAATAAATTGCATGAAGCTGATTCCGATCTGATCGATGACGAGCTCCATCGCTTGAACGGATTTGCTAAGCGAAGCTAGATTCGCTGCCTGTAACTCAGTTTTCATCGTTGATCTCGTATTTTGATAAAACAAAAGACTGAGCAGGAGGAGAGGTACCACGGATACGAGCAGCGTAAGCGTTACCAACTTGACTAGAAAATTTCGGCCCTTTGAAGCCTTTATTAGTCTATGGAGCATCAGAATCACCCTCGTCAATAGATTAAAGTCAATTGTACCATATAGATGTAACCCCATACAGAGAATGAAATGATCCATGCTGCATTCCGTTCTGTTGCCAAACTGCGGTATGCCTTTTGTTTTACCTGTCATAAATAAAAGGGAGGCTCCATGCCTCCCTTATCTCTCAACTCTATTTTGCCGCTAAGTTCAATGTTATTTATTTCCTGATGTACGTCTGCTAAGATCAAAGATTATTGATAGCCTAATTTCTGAGAAATCCGACTAGCCGCAGCTTGAATGCTCTGAGCGATAATTAAGAGCTGCTCGTCTGGGAATCGGTGCCTCGCTCCTGATAAGCTGATGGCACCCTCAACCTGTCTAAACATATTGAAAACAGGCGCGGCAATACAACGTGCCCCCTGCACAATTTCTTCACGATCTACAGCAAAGCCTTATCACTGAACCAGCATATCTATGCTTGAACCCGTTTAGATGGGGCATAAGCAATCACATCGATCTCCACCAAATAAATTCCCATATCAACGGGGGCTGTGGTACGAGCAGGATACGGTTGCTTGAAGATTTCTGAATACGCTTGGTTATAACCAGGGAAATCCTGCGTACGACTTACAAAGGCATTGGACTTAATCACGTGATCCAAGGTTAATTCTTCTGCTGCGAGTATTATCTCGATATTACGCAGGCATTGGCGTGTCTGCTCTTCAATCGAATTACCCACAATCTCCCCAGTAGTTGGATCTACGCCTACCTGTCCCGATACATATACGAAATCTCCCGAACGAACTGCGTGTGAGAATGGCAACGGAAACTGCGGAGCTTCTGGTACGTTTTTAGCTATTGACATGGTGCATGTTCCTCTCTTTGGTTAAATTTATGGTTAGATTTAGATAATTCATCTCACGATAAGATAAAGTGAAACCAATGTTTCACTTTTATGTTACAGCAAGATTCCCTATTTTGTAAACACTGATTTTACCAACACGCGGCTTAGGCGAACACCAACAAAACCCAATCCGATTAGGAATGGGTTTTGAATGGTTTTACTCATGAGGCACAACGCTCATTTACAGCTTTCACATCGCCTACCAACGGAGACTGCTGCACAATTTCGTCTTAATGGAAGCTTCTGCTTTCATACCGCTTTTCTTAAACAAATCTTTGATTTTCTTCTGCAAATCAGCTTCTTTGCCCTTCACTGCCGACTTCTTAGGCTTAAGTAAATCAACACGGAAAGGTCCCGCTTCCGCCCTCAAAATAGCCCCATCCGTTCGGCACTTGGTATCTAAATCCTGGCCCCATTTGTACCCTGCCTGTAAATTTCCGATCCCAGCCGTAAGTTTGGCCATTGCCTCCAGGGAGAGCTCATTCTTGGCAATATCCTCGAATGGCGAGATTTCAAGTCCAAGCCCTACACCAAACCCAGTGTCCCCGCAGGAAGATACGCCTTCTTCCGTGACGCACACTTTACCACCAATTCCAACAACGGCATACACAGATGCTCCCACACAGAATTGTCCGCAAGGATCCCGGAACATGATCGGGTTGTTATTGACATAGGTATACATATTTGTTTGACCGCTTTCGAGAAGTATGGGATCACGTGCTGTCCATCGGCCCGAAAGGGAATCATAGTCACGGAATCCAAAGCGTACAAGTCCCGTATCCCAATCCTCCAAACCGCCGGCATAACCAATTAGCAGCTCAAATGCCGAATCTGAATCGGATTGCAACACACCATAGCTGTCATAACGTAGTTCCTTCACCACTGCACCGTTCTCATCCATCACCAATTGCGGAGTGCCTACAGCGTCAGTCACCACATAATAACGCTTCCCGCCACGTTCTAGCGCGATCAGCAGCCCCATCTCATTATAGGAATAGATCGTCGGCTGTCCGCTTGCATCTATGGATGCCGTCATTAATTGCAGAGATTGGGGATTGCCATATACAAATTGTGTCTTGCGTCCCATAATGTCTTCCTTCGCCACTCTGCGGCCAAGGCCGTCATACGTGTACTTGTACGTGCCATTCGCCATACCGTTCATATACGTAGCGCTCGTCACTGTTGCTTCCAGCAACTCGCCTCGTACACCGTAGCTGAACGCATCCGATCCCCGTTGCGTGAGAAAGCCGTCTACATCGAAGCTGTAGGCAAGTGCTCCCACACGCTCCAACACATCGTGCTCTCCGTAAGCACTAACCACTTGTGCAGCACCATTCACCTGACTTGTGATCCGATTTTTATTGGCATCATAGCTGTACGCTTCCGTAACCGTTATGCCTCCCGGCTCTGTCTGAGTCATGCCAATCAGCTGTCCATCCAGATCGTAGTCATAATGCGTGTTCTCTCTGCCTTTCGCGGAATCGACGATGATGTCGGTCACGAAACCTCTCTTATCATACGTGTAGCCTGCCTTATATACTTGGATTCCCTTCAATACATAAGTGACACTGTCGATTTTGCCATACCTGTCGTAAGCGACTTGAATGTCCATCTTGCCATCTGCTATCGAGCTGACTGCCTTCAACGGACCACCACGATTGAATTGGAAAGCGCCAAACTTCGTGAGATTATCTTCGTTATCGTATTGGAATGGTGTGTTATACACTACGCCACCGACCGTCATGGCCATATTCGTCATGTTGAAGAAATCATCATAGGTATAACTAAACAAAGCGTTGGTTTTGCCTGTCAGCACCATTGATTTCATGTTCTCGCCTGTATAATCATAGGCAATCTTTTGTTGTCTAGTGCTGTCTGAAGACATCACACTTTCAATGCTTTGAGCCAAATCCGACTGACCCACGTAAGTAAACGTTCGCTGTATATCCCCATCGTTGATGCCAATAGGCCTCTTGCCTCCGTTTGATTCTAACACGTGGTCTATGACTCGACCGCTGCCCATCGTCGTATTTACTAGATTACGACCGTTATCATACTGAGGATTGTACCAAAGCCCAGAATTTTCTGGACCAAAGCCATCGAACTGACCTAATTTATTATATTGCTGCTCATACTTTGAACCGTCCGGCAACGTGATTCCTGTTAAACTGCCATGATCATCGTATCCTTTGCGATACACTTTATTGCCTGGCGTTGTAACAGAGACAATCCGCCCTGCAGCGTCATATTCGTAGGTCTTCGCGTTTCCGAAGGCGTCGGACTCCTTCTCAATTAAATTTTGAGCATTATACGTGTAACTAACCCATTTCTCACCTTGTTGGACCCGTTCCATCCGCCCCATAGTATCGTAGAAGGATTCAATTGGGAAGAGGTTGGTTCCCGGCCATGCCACTTTAATGATCCGGTCTTTTCCATCGAGATAGGTTTCCGTTTTGGTGCCTTCAGCTGTTGTTTCCGTGAATTTACGATTTGCCGCGTCGTATTGAATCGTGAACACATCACCGTTCAATGTATGCTTGACCGTATACGATACCAACTCGTTGTTATTATTTGTTACTGCGGAACGTTCTTCCTTAAGTGTAGTTACTTTACCGTCAGGAGAAGTGTAAGTCAGTTCCGAAACAAACGGTGTATTTTTGCCAAAACGTGAATCCGTCCCGAACTTCTTACTGATCTTAGTACCGTCCGGTAGTACTGCCATTTCACTCTGCTCATCAATCTTCTCTGTGATCGTTGTGGCCCCGTTCGAATCTGTCAACGTATACAGTGTTTTACCGTCCGTCACCACGGTCTCATACGTCGTAGTACGATTGCTTGGATCCGTAAAGATAACACGAGAACCTTTGTCGATGATCGATTTGTTCAGCGTTTTGACACCCCCCTCTGGATTGGTCGCCTTCACCAACAGCCCGCTGTCATCGTAGTCGTACTTGCTCACACCTTGCACGGGATCCGTATACTCGGTGAGCAGTCCTCCTTCATATTGCATCCGATAAGTTTCGCTTGCCGGGTTGGTAATAGAGCTAAGTTCCCCGCTGCTATCCACCTCCAAGATCGTTCGTTGCCCACCTGGCGCGACAATCGCTGTTGGCTTCCCTTGCGTATCACGCTCGATGCGCGTCAGATTTCCACTGCGATCCGAAATCGATAAGAGGCGTCCGTCATTATCATAAGAGAATGCTTTCAGCTTAGCACCGGACAGGGCACTTTCATTATGCAGGATCTTTCCGGTTGTTAAATCAAATACATTAACTGACAAGCCATCCTCCTCTGGAATATCGACTTGCTGGAGCTTAGACTTATCAACCCGGTAGATGCCGGAACCCACATACAGATAACTGCCGTTATAGTCTATCGCTGCTAATGAAAGATAAGCTTTAGACGTTGCTCTAGCATGCTCGAGGCTAACTTCCTCTATAAGGCCATCCTTCACCTTGTATAGCTTTTCTTGTTCCCAGCTGTTTTTCAATGCTGTGAACATGATGTTTCCTTCCCCATCAATGTACATCTTCAGCATATAAAATAACGCTTTATCAGCAACCAAACCATGATTAATCTCGGAACTGCCCGTATACGTATTTGGTGATTTTCCCGCTATCTTGGTTATTACACCATTCGCATTTATTTTCCTTATTCTTGAAGCATACTGCATGTGATTAAAGTTATCATAAATACGATCATGAATATAAACAGATCCATCCGGTCCTGCTAGGACCGATACCGCCTCGCCAATTGTATTCTTATTAGCCTTTCCGCTGTCTGCCCCTTCACCGCTGCCCATGAACTGAACGCGGCCGTCAGCGCAAATCCGATAAAAAATATTTTGCCGAGAAATAGGGTTGTGCCCTGACACATATAAGGTTCCATCGGACGCTGCAGCCATGCTGTAGACCGTATACAAATTCAATTCTACGGCTTTATCCCCATCGATAATATCGCTGTTGACAGCATTACCTGTTCCCGCAAAAACCGACCAATGCGTCTCGTCTGATTTTTTGAGGTAAATCTGCTTCTTCGTTGGTGAGAACCGATACACGTTCCCAAGGGTGTCTGAACTTACCAACATGTAACTTTCAGCTGGAAATTCTTCACTCTTCTGAAAGCTTCCATCGTGATTGAGACGTGCAACGATTTGAGGATACCAGCCATTCTTAAGGCCTCCGGTTGCTGTAAAATATACGGAATTTCCAGGTCCAGGCGTAATGATTTGATTATCGGGACGGTAAACATCTCCAAGACCAGAGAGATCCAGCTTATTCAAGCTTATATGAGACACAGTCTTCTTATTTCGGTCTCCTTCATACATGGTATTCTCTTCGAAACTAAGCATATGATGAGCATCTAAACTCCACCCAGCGATTCCCACCTGCTCAAACGGATTGTTGGGACTTTCCAAGGAGCCGTACCAGACGCGTGAAATGGGTATTGTTGTTGTCTCTCTCAGCCCTCCGATTATGACTCCTGAACCGCTAAGCCGTCCAAAGCTCTGTTGGAAATCACTTGAAGCTGCATAATATTGAAGGTTGTAGTTATTAGATACAGTAATTTTATAAGGATGTGAGCCGATCAGCTTCCGTGCGTAAGCATCGATGCCATCCCACTGAAACGTATGGGTGACATTAGGAGCCGGGTTGAAGGTTTTCCTGTACGATTTACCTCCGATTTCGACTGTGACCGTCATGGAACGCAGCGAACTAGGAACGGAGTCTCCACTAACTGGTATCGTAAGCTTCGACCTGCTCTTGTACCCCGGGGTTCTCGTACTGCTATAATTCAGGTTCATTCCTGTACCTTCAATCGGAATCGCTTGCCCTAAGCTTTGATTCTGGCAGCCAATGATGGATCCAGCTTGTTCACAAGGGTCCAACTCCTCATCCTCACTATTCGGGTCCTTGTCAACAGGAGGCTCTGCATCAGGAGGTGGACCATATGGCCAATTGCAATCCCAAGGAGTGAAGTGTTCAATTGGCACCCGCCAGAAGCTTTGTCCAGCTGTGAACATAACAGCTAACTGTTGTCTTTCCTTGTCCGTAAATCCAAGGACCGCTAGTTTATCTGCGCTGTCAATCGCTCCATCCCCATCCGAATCGATGGCGGCAATTCCCTCGTCAACACTTAGGATGCGGATGACCTTTCCGTTGTCAGACGCAATCCAACGTCCAGCTTCACGGTCGTAATAACCCATGGGTACAGTCTCACCGACTGGGAATTCCAAGTAATTTTCCACATAATAAAATAAGGGTTGATTAAAACGAACCTCAGTTGCTCCCGCTTGCACAGCCTCATCAGCAGACAGTTCAACGGCATGGGTATAACCGACAAAATCAGGAAGATCACCTGGCATCGCACTCATCCCATTCTCCCCGACAGTGTATTCTGTCGCACGAAGGTGGATTTCAGCCAGCGGCACGCTCGATCCATCCGGCAACGTCATAGATGCCGACGTCCCCTCTGGAAAAATTACCGTAGGCTGCCTAGTACCATCTGCATCAGTTACTTGGGAACCTTGGGCCGCTTGAACATGCCCAGCCGTATTCAAATCAACAACAGTTACCATGGTGTCGTATTGGTTCAGCACCACATCCGGCAGTGTCTCGTATCTCCCGGCAATTACGGTTACTTTACGCTGAACAGGCATGTATCCCTCTTTGGTTAATGCAATCGTCAGGACGCCGCCACCGTTTACTGCTAGATCAAACATCCCGTCGGCACGGCTCTTCGTTACGCCCAACTCATTATGGTCAAGAATGTTAATAAGTACGCCTGCCATTGGCTGGTGGGCTGAGTCCAGCACTTGGCCACGGACAACAGATACGAGACTAGCTTCTATTGCTCCTTCAGCGACCCCCGTCTGCACCGGCTCGCTTCCCGCATACAGAAACTCAACTGTGGAATGGAAGGTTGGCAGCGCAGTCGTCGGTATTTGCGTAGCTACTTCAACAGGATCCGGCGTACCACTCGACGCTTTCGGCGTAAGCGTGATCGGGACGGATCGGTCCGAGCGTTGGCCGGCCGAATCCGTCGCTGTCACGGTGAAACTATATGCCGTGCCATTAGTCAAGCCTGTAACGGAAGCTTCCGTCACTTTGCCCAATTGAGGGCCGTTCATCCAGGAAACACCGTTGTCTGAGGAATAGTGAATCTCATAACCCGCTAGGTTAACCTCGCTGTTCGCCAACCATTGTAACGTAACCAATGTATTACCAGCCTTACCTGTTAGGCCTGAAGGTGCAGCAGGTTTCGTCTCTACTGGAGGAGCTTGCGGTGTCGCGCTTACTTCGGCAGACTTCACAGACTCGTTACCTGATGTATCCACCGCTGTGATCGCGAATAGATACGTCACCCCGTTCGTGAGTCCACTCACCGAATACGTTGTCACGCTTCCCCCAGCTACGTTGGCTCTTGAGGTCCAATTTGCACCATTGTCAGTCGACGCATACACCTTATACCCCATTAGATCGCTCTCGGTGTTCGCTGCCCAGCTTAAACTCACCGCACTATCGCCAGCTGTGCTGGTCAAAGCGACTGGAGCATTCGGCGGAGTCGTATCACGGTTCCCATTGTTATTTCCCGAGCCTGATCCTCCGCCACCCCCACTGCCTCCTCCAACGCTAACAGGCCGTGCGCCATCAATTGAAACATGACCTATCGTTAACGTTTGTCCTGCACCTAATGATGTAAACGTCTGGAGGGCGTCATATTTATGACAGCTGCAGTCTGTTAACTGAGATTGTTCCGAATCCAGCAGCGACAAACCTGGATACGTTGAGGAGCTCGCTCCATAAATAGCCGCAGTTCCTCCGCCTTCTGCGGCGATTCGCGACAGGCTCGCATCCTCAACAAGTGTCAACCGATACGTCTTATCTGGCAGCACATTAGCGCGAAACGTACCATCCAAACCCGTGACTGCATAGAACGTTGGGTTCGTCGTAAACGATAGGAAAGCCCCAACTGCTGGCTTGCCGTCCACACCCAGAACGGTTCCTTCGATTTGCGCGGATGGCTGAGCTGTAAGTGCCAGTTCCGTTCGTCCCTTCTCATACACGATAGACTGATAACCTGCATATCCTTCTTTCACGACATGTACATCGTAATCTCCATAAGGAATCGAAGCCGCCCAAGCACCTTGATCATTCGTACGTCCCCAAGCCTTGTACATCCGCTTCCCTTTCTCCTGAATGAACACATCCGCACCTTGCAATAGCGATCCATCCGTTTGGCTGACCTTAATCGAAAGCGTTGCAGCTGTAACCTCACCATCTTCGCTCGCAAGCTTCTTAGCCCGGTGAAGAATAACAGCCACTTCCGCCCTCGTGATGTTTCGGTTCCCTTGGAAGGTGTTATCCTCATAACCTTGCATGATGCCTGCTTCGACCAATGCAGCAACGGCTGCCTGCGCCCACACGGGAATCAAACTCTTGTCACGTAAGGTTAACGATCCGGCGGCTGACTGCTGCACCACCCGGTTCAGCATCACCGCTGACTCTTGGCGGGTAACTTCAGCTGCTGGTCTGAATTGGCCTGCTTCATTACCTTGAACAATACTTAGACGTGCTGCTCGGGAAACCTCCTCCGCAAACCATTCTTGCCCAACGTCTGAGAAAACTGGAGCTTGCGTATCCGGCAGTTTAATAGCAGTTGACTGCACGAAACGAAGCAGCATTACAGCGATTTCCGCCCGTGTAACCGTACGTTCCGCTCTAAATGTGCCATCCTCATATCCTTGGATAACACCAAGCTTAGTCATCTCGGCGACCGACTCTTTGGCCCACTCGGGTATATGCTCTTCCGACTTCTGTATACTTAAACCGACATCACTGGCCATGACTCCCTCAACTCCATAAGGAGGGAATACCTGAAGACATATGGACAAGGTAAGCAGCATAGCACTCAGCTTTTTCGTCAATCGTTTATTCATCAAACTCATTTAAACACCACCTCACTAGCGTCAATCTGGGTCTATCTCATATAATGTATCGCATTCATAAACAATAGTATGGCTCCCACCACAACGAAAGTGCCACCCAGTGACGTTGCGATGATGAATCCTGGGTTTTCCGTATAGAGTAATCCAGCGAGTCCGGCCATCATGAGCGGAATCCCGATCATATGCAGCCAATAATGCGTCTTGCCTAGCAAGGAATTCCCTGCAGCGGGAAACAGATGATACAGGATACCGCCAATCGCCATGGACACCCATCCCAATAAATTAATGTGCGCATGCACGGGCGAAAACGTATAAACTTTCGATATGGACATCGCCATTCCCATAACCACGCCAATAACAAAATATAATGTAGACCAGACTATCATTCTCCTTGCCATATTCATCCACCCTTTTTGGTTGTTATCTCTTATCCGACCTACCCCATCTTGATGCCACCGTTCACACTTGTACATGTACCCGTAAGGAAACGACTTTCCTCACTAGCTAAAAAAGCAATCACACCTGCCACATCATCAGGAACAGCCACTCTCTGGAGAGGTGTCATCGCAGCAAGCTGCTGCTTAACGGATTCAGGCGTAACACTTGAAGCATCTGTTTGGACGAGTCCAGGCGAGACCACATTGGCCGTTATTCCATAGGGAGCATTCTCCAAAGCTACGTATTTGGCAAACGCATTTAATGCTGATTTGGCCGTACCATGCGCCCCCATATAAGGCAGAGGTCCATCCGCAGCATCACTGGAAATATAAATAATTCTTCCATAATGTCTAGCGGCCATCCCAGGTACAATCGCTTGTGTCAGTGTAAAATTCGCCTTCATCTCATCATTGAGCTTCTGAGCAAACTCCTCCCATAGCATCCCGATCAGCGGTTTCATGACGAAGTTCATATGAGCATTGCTAACCAGAATATCGATGTCTCCAAGTGTCGATTGAATGCGAGTTACAACCTCTTTCACCTGTTCCGCATCGCGCACGTCAGCCCTAGCGAGCATGGCTTCCCCGCCAGCGTTGCGAATCTGATCTACGATTGCCTGCGCAGCCGCCTCTTGCTGAATATAATTTACGGCAACCTTAGCCCCCTGCTTTGCAAGCATTAGAGCTGCAGCCGCTCCTATTCCTCGAGCCCCTCCCGATACGAAAGCTACTTTTCCAACTAAATTTGTCATATATATTTCCTCCTAGGATTAGATGTGCTGTTCTTCCTGAAATCATCATCTGTTTCGTTTACATGGGTTTAACAATCATTAGAATAATTAATACCGTACCCAAGATGGAGGCTGTGTTGTAAAGCTTATTGGCTTTGGCAAGCAGAACCCCCTTCTTAGCAACTGTATCTGGAGCAAGTGATTTACTTTCCTCCTCGCTCAGCCATTGATTCAATTGACCCATGACAGGTGTCAGCATCCCGACCACTACAACCTGAATAATCACATACAGGACAAGTGAGCCTAGAATCCACAAATCCGAGAACTCCCACCCTGTCAAAGCAACGAGGGCTATACCTGTAACGACAGCAAGCGTACCGCCAATTTTGGGGAAATAGTTGAGTTGCTGAAATAGTGCCAGGGATTGTCGAAGCTGCTCATTGTTCTGACTCTTTCTCAGTAAAATATGACCAAAGTAAGTTGGTCCAATGCCAAGAATTGCTGACACGATATGAATTAAAACTAACCATTTCATAGTAATCCTCCATCTTTCTTCCTATTCGTCTAACCTTTAGAGCTTTGGTCGGTTGCAGGCCATCCTGCACCCACCCCCTTTCATTCAACCACCTTAGCCAATCAGCTCACTTACCAAGTAATTTATCATGGCTATTCTGATTTCTAAATTATACGAACGTATAATATCCGACTTATACGCGGGCGAAGCGATCCCCAACAGAACCCAAAAGACCGTCAGGGAAGTTGATCCTGATGGCCTTTTTAATTGGAAAATGTACAGCTATTTATGAGTAATTTCCTCGTATATTCGATTTAACTGTAGACTCCAGTTATTCGCCTCTGACTGACAGTCTCCTGAGTCAAAGGGATAGTGAGAATAGCCTAGCCAATACAGCTTTAGTGGCTCTCAGGACCTCAAAATTATCCAAAAAGCCCACACCGCAAACGGTGTGGGCTTCATGAACGTATAAATTCCTAAAACGGTCTTGTTTCGTCCGTCAGCTTACTAGCTTATTAACGGATTACTCGCTAATAGCTTGATCAATTGGGTCCTTCCCTTCACAGAGAGCTTGCTGTAGATAGAACTCACATGCTTCTTAACTGTAATTTCACTGACATACAGCACCCTGGCGATTTCCAAATTGGTCAATCCATCGAGAACAAGCGCAACAACTTCCCGTTCCCGCTTCGTCAGCTGCAAATCCTGTCCACTGGATACTACTTGCAGCTCATCGGGGAACCCGCCTCTTTTTAATAAAAATCGTAGAAATGCCTCCAGCTTATCCCCGCGGGTATCGAGCACGAAGGTCGGGGTTGGTGTCTTGTCATCATAATTCTGATGGATAATCCCCGGTGCCAATTGAAATCCGAGATTCAAATGCGCATCATAAAAAAATCCCAAAGGAGGCGGGGACGTAATAAATATACCGCCTGAACACATATACGAGAACATCAAATACATCGTCTCAATGACCATATCTGAATTTTGCCAATCTACATAATCAATTGTTCGTATAAACCATCCAGCCTTGTCAGGAGGTTCAACCTCCAAAAGTGCGATTTCATCTTGCGACAGGGAGGATAAATAAGGTTTCGCGAACGGATCATCCAGCAGAACAGGCAACGTCGACTTGTCTATAGGAACGATTACAGCAAGACCTACCACTCTTCCATCAGCGGAACGAAGATGCATGGCCGCTTGTTGATCAAGCTGGACCCACGTACGTAAATCCAAATGCTTGATTGTAAGCGTCATATCCTCCTTCCCGACGAACTCATCGTAGGACTCATCCGTTTCTGGATCCATCCCAGCGAGTGTTAGCGGAGTCGCTTCATCCAGCCTTAACCGCATATAAGCTTCGCCTTCGTGGAGATTAGCTAACGTTAATGGCTCCCATGTATATTGACCTCTGGCATAAGATTGAATGAGTGCTCGAATGACCGGTATGCCCGTATAGTAAAAAAGCTCGCCAACCTCCCAATCGGTTCTCCGGTAAGGTGCGGAATGACGAATCCGTGCCGCATAATATTGCGCCGCTCGTCCCCGAAGTCGTTCAAAATAAACCGGGGTTCGCTCCTCCAGTTGCTTGCGCATCGCGAGCCGCATTAAGTCGTGGAGCATCCAGCCTCGTTCTGTCTTACGCACAAAAGATAACGAAATCAGATGACTGAATGTTTCGTCATCTACTTCTTGATCCATAATCATTTGCAGAACCTCGCGATTAATACGTAGCAAGACGCCCGCCGCCTCTACCACTTTGCGTAGATGAGCGTCAGGTACTTCGCGTAACCACGCCTTGGCTAGGTGATCAAACCATCCAGTATCTTCCGTTGATGTGTGGATCCAATCCACATTGGGATTAACATCCGCCGCCAGTGAAAGCGCTAGTGGGTGACCGCCTGTTTTAAAGCAGATCCGTTCGATTTGTTGAACTTCCGTAATGCCACATTGCTGCAGATAAACCGCACTTTCTGAATGAGTTAAATTCCCGAGCGGCATGAATAGTAAGCGCTCCCGAATAGCGGGTGAAACGACCCATGTCCCCTTCAGTTTATATCGGCCCGCGATCAGCAGCAGCATGTTGTTTGGCAGCCATTTAATAAAGTGATCCCGCAGCCAGCCGTCCAATTCACCCATTTCTTCATAGGTGTCTAACGCCAGAACGATCTTCACTTCCGCCGCTAACTGGTTAAGCTTGGCCAAGCAGGCTTCCACCGGATTCCGGTGCAATATCCGCTCACCAGGAGACAGTTGCATAAGCAGCTCACGGCACAACAAATCACCCTTATGATTAAAGTCACGGCTGTCTAGATACAGCATGATAATCCCTGCCCGCTGCGCCTGTCTGCGAAACGAATCAAGAAGAAAGCTTTTTCCAACACCTGCCGTGCCGTATATGTTCCAGATGGTCTTGCCGTCTACGGCACCCTCCGTGATACTGCGTCCAAAAAGTTCAAGCTGCTCACTCCGACCTCCAATAAACTGATCCTGGCGCTCATCGATCATACTCATTGTTGTCACGTGAGAACTTGAAATCGGTGCTTCCTTTTCATTTGCCATGATCACCATTCCTACTTATTGGCATTGCTATCATACAAATTTTAACACAATTTCTAGAAATGATCCTAGGTTATTTATTTGTACAAATGAAAAAAAAGGACCAAAAGGTCCCCTTTATTTGATACCTGAGTGCATGAAACTTTCTACAAACTGACGTTGAAAGACGAAGAATGCGGAGAGCAGCGGGAGGATAACCAGCACAGTAGCCGCCGTTACCGTTCCCCATTGTGCGCCAGTCTCGAACGATTGGGCAAAAATCGCAATGCCGACGGTGAGCGGTCTCGTATCGATAGAGTTTGTGATAATTAGCGGCCACATGAAATCGTTCCAGTGTGCACTGACCGATATTAATCCAAACGCGATATAGGTCGATCTAGCTGACGGCAGATATACATGCCAAAGCGTCTGCCACCACCGACAGCCGTCCATCCTCGCAGCTTCATCCAAATCCATGGGAATTTGCTTGAATGTTTGTCTCAGCAAGAACACGCTGAATGAAGATGCCCAATACGGCAGCATGATCGCTAGTTTCGTGTCGACCAGGCCCAATTCTTTCATAATCGTGTAGTTCGGAAAGATGAGAATGTCAGGCGGTATCATGATCTGGATAAGAAAGAGCATGAACATAACGCCTCTACCTATGAAATGTAATCTGGCAAAAGCATAAGCTGCAAGTGTTGCCGTAATCAGTTGTGCAGCCAGCACACCAAGGACAATGATGATCGTATTCGAATAGTATTGAAGAAAAGGAATCGTTTGCCAAGCGGCCATATAATTATGAAAAGTGGGATGCTGAACCGCAAAAGGGTTCACTCGGGTAATGACTTCACTGGAGGGTGTAAACGAAGTAAAGACAGCCCACACGAGCGGTACAGCAAAAACAATCGCCAGCAACGCGATGACCAACCGATTGGTGACTTTTACAACCATGATGCTGACTCCTCTCTAGTAATGGATACGTTTATCCAGAAATGCATAATTAAAGATAGAAATACTGAGCAAGATAACGAGCAGCACAACGGTCAGGACCGAGGCTTTGCCCATATCCCAGAAGCTGAAAGCCGTCTCATATATATGATATAACAGCAAATTACTTGCGTTGTTCGGACCACCTTTTGTCATAATGTACAAGTGATCTACCAATTTAAACGAATTCGTTGTGGCTATGACCATCACGAACAGTGTTGTCGGCATTAGGAGAGGGAACGTCAGATTACGGAAGGTTTGAAAAGGACGCGCCCCCTCCATTTCTGCAGCTTCGTATACTTCTTTCGGTAGATTTTGCAGGCCAGCCAGATAAAAAATCATAAAAAATCCAGCTTCCTTCCAGATCACCATGACCATCATCGAAAAGAGAACCCAATGGGGATCACCTAACCAATGCTGGGTCGGTATGCCAAACACACCTAAAAACTTATCGAGCAAACCATAACTCGGTGTATAAATAAACAGCCATATATTGGCGATAGCGATCATTGGAATGACCGTCGGATAGAAAAATAGTGCGCGCAATAAGCCTGTGCCTCTGAGCTTGTTATTGACCCAAATGGCTACGTACATGGCTAGTAAAATACTTACCGGAACCGTGCCGATGGCAATCAGCACATTATTTCCCAAAACTTTCAAGAAAATGTCGTCTTGAAAGACATGCCTATAGTTATCCAACCCGACAAACGTCTTGTCGGTAAAATCGGAGCTGTACAAGCTCCAATACATCGATTTTATGATGGGATAGAAGGTAAACAAGCCCAAGAATAGCAGGGAAGGCAAAAGCAAGGCATAGGCGAAACCATTTTCTCTCCAGTTGATCTTCCTCTTCGTTCGAAGTGACGGTTGCATCAAGGAAATTCCCTCTTTCTTACAAGTCGTGAAATCCTGAGGAAGGGAAGCGCAGGCCACTAACATGGAGTTAACCTCCGTTAGCCGAACGCTTCCCAGCCTTTGGTATATCTACTTGCTGCTATTTTTGAAAGCTTTTCAGAATGTCATCAGCTTGCTGTTGGGATTTGTCCAAGGCTTCTTTCGGCGTCATCGTTCCTAGCAAGGCTGCTTGGATGTTATCGTTGAATAGCTTCGTCACTTGACCATTCTGGTAGGTGGAGAGCTCGCTATCCGCATACTGCAGTTGATCTCTGGCTACAGCCGCTTGCGGGAAATCTTTGATATAGTTCTTCAGCTTGTCTGTTTCATAAGCAGCTTTCGTCGTGCCTACATAACCAGTGTCGATGGACCATTGCGCTACTCGATCTGGCTGTGTTAGGAATTGAATAAATTTAATGGATGCAGCTTTGTGATCATCTGGAATATTTTTGAATACATACAGATTGCCGCCGCCTGTCGGTGAACCGTACTTTTTGTTGGCAGGCAAGAACGCTACCCCAAAGTTGAATTTCGCATCGGTTTTGACCTTGGTCAGATTCCCTGTCGTATGATACATCATTGCCGTTTTCCCACTAATGAAATCGGAAGGAACCGTTGCCCACTCGAGTGTGCCTTCTGGCATCACTTTATCCTTACGGCCTAGATCCGTGTAAAATTGCAAGGCTTCCAGCACTTCCGGTTTGTTGAAGAACACTTGCTTGCCGTCAGGTGAAAAAATATTAGTACCTGTTTGGAGGGATAAGGCTTGCGTCATCCAATACTGATACCCCGTACTTGGGATTTCAAGCCCCCACTGCGATTTGTCACTAGTCGTGAGCTTAGCTGCATATTCTTTCAATTCCGTCCAGTTCTTAGGCGCCTTCTCTGGGTCAAGACCTGCCTTCTTAAACAAATCCTTGTTGTAATACAGCACGATGGTACTGCGTTGGAAAGGTACGCTCCATACCGTATCCCCAGACTTGGTGTTCCCCATGAACGCTTCATAGAAGCCGCCAAAATACTCTTTGGAGAAGCGAGGCGTCAGATCTTCAATCGCCTTCATGGAAATTAAGCTATATAAATCAGTGGAAAGCAGCACGGCTAGATCAGGTGAATTGCCCCCTTGTACAGCAGTTGCAACCTTGGTCATCGTATCTTGATAGCTGCCGCCATATACAGGCTTTACCGTAATCGTTGGATTTTCTTTGTGGAAATCATCAGCTAGCTGATCAATTAACTTGGTAATAGGGCCGCCTACCGCTACTGGGAAATAAAATTGCAGTTCAACCGGCTTCGCGTTCGTTGTTGCTTCCGTGCTTGCTGTAGGTGCTGAAGCTGTCTTGGTATCCGTGTTGCTCTCACCCTTCGCGCAAGCTGTTGCTACCAAAGTTACCATTAGTAAAGATACGAGTGCTTTTTTCATTGTTTTTCCTCCTAAAGGTGATGTAATGTAATTTCGCTCAACGCATTCAAAATATAATCAGGTTCAATGCCTGTCCTTACGATGTCGTTCTTAGCGTCAGCACCAGTTAGCACCAGTGCGGTGTACATATCGTTCGAATTCCCGAACTGAATATCTGTAGATAACCGATCGCCAACCATTAAGCATTGTGATGGCAAAATATTCAGTTGATCGAAGGCTTTCTGCGCATAGTACGCGGACGGCTTGCCAATCACATGAACCGTCTTCTGAAGACTGGCTGTTTCCAGTGCTTTGACGAGCGACCACGTATCCGGAATCACCCCATCATCAATCGGACAGAAGGGATCGGGATTAGCAGCGATCAGCTTAGCGCCATTTCGCAGAGCATTCACGCCTGCGGTTAGCTTTTCAAATGTAAACTGCCTGTCCAATCCGACAAGCACATGCGTTGCGAGCAGCGGATTCTCCGTCGTCTTGACTCCATTACGCGCTAATTCTTGCTCCATGGCCGCCTCACCGATCATCAGGACAGTTGCATTCGGCTCAAGCTCTTGAAAAAACTTTCCTGCCACACATAAAGCGGTGAGAACTTCATGTACTTCACAGGGAACACCTAGTTCGTTCAGTCGCTGATGTACGCTTTCCTTGGTCCGAATTGTCGTATTCGTAACGAACATGAGCGATTTGTCTTGCTCTCGCAGCCAGTTCACGGTGCTCAATACACCTGGTAGAAGCTTACTGCCCGAATAGATGGTACCGTCCAAATCGAATAAATAGCCTTTGAATGCATGCAACGCCTTACTGCTTTTCCTTTCGTCAGGAAATCTAGTTGTATCTGCCACAGTACTGCCTCGCTTTCAATAAAAATAACCCTTATCCAAAAATGCACGAAAACAAGCCAATTCAGAGTATGACGAGCATGCTCCTGCTTATTTTCACATTTTTCTGGACAAGGGTTTTCTCCTGGTCTCGACCCGATGTTTCAGTTCGTGTGAAATTCATATTTTAACTATAGCCTATCATTGTAATCGGAAAATTAGCGGAATATAGTTGTTTTGTAAACTTAACGTCTGCTCCACATACTTGGATCTCCAATGGAAATGTAATCTGCACCACTATCTAGTGCTTCTGCAATTTCATTTTCGTATCGAATAAGACCTCCGACGATCAACGGTTGCTTGATTGTGCTCTTCAACTCTTTGATCACTCTTGGCATTAAGCCGGGCATAAGCTCAACTTCATCTGGCTGTGTGCTGTTGATCATCCGGACTGCCGTTTGTAGGGCAGCCGTATCAATAATAAAAATACGCTGTATGCTTTTAATACCAGCTTGTCTAGCTGCCGCAACGGCATTGGACTTTGTCGTAACGATACCGTCCACCTTGAACTTCTCAGCTAAATACCCGACTGCGTGTGCATCCCGGCCCAGACCGCCAACCATCTCTAGATGAACATACACTTGCTTGCCAGCCTGATGAAGCTGTTCCATGATGGATTCCAAATTACCAATATGACCCGTCATTAAATTAACTCGAGTTACATCACTTTCAAGCACTTTCGCGAGCTGATCGTCTTTGGTCACCGAAGCTATAATTGGGTACTTCTTCGACATGCTTCCCACCCCCACTTTAACCTTAACAAACATTTGTTTGCTCAGGATTAACATCCCCTCCGTCATTCCTTTCTTGAAGGGGATGTTGCCCTAGCTCTTAGTTAGAAAAGTGTAGAGCTTGCAGCATGCGGCTTAGCATCACTGCACTTTCTGCACGAGTGCCCGTACTCAGCGGTGAAAAGGCATTGCCATCTCTGCCGTTAATAATCTGCAGGGTGGAAGCTGTTCGGATCGCATTCTTGGCCCACTCGGCAATTTGCGATTCATCGCTGAAGGTGACCGTGCCGGTTGGTTTCAATTCCGCTTTATAACCTGCGAATTGAAGTGCTCGGCTAATCATAACCGCCATTTCCTGTCTAGAAATCGGCGCATCTGGTCGGAATGTGTGATCTTCATACCCACTCACGAGTCCAGCATCTACCGCAAGGTTAACTGCAGTCGCATACCAATCCGCAGCTTGTACATCTGTAAAGCTTGCAACCTTCGTATTGGATGAAGATAAGCCAAACGATCTCACCAATAGAGCAGCAAACTCGGCTCGCGTTACTTGTCGATCAGGTGCAAAACTCGAAGCTCCTACACCTTGTACAATCATTTTATTCGCCATGGATTCCACGGTCTGTTGGGACCAATGATGCTCCAAATCACTGAAAGTCACTGGGTTAGCTAGTAGAAGATACGTACTGTTCGTACGGCTGTATATAAGTACATCATTGCCTTGTTTTACAAATGGAACTGGATTATACACGGTATTGCCTCTCGCATCCCTTTCTACGCGCACAGCAGCCATTGCCTTCATGTCCGTTGCAGGATCCAGTTTGATGGATCTAGCAATAAACTGGTTGAACGTAGATATTTCTTCACTCTTGCCTTCTCCTGTTCCAATAGTAAGTGTAAACTCAACAGCTTTCTTAACATTTTTGCCAGTTGCACTAGCATCTGCTGCAGCTTGTGCATTCAATGAAATCTGAATGGTCAAGTTCAGCTTATCTTGTGTCGTCCCTATTTTTGCTGCCCAAGCTTGCAGATCTACTTCAGGCAGATTCAACTCGTAAGAACCAAGTTCTGACTGAATAACTGCTGTACGATGGCCAGTATCTGACAACGCTTGAATGGCAGCAGGTGTCAGGATCGCAACCGCTTGATCCTTCTTCTCATTCAATGGTACGTTAACCATTAACTTATTGCCTGCTCCAGATTGTTGGTTGGCCGATTGAATCATCGCTTCCGTCACTGTTAAAGCAGGATTCTTCGTTTCCGTCCCACTACCAACGCTGCCAGCGCCTTGCTCACTGTCGTCTGGTACGGTTGGTACGTTTGGCTCACTTGGAGCTTTCAGTGTAATTGGTTGTGAATACAAATCGTACTTATTGCCGTCATTCATCGTATACGTGTATCGTAACAACGCATGTCCTGCACCTGAACCCTTACCAGTCGATGTAATCTCATTACCGTTGACTTCAAAAGACGTTTGCCCATCCAACATTACAATCTCAGGAGTGATACTTGTCCGATCTCCTTTGTACGTTGTCATGCTAGCCTGAATAGGGAGTGTTTCATTCTTCTCAAACGTGAACTCCGATTTCTCCGGTGTCATCGCTGCTGCCATATCTGCAGCCCAGTTGGCATAATCGGTTGTTAGACCCCAAGCCCCATTGATGAAAAACCGATTAAACGCTGTCCGATCATTGAGTGTCCAAGGTGAAATTAAGATGCCACGATGTTTAGCGGCCTCCATGAAACTCTGCGAGATACCACCATACCCATTATTGAATGTTGCATTCAAAGGCTGGATGGAGCTAAGTACAGTGCGCAGCATGCCTTTCACGTTGTTCCCGCCAGATAAGCTGGATAGAAGGCCGGAAGGCATCGTCGGCATCAAGCTGTTCATACGCGTGATCTGACTGGCAACGAAGGACATGTTGTCGATATCAGCTTCCGCATTCTTCGATTGAACCAACTGAACGAAAGCGTCAATGGCCGCAGGTGTGGACGTCTTAATCTCGTTCATGATCATTTTGCCCCGCTGCTGAACAAGGTCAATCTGTTCTTCCAATGTTGGTATTTTCACATTTGGATAGTCCGTAGGATGAGGCTTATTGGCATTCAGCGCCTTAATTTCGGCCAATGTATAGTTCTCGATGTTGCCTGTGCCATTCGTTGTTCCAGATAATTCACCATCATGGTGAATGACAAGGTAGCCATCTTTGGAAATATACACGTCATTTTCAATGAAATCTGCCCCATTATCTAACGCCAAAATATTACTTTCAATCGTATTCTCTGGCGCCGCCGTCGGCAATCCGCGATGCCCAATAATGTAAGGTTTGCGAATTAGGGTTGCGTTCTTATCGTACACACTTAAAGCTGTGAAAGCCGCACTTGGTGTGTCCGTCACAATCCCATTAACCCCAGCTGTGATCAGCGTATGCAAGGCAAGATTTTTCCCAGCAGCTGTCGAAGCACTTTCATTTTTGACCCATACCATGATCGTTCTCAATTGCAGAAAGTTCGTATTGTCTCTTGTAGCAGCAGCTTGTGGAAGCACAGCAATATGTGCAAGGCTTGTATTGGCAATCTGACGAATCTCCAGCAGCTGATCTTGGTTCTCAATCGTTTTACTGGAAAAATCCACAATTCCTCGTATAATCGGATACGCCTGTCTAGCCTTTTTAACCAAATCGCCATTACTAGATATCACAAATACATCCTCAAGACTATTCGCTTTCAAATACGGCATCAAAGCCTCTACTGTCAGCTCATCCTTCACATAGAAAGCAGCCATCGTTTTAGTACCAAGCGTACTTAGAATTGTATCCAAATCTCCAATCACCGTTTGGTTGCCTGCTTCTGTCACTTTAAGCTCTTTGTTAATATGCAAAATAGCCGTAGCAGGTGTGGCCGTACCTGTCAATTTGGATACATCGCTTGCAGTCGCAATCTCAGTAACAACCGTGGAAGCCATCGCAATTTTCGTAGTAGGCTCCGTTACACTTACATATTTCTGAGTCGCAGATAGCGGCAATGCACTCTGTTGTAACGTAATTCGAATATTGTCTACTCTCATTTTGCTGCCGTTTGCTTGTAAACCAATTTTTCCTTTGGTGTACGAACCAGCATTGTCCGTATCCACAACAACCTTGTCGTTAATCATCTGCATCACGCGATTGTCAAATGCCTTGACTGTATAATGGTACAATTTGCTTGGGTCGATAGCTTCTGTGAAAGCCCCCGTATCCATGACATTCCACGCATTCGATGAATTTCTTTCCGCGAATTCTACACCATTTGCAGCTGTTGCGTCTTTTCTAACCGCCATCTGATAATACGGATAATCATTGTTCTGAATGCGATACATGAGAGAATGCCATCTAGCATTATCATTCGCTTGCAAATGCGTCACATCAGCTTCAATTTTATAATTGCCAAATGCCCCTAAGAAGTCAGGTAAAAGTACACGCGACGGATTATCTGGTGATGCTGCTGCATCCAATTCAAATCCACCTGTTTTAACAACAGCTTTGCTTGCTGTCGTTCCTTCTTTGCGTGTCCAACCTGGAGGAAGTGTTCCTTCCGTTAGCTGATCGAAATTTTCTTCATAGAGCACATACTCACTATCCGCTGCTTCTTTCGCTACAACATACATTGAAATGGTAACGCCGTCTTTTTGAGCAGTTAAGCTGTACACGCCTTTTTGGAGAACACTCAGACTGCCATTATTCACAACAGCGGAGGGACTGCTAGATGTCCAGGTCAACTCACTGCCTGTCACGGTTCCCGACGTAAAATCACTAAAGTCTGCCTTTAAGGTGACACTAGATAGGGATAGCGGTTGGTTCACTGTAGCTAAAAAATAACCATTATCGTGCTTGAGAGAAGTTACTTTCGCTGGCACCGTACTCGGTGTTACAGTTACTTCTTGCAAGAACTCCGCCCTATCGTAGACTACCCTGATCGTAGCTTTTCCTGCCTTGATTGGGTATATGGCATTATTCGAAATCTTGATAATCGACTCATCCGAGGAGTAATATTTGAATGATTTATTGGTCATAGCTTCACTGATACCATCCGAGTAGTACACACTGCCTGTAACACTAATTGGTCCGCTCAACGCTTCCATCGTGGCAGGTACAACGAGATCCAGCCGATCAGCCGTGATTCGCTTTACCTTCAGGTTGTCGAACGAGACCTTGCTTTGATCCACTTGCAGTCCTACCTTGCCACTTTCCATGACGACTGTCGCAGGCAGTGTTGTGTCGGTTAACATGGTATAGCTCGCATCTGACTTAGCCTTCATATATTCCTTGACGTTATTACCAAAAATCCGCACCTTCATCGTATAGTCGGAATTCAGCGTCAACGCTCTCCAAGACCCCGAAATTGGCGTTGGTGAATACCAGCCGCCGTCCGATTTGCGATAGGCGAATTCATAGGTACCATTTTGACGGATAGCCATCTGATTGTAAGGCACTTTCCCCGTCGAAGGCACTCTGAACATGAGGGATGCCCATCTCGCTGAATCCAGTACGGATTCGAATCTTACATCTGCTTCAACCGTGTAGTTGTCCCACTGGACCGGAGCGACAATTCGCCCCTGCTTTCCCGAAGCCTTGCCATCAAACGTCATTCGGCCATTGCCGTATGTATCCTGCACGACAGTAAACGATGGGCTTCCCGCATTCACATCAGAAATCCATCCGTAAGGAATCGTACCTGTTGGATTCGCATCGAAATTTTCTTGCAGCAGCACCGGATTCACCGGATCTGTCACGGGATTGCTGTCCACCAGGTTGATCACACCGAAACCTGAGGTATCATTCCAAAATGAGCTCGATTGGTACGCACTCCAGTAACTGTTTCTTTGCTGCGCTGCGTCCGCTCCATAGCGGTCTGTTACCCCAATTTCCAAGCCCAGCTTCTTCGTCAGCACAGGATCCATCTTCAACATATCCCATGGTACTGCCGTTTCTAGTGACCAACCTGTTGCCGTTTTCTTGATCGCCCGCAAAATCTTATTCGAATCCTTACTGCTTTGCCCGTTGGTCGCAGCCCCAAAGTGAAACTCAGGAGAAGTCGAATCCGCTCCATACACAAATCCAAGTTGCATATCATCTGCAGCATAAGGAGCAGATTGATGCATCGTCGGATCTAGAAAGAAATTAATATTATCCTGCTCGAACCAATTCCCCGTGCCAGCTGCTGTCAGGCTCTCATCGTCGGCCTTAACTCCAATGTACAGGTACTTATTGTCCCAGAGCATACCGAACTTACTATCTTTGAACGTTCCATTCCCCGTTTGTTTCGTTAAACGTTGGTTAATTGACCAGATGGACTCGTCCAAATCTCCGTCAATCACCGGTGCATGAACCGTTTTCCTCACATCGAGCGAATTTCTTGCATCATCCGCGGCGTGTGCCTCTTGGACATTTATTAGACCAAATGGTGCTAAACTTGTGACTAATGTAGCGACTAGTAGACTATTCAAAACCTTTTTATACCGTTTCATAGAATCAGCCCTTTCTCGTAAAATGGATGAATGCATAATGCCACTCTCTATCGTCTTGACATCCTCCTATCTGTTTTGGAAAACACAAAAAACCCTTCACGCATACAAATGACCTCAACTAGTTTTCACTAGCCGTTCATTTGCTGCCATGAAGGGTTTTCTCCGCGTCTCCTACCCTTGCCCTGTTCAGTTGTCCTATTGCTATTCTAGCTATAGAGTGTTATTGAAGTGTTATCGGTGGGATAAGAAATTGTAAAGTATTTTATGAGGACTGACTTGGCTTATCACTAATTGGATCTCCTTTTAATGTAAAATACAGATATTCTCCCTTGTTTCCGTTTATAGGTATGGTCCAATAGACTAGCTTTTCTTTTGTTATTTCCAAAGAAAGATTATTATCAACAAAATCTGTTTCATCTTTCAAATACACTCTCACTTTATTTAACATTTCAGAATATGATAAATTTCCATTTACTTTGGTATGTAAATCATAACTTTCAATTGATCTACCCGCATAAATAATAACAACTACTTCTTTTTCAGTAGTCTTATTTTTTCCTAATGCTAACCACGGCCTTTCATTATGCGCGTAATTCATGCTATATCTTATTTTAATGGGTTCTACATTCATTTCTGCTAGTATCTTTTTTACTTCATCTGCCGTTACTTCCTTCTTGGACTCAAACATATAAAATCCCCCGATTAGAATAAGTAGGCTAATTATGCTAATAATCCATTTTTTCATTATTAACACCTCTAGTTGAAAGATTAGGTGTTGCATTATCTGTTTTAGATAATGCAACACCTATATAGACATTACTATGGCGTGAATGTGGCTAATACATTAGTATTCCAAGTTCCCCATTTTATACGTTAAAAGTACTATCGTTAACAAAATTATTCCGAGCTACAACATAATAAGAATCCGGATAGCTACTACTCCTAACGTAGTGCTTATAGCCGACTAATGTAACTGTATGATTGCCAAAATATGATTGATTCCAATAACTTTGTAGAGCTGGTCGTTGTGAGTCAATTTCCGTTTTTACTGAATTGTATGTTGCAAAATTATCGTTTGTAGCAACCGCATTTGGTCGTTGATGTGCCCTTGCGTATGCTTGAAGGCCATCATCAATATTATATGAATCAGTTACTCCCGCCCCATTGGAATCTTGATGTGTTCCCATTTCAGTTCTTAAGTCGCCTACTACCTGCGTTTGAAATACAGGAACTAAACTTGTGTAGCCCTTATCTGACCAATATTTCATAATATTAGAACCCGCCGTTGGAGAACAACCCGTTGCTTGTTGCACACCACCTGTTGTCGCGTAGTACCATTGTTTTTGATTTACACCCGTATCAATATAATTTCTATCTATACTAAGATAGTTCGTTTCCCAACCAGCAGGATCAATATCAGTTACCCCATCTGAGGGATTCGTTTGTCCAGGCGAGCCTACGACTATTTTATCAATAGTCTTCCATGAGTTCCGATATTGCTCGTTTAATTTAATTGGCTTAGGATATTTCTCATCCTTCACATTTAATTTTTTAGTTTTATCTTCTTTTAGCTCTTTGCCTTCACCATTAATAATACTTATTGAATTATCCATATATACAAATTTTCCACCAATATCAATACCACCATACCATACAAGCTCTTGCTTTTTAACTTCTTTCTTATTTATAGACGTAACATTATTGAATTTATCAGGAGATATTCCATCTCCCGCATCTGCCCAAGATATAATCGGTTCATCATCTAAAAATGCACTTACCATAACATATCCAGCAGGTTTTTCACCATTATAGGAATTAACCAGATAAGCGACATGTTCTCCAGATGGATCATAAACTTCAATGGGTTTGGCCACTTTAAGCTTACTGCCCTTACCCCAAACACTAATATTACTTCCATCTCTGGTTTCAGATATCATTTGCCATGCCGCCGCTTTCATAACAGCTTCAGGACTTATTTTTTCTGGAACATAGCCCTCTCCAAATTCAGATGCAAAAACAGGCATTGATGAAAATACACTTGAAATAGATAATGCTAAAACTAGTATTTTTGCTTTTTTGATAATTTTCATGAGTTCCTCCAATATTTTTGTATTTTCCTTATTCACATTCAATTCTAACAATAACCTATTTATACCATTTTTACCATAATATACTATAGGAATAATAGACTACCTTTTATTTGAAATCATTAAGCAAATTAAAGCAATATAAAAGTGCATTGATCAATTGAATAGTTATCCTATTTTGGCCATAAAAATATCCCCTCTAAGTAGTAATACTTTTAGGGGATAACCGCTCGCCTATTGTGTAATTAAATTCTTCTAACCATTAATAAGAACTTACCCAGTACCAGTTTTTATCAATTCGCTTTACTTCTTTATAATCCCCACCAAAATCCTCATTCTGTGGCTCTTGGTCATAGGAGGAATAAATAAATCCCGAAAAGTTATCAAGAATCCCCCGAAACGTAAAGAAAAATACCTCTTGCCCATTATTCTCAATCAAAATATCTCCTCCACCTTTTGAAAGGTGTTGATATTTTTCAGGTAAGTGAATGAGTGAATTGTTATAGGAAACATTGGGAGATATTTTCTCTGATTCAATTAGTTGAAGTACTTCTTGTCTTTCCTCTCTATTAAATGCGAAGTCAAGATTTATCATTAATTGCGTAAATGGGAAAAAGAAATACAATAGTATGGAAATCATGTGTATTAAGATAGGTTTCCATGATTTCTTTTTAACTAGAAAACCGAGCGAAACAATTAACGTAGTAAGAAAAATACAGAATACAAATAACCATACAAATAGCATTAAGAAGGGCGTGACGATATCCATTAAACTCCACTGAAATAGACAAGTTAACATTAAAAGTAAACTACTTAGAAGTGATATAAGTAAAACAATGATGTTCGAATAATTTCTTTTTTCGTTCAATACTATCTCACCTTTTTGATAAAATCGTGCTTTTACTTACTAGTAAGCTTTTCTCGTAGCCTATGTAACCCTTTAGTAAGTTCTTCTCGATTTTTTCTATTCTTTATCCATTCAGGAAGTCTACTTGCTACGCTCTGATTTTTATTAGGGATTCGTTCTCGCAGTGAGGAAGTAATATAATTATCCAAAAAATCTAGATGTTCTCTGTTATAAGCCCATAGCAGATGACCACAACTGTTAGTTCTTAACCATAAATTTAGCCCCATGAAAGTACCACTGCCCCAAGAGACACTAGCTAAATTAGGTAGTATTCCACAATTACTGCAAATCAGCTCATATTCATAATTTGTACCTGTCTTTACACCATTAGAGCATCTATTGCAGTAAGGGCATTCAATAAGAACACCATCTGACCTAAAAAGGAAATCATATAGACTTTTACCTTTGTCTTTAAATCTTGATTCGGTCACAGAAATTAACTCCTTTTTAATTTACGTACTACAAAGTAAGCGATTACGAATACTAACCAAACAATCGCTATAGATAGAAGAAAATCTGTTTTGATGAAATCCAATTCAAGGTCATGGTCAAGAAAATCGGTCTGCATCGAAAAACGAATGTGGAAATCTACCTCCATAACCATTTGCACCCGATTTGAGTAAGTCCTGCCTTACGAAGGATATTGGCGGACCAAAACTAGCACTACTTAACTCCTGTGGTGTATTGACTGTTGTCGGCAGAAATAATGCAGAACCAAGCACCATTGTAATACTCGTTATTGGAGCATTAATAAGTACAAATATCAAACGATTATGAATTTTCTTGGTCATTGTTTTATCCTCAACTTAATAAGAAAATTACAATGCATCACAACAAATAGCATACCATATTTTGGAACTTATAATGATTGTATAATTTTTTTTCATTTATTAACACCACCATATACTCCACAGACATAAGAAAAGGAACCTAGCCAACGGGGCGTAGGTTCCGAAATTCGATGGGTTTTTAGGGGGTTATTGATAGGTAAATCCAAGGGGTAAAGCCTTGTGTGGCAAGGACTTGAGCGGTTTTATGAAAATGAAGGCATTTCATTTTCTATGCGCCGCGAAAAAGCAAATATCTCTTTCCCTACCAGAAACCCTAGCAAATTAATTGGTGTGTATGCCTTGCAACAAAACATTTTTAGATAATTCACAATAATAGGCTCCAATTAATTGGTCAATTTCTTGTGAAATTTTAGAAAGCTCAACTTGTCTTCTATTCACGTTGTGTAGTCCGTCTCGCTACCGTACTTCATAGAAGGTCATTTCTATCACAGCCTTGTAATTTGGACATATTTATTCCAGTGTAGAACTCGCTTGTTTAATGACCCTACAAGCTTCTCAAAATGAACTTCAGATGTCATTAGGTGTAGCATTGGCTGATTCGATTCACTAGTAATCATTTCGGCTTTCAGTTTTTCAGCTACACAATGGTCAATCTTTGTCCAGTTATCAATATGTCCTGCCCCTGACATAAATCGATCCCATATCTGCAATTCATCACACAATACGGCCAAATAAAGCAAAGGATCCTGCTCAAGCGAGTATGTTACATTCGGTAAATTATGGTAAGCCGCGGCCTTACAGGCAGGAAGAACATGTTTATTAAAAATAATCGGGTAGTAATGGAATTTTGTATTTAATTCAGTGTGTAATTGTGGATAATGTGATTCTGAATGCTTATTTAGCCAGTACCAAATAGAAGTATACTTTAAGAGCATTAATCCACTTGCAACACCATGATCGACAACAGGTGTGCCGTCGTACCCAGTACTAGCCATATCATAGGCAAAGCTCTTCAGACCAGGACCTATTATTTCTCCTAGTTCCATTGCTAATAACCCCGACTCACACCCCGGAATAAGATCAGCAAGCCACGGAATTAGATCTAATGACTCTATTAATTCTGATGCATTATGGTTAGATGCATGCTCCCTCATACCATATGTTTTTATAAAACTATTCCACGCTTGTTCAAATTCTGATTTTCCTTTATCAGATAACTCGTCAGTATATTGATTTAAATATCCAATCGAAAGCATTCTATCGTATGTTTTCCAAGAGGTAACATTAGCCCCACTATCAAAATCATAAAACAAATAGCCCACATCATGGAGTAGAGATGCAAATGTCCATTGAAATAGAAATAACTTAATAGGTTTTGAACTATTGATACTTTCATCTAAAGCAGACCTAATCTCTGTGACGTTATCGTATACCCATACACCTAGCAAATACAAATACAATGTATGAGCAGTATGATCTGTCTGTTTTTTATACGCAATCATCCGCTTAATTTCAAGCGTTGCTACCTCAGAACGCAAAGGAATCATATCGGCAAAATCAGTTAATGATAAAATACACTCACTTAAATATTCAGCTTTTTGAATTCGTTCGATATCTGAACGGCTTGCGAAGAAATCTGACAAAAGATCTGTGAGTCCTGGAATTCTTCCTCTTAAGTATCCAGCGGCATTACCTCCACTCTTAAAATGCTGTAATAAAAGGCTATTTATGTTTGAAAAATTATTCATCATCTAGTTCACCTCTCACTCTGATTTTGCCTGCTTAATAGCAGGGAGTTCCATATACGGGGAATAGTAAATCGGCTTGATTCGGACAGTTTCTCCTGATGACCGCATAAACTCAAAATGTGTGAATCGCTTGTGGTAAAAGCTAAATTTCCTACGGAAAAGATTTGCTACATCAGGGTTGGCAGTTGTAAAGAATATCTGTCGCCCTGATAACGACAAGTCTCGGAGTAGATCAAGTAAATTCATTAGGTGAAGATCATCCATATTAGCTACAGGCTCGTCCATCATTAGAACTCTTGGTGCTTTTGGCGCTGCCAAATGAATCGCGAACATAACGGAAAGAGCTAATGAAGCACGTTGTCCTGTTGACATCTGATAAGCTTTCACAGGTTTTCCATCCCATTTTCGACGAAGTGATAACCCGTCTTGAATTAATTCCAATTGATCAAACTCTCTAGGAGTATGAAGTAAATTAAAAAATCTTTCGATTTGAGAAATATTACGTTCAATAAAACCTTTTGTATAATCCCGTAAGAACTTAAGATTACTCAGTGCAGAAACAGCATTTGTACACCTTTTAATATAGTTCTCTACTCCAATACATGTCTTCGTTTTATCTTCGATTTCCATTTTTAACTGAGCCTGCTCTTTCAAGCGCTCCTGATTTCTTATAAACAGTTCCAGGTAAGCCTGCGTCTTTTGGACTTGACCTGACCATACAAACAATTTATCTTCAGTGCCTATGTCAAAATCATCAAGTAGCAACTTCACGCCCTCAAAAATCTTTGTAATATGCTTCAATTTTTGTTCAAAATCGTTTATAGAAGCTTCCACGGAATTTAGAGAGTGTTGCTTAATTAGTTCGGTAAGATTCTTACGTTGATTATCTAATGCTTCTTTAACCTTCTTAAGCTCAGATAGCTTGGTTAATATCGAGGCTTCTTTTTCCATTAGGAAGTCTTCAAATGAATCACAATTATTATTGGCTTCGAAATCCATATACAAAACATTCTCTTTGCGGAAATGTTCTGCTTGAAGTATTAATTGACGACTCATACCAGTTTCATCAAATAAACGAATTTGTGCCTGTACTTGGGTAAGTTCCCCCATAAGTTCGATTCTAGATCCAATAATCATTTTAAACTCATTCAGCTTTTCACTTACCGGTGCATCGAAAGTATTACTTATGTAAAAATGACTTACTGAAAGATCTACATATGCTTTATCTATGAGTTCTATATGTCGTGAATTTTTGTCGTGAAGTGAAAGGTCTTGTCTCACTTCTATGATTTCTTTCTCCAATGTTCTAATTTTCTCATGAAATACTGCTAACTGTTCACTATTATTGTTAGTAATGGTTTTTGCTTGCTTGAAAGCATCAACAAGAGCTTGATGGGTGCCATGGTCCTGTGTGCACATCGGGCATAATGTAGAGTCTTCATGATGTATTAAGTATTCTTCACCAACTGTATGAATGCGAGACAGAGCAACCTCAATGACCCCCGCAAGTTGTTCAGCTGCAGAAAGCTGTTGCTTTAGAATGGATAAAGCAGCATCCTTCTCTTTATACTCTATTAATAGAGCATTGTGATTTTCGGTGGATAATATCAACAAATCATTTTCTGTTATCTTGTCCAACAACTGGTGTTTGGCATTTAATTGATTGATCCAATCCAATCTCTTATTAATTTCTTCTTCCTGGATATCTAAGTTTTTCCTTAAAGTAACTTGTTCTGATTGCTCAATAATTTTTTTTATTTTCTTCCATTCTTCGAAAATCCCTTTTACATTCTGATAATCCTGATTAGAGTTTATGAGAATAGATTCATTTTGATATAATTGTTTATCGAGTGCTGTTTTCTCCGCTATCAACTTACTGATGCTTGTCTCCAAATCTCGCTTCTGATTGATAAATTCATTCATTGTATTCTGAATCTGCTTTTGGTAGGCATCTATATAGCCTAACGACAAAGTATCAACATTTAATCCAGACTCTACAATTTCCTTCCGTTGAATTTCTGCAGCATGAAAAATTAGAGTTAAGCGATCTAGATAGTCGTTAAGCGATTCATTGATGGCCCGCTGACTTCTAGTTGATTTTAAACTCGCTGTGTTTAGATATTTTTCAAGTTCATTAATTTGGGTACCGTCATCTTTAATAATTTGGGAGAGTTTTTGTTCTAACACTTCCAAATCATTGAGGACTTTTTGATGTTGCTTAGTAAAGTTTTCTGATCTTGCTTCGAATTCTTGAAGATATCGTGTCCATTTTTTTTGTGCTTCGTTAACCTCTTCACCAAAGACCAATCTACTTAGATTATCGGAATACTCAAATTTGTTCTTCTCACCTTGTCCACTTTCATTCAAAGCAAACCTATAAGCCGCCTCAGAATCAAAAAAATTATAACGATGATAAAAGCTGTTTAATTCAGAGGATTGTCTGCCTGCAGGCACACCATACCAATTTTGAGCTAACTTTTTATAAAAAGCGGGAGCCTTTCCGGGTTGAAAATATATTTCATTCCTTGATTCAGTAATGCAACTCACTTTAAGCGATTCGGTTGAATTATCTATGTTGTCACCAAATTCTGAACACCTATTAATTTCATTTGTAAAAGCCAGTTCGATTGCTTCCATAACTGAAGTTTTACCCGCTCCGTTTGATCCATGCAACAAATTAACCTGTGTTAGCTGTAATGATTCAGAGTCATCAAAACAATGGGTTCGAAAACCTTTAAGTTCTACTGTTGCTATATTTGCAATGACTTCAGTGTAACTTACATCTTGTCTAGTTCTTCGTTGGATTGAACTACTTTCCGAAGTAAGAAAAACCTGCCCCTCTAGAAACTTCTCAACATGCCCTTGAGAAAATGCTTCTGTTAAACAACCAGTCAACCCAGCATTCACTAATTCAGAATGCCACTCTTGAATAGGATCAATATAAACATTCTCTTCATTAGATAGATTCTTTAACCATGCCTTATCCAACCATTGGAGCGCATCCTTTGAAGTCATTATAAACTTACGAGCATAATCCGCATCATTTTCAATTAATTGCAGAACTCCAGTATCAGTAAATTGATCATAGTTTTCGACAATAAGGATCAAATAAAGATTCCAGCGCAGGTCACTCTTGTGACCAAAAAATTCCTCGGACAACAGCTTTGTTTGAAATCCGCGAAAATACTTTAACTCTGGATCCGCTACCATTTTTCTTAATACATGATCAGAGACCTCAACAAAAATATATTTGGAAATAAAATCCCCATCAGTTACTTCTTCTTTTCGCATAACTTTGTATACTTTTAACAAGTCCTTCTGATATGTGAAAAGTTCGCCCTCTATATCATTACCAAAGCCTAGCTGTTTTACTAGATCACCTAATCTCATAAAAAAACCTCCAAGCCCAAAATTATTCTTTTATCGAACTCAGAGCCTTAGTAACAGTTGCCTTATCAATCCTTGTTTGGCTCAAATCAAAGAAAATATATTCATCTGAATCATCTGGTCGATAATAGACAACTAATTTATGACGAATTTTAGAATGCATCTGTTGCCTTATATCATTAACTTGCCTCTCTACATCATAATGATTAGTATAGGCTGAAATGATGCAAAGTACCGATTGAAATGGATTTAACTCCTCAATCGGAGCATCCTTGGGGTATACGTTACCATACTTCGTCGTTGTCTCTGCGGTTTCCGAATCAATATACAGCCTATGGTTATTTACTAGCTCTTTGAACTCTTTTGGGAATCGCTGTCGTTTTAGCAAGGTAACTAATCGTTTATACAGACCAGCTTTACTTCTCCTTTTAGTATCCGCCTCCGAGTCAGATCCGAACATCATTCGTGTGACTAGTTCATCGTCTTCAGCTTTCAATTCACCTTCAAAAAAGTGTCCGAAACAAAGCCCAAAGAAAGCATCCGAATCATGTGGATCTGCATATAACGGGAAATCATACTCTTCACCGAAACTATCGACCAAATCTTGAATGGAGTAGGGCGGATCACATGGTGCAGGCATCCACCTTCGTAAGGTTTCAACGAAGCTATAACAGGATACTGTCACTGGTTCATGGTGCGCTGTAAGCACAGGAAAGACACCGAGTTCAAAGCCCTTGTTAATATCAAAACGCTTGCAATGCTCTCCCCTATGGCTGTACCAAATTTCTGTATGTTTATGTAAAGCGTAAAATGTTCCTTTATCAAGGTTCTTTGTTCTTATATCTTTTTTGGCAACTGTACCATCAGATGACTTTTTATAGAAAGCCGACCAAGGCTTATTAAATTGTATATTATCTATTACGGTTCCATCTGCCCAGTTTAGCGTTATAAGCCTAATATCTCTACCCGCATTCCTATTAAAAAGCCCATCTCTAAAAGTACGAAAGCCCTGATGTCTTGGATTGGGATTCAACTGTGCATGAAAAATGGTTAGATTTTTCCCCTCAGTCTTATCTAAAAATTCTTGCGGACTAACACTTAACGCATCAGAACATATCAAAGAAAGGAAGCGATTTTGATCAGCTTTGGCACCTGATAAATCAAATATATAGACAAGTTCTCCTTTACATAGACCGGGCACTTCATAATCATTCCATACCTCTGACATTGGAACTGTTTTGAATTGAGGAAGAATGCACAAGGTCTTCTCATCAATTAAAAACAAATAAATAAGTACATCGACAAAATTCCTTTCCAAAAGACGAGAATATGCATTCCGTATAACTAATGTACAACCTGTGCTTTCCCAATCATCCATTTTTCTACGGAATTCTTGTAAAGAATAACCCTCCATCCCTAAGCACCATAAAGTACCTTTTGCTGGCCAAAGATCAGGGTCATGAACAATCTGATTCAACATTTCGTCTGGAAACGAGTATTCTGGGGTAAGCACAAGATCAGCACGTGTTTCCTTAGCTAAGTGAATAAATGATTCGGCTTTCTTGAAATGAGCTGAGGATCCTGAGTATACACCACGTTGTAGATCTGCATTAGGTACACCCTTGCATTGCCATTGAAGTACTTGCACCGGGTTAGTATCAGAAAGACAAACTTGAAGTCCAGAATGTTTTGGTATGAGTTCAGAAACGTTAATAAAAGCGGCCATTTTACACCTCAAGCTGACATTATTATCCTAACAACATTTTACATGCCAAGATGGTTTCTGTAAAATATTATCGTATTAGCCTGGAATTTCTTGTCGATAAATAGAGAGTAATTCTTTTTCTAATGAGTCTATCAATTCAATTCTGTCTAAATAGCAATAAATTTCCTGGAGATAAGCAAGAATTACATGGTGTTGAAGTCGCACATAGTGGAGAAAATCCGCCTCAGTTTCCCCTTTATAATAATGCACCCATTTTTTTTGTGTCTCCATTATGATTCCATTGAATAAAGCAGTTCCTAATTGCCATAAGTCATTCCGATCCATTTCAATAATGACGGATTTATCTTTAATATTTAACATAGCGCGAGAACCTCCTACTGTATTCATAAGATTCTCTTACTATGTATACTTTAACTTCGGGTGGATTTAGAATCATCAGACTAATTTTATCGGCTTCAATCTACACTTACTTTTGTCATTTACAATGATTCGTTAAATTGCCTTTATTGCTTTAGTAAACCCATTGGTTTTAATTTTTATTATATTCCTGATACCTATACATGATAGGTAGTCCTCGAGAGAGGACATCCTGCTGGACGCAAAATACCGAACACAATTAAACGTGTTCGGTATTTTTATTTTTCAATCCCCAAATCACAGGAAACATGTTCTATCAATCAGAAACACAATGAACATCTGAAAAAGTTATTCACCGAATTCCTAATAGAGCATCTAGACAGCGTCATCTAAAGTTATACCTACACTTCTTGACAACAGTAGAGCTTATGGACGCCTCTAAGCAGCAGCCAGTTTCCATTAAAGGTATTGGCTTTGATAAAAACACGCCAAATCACTGCAATGTTACAGTTAGTAAAAATTCTTACAATTCCTATCCAAAATCCTTATATCATTCGCCACGTTCAAGCGTTGCAGCGCATCTCTTATATGCGCACAAGATCGTTCAAGTGGAGACTCAATCCCATCGTCTGAATACGTAATTTTGAGAAAACACTTAAAAGAGGCTGGGTAAATCATAAGCATTGAAGTGCTCGACCATCTCGTAATCGGCAAAAACCGTCTGTAAATAATGTATTTGCATGTTAAACAATACGCTCCTCACTTATTCCAAACTATATCGGTAATATCCCTACTATTTCATATTGAGACCTTTCAAAAGGAAGTCTATCTTTTTTTGGGGGGAGAGATGAAAAAACATGGAAGCTATAGGCGAAAATATCTGGAAGTTTAGGCAAAGGTGTAATGAAGCAAGAGCTACTTGCCCTGAATGAAAGTGTGAAGACATCTTACATGGGTCAAATCGAACGTGAAGAAAGAACCAAACGATTAAGGTTCTTGGTTAAATAGAATCAGCTTTGGGAACTCTCCTATTTTATTAACCTCCTATGATCACATAGAAGAGGAACAGGCTTCATTTGTCATAGTAATCAGTCATTTACCATTCTAACCTTTGAAGAAGTTAAGCATTATCTGTTAGAAGTACTTAAAGATAATACCAACATCGTTATCGATAATCCAATACAATACGACTCGTACAAGTTGCTTGGGGGCTAAGACTCCTACCAAAACTTCTTTTTGAAACTTAGAATAACACACACGCCACGAAAAGCCTTCCCCCACAAGGGTTATTCTCCACGACAAAAAAAAAGGAACCCAGCCAACGGGGCTGGGTCTCCTGTATTTTTGCGTGTTACCGTGGGTATCCTATAATGAACTAAAAGCTCCTTGAGCCTTGATTTATAAGGCTTTCGGGGCTTTCCCTTTTTCATAATTGTCTTAGTGTTACCCACAATAACCCGCAATTATTATTGGTTGCCGACCAAAAACCGACCACCTCTTACTCTATCTTGTAAGCTATGGTTAGGCTTAGCGGTAATTCATAGTAATATTTGTCGTATGCTGATCACGCTGGATTTATTTTGATTTATTTGAGAAGATATTTACATGCAATACTATGGATGATTTTATCTTCTATAAAGCTTTATTTCTTTATTTGGATTATACTACTATTTTTATATTTATGTCTAAACACTTCCTCATAATTGTATGAGTAACTACGTTTTTCCCATATAGAATGATTTGCATCCTCTATTTTATTATAACCTTTAACTTTCACTTCGAAATCCTGTATTTTGATCTCAATGTCAGATATGTTTTTAGCTAAATCATATGTATATTGCTTATACTCACTCCTATGTCTAAACTCTGTAATTACTACTTTTTATCGGTAACAGTGATACTATTAATGGGTTCATGTGGGAATTCATAGGCGTGCATATAACCTAAGATACCTCTTTCTTGTCCACATTATGCACCCAATTGGTTTATCTCCACTCCAAAACAACCGCAGACCAAATTAATTGATAATTTCTAAGTTTAATTTTATTAAAGCACCATTCTCATAAATTTTTGCAGAAAAGGATTTACCATGTTAGTCCCCCAAATAGGAGAGTAATACACCTCATATTCTGACTTGGTATTATTATCTAATAAGTCAAACATATAGACTGTTGAGAAAAAATATGTTTCCTTTTGCGCCGTTCATCCCATTTATGATATTTATAGTTATGCGTATTATTAATATAAACTTTTTCATGATCTTCGTCATACGAAACTGTATTATCAAATAGTTCCGAATGATTTCTATCAACTGCATACTTTAACCAACTTGCTTCATAAGCTTTGCCAGCAAATTAATGCTTTAACCAAACTTTTCCTCTTTTTGCTCATCCAATAAGCTATCAGCTATCCAAATATTATAATAACTCGCTACAGCAAAGAACTTTTTCCAGAGTAGTTGATCTTTTGTAGTCTTACTGCAAAGAAACTTTTCAGCCACCTCCATATATCTCAATAAAATATCTATTTTCACTTGCGTAATTTCATTTACCCACATATCAGATATACTTAATAAATATTGAATTTGCCATTTACCTGATTTTTCTTTTAATGATACAAACAATATCTTGATTAAGTCTTCTAATAATATTTGCTTTAATACACTGCTCTTTAAAACTAATTTTTATATCTTTTACATCGGCAATCTCATTATTTTTCCATATATTTTCAACTTTGTAATCACTTCTTCTCCGAAATCTTTGTGCATGTTTTTATTTCTAAATGCAGTCACAGTGCTCTCTAATTTATTTCATTATAACCATTAGAAGTAAACTGAACGGCATATCAATTTCTATTATTTATAAAATCATTAGCAGAGTAATTCTTTATTTCTATGCTCTTTTGTTGAAAGCTATACATTCGATCAAAAACTCCGCAAAAATTGGTTTCTCCCCTCAAGGTCCTCGTAAAACACGTCAAAGAACCTCGGTTTATTTTCTTCTCGGATTATTATCAATAAGACACTACGTTCATTTAACGGAACAGCCGTATACAGAAAGTAACATATACTGGTATGGAGGGTTGGTGATTCAATTAATGGGTAGCCTCCTACCCGATCTTAACTAATTTTTCTTTTAAGAAGGAGATTATCATATTAATTGTTTAAATCTCACAACTATGTATTAGAACTATAAAAAAAACAAGATTTTAGTTAATTAATTATTTAGTTTGAGTAACCCCCCTGTTTTCTCGACAAAAACCCTATGATTTCGACATTTTCTCTTACTGCAAATAGAATTAAAGTAATATATAGTTAAAATTGTTGTTATAAGTTATCGAAAGGGGTATATAAATGTCTCTATTGTCTTGAGTGATGAGTAGGTGTAGAAACGTTGGGGTAGTTTCCGTAAGTATTTCTCTTTTATGAAATGTGCAGATGTAAGGATCGAACACCCACTACAGTAGTATGAAACCTTTACGAACGCGATAAAGTTTTAGTCGTATGAAGAATACAGCTATAAGAAGGAATGGACCAATGGAAAGAACGAAAGTATGTTTGTAGGATTTAAAGTTCCTATATCCTACGTGAGTTATCAATTTATATTTTTTAAAAAAGGTACAATTAAATGATTGGTTTTAGATTGTTTCTCTCATCTGCAAAGCAGGAGTTGTTTACTCAACTTTCGCACTGAAAAGCGCCTCAAATGGAGTACTTGAAGCTCGCAAAACGATGGTGGAGCGTGACCATACAGAGATCACAATTAAGCTTCAGGCAGAACTGCGGGGTTAGAACAGGACCAGTGTCTATCGCTACAGATACAAGAACAGTGACAGCGATGTGAATATCCTGATCATGCGTCAGATCGATAAAATCTATAAGATGCAACTTACATTGGTTATCGACGTTTTCTTCAAGGCCGGGGGCATTGAGGTCAACCGTAGGCGTGTACGACATTTTATGAAAACATTGGGTTAGCAGCAATCTAAAACCGAAACCTAATTTAAGCAAGCGATTCCATGCCTAACATATCCATCCCTACTTATTTCGAGACCTAGCCGTTGACCAGCTGAACCAAGTTTTGGGGATTGGCGTCACGTATATCCGTATGGACAGTATCTGTTCAACATCATCAATAGGATAGCCACAAAGTGATCGATTATGAGCTTTTCAATACGCATGAGAAGTGCTTTTTTCACAGTGTCTGAAGCGTGTATTCACTAATTTGGCGTGGTCGTCGCACTTCAACAACTGGGTGCACGATGAATGAAGTTGCCGCAGAGACAGGAAAGAGAATCTCAAAACTGATTCATTGTCAGCTCCAGGATTAGTTTGCCGGTTTGCCAACTTGCATCAAGGTCTATTTACCAATTTCGAAGTGCGAAAGTTGAGTTATTAAATAGCAGACCAATCCTTCCATTTTTTTGTAATATTAGTAATTTGACAGATGTATTACTGTTGTTGCCATTTTTTATCTATAGGGAGGCAAGATTATTGTGGTATATTACAAGATTCCCAAAATATTTTTAATGGTTTTTCTCCTTTTAAATTTTTATGATGTTTCCTATGCAGCCTTTGATAATTCTCCTCTTTCATTGAATTATTCGAATGAATTACCAAATAGTCCTACAATAGAGAAAAATTACGAATTAGAAGAACACAGCAATAATAGACTAATGAATTTAAACTCAGAAAATCAATTAACAGTCAAAGAACAAGTTTATGGCAAACCATTTATTTCTTTGAGAAAACAAGAATTATTAAGTAGGAGAACTTTAAATAGTAAACATTTTAGAAATGACGATGGCACAATTGAAGCACTAATTTCTACACAACCAATGCATTTTATAGATGAAAGGGGCGTATTTCAAGATATTAATACTGAGCTAATTGATGAACAGCAATTATTATCTGATGATAGCAGAACTTTATCTATAGATTCAGTTGCTGAAGTTAAAACTTTTAAAAACGATGCAAAAAACAAAAATTTAAAATCCAATGATATGGATTTTAGAGCTACTCAGGTCCCATTTAGTCCAGTTATACCGAAAAACATAAAAAAAGGTTATAGCATAAGTAAAGAAAAAGATACTTTAAAATTCATACCTCTTAATGCCGAAAGTGTTACCGGTTCAGTATACTCTAAGGACTCAGTACATTACTCAAATGTTTGGAAATACTCGGACCTCATATTGCAAGTAACTCCCGAAGGAGTTAAAGAGTCAATAGTGTTAAAAAATTCACTTGCACCTTCATTATTCTCTTTTGAGATTAAAGGTAAATTAAATAGTGACTTTTCATCAGATATATTTAGTATTAGTCCTGCATGGTTGGTGGATTCAAATGGTATTACTAAAGAAGTAACACAGAAGATGAGAAAAGAAGGAAATAAATCGTATTTAGACTTAAGCGTAGACACCAGTGGATTGTCATACCCAATAATTATAGACCCTTCAGTTAATGTTAGCATCTTCAGAATGGGAGCTATCGTGCGTAGTGGAGGCAGTTACCCTCCGATTCAACAACAATTTGTGACAAATTGTTATGGAAGTTGTGGATTTGCAAGTAAGTCAAAAAACTCTGGACAATTTGTAAATTCAACTGGGGTAATACAGTGGGATACATCAAGTATACCAAAAAGCGCTATGGTCAATTCAGCTACATGGATAGTACAAGGAATTGGATATAATGGTGATCGTGATAATAGATTATTAATTCTCGAGTGGTATAATCAATATTTTGAAGGTGCATACACAACTGACGCAAATCCGAGTGCGAATTTGATTAATATATATAACTTTTCCGGCACAACAATTGGTCTAGGATTAAATAATGCTAGTGGATTTATTAATAAATCGGGAATTACTGGGTTACGCGCCACGATAAGCGGCGGTGCTCCATATTCAAGTAATTATGTAGATATATTAAATAGTAATTTAAGTATAACCTACACTGACACAATTGTTGTTGATAATAATCCACCAACATTCGATGGAGTTGCTTTCCCACTTTCTGTGAGTCTTAGTAATGGTTTTTATGATTTACTGATCTCTGGCGTTAAAGATGCTGAATCTGGAGTCAAAGCAGTCAGTGGTTATACTCGATCTGAAATGGCAGGAACCGCTTGGGCTTACGATTCAGCAGTGAATTTAGGAAATGGAACTTGGAGAATGACCGCTCAGTTTAGTAGATTCAATAATAATCCAGGTAAGTACATTAGTTATTTTGAAATTATTGACAATAATTTCAATGTAACTAGATCTCCTGAATATGTTGTATATGTAGTTGATATTAGTGTTCCTTCTATACCTAGTAATCTCAAATCAACAGAACAATCAGCAACAAAAGTTAGTTTGACTTGGGACCCATCGTCATCAGTATCGGGAATAAAGGAGTATCGTGTTTTTAATGGATCCAATTTCATTGGTACTTCAACAACTACACAATTATTAGTCACAAATCTTACCGATAACACGTCATATAATTTCTCAGTTCAAGCAATTAGTAATTCAGGAGTTCAATCTGAAAAGTCTGCACCCATCACTGTAATGACAAAAAATATAACACCATTGAACTTATGGTCCAGATTACAAACAAAAACATCGATTACACTTTCTTGGGAAGTGACAAACCCTGAATTAGTATCTGAATATGAGGTGGTTCAGGATGGAATTTCTATCGGTAAAACCACCTCACAAGAATATGTAGTTAGCAATCTAGAAGAGTATACAGAATATTCATTTTTCGTAATGTCAAATGAAAAGGACACAAGTTATTTTTCACCTCCGAGAAATTTATTAAAAGTCAAAACGTTGGATGAGACTGCACCCACTGAACCTACAAATTTGGGTTGGACCCATATTACGGATACTAGTATTGACTTAAGTTGGACTCGTTCTTTTGATGAAGATTCCGGTGTTAAAAGTTATCTTATAATTAATAATGATATCGTAGTAGGCGAAACAAACTTGACAACATTTACCCTTAAAGATCTCGAGCCTGCAAGTTGGAATGCGTTTAAGATTAAAGCGAAGGATTACGCTGGTAATTTAAGCGAAAATACTTTGAGTTATTCAGTTTTTACTTCTGACTACACACCTCCAAGTCCTCCTATAAATGTACACATAATGAATAGCAGTAGCGATTCAGTAACAATTGCTTGGGACCCCTCCGAAGATAACAATAAGTTTGGTGGTGTTCCGTATTATGGCATTTATATTAACTCAGTTTATTTAGGTATTGTAACTACTAATTATGCAACAATTACAAATATGTCGGAATTTGCTACATGTGATATTCAAGTAATAGCATATGATTCTTCTCTAAATATATCTAAAAAAAGCAATTCAATTAAATGGGGTAATGGAGCACGCTAAACGAATATTATTTTAAAGGAGACGACTAGAATGCGATTGTTACGGAAATTGATCATTTTCATAGTTATAGTTGCAATGTTATGTACCTCATTTAGCTTTGCATATGCAGCACCTGTAAATGCCAGTGAAGCAAAATTATTAGATCTGGAACTCAAAGCTCTACCTATTAAACCTGATAAATCAATAAATGAGAATGTAGAAAAAAAAGAAGCAAAAGATAAGAAAAAGTATATCGTTTCATTTAAAAAGGAACACGATTCATCGACCTTTTTAAATAAAAATTCTAATAGTAAGAGAAAGAAAATAACTTCAAACCTAATCAGTGCTGAGCTTGATGAGAATGAATTAAAATCATTGGTGAGCGATAGTAGTTTAGATTTTTTTGAGTTAGACTCCTCTGCTCAAGTCTCGGAAATTAAAGAAATAGAATATAATGTAAATGAGACAAGTAGTAAAGAACAGTTTCCTTGGGGAATAAAGATGATTGGAACCGAATTAATTTTAAATAAGTATAGAGCCCCCAAAATAAAAGTTGCAGTAATTGATACTGGAATCGCCCCACATCCTGATTTAAGAATATCTGGTGGAATAAGTTTCTTGGACAATTCAAGCTACGATGATGATAATGGACATGGTACACATGTTGCCGGTGTTATTGGAGCCCTTCAAAATAATATAGGAGTAGTGGGAGTAGCACAAGATGTGGAGTTATATAGCGTCAAAGTGTTTGACTCGAACGGACAAGGTAATTACAGTAAGATTATTCAAGGTATTCAATGGGCAATAAATAATGGAATAGATATAATAAATATGAGTTTCGGTGGAACTAATTATAGTCAAGCACTTCATGATGTCATTAAAGATGCTGATAAAAAGGGTATACTTATGGTTGCTGCTTCTGGTAACCGGGGAGTAGGCAATGAAACTGAAACATACCCTGCATTATTTCCAGAAGTAGTATCTGTTGGAGCTGTGGACGAAAGCTCTAAAAGAGCTCAATTCTCTAGCACTGGAAAAGAAATTGATCTTGTTGCACCTGGAAATAATGTTTTAAGTACCATTCTTGATGGGAAATATGGATTAATGTCTGGTACATCTATGGCAGCACCACATGTTACAGGTGCAGCAGCTGTTGTGTGGAGTAACTTTCCCAACTACACTGCCTCGGAACTTAAAAATAAGCTGTATGAGAGTGCCGGTAAATTGGGAAATGTCGTTGAATATGGTAATGGAATACTTAACGTTGCGAGAGCTCTAGGAGTGCTTCAACAGGAAAATCAAGACGTATCAGCGTCTGGTCCTGAGATAAAGCTAGTTGAAGGTGAAAATAATCCAAACATCGAGACTGAATATGATGTTTTTTATCAAGAAATAAGTAAGTTACTGAGAAAGCTTACGAAAATTAGTGATGCCATTGAAATCGATACTGAAAGGGAATATTTATTAGCACAAATTATCGAGAAACGTGACCTGTTAGATAAGCTAATCGAAACAATTAAGACTGCAAAAAAATATAACGATTTGAATAATCTCTTACAGGATTGTGTGAATATTTCATTAAAATACAGAAAACTACAAAGTGATGATGGGTTTATTGATGAAGTATTCCTTGCAAGCGCAAATCCAAAAAACTTTACTACTACTCCTGATTCTGAAAAAACAGCAATTTTTAATAACAATGAATATCACGTATATACATTTAAGGCAGACAAGAGTGGTCAAATTAAAATTTCACTAGATAGAACAGCATATTCCAAATTAGAGTTTTATAGTAAGAATGACGGGAAATTGTTATTTGAATCGTCTTCATATGCAAAAGGAAAAACTGAAGCCTTCCCCCAAGTTGTCGATGGTTTCGACTATGAGGTGAGAGTTAAACCAACTGAGGAAATTGATAGTGCATCAAATTATACTTTTTCTATTAGTGATACATATACCCCATTACCGAGAATTAGTAATATTGAAATAACTCGCTATAATGGAAACAGTGTAACATTAAAGTGGGGATCAGTTCCCGGAGCGAAATCTTATAATGTGGGTGATAGAATAACAAACAGTACCGAATACACAATTTATATGGATTCAGGTACTACTCTAATAACCTTCCTTAGTGCAAACGACAGTGAGGGGCGTGCGGGACAGTCAGTTTTCATTGCAGTTGGTACAAACCACTCTACGCAGCCAATATCAGTGAATCAGTCTGTTAATCTCAGCGAGAATAATGCGCAGTCAAGACTTTATAAATTCATACCTAGTGTATCTGGGTCTTATACTTTTGAAACTAGTCCTTATGATGGCACAGGTGCTTCTAATGATACAGTTATAGACCTGTTTTCTGATGAAGCTCAGTATAATTTGTTGTCAACGAATGATGATTTAATGGTAGGGAATCGTTTTTCAAGTGTAAGGTATAATTTAATAGCGAATACACCTTATTTCGTGAGAGTTAGACCTTATTATTTTTCAATCTCACACAAACTATATTGTAGTTTTAAAATAAGTTCGGATACACCTAGACCTGTTGCAGGAACTATTTCCCCCGACCAGCTACTTGATGTTTCAGTCGCATCGAATAATGCTAACATTTATAAATTTACACCAACGGAAGATGGCAGCTATTCTATATACACTATGCCTTTGAACAACGTTGTCAGTGATACAATGCTAGAAATTTATGATGATCCTAATTTAAAAAACAGAATTGACCAAAATGATGATAGTAATGATATAAAATTATCATATATACGAAAAAAATTAAATGTTGGGTATACTTATTACATTTTAGTAAAGGGAGCATCAAATGAAGCCATAAGCACCCGATTAGGAATCGTAAATACCCCCGAATGGTACTACACTACGGTAATAGATCGACAAGGAATAAGTAAAAGAGTTTATATTTCGAATTTTGATGAATATGCAAGAAACCAAAAAGCAATCATTATTTCAGATAATAACTCTCTTTTAACTGAATACCAACATTACAACAGTGGTTGGACAGTAACGAGTAGATATGCTTATAATGGAGGGATTGATCATCCATCAAATGTAGCTGCTCTTTCAATGGATGAGAATGAAGCTAATATAAGCGGTTTTTGGAGTAATCTTAAAGAACTTGACTTTCAGGGTATTGTTGATGATATTTGTAATGATATTTTAAATAAAGTTAATTTAAAAACTAGCGATTTTCAGGAAGAGGACGATTTATATTACTTTAATCAAGGAATAATGGTTGGGGTTGATGACCATTTATTTTCAGGCTTTTTTGGGGAACATATATTTGATTTTGATACCTATGAAGATGAATCCTTATATTTAGCAGGTCATATTCTAGTTGGTATTGCATCAATAACCACATGGGCAAGTGCAGCAACTGGATCGAAGATAGCATCTTATGCTGCACAGGCTACATCAATAGCTTCCGGTACTGTTGCGGTTCTATCGGCTGCTTCAGTGGCAGGTTCACCCGCGTCAGTTCCTGCTGCTGGAATTTCAATTACAGCTAATCGTGCTAAAGTAATTCTAAAGGCGGTATCTGTATTCGCTACAGTAAGAGCGGGTATATCAACTGAAGTGTTGCTATCAACTAACGGAAAGTTACAAAATGCACCCAAATATACTTACTCAAATAAGAGAGATAATTTAATTAAAGAATATGGAAAGTTCCCACAAGACGGAAATAAATACCATGCACACCATCATTTCCCGAATAAATTCAGAAGTTTCTTTAAAAGTGTTTTTGGATCTGATCAAGAAATTCATAAACCTAAGAATTTAGATTGGATTGAAGCCACAAAACATCTACGTGATAAGTCAGCTTTAAATACAGAATGGCAAAATTATATAAATGCTCTTAATGGTGTGACGCCAACAGTGGCGGAGGTACTTGCAAAAGGAAGAGAAATCGCTAAGAAATTCGGATATTTAAACCGATTCTGAAAGGAGTTAAATATGAAATTCTTTTATGTATCCCTTAGCCAAGGGAACAAGCCAAGGTTTGCTTATGGTACAGAGGTTGCAGATTTGGGTAATACTGAAGAAATTGACTGTTCTGATTGCAATAGGCAATGGAGAAGGTCAGTCGTACCAGAGACATATGAAGTCGCACTAACAAATACTAACTATCCAAATTTTTTATCTACTTATAAATTTCCTCTTGTTTTAGAAAAAACAAGTCATCTTATGCGTGAAAACCAAATTTCCGGGTTTTCCACTATGTCTTTTCCGGTAATTTCTACTAATAATTTAACAATAGAGCAAAGGAGATATATACGTGAAACAGGGATAAATGTTAAGAAAATGGCAGATAATCCCCCAGTTTACGAGAGATTTGATATTGTTTCTACCGTTCACTTTCACCCTAGCTCAAATGTGGTTACAGAGGATTGTAATAAATGTAGCTACAAAAGAGCATATTCACCTGGTAATCAGGTTGTAGATTCATTTACTTCATTTAAACTTGACTTATCAACTTGGAATGGCAATGATCTTTTTAGAATCCCCTATTTTTGGCCAAAAGTGATTTATTGTAGCGAACGTTTTTTGGATTTTTATCACGAAAATCAACTCGTTGGTCTAGCATTTGAAGAAATTGAAGCAATTTAGAGTTAAAAGATTTCTTGCAATATCAGTCATGTAACAAGAATATGCTACATGATACTTAGCTTGAACCTGTTGAGAAAACCTCAACAGGTTCATTATCATAATTATTACTTCGTATATCCGATGCTCTGGTGTTATAAGATTATCCCGATTTTTCAGTGGTGGAATGTCCAAAGACGTAAAAATTCGGGTATTTCAGTTTCTATGAACATGCGATAACTCTCAACGACTAATCCCCCTTTTGTCCTTCAAAAACATTATAGACACTTAGCAGCGGTTCTTAATCGAGTTTCCCATATCTTCAAGTAGAACATACGCAAATGCTGGAAACAGCTTCCTCAGCCCTAATAAAATGGCAGGATTAGTTTCACTGCTCAATATGTGGTACATATCAAAGAATTTGCTGTGCCTTGTGGATTTGAATTCCAAGTAATCAACATGTGCCTTTTCTATATCAACAGAAACCACTGGAATATCCATATATGCACCTAACTTCAAAATCAATATATTCTGATTATACTAGGGACTCAAATTCATAGAAAGAGCCTGCAGCTGCAGCTGGTCTTCCTCCATCTCGCTTCTTAATACATACTCTAGCAGCTCTTCCTGCCGGGCTTGTCCCATGCTAAGCCGTTACAATGACAAAATTTTAATAGGACTCTTATATTTCGATTGCTCATGGCTGAGGGGATTTCGAAGTATAGATCCCGAATGCCGAGGCTACATAACGGCTGTATATCAACAAAGCAAAATTCAAAATGAAAGAGCCGAGAGGATTTATTTGAATGAAAGATCTACCATTACGGAGAAGCAAGCTCGTTACAACGTTTTGGCCGAGATCACTTGTTGTAAGTCCGAAAGGAAAGACGGCCATGATCAGCTCTCTAGGTAAATGGTTTCTTAATCAAAAATGCGGAGGGCTAGTTCTATTAATGATTACGAAGTACAAGAGCCGCGGCTGAAGTCCTTATTAAAAGTAAAGAAACTGCTCTTGCCTCCAGATTTCCGCCCTGAACAGACGGGATATTAGAGAAGTTACAAAAAAAGGATATTCAACTCTTATTGAAAAACATATTATCCCGGAAGTTGGGCGTATTAAGCTAGTAAATATTAACGCGATGACCATCGAAAATCTTTTAAGTACAATCGAGGAGAAGGGATTATCTGAAAGTTTTAATAAGAATGTCTTTAAGGTGATTCATAAGGCACTGGCTGATGCTGAGTTGAAGTTGCTAATTCCACGTAACCCTGCTGCGCTCGTATCGAAGCCTAAAGTTTCAAAGAAAGAAATGGCTCACTGGAGTCCAGATGAAGCCAGAGTCTTTTTAGCCGCGACATCCAATCATAGACTAGCAGTAATTTTTGTACTTGCGCTACATTGCGGTATTCGCCAAGGGGAGATACTGGGATTAAGAATGTCTGACATCGATCTACAGAATAAGAAGATATACATTCGCAACATTTTAAACTTCAAAAGGGAGCTACAAGTTGGAACTAAAACTGCAGCTGGTACACGCTCCATCTCAATATCATCATTTGTTATAGACTCTATCAACAAAAGAATTCGTATCATCGCGGAAGAAAAGCTACACTCTGGTGACAAGTACAATGATGAAGGTTTTCTTATAAGCACAAAGTATGGACGTCCTCTTCCTAAACATGATTGTCATAAGCTCTGGAATCGATTGCTTGATAAGACTGAAATGAGAAAGATCCGGTTCCACGATCTCAGGCATACCTCAGCATCAATTTTACTAATTTTAGGAATTCATCCGAAAATCGTACAAGAAAGACTCGGTCACACAAGCTATAAAATAACTATGGATTTATATTCCCATCTAATGCCTAATATGCAATCTGATGCATCAAATGCTTTAGAAAACCTCTTGAAATAACCTTTAGTTCCCCTTCTCATCCTAGATCATTAACATTTTCCTTCACTCTGATTGGATAGGTACGTACTATCTCCACAATCACTTTCAAACAATCGCTACTTAATAGATCAGCATCATAGACATACCCTTCTATGTATTGCGTAACTTTTTTATGAGAAACTCTTCTGTCTCCTGGTTTTCCATGCACGCAGCTCCTTACCTGTCACTATTAGATGTTGCTTAATTTCCCCAAATAGAATAATAACAGTCTAATTGAACCTGTTTTAATCAACTAACTGCCAAAACTAATCTGCTATAAACCATCATTACAAAAGGATAGAGGTTACAAACAAGGCTTTACAGGAGTCCTTACGACTTGCCAGATAATTTTTCAACCAGACCTTGCATCGAGAGTCTACCAATACCGATATAAAGAACCACCCCGTGAAAAGTCACGGGGTGGTTCTTTATACATATATTATCTAGTAGCAACAAATTTTATTACTCTATATTTACTTAATAAGCTGTAATCCTCTCTGTTAGGGTTACCCCAGAAAAGAGCCACATTTCTAAGCGGACTGAAAGTAATACTTGGTTTACCATTAATACCCACAATTGAAGGAGTCTTTCTTAGATCTTCCCACTCCCATTCCCCCCCAAAAGTATGTATTATTAATTGACCTAAATAAGCACTAGCTCCCATAATATAATCCCAGTCTTCAGTTAATAGCATTGCCTTTCTTTTAAGCAGTAAGCTTTCAACAATAGATATGCTCGCTTCTTCAGATAAATTTAATTCAAACTCTTGAGCAAATTTGTAAGCCACTTGTTTAGGATTATCCAGTAATTTCCTTCCTAACTCTTCTGAAGGACAAAGATCTGGTATGCTTAAAACTTCAAGCAGAGGAATTGCTTTCTCGATCAGAACGTTGGTTAATTCAAAAACGATATCCGCTAGGGAGTTTTCATCGGAGTACTCCCACCATTCCTCCACTCGCTTTTCTAGTTGATTAGCATAAATAGGGGTATTAGGGTTAAGAGATGTTCTAATGTCAAACCTTAGAGCAGAAAAGTGATTACTTTTTTGGAATGTAATAAACTGCTCTATCCCACTCACTTCTCGAGTATATCTCCACAGAACTGAAGCCAGTTTACCCTCAAACAAAAATCCATGTTTAGTCTTGCTCCAGCAATCCTTTCTAGCACATTCTTTATTGAAAACCTATTCTTTGGTTGAATGTCCATTTAGCTATACCCTCCATTTTAACACACTAATGTGTGACAATTCTAATCAACCCTGGAATAGCGGGAGCGCCAGCTCCATCTGATACAACAGTTATTAAACCCCTAGAGCCACTGCCCCTGCTACAGCTGCAATGGTTTGGACAGCTTTCCAATCTATTTCAGACCTCTTCGACCTGTTCAATGTAACGCTAAAGCGTTATTTAGGGTATATTATTCAAACGTATTTGTGCGTACAAACTAATTAACAAAATCTTCACAGAGGTATGACATAGGTTATATGTGTTATATTTACAGCGCTAAATTCATTCCGCACTAGGTGGGGTCTATTTGACTAGCCGCCACTCTTACTCTATGAGCGGTTATTTTTTGTTATTAGCGATACAGCGGCAGACAAAAAGAAACCACCCTACGATGGTTAGTCGCAAAGGTGGTAATTTGTATGAAATTCATATCTACAATTCTTCCATCTTCCATTCTAATACACTTATTTTCTCACAATTAAAGATATCTAAGATATCCTGACAAAACAATTTTAGCTCATCAACTTCATTATCTTTTTTAATCAACTTTATTTCTGCTACAAATCCTTTTTCAGCAGATTTAAAGTCAATTAATCTAAACGGCTTCACGTTCTTACCACTCTTAGGGTATGACCAATTAGTTATAAGATTAGGAAGATTTCTTATATGATATCCATCTAACTTTTGATCTATTTTTACCATAACCTTAATTGTAGGAGAATGCTTAACCTCAAAATATGTTGGAAAATACAACTGGTTAATATCATCGAACTGCATAGCCATCCTCCTTTCATCAATAGCCTGGGGATAGTTTTCCACCCCATGGAGTCATTTTTAATAATAATCTAGCTACTACATATGCCGCACCTACTGTAGTTAACCCTTTTATACCTCCATCCTCATTTTGATAATATAAAGAATAATTAACCTCTCCATTTGCTGGAAATGATACATTCATCTTAACATTACCAAATACAGTTACACCATTGATTGGATTAAACATATCCCCTTCGACTAGATTCCCTGCCTTTTTATAAAGTTCTAACTGTGGCTTTGGATCTTCTCCATTTAATGGTTTTACTTCCCAAACTTTATTTCCTAAAACGATATCGGCTTTATAATCCCCTTTGCCTTCCCCTGCTGGTTTACTAATACTTTTTTCTAATGTTGCAGACTTTCCATATTTATCATAAATTGCTTTTGCAGCTTGTACTTGCGCAATTTCATGAAAAGGAACAAATAATTGACGGAAATTTGCCTCTGCATCAGCAAAATCTGAGAATTCAGGTATAGCAGCAGAGAGACCATTAGCCCCAAATACTAAAAGTGATGCATTAGCAGTATTGTAAGCATCCTTATTGTAACCTTTAGAAATCAAATTAAGAGACCATGCATATGAGTGTCCTGTTGGGTCAGTACGAGTCAACGGATTATTCTCCACATATGTATACAAATTCAAACTCAGCGGATTATCAATCCGCCCCTCATACGTATCCTCATTTATAAATCTACCAATAGTGGGATCGTAGTACCTTGCCCTTAAGTAATATAGACCTGTTTCTTCATCGTATTGTTCACCTGCATACCTGAATGAGTTCTTTACACCCTGGGCTTCAATCTTATTTAATATATTACCCCACTCATCATATTGGTAGCTATTCTTTACAATACCATTGGTATCTACTATCTGAACAACATCTCCATGACCATTGTATACATAGTAATACTGAGTTGTTGTAGTACTACTACGATCGATTTTTACTAATAAACGGTCTGGCCCCCATACATAATTGGCTTTTACTACATTGTTAGTATCAGACTCCGCAATTACTTTATCCGAAGAGTTATACGAATATCTGACCGTTTCAATAGGGGACTCCTTTTTTATACGCATTCCTTCTTGGTCATATTGAAAACTTGTCATACCTGCCGCATTCACAAATTGCGTAAGACCATTCCAAACATTATATGTGTAATTAACATCACTCATTTCTATACTATAATGGCTGTCCGACAATGTTTTACGATTTCCTCTTGTATCGTATGAATACGTTACTCTATTACCATTCGGTCGATAAATTTCGGTTAGGCGGTTTAGCTTATCATAATCATATGTTGTTTTTCCTGTCGCATCTTCCACCGACTTCATATTTCCATTTGCATCATAAGAATAATTATACTGGGAAATTATCTGCGATCCTTTGGTATTAGTAATACTGAGTAATCGGTTTATTTGATCGTATGTATAATTAGATTTTAAATATGAATTGTCACTTAATTTAGGATAGGTAACAGATTCTAAATTACCTTTTGGAAAGTATGTATATTTAGCGTATTGACTATCGCTAGTTGCCGGAACATTTTGACCATCTGTTTGCACCTTATCCAATCGACCTTTGTCATAGGAATACTTGGTAATATAAGCAAAAGGATCTTTTTCACTTATTATTCTCCCCAATGTATCATACTGGTTGGTAAGTGTGTTGGTATATCCCTCATTTGTAACTGACTTGGTTCTTAACAGCCCAGTTGATGTATAGCTATATTGCAAAGAACGAAGCAAACTATTTCCATTGTTAATGTACTCTTCAACTTTTGTTGCTCCAAAAGGACTATTGCCATAGTAAGTCTTAAAGCTACTACTGCCTCCTATATCTGAAGCAAATTTCTGGCGTCCCCATTCATCATTAAGATATTCAAAAAGAATATGATTGGGGTCAGTCCTTCCCGTGACTTGCCCTAAATCATTGACTTTAAAACTTTCCTGCACACCTGCTTGATTTGTTTTTATTTTTAAATTCCCGACTTCATCATAATCCTTTCTTTTAAACCAAGTCTTTTCTTCATCCCCTTGTTGAGAACTGTTCAATTTTCCTAATAGATTATAATTATACTGAGTTGTTTGAAGCTTAGGATCAATAACCTTAAATAATCTGTCCATTTTATCGTAGACATATTGGATTAAATTACCATTAGGGTCTATATAACCCACCATGTTACCAGCGATATCATATTGATACGATTCTGAAACTAGATTAAGTGTTCGATTAGGAAAATTAGGATAAGCAGCTCGCGTTTTAAGTTTACCCCACTGGTCGTAGCTTGTGTCTAGCAAATTTTCTTTAATAATTACAATCTTTGATCCAATGCTGATTGTATCCAAGTTTGGTTGGGAACGATAAGAGGCTACATTAGCATTAGCAACAAAAAAGCTAGACGTTTTGCGTTGATACAAATCTCGATCAGTGTGATACACATTCCCATATTCATCGATATTCTCCGATATGCTTCCCCAATCATCATATTTTGCAGATTTAGTATTTCCTTGGTCATCAATTACATTGATAGGACGACGTAAAGAATCGTAATGGTACTGCGCTTCTTTAATCCAGATTACGGGACTTTGATTGATATCTGCAAATTGTTGGTAAATGAGTTTTCCAAATGCATCGTAATACACGTACCGTTCAGAATACGTTTCAGTAACGTCTTGATTGAAGCTTGCATCGTGATATTTAACATTTGTATATGTTCGGACTTTAGTGCCAACAAGATTCTTGTTCTCTGTATCAAAATTGGAATCAGTTGCATTAGAAGTGTATTCTATTTTTTGCTCTGTTGAATACGTAACCGTATCAGCACCCGTATAGTTTGGCATAACGGTAGAAGTTAATCGACCTAAGTTATCATATGAATATCTTTTCAGGTGATTACTATTATCCGTTTCGGTATTGATTACATTAAATAACAAATCGTACGTTTTATTTACCTCAGTTGAAACAAGTGCCCCGGTATCATCAGTGTAGAACTGTTTGATTGTTGTCGGGAAAGTTTTTAATCCAGTTAGAGCATACTTGGTTGTCGTCTTTGCTTGTTTATTATTTTCCAATGGCTTCGTAGCGTCAACCTGAAAAGTCCCATCCAGTAATGTTGAATACACAATACTGGTGGTTTCTCCAGCAGAATTCATACTAGATTGGAGCCTTCCATCCGTTGTATAGGACGAAGATTCGGTTAGTAGTGTAGAAGAATTCTGATACCACTTTTTCGAGGTAATAAAGTGATACGTTGGGTGATATTCATATGTGGTCGTATATTGTGCTTTTTTCACACTATCATTTATTTCCGTAAGCGTAATTGGTTGGGTAACTGTTTCTAAGCCGCCCCATGGAGTATATGTCTGATCGACGTAAAGCACATTGCAAGAAGTTCCATTTATTGCACATGTGTCCATTTCCACTCTTTTTGGTAGAAACTTAAACCTCGAGTCAAACGTCATGTTCTTTGTGATTTTCTTTTCACCATTATTTGCAGTAGTTTGTACTTGAATTTGTTGTTTTTGTCCATTAAAGGTTGTTTGAGTTTGCAAATTAGTAGATACAATCTTCGCAGTAGTATTGAACGAATACGTGCTTGGTAAACTATCTGGGTTTGTATACGATGGATAACCTGTTAAGTCTCCAAAGTATGTGTACGCTATTTCATTTTGTTTTATTGTCGCTTCATACCATGAACCATTATTTCTAAGTTCTTTATCGTAGCGCGATTTAACACGGAATGCATCATAAAGTCCACTACTGCCTAGATTTCGCAACAAACTTTCATATTCAAAATATGAAACGGAGTTTGGATAGGAAACCTTTGTAAGCGTTTCTTGATATAGCAAAGACGATGAAGAGGATAATACTTTACTATTGAAATCAAATCGTTGGGACCGCTTCTCATAGTCATAATAGACACTATATTCTTCCGGAGTTCCCACAGCGTAAGTGGTACGCCAAAGTTTGGGCTCATTTTGACCATTTACAGCTTCTCTGAGCTTTGTGTATTTAATTTTAAAAGAGCGATTAACATTCAACGGGTCTTGAATAGTTACTAATATCTGATCGGTCATAGTCGCTTGTCCATTTATGCTTTCAGAAACATTGTTTGTATAGTTGAAAGAAACAACTCTGCCTATACTATCTACAATCTGATTAATTTGTGGATATGAAACTCCATTAATCGTTCTGTTTGTATGTGTAAATTTAATTTCGTTCCCAAACCGATCTTTGATACCCAAAATACGCCCATCATCAGCAAAATATGTCTTTCTTTGATCACTGGCAATGAAAACATATGCTGAGATTTTCTGACCGTTTGTATAGCTCCCATTGTCTTGAAGAAATTGAACATCACTCCCCTGGTAATCAACTAGATTACTTCCACCTAGGGCAAGATTAATTTGGTAACTTCCCCCATTGCCATCATGAAAGTATCGATAAGTTGTCCCGTTTTCATTTTGAATTTGTACGGAAGGGAATGTTAGCGACCATCCTGCACCTAAATCAAACCTAGAATGAAGATAATTATCTTGCGAAACTTGGTTAGTGACTGTATATGTGACTCCTGTTGCATATACAGGACCTGAGTCAGCCCTATAAGCACAAATATAATACAAACTCAAACAAGAACCTAAAGAAGAATTTAAAGAGTTGTTCATAAGTTCTTCTGTATCATATGCTCCAGTTCTCATGTAATAAGTGTGGGCCCCGCTATTATATTCAGCCTGTGAACTGTATCCCCAGAGTTCAAAATAGTAACCAGTACCTATTTGATATTGATATGGAACTGCAGTAATCTGTACACGTTTACTTCCTATTTCTGATTGCGATGAATTATATATCTTACCAATTGAAAGATCTAATCCATCCTTACCCAACAAATTAAACTCTCTTTGCTTTAACGTTAAGGATCCAGATTGTTGATCAACAATTTCCTCCATCTGATTGCGATCTTGATACTCAGCTTTATATGTTTCATTGACAAGACTTGGTGTAGTTAAACCATTAAGTACACCTTCCATGTCTTTATCTATATCAGCAAAAGCCATACTAAATGATGAGAAAAAGAGCAGAACACTTAAGGTAAAAGTTTGCAAAAAACCAATAAGTGCTTTCATTATTTCTTAACCTCCTGTACAGTGTTGCTGTATACAACATTCTCAGATTTTATTTGAGACTTATCTAATTTTTTAGTATCTATTCTGGAAACTGCATAATCCAACTCCAGCACCTCGTCTTCGATTTGATTTATGGAATCTACTCCTGAAGTTTCCATGGTCTTAGCTGACCTTGATTCAATTTTCTTTTGCATGAGTACATCTTCTAGGCCCTTTTTACCGTTCTTTTTATAATTAGCAATTACTTCCTCAATAGAAGTTTCATCTACAAGTTTATCTAACATTATCCAAACATGGAATTGGCTATCAATGTCTAGATTTTCATTTTCGATTTTCTTTGCTCTAGTTGTGTTTAAAGGTTTGTACTTTTCTAAATATGTACGTTTCTTATCATATTTAACATCTGATTCGATTCGAGCCCACTCTTCACCTGACTTGCGTTTATCTAAAAGAAGAACAGGCTCGACGCCAAATTTATTCCCAATATCTACCGCTTTAATTATGTCTTCGATAGTATAGCCATCCTTGAACAAGTCAGTAATTTGTTCTTGTGTAAGGGAAAACTGTGGGGTCTGACTTCCAAATTGGATACTGTTCGTGATATATGTCATAGCCGACTGAGCTACGGACTCCTTTATTGTGGTTACTTCCGTTAATGCTGGAACAGGTGCATATACTTGAGCAACAATTGTAGTTTCAATTGCTCTTTGTCCCATTGTTATTGTACTAATTTTATTAACTGCTTCTTGGGCAAAACCAGAAGAAACAAAACTTGATAATAACAGACCAGCGCATAATGAAATAGCGATAAATTTCTTGTGATTCTTCATTTTTTAACCTCCAAGTGTGATAATGATTCTAAACCTGAATAAATTTCTAGGATTAACATCAACGCTTTACGAATGATGCAATGCAGGATTCGTCATTTACTTCGTGATCATTCCTATCTTTGTTAATTATTTCCTGTTACTCAAATAATACTGATAATCTAAATGTTTTATTATGTTCTTAATTTTCTAATACATAAAAACCTCAAAGTTGGTATTTGCCTTTCTCTTACTAATAAAGTTTCCATTTTTGTCATACAGGTATCTCTTATAATTAGTTCCAAAGGTAGGAAAGTTGTTATCAGGAGGGCTAATTATACCCATAAGCTTGTTACTAGCATCATATTTATAAACAAACGGTTTAACTAGATTCACAGAATATTCCAATACATTAGTGGATAAAGAATAAAAGTCGTAGTTAGTTGCACTTCTTATTCTAAAACTATAAATCTCTCCGGCATTTAACGTTATCGTTGTATTTAAACTACCTATCACCGTTTTAATGACTACACCATTATTCAGTACCTCAAAGTGATTAACTGAATCCAAATTTGTTGGGCTATCCCATTCAAGATACATTGTATTACCATTTACAACATATCCTCTTAAATTTGTTGCTCCATACAAATCTTCCATATAAACATCAATTTCATTGGAGTTAAGGCCGAAAGTACCATCTTTTAGTAAGGGGCGAACTTTAAATTTATATGACATATTTCGTATATTAGGCAAATCGGTTATATTTACGCTATTTAGAATTGTACTTCCGATGTAATTATCATTTAACAAAATCTCGTAATTACTTATCAAGGATTGATTTGCTGCCGGCGCCCATGTTAATGACACAATTGGTGCATGAAACTGCCCATATGTTACATTTGCTTGTAAGTTGCTAGTATTCGTAGGGGTTGGGTTATAAGTTATTTCTACAGAAAAATTATTAGTAAACGAGTATAAATAGTCACTATAGAAAACAAACCCGTAAATCTTTCCGTTTGGACCAAGAATGTTAGTTAAAAACGAGTTATTAATGATTGCTTCATTTTGATTGCCATCAAAAGAATTAGTTTCTGCAATCCAGCTTACATTTAGCCCTTCTTCATCAGGAGAACCACCTCCAATATCATTTGAATACTCTTGTTTTGCCGCAAACACCTTTGTCGGAAAATTTTGTATAGATACACCATTATAGGAACTATTGGATACTTTCACTTCTACAATTGATGACACATCAAAGTTATCCGTATCTACGACTACAGTATTTAAAGAATCGTATGGAGAAAATACGTGATAAGTTGTTGTCGGATCAATTAGTAAAGGATACTCTAAACCTTGATCATCTAATGTAATCTCTAGCAAATAGCCTGAACCTACTTGGACAATATTTGTTTTTAATTTATCAAAGTAGCGCTGATTGTTTTTAGAATCTTGAACCCACATTCTCGGAATAACAAATATTGTTTTATTATCCTTATCTATAAAATTAATGGTACCATCATCTTTTTGGATAGGACTCAAACTATTTGCCTCTATTTTAAAGTTAATTTTTTTAGGAGCTGAGTTTGAATTTAATAATAGATCCATTTTTAATTCGTTATTTAGAACATGGTATCTTAATGTTGCTGCATCCCAGACATTATTAAAATCAATAGTATTTTTATACACACTAGCCGATACCGATTTTTCAGTAATTGGCACGTAATTTATTGAATATTTACCTTCTGATATTGTTGTTGAAGCATTTGTTGTACGAAATGTTACGGAGGAGTCATTACGAATATTTCCATACACATTCTCGTAAATTCTTGTAATATTATTTATTTCTTCTTTAATACCGCTAGTATTTGTAGTTGCAGAATTTACAACGGTTAACGTATTATCATCATTTAAGTATGTTTTGCTATCTTTAGTGCTCTTAGAATATATTTCACTTACTCTTTTTCGTTTCTTCTTGATAACATTTACATTCTCACTGTTTTCTTTCAAATTTAGGTTATCAACTATAATTTCTCCTTGATTCGCCCTCGAGCTAAAAACAGTAGGCATTTCGCTTGCATTAAGGTTATAAGTATTGATAATAGATAGAAAAAAAATGATAGTCGTAAAAAATGTAACTATTCTTAATATTTTCGCCATGATAGTCTCCTCCAAATAAATATATGAGTCATCTTATTGCGATAAAAAATTTTACTCAAAGAAATAGCATTCTATTCTGATAAAAACACTTATATTTTGACACTACTCATAAAACATCAGTACTACGCAGATCTAAGTTAACATCGACTCTCCTCCTTTTAAATAAGTTCATTCCAACATTATCCAATATAACTCAAAAGAGATGTTTGTTTTTTTTTGTTTTTGTAAACAACTGTATTGTTCTCTACTTGTCAAGTTTTATTTTAGCGAATAGAAGCCACTAGCAGAAAATTAAAATGTTAAATATTACGAATAATAGTTAATTAAATAAAGGGTAAGCTTCGCTTACCCCAAAACCCAAAAAACCTATAAATTCTGGTGGAAAAATAATTTTATCTTTATTTCATTTTGGAATACTGAAAAAAGTGAACAGATCTACAGTTGAAACTGTGATCCCCTCACTTGGTGATTAAAAAAGTTCTTCTGGGTTAACTCTGGTCATATCGAGGAAGAAAGACTTCGTTCTGGTAATAAGTATAATGGGGAAGGTTTTCTTATATGCACAAGTATGGACGTCCTATTCCTAAGCTCTGGAATCGATTGCTTGATAAGACTGAAATGAGAAATCCGGTTCCACGATTCAGGCATACTCCAGAATAAATTTTACTAATTATACAATATAGGCTCGGTCACACAAGTTATAAATAACTATGGATTTATATTCCCATTTAATTCCTTTATGCAATCTGATGCTTCAAAAGCTTTAGAAAACCTCCTGAAATAACCTTTAGTTCCCCTTCTTATCCTATAGTTTGCCGACCAAAAACCGACCAATGCACGTTTTTTTGGTGTTATAGCCCCTTCTGACCATCCACAAACCCTTATCTACCAACGGTTTCAAACACAGACAAAAAAAAGGAACCCAGCCAACGGGGCCGGGTTCTAAAAGTTTATATTAAAAAGGGGGTCTTGTTTATTATATTACCAAGTGAACATTATGGAACCATAACAGGAATATTTCATTTCTGTTACAAATTAGAAAACGCTTTATATTCTAATTTGCTGTCTCTGGTCTCTCGTCTCCGTTCCACTCCTCCCCCACCTCACATTCAAATTCCTCCCCAATTCCAGTTGCACGTTTCCCCCAAGTGGCATATACTAAGTATATACTAATTAGAATAATTCTAAATAAGGAGGAACCCTATGAGCGTCGAGTATGACTATCATCATCTCCACCATGTGAAAGAACAAAGTAAGTCAAGAAAAACCCTGTGGGTCACCCTCATCTTAACGGCATTTTTTACCCTGGTTGAAATTATCGGTGGGGTGCTTTCGAATTCCCTTGCGCTATTATCCGATTCGGCTCATATGATTTCAGATGTCTTTGCGCTTGGCCTGAGCATGGTCGCCATCCAACTTGCTACGCGTCAGCCCAATGCCCGCTTCACATTCGGATTCCTGCGTTTTGAGATTGTCGCTTCTTTTCTCAATGGATTGGCGCTTTGCATCATCGCATTGGGCATTTGCATCGAAGCCATCCAGCGTGTCCTTCACCCCCAACCGATCCAATTGGGACTCATGCTGGGCATTGCCTCGATTGGTTTCGTCGTTAACCTCGTGCTCACGTTGGTTCTCCATAACAGCGTCAAGGAGGAAGAGAATCTGAATGTACAAAGCGCTCTCTGGCACTTTTTCGGAGATTTGCTAAGCTCGGTTGGTGTCATTATTTCGGCGATTGTTATTTATTACTCAGGTCTTCTCTGGTTCGATCCGTTGATTTCAGTTGTGATTGGGGGCATTATTTTTACAGGTGGGGGCAAAATCATTCGAGAGTCCTTCATGATCCTGATGGAATCCGTCCCTGAAAAGTTTAATCTAGACGAAATCCGCTCTGTGATCGCAAAGGTTGAAGGCGTAGAAGATGTCCACGAAATGCATCTCTGGGCCGTCTCGACCGACCATTATTCCCTGACTGCGCACGTGTTTATCAGTCCTAACATTCAACCCTTTTGCGTTATACTCGCGATTAACGAGACGCTGAAAACCAAGTATGGCATCGAGCATGCCACGATTCAAATCGAACACGCGGACATTAATCCGCACGGGGAGTATGGGAAAGATTTTCTGCGGCAGCAAAAGCAGCTGAAACAACAAAATCACACAACCGTCTAAACGATCGCTAATGATCGCGTTAAAAACAAACAAACCGTTAACCACCTTCCCAAGGTGACTAACGGTTTATTTCATTCTGCGTAGAGTTACGCACAACCATCTCCATATCAATGAGCAAATCATGCTCATTCCTCTGAGCCAAGTACGCATCCAGCTCCTTCGCGCTTTCCTCGTCGATTTCCTCACCCATCTGCCGCATCAGAAAGGCCGCCACCAAACGCGTTTGCAGCTCGACTGGCATCTCGAAGCTTGTAATAGAAGGAATGCTCGCCTTCGCAAAATGCTCATTATCCATCCCTATGAACTGTATCTCTTCGGGAACACGGATGCCGCGCGCATGACATTCAGCAATCAACTCCAGCGCCAGCGCATCGTTGAACGTGTAAATACCGATAGGCCGCAACTCACCGCTCACACGCAGTGCCTCGTCCAGTATCCCAGCCACACCCAACTCTCCAGCATCCAAAAGCGCATGCACCACCGTCTCCGCACGGTCACCTAGTCCCGCTAGAAATCCCTCGATGCGCTGCTCGTTCGCGCCCATTCCCTTACGTCTTCCCGCATAGAAAACAGCTCGGCAACCATGCGACAGAAAATACTGAACAGCCTGGCTCGACGCCTTGGCAAAATCCAAATTCACAGCAAGCTTCGTTATCTCATTCGGCCAACCCCAGCCATTAAAGATGACAAGCGGCGTCCCCTCGCCCACTAATTGCTGGGTAGAATGCATGCTGATCGCCAAGCCATGTGAAACTAGTCCGTCTACGCGTCGTTGCAGTAAATGCTCAATATGCCGCGTCTCCACCTCAGGATCCATGCCCGCTGCCGAGAATACAGAAAGATGATACCCGTAGCTATGAAACCTCTGCTCCAGCTTCTCAGCAAATCTGCCATAATACCCGCCAAAATGCGGGAGAATCAATCCTAACTCATTCGAGCGCCGCCGACTTAAATTCGTGGCCATAACGTTCCGGCGATAACCTAATCGTACAACGGCTTCTTCTACTTTACGGATGGTCTCCGGTGACATCGGAACCTTCCTACGGTTAATAACATTCGACACCGTCGCAATGGACACACCCGCCTCAGAGGCAACATCGACGATGGTAGCTTGTTTACTTTTTTTCATCCCATACCCTCATTCTTGAAACGCTTAAACTAATTGTAGCTAGAAGGGGATTGCTCGTCAAATCTCTGTCCCATTGTCGAATGACTGTTGCTGCTATAGGGTAAAATGAATAACTGGAAAAACTCCACCTAAATTCCCGATTTATTTAGGAAAATTGGGATTAGATGGATTTTATGTAGGTAATTTTTCCATTTCTACTGTTTTCGAGCGAAACATTTCTAATTAGCTGTACTTTTTCCATTTATCTCAGTAAATACCGATTATCATCTCCAAATAGCTGGATAATTTCCAGTTATTTCGCCATCCCATCTATCTCATCAATACCACCGATTAAACAAGCTGCGCTTTTTTAAATACTCCCCAACAATACCAAGCACAAAAGGCACCACAACAGAGTACCCTGCCATGCCTATAGCCCTCGCTCCTCTTACTCGTCGTGATGCCCAATCAATGAAATGATCTGTTTCTTCAGCTTCACGAACGCTTCCGAATCCTTCACATCCTCCACGTGCCGCAGCCCGCGCGGAATCGCAATCTCACTGCGAATCGTGCCAGGATGCGCCTGCATCACATACACTCGCTGCGATAGGAAGATGGCTTCTTCGATATCGTGCGTGATGAACACAACCGTCGTTTTCTCCTTCTCCCAAATGCGCAGCAGCAGCTCCTGCATAGCGTTCTTGGTTTGCGGATCCAATGCGCCGAATGGTTCATCCATGAGCAGCACATCCGGATTATTCGCCAACGCTCGCGCGATTGCGACCCGCTGCTTCATCCCGCCTGAAAGCTCCTTCGGCAAGGACTTCGCGAACTTATGCAAACCGACTAATTCCATGAAGTGGTCGGATATGGCCCTCTTTTCGAACAGGGGAACACCCTTCAACGTCAATCCGAACTCGATATTCTCTCTGACCGATAACCATGGGAATAACGTATAGCTCTGAAAGACCATCCCTCTGTCCGCGCCAGGACCTTCAATCTCATGCCCATTGATGCTCAGATCCCCCATCGTCAAGGGCTCTAAGCCAGCAATAATGCGTAGCAAGGAAGATTTTCCGCAGCCGGAAGGCCCGACGAAGCTGACGAACTCATGCGCATCCACGTGAAAGGACACACGATCCAGGGCTACGAATTGTGACTTTTTCGAACTGTACACCTTCGTAACCTCAGCGGCTTCGATTTTCCGCACACCAACACCTGCAATTGTCCCCTCAGAAGGCACGTTGCTGTAATCTAGGTTCAATGCTTCCATCTTAACGCCCTCCTTCCAACCATGGGAAAAACCGTTTATGACAATAAGCAAATGTGCGATCCGTCAATAAGCCCAGCAAACCAATCGCAATAATGCCTACAAAAATTTGATCCGTGTTCAAGAACCGCTGCGCCTTCATAATCGAAAATCCAAGACCACTGCTAGCCGCAACCAGTTCGGCAACAACTAGATAAGTCCACGCCCACCCAATGATTAACCGCAGCGTGTTCATTAAATCTGGAAGCAGTGCAGGAATCAGCACCTTCTCAATGACTTGCCAGCGTTTCGCACCGAGTGTATATGAGGTCTGCAATAAATCATTCGACACCGACCGCGTATTATCTGCAACCATCAGCATCAATTGGAAGAAACATCCCAGGAAGATGACAAGGACTTTCGCCCACTCGCCGATCCCCGCCCAGACCATGATTAAGGGAATGAACGCCGTCGCAGGCATATAACGAATAAATTCAGTAGGTGGTACTAGGATAGCTTCAGCAAACCGATACGTACCCGCCAGAATCCCCAGCGGTATTCCGATGAGACAAGCAAGCAAGAATCCACCGCCCACTCGGAAAATACTTATCCAAACATTTTGCCAGAACACGGGGTTCTGTAATTGAATCCCAAACTGCCGGAGCACCTGATCCGGTGTGGGTAGGAAAGTTCGATTGACCAAATTACCATAGCTCATCATGCTCCAGAACAGCAACACTACCGCAATGATAAGCACGACACCTGACAAATATGATTTACGGCTAATTTCACCTCGTATGGCAAACAAAGTGGACTTGCGTCTTTTTTTCACCAGCGTTTCCATCTGCAGCACTCCCCTTCAGCCTTTACTTCTTACGTTCTTTCATGACTTCCTCCACAAAATGACCATCTAAGAAGGTTTCCGCTTTGGGAATTGTGCTCAGCATATCTAAGCCTTTCAAGAATTCGGCAGTCTTGCCTGACGTAAACGCAAGTGATTCGTAGGAATCCCCTTTGGTGAAAGCTTTGATGTTATCCTCCAGTTGGAAAATCTTCACGCTGTCCACGCCAGCTTTGTATTCATCAATCGGCGTCTCAGCCGCTTTAGCCATAATTTTCAGTGACTCTTCTGGGTTCGCTTTCCAATAATCCAAGGCATCGAACCAAGCGTTAATGATTTTCTTCACATCGTCTGGGCGATTCTTCGTAATCTCTTCTTTAAACACGAGCAAGTCAGGAATCAATCCTGGTGTATCCTTGGATGAGAAGAGCAGTTTCCCTTTCCCCTCTTGGATGGCTTTGTTTAGGAATGGCTCCCAGAGTACGGCTGCATCTAGATTACCCGCAATGAATGCCGGCCCAGCATCGTTGACTGTCATATTCGTATACGTGACATCTTTCTCTGCTAATCCTGCTTTCTCAAGCGCTGTCAGCATTAGAAGATGATCAACCGTTCCAAGCTCCGTTGCCACTTTCTTGCCTTTCAACTCTTTCAAAGAGTTAATGCTTGGCTTCACGACAACACCGTCGCCGCCGTTGGAATTATCATTCACCAGCACTGCTTTCAGCTTAATGCCTTTGCTTGCCGGAGCTAATGTATCGCTTAACGTTTGACTATTCGCATCCACTTTCCCTGAAGCTAGCGCAGATAAGGAGTCGCTATATACAGGGAACCAGACCAGATCGACATTCACGCCATTTTTCTCAAAAAAGCCCTTCTCCTTCACGAGGTACCACACGAACCAACCCGGCCATGGACTAAGCGCCAACTTGATCGGCTCCTTGCTCCCTCCTGCTTGCGTACTCGCCTCTTTACTTCCACACCCGCTGATAACTGTAAGAGTTAATAATACCGCCAACATCAGAAATATTGTCTTTTGTCTCATTCTCCGAACTCCCTCTCTGTCTAAAAATGATAAGGAAAAAGCCCGGAATGATATCATATCCTGATATCCTCCCGGGCTTTTATCCCTCCGTGTGCACGATGCAATAAGCATCGTGTGTCTTCTCTTGGACCTGACCGATAGCCTTCATTCTATCGCGGAACCCTAGAAAACAAGTTTGCTATGCGGTTGTTTCTTCGTTGTCTTACTTTTGTTATTATCATACTTAGATTAGCTTCATATGTCAATATATATAACATAATTAAATTAAACTTGTTGAAAACCACCTTTTGCGTTATGTTATGTGACATATACTAGTCCTGATGAGGGGATGCGCGATGCATTTAATTCTTTTCCGCATTCAGATGTTAGATAAATAACCTGCTCAGTCCGCTTTTCTCCAAGCCCTTTTATTCTTGGAGCAAATTCGGCCAAACGAAAATGTCACTATGTTCAAAAAGCCCCTTCGCATAACTGCGAATGAGGCCTTTGGCTAGTCGAACTAAGGCTGTAACAGCCCCACATGAACTTTAACTACCGCTTTTTTGATTTTCGATGATTGCCCCATGCCAGGTCTATGAATATCGTTAGGGAAAAAGACAGCGAACATGCCTGGTTTGAGATGAAGTAAAATCTCGTCTGCCGATGGATCATATAACGCATAATCATGTTCACTCTCATAGGCTTTAACCGCACGGATTTCTTCCCGATCCGCAAACCAACCAATCGTCTCTTCACCATCGATTAAGTAGTGAATATCAATATACGACTCGTGCTTCTCTGCAAGCTGCTCGTCCATCGGCTTAGCATCGAATGCCATAAACGATACGTACATTTGATCACCTTTGATCTCTTTTCGACCTTCAGGCGCGTCACCTTTGAGCAGTAGATTAAGTTCCTCTAAGGCTCTTACGATAACTTTATGCTCAAATTTACTTTGTTTTTCCCACAATGACATCGTACCTAAAATCATGGACTATTCCCCCATTGCACATGTGTAATCCTTTATAGCAATTTCACGACCACGGACTCCGCTGTATGTTCCTTGTTCCTAATCGATTCCTCGTAGGATCTTTTGAAATATTCCACATATAAGACATCCAACAAATAGAGCTGCGAAATTTTCGCCGACAAGGAACCCCCTTGCAGAGGTCCTTCATTAGCTCCACATAACAGCGTAAGATCAGAATACGATGTTAATGGCGACTTGACAAAGCGGGTAATCGAAATGACGGTAGCCCCGCTTTCCTTCGCCTTTTTGGCCACCTCAATCGTATCCTTGGTTGAGCCCGAATACGAGATAATCACGGCCACATCCCGTTTGGTCATCAACGCCGCCGACATCATCTGAAGATGTGAATCGATCGTGCATTCCGTTTTGTTGGTGATGCGCATGAATTTAATTTTCGCTTCCATAGCTGTCATTAAGGATGAGCCTACACCGAAAAATATGACTTTTTCTGCTCCAAGTAAGTAATTAATGGCTTCATCGATTTTGGAGCTATCAATTAAGTTAAACGTTTCGTTTAAAGCACTTATGTTGGTTGACAGAACCTTGGATGCAACTTGTCCGATGGAATCATTCATCAATACCTTTTCCGTCAGCTGCGGAATTTCATTTTCCACGGTGATACTATGTGCCAGGGCAATTTTGAAATCTTGGTAGCCCTTGTAGCTCAAGGACTTGCAAAACCTGAATATACTAGATTCGCCAACCCCGCAAACATCTGCAAGATCTGTAATTGACATGTAGACAACACTGTCTATGTTCTCCAGAACATAGTCCGCCACTTTTTTTTCGGTCGTTGTTAGGTTGTTATATTTAGAATGAATAGTTGTAAAAATATTGATTGCGCGCACACGATCACCCTCTTAGCCTCAAGATTCAGACATGATGCGCAACAATGATGCGAATGCGCCTCTTTCAGCGTAAGAATAATGAGGCCGCACCCAATAAACCAGCCTTATTTCCCAGAGAAGCCTTAAGAATTTTCACGTCTGCAAAACTTTCCATGATCAAATCTTGCGTTTGTGCCTCGACTGCACGAACGAGTTCCTCTTGCTCCATCACACCGCCCCCTACAATAATAGCCGAGGGATTAAAAATATGAATAATTGAAGCCAAGCCAACGGCTACTTCTGCCGCCCAAGCATGCAAGACCTGCTGTAATGGTTCGTTTCCTTCTCTTATTTTACCAAAAAAAACCTTCCCGTCCACACATTCTGGATCTACGTGCCTCGCCATCCTAACTAATGCAGTCGTGGAGGCGTAGCTTTCATAATAAGGCTTTCTCTCTCCACCGCGCGTGTCGGGTAAAGGGTGCGTAATGATATGACCGAATTCCGCAGCTACGCCCTTAGCTCCTCGGTAGATCTGGCGATCGATAACGATCGCTCCGCCGATACCTGTCCCGAACGTAAGACATAAGAAATCTTGAAACGATTGCGCTGCGCCGAAATAGGCCTCGCCCAAGGCTGCCGCGTTGACATCATTTTCAACTCTAACAGGCTTCTTGAATTGATTTTCAACAATATCTCTGATTTTCATTCCCGTGTAAGCTGGAATATTCTCATTTGCATAAACAATATACCCTTCTTCGGAATTAACTTGTCCAGCTGTGCTTATGGCAATCGCATCGTAATCCGCATACGCCGCAAGCTGGAGCAGCAATTTCTCTATGACATGAGGGCCTCCCTTGAGGCTTTCAGTGGGATATTCCTTATATTGATCGACATTCCCTCGTTCATCGCAAATACCCATCTTGGTATTGGTACCGCCAATATCTGCCGCTAAAATTTTCATAGGCTATTGGATCGCCTTAACGAATCGTTTGGTAATCTCCATCGGTCGTGTAATGATGGATCCTACGACAGCCGAGTAGATACCTAGATCAAATAATCGCTTCAATTCTTCAGGTGTCGAGATGCCACCTTCAGCAATAATGGGAATGGATAATGTCGTCACGAGTTTCTCGGCCAATTCGAAATTTGGCAAAGACTTATCTTTCGTTGCTTCTGTATAACCGCATAATGTTGTACCCACACAGTCAAAACCGAGTTCGACCGCAGTGACCGCCTCTTCATACGTCGAGCAATCCGCCATAAAGAGCTGATTCTTATATTTCTTTTTAATTTGCGGAAATACATCTGAAATCGTGGAGCCATCCGGTCTTATGCGGTCGGTTGCATCCATTGCTATCATATCTAAGCCTTCCTGACAAAGCGCATCGACTTCTTTCATGGTAGGCGTGATGAAAACATCCGATCCATCGTATACTTGCTTGATGATCCCGATAATCGGCAAATCGACACTTTTCTTAATTTCATGAATATCCGCTACGCTGTTTGCTCGAATTCCCGAAGCTCCGCCTAAGTAAGCCGCATAGGACATTCTCCCCATAATAAATGGACTGTGCAACGGTTCTTCAGGTAATGCTTGGCAGGAAACAACCAATTTCCCTTTAATCATTTCCAGAATTGTTTTATTTGTATCCATCCGTTCCCCACTCCACACCTATATTTTTATTCCTTCACTGCGCCAGCCGTCATGCCTTGAGTAAAATAACGTTGGAACAAGACGAATATTAACAGCATTGGAATTGCAGCAACCGTGGCTCCTGCCATCTTATAGGCAAAATTCGGATTAAGGTCCTGCATCAAAGTTGCCGTACCTACCATCAGAGTTTTCATATTTTTCTCTTGTCCAACGACGGACTGCCATAAATAATCGTTCCATACTTGTACAAAGTTTAAAATAAATAGTGCACCAATACCAGGTTTAACAATCGGAAGCATAATTTGCATGAAGGTCTTCCACTCACCAGCTCCGTCAATTCTCGCCGCTTCTCTTAACGCATTTGGTGCTGTATCGAAAAACCCTTTTAACAAAAATACACCAAATGCAGTGGCAACGTTCGGCCAGATCATGCCGTTATAACTGTTCACCATCCCGAATTGCTGCGTGATCCGGAATAGCGGAACGATCATGATTTCTTTCGGAATCATCAAGCTCGCTACAAAAATAATGAAGATGATATTACTGCCTTTGAACCTAATTTTCGAAAAGGCATAAGCAGCCATAGCCCCAACACCGATTACAAGCACTGTGGTGACACCAGAAACGAACACACTATTGAATACCCATCTCAGTGCTGGTTGACTTTGAAATACGTCTACATAGTTAGAGAAAGTAATCGTGGTCGGCCACCAGTCAGGCGGCATTTTCACAACATCCGAGCTATTTTTAAGTGAACTTGTAAAGAGCCAATATAAAGGAAACAAGTTAAATATCGCGAAGATGAAAATGATCACATTTGATATGATATCAATCCGCTCCATTTTCTTCTTGCTGTTTGATTTCGACATGCTGAATACCCCCCTTTACTTCTCCTTGACTAAGCTTCTTAATTGAGGCACGGACAACAATAATGTAATCACGAACATGATTACCCCAACAGCTGAAGCCATACCAAGTTGATTATATTTAAATGCGTTATTGTAGAGATAATACATCAGTGTTACGGAAGCATTATTCGGTCCACCACCGGTTAAAAGCTGGATGACTACGAATATTTTCAAAACAGCAATGATGTTAATGATCACAATATAAACCGTTGTGGATTGGACAGAAGGAATCAATATTTTGAAAATGACCTGCCATCTGCTCGCCCCGTCCACTTCCGCCGCTTCAAATAGATCTTTCGATACACCCAGCATCGCGGCGATATAGAGAATGATCGCTTGTCCCACATTTGTTGCGAATGTTACGAATATAATAACCGGCATAACCGTTGTTGTTTTCCCTAATAAATTAACATTACCCAAACCCATTTCCTGAGAGAAATAAGAAATCAACCCATTCGCTGGATTCAGTAAGAAACTCCACACCATACTCATGACAACCATTGAGACCATTACCGGTACATAGTAGCTGCCTCGAATGAATGAAACATACTTGGCATTCTTGTCAAATACAGCGGAAGCTACGAACAGCGCGAAACCGACCGTAAGAATAACGATAAACACGACGAACACAACGGTGTTTATGAGCGCTTTGAAAAATACAGGATCGTTAAACAGCGCCACATAATTATCCAGTCCAACGAACTTTTCAGATTGATAATTGATCCGATACAAGCTAAGTCTTATACCTTCAATAATCGGATATACCAAGAAAACTAAGAAAATCAGCATCTGTGGTGAAATAAACAGGTAACCGGTGATACTATCTTTGAGGGATTGACTGCGTATTCTCATATCGGTTTTCCTTTCTAATTAGCAGCCTTAGGATCACTCGGATCCCAAGGCTATTAATCGGTTATTGATGAGTCATTTACTTCGTTTGATAGATAACTGAGCTCTCTTTATTCGTTTGAATAACCTTGTTGCCTTTGGATTGATAATCCTTCACTGCCTGTTCAGGCGTTTTGGCATTTGTGTATAGGGCTTGAAGCTCAGGGTAAAGCACTTCTCTTAATTGGCTATAACCTGGAACGTTACCACTGAAGTTAAATAAATACTTAGAGTTTGCGTCGTAAGCAGCAAAGAGCGGGTTCACGTCTTTGAGTTCTTTGGAAACCGAAGTTCTTACTGGGATACCATTCTTCGAAGACTTCACCAATTCAGAATCTGTGGAGAAGAATTTCACAAAATCTTTAGCTACTTCGACTTTCGCTTTGTCTTTATTTTGGAATACGCTCGCGCCAACTACGTACGTAAAGGACAATGGATCTCCGCTTTCGGACGGAATATTAGCTAGGCGTACATCGAACTTCACGCTCTTGCCGCTAGCCATATCCGCTTTGGTGTTGTTGAACAAGATCGGATTCGTAAAGGAGATCGCTAATTGCTGATTGCGGAACATGCCGTTGGCATCATTGGACGATACCGATTCAGGACCTGGATTCGTATAACCTGCGTCCCTGATTTTCTTCAACCAATTAGCAGCTTTAGCACCGTTCGCATCATCAAGCACGATATTCCCTTTATCGTCAAAGAATTTATTACCGAACATTCTCATATAGGCAAGGTTCCACGTGTCCCCTTGATTATTTACAGCATAAAGTGACATCGGATAAGCATTGGAATACTTATCTTTCGGCAGGTTGTCTTTCAGACCTTTTAGAATTTGCTCATACTCGGCTAATGTCCATGTCTTAATATCATTAGGTCCGCCAATGAATTTCTCTAGACCGGCTGCTTTGAGCATATCCGCGTTATAGACTAAAGTTCCTGGGTTATGTTGGAACGGATAGAAATAAACATCTTTACCGAAAGTCACCGCATCCCAAAAGTTTTTGGCAATGTCGGTTTTGGATGCATCATCCACAATATCAGTTAACGGCACTAAAGCACCGCGATGAACATAATCCCCCATAGCAAAAACGCTTTCAAAAAATACATCTGGCGCCGTTCCACTGCTTAAGTTGACATTCAGTAATTGGTCGCGTTGATCGCCTGCAATCACTTCTACTTTGATTTTGGCATCATACTTTTTGTATTGCGCAGAGAACTTCTCAGCCGCAGCTTTCAAGAAGCTGTCGTAGTCAGCGCCTGCCTCTGTAGAATCTAGAACACCTTTCCACTGTGGTGTCAGCCAAACTTTAAGCTCTACCTTTTTCCCAGCAGCTTCTCCGGCATTGCTAGTACTAGTGGCTTCTTTATTACCGCTTGTACATCCCGCAACAATTGAAGTCAACATCGTCAGAGCCAAAACAGCTATTGGAAAGCGTTTAATTTTCATCATTAATCTACCCCTTGTCTATTCTAGTTGTGACCTGACTCCATATGAATTTCGCCATCTCTCGGTGACCATCTGCATCTAGATGCAGATAGTCAATCTCATTCATGGCAACTTCATTCTTGGAATCTGCATAATGAATGCCCGTCCCTCTAAGCAATGTCTCCAAGTGTCCCGCCAGCTCCAACGATTTCTCGCTGCAATGGCTTCCCATCGCTTCGCCTATTGGCGTATCGATGTACTTCTCCCTTATGGGAGGTGGAGCAATCACTAGAACTTCTGGTGTCTGACCGCCAATTCCTGACTCAATCCCTTTAGCTTTTTTCGCCAGTCTGACAATCCCTTGCGCAATATTATAAGAAGTAAGACCGAAGCGTTCTTTCGTGTCGTTAGTCCCTAGCATGATCACTACCCAATCCAAGAGAGAATGCGACATCAGACATGGATAGAGATACGGTAAACCCGACAACCCTTCGAACAACGGATCTTCACAAACACTTGTCCTACCGCTGAGCCCCTCTGCTATAACCGTGTACGAACTCCCTAGATGTGAAGCGAGATGGCTCGTCCATCTCAACTCCTCATCGAATCTTGCACCCGTTTCTGCATTGTAGCCCCATGTGTTGGAGTCTCCAAAACATACAATGGTTTTTTTCATCATTTGCAGAATTCTTGAACCGCTTCATCAATCATCGTCACAATGCTATCTATGCGTCCTAAATCTTCAGTGCTGATACCTTCTAGCGGCCCTCTAACACTGCCAATGTTCACGCCTCTGCGATTCAGAACTTCTTTAATAACGGCATACATGGATCCATTCTGTGAGCATAGCGCGATAATGATGTCATTAATAGAGCTTTGGATGCGTTTCGCTTCTTCAAACTTGCCTTGAAGGAAGAATTCATTTGCTTGTAAGAATAATTCTGGCATCGCCGCGTACGTACCGCCGATTCCACCTTCAGCTCCCATAATTCTTCCAGCGACATACTGTTCGTCAGGGCCATTGAATACAACAACATTGTCTCCGCCGACTCTTTTGAATCGTTCGATATCCATCGTTGGCATGGAGGAGTTTTTCACACCGATTACTTTCGGGTTAGCAAGAAGCTTCTCGAATAGCGCCGTAGTTAATGTATAACCTGTTGTTTGAGGAATGTTATATATAATAAATTCCAGTGGAGTTGCTTCGATAATTTCATTCCAATATTTATAAACAGAACTATCTGGCAGCTTGAAATAGATAGGCGGGATTGCAGATAGGGCATCATACCCCAACTCTGCTGCATGTTTCGCCAATGCAATACTGTCTCTTGTAGAAGGTGCCTCTACATGGGCAATCAACGTCATTTTGCCTTTCAAACGGTTAGCCACATAACTAAGCACCGCTTTGCGTTCGTCAAGGTTTTGGTAAATACATTCACCGGAACTTCCTCCGACGTAGACCCCATTCACTTTTTTCTCATGCAAATAATCACATAATGCGTTGGTTCGGGCTTCTGAGATATCACCTTGATCGTCATAGCATGCATAAAATGCTGGTATGATGCCATGGAATTTTTCTAATCTCAATGAATTCCCCTCCTCGTGTTTATAATGTTTGGCAAGATCAACATTAACATATAAATTTCATTCTGTAAATTAATTTCACCATTTTTTAATTATTAGAAAATATTTTCACCAAAGACTTCCTCCTCTGGATTTGCTAGGTTACGCACCGAATTTGTCATATTTCTCACCTGCAAGTAGTATTTCCCTATTTACTTTCCCAAAACCAAAAAAAGGCCCAGCACCAGAGGTGCTAGGCCTTTCTATCTGTCAGCGAAACTAAACTTATACGCCTAACCATTTCTTGAACAAGTGCTTCGTCGTGTCCATGTTCAACGCTGCGATTGATGTTGTAAGTGGAATCCCCTTCGGACAGGAACGTACGCAGTTCTGCGAGTTACCGCAGCCTTCGATACCGCCGTCTGTCATCAGCGTATCCAAACGCTCGTCTTTGTTCATCTCACCTGTTGGGTGAGCATTGAATAGACGAACTTGGGATAACGCGGAAGGCCCGATGAAGGAGTTCTTGTCGTTAACGTTCGGACAAGCTTCCAAACAAACGCCGCATGTCATACATTTGGACAACTCATAAGCCCATTGACGCTTCGACTCAGCCATACGTGGTCCAGGACCAAGATCATAGGTTCCGTCGATCGGAACCCATGCTTTAACCTTTTTCAACGCGTTAAACATACGTCCACGATCGATAACAAGGTCACGCATAACAGGGAATGTGCTCATTGGTGCTACACGAATCGGCTGCTCCAGCTTATCTACAAGCGCGGAACAAGCTTGGCGCGGCTTCCCGTTGATGACCATCGAACAAGCGCCGCATACTTCTTCCAGACAGTTGGATTCCCAACATACTGGTGTTGTTTTCTCGCCATTCGCATTCTTAGGATTACGTTGAACTTCCATCAAACCGCTGATCACGTTCATGTTCGCACGGTAAGGAATTTCAAACTCCTCTGTATATGGTTTGGAATCCGGACTCTCTTGACGAGTCACGATAAACTTCACGGTTTTCGTTGCGCTTAGTGTCTCTGCCATGATCAGGATCCCTCCTTTTTCTTCTCCGTAGAGTAGTCACGTTTACGAGGTTTAATCAACGATACATCGATTTCATCATACGAAATCTTAGGACCATCTGGCGTCCAATCCGCGATCGTCGTTTTCATGAAGTTGTCATCATCACGCTCAGGGAATTCTGGCTTGTAATGTGCGCCACGACTCTCATCACGCATCAAGGCACCAACTGTCATCGCTTCAGCAAGCTCAAACATGTTCCACAGCTGACGTGTGAACGCAACCCCTTGGTTGTTCCAACGAGCCGTATCGGTGATGTTAATGTTGTTGTAACGCTCTTTCAAATCTTTGATTTTGCCGATCGTTTCATTCAAACGATCGTTGTAACGAACAACCGTCATATTCGCATTCATCATGTCGCCAAGCTCTTTGTGAAGCACGTACGCATTCTCCGTACCGTTGTTCATTTTGAGCAAGCTCTCATAACGATCTTGATGGCGCTTCTTCTCGCGATCATAAATGATCGAGGACGTATCATCTGCATGCTTGGATAAGCCGCGGATATACTCAACCGCTTTAGGACCAGAAACCATGCCGTCATAGATAGCGGAAACGAGGGAGTTCGCACCCAAACGGTTTGCACCGTGATGCTGGTACTCGCACTCACCTGCCGCGAATAGGCCAGGGACGTTCGTCATCATGTTATAGTCAACCCACATGCCGCCCATGGAATAATGAACCGCAGGGAAAATCTTCATTGGAATTTTACGCGGATCGTCGCCCATGAATTTCTCGTAAATCTCCATAATACCGCCAAGCTTAATATCAAGCTCTTTAGGGTCTTTATGAGAAAGATCCAAGTAAACCATGTTCTCGCCGTTAATCCCTAGCTTCTGATCAATACACACGGAGAAAATCTCGCGCGTTGCAATATCACGAGGCACAAGGTTACCGTAAGCTGGATATTTTTCTTCAAGGAAGTACCAAGGCTTACCGTCTTTGTACGTCCAAATACGTCCGCCCTCACCACGTGCAGATTCGGACATCAAGCGCAGCTTGTCGTCTCCCGGAATCGCCGTTGGGTGAATTTGAATCATTTCACCATTCGCATATTTAACACCTTGTTGGTAAACCGCACTTGCTGCTGTACCTGTGTTAATAACGGAATTCGTTGTTTTCCCGAAAATGATACCAGGACCGCCTGTTGCCAAGATAACCGCATCCGATGGGAATGTTTGAATTTCCATGCTGCGCAAATCTTGTGCTGCGATACCACGGCATACGCCTTCATCGTCAATAACGGAACCCAGGAATTCCCAGTGTTCGAATTTCGTTACAAGACCTGCTGTTTCCCAGCGACGAACTTGCTCATCCAACGCATACAGGAGTTGTTGACCTGTCGTTGCCCCAGCGAATGCTGTACGGTGATATTTGGTACCACCGAAACGACGGAAATCAAGCAAACCTTCTGGTGTACGGTTGAACATAACGCCCATACGGTCCATCAAGTGAATAATGCCTGGCGCTGCGTCGCATAATGCTTTAACAGGAGGTTGATTCGCTAAGAAATCTCCCCCGTATACTGTATCGTCAAAGTGCTCCCACGTGGAGTCACCTTCACCCTTCGTATTCACCGCACCGTTAATGCCGCCTTGCGCACATACGGAGTGGGAACGTTTCACAGGAACTAAGGAGAACAATTGTACATGTACCCCAGCCTCTGCTGCTTTAATTGTCGCCATGAGTCCCGCAAGGCCTCCGCCGACGACGATGATTTTTGAATTAGCCACTTCTGTTCACCCTCCCTTATTTCCCCGTATGCGCTTCTACTGGAACTGAAAACTCGGTACCTGTAAACGCAGTTAATGACATAATAAACATTACCGTCATTAGAACGAACAAGCCCATTGTAATAATAGTCGAAAAGCGTTGCGCACGCGGCCCAATTGTAATACCCCAGCTCACTAAGAATGACCACAAGCCATTGCAGAAATGGAACGTTGCGGAAACAATCCCTACTAAATACAGAATAAAAATAACAGGATTCGTCGCAATATCATGCATCGTATTGCCGAGAGCTTCATGCGCTACATTGCCTAAGGCAACTTGAACACGAGTCTCGAATAAATGCCATGCAATGAACAAGAAAGTAAGTACCCCTGTCACACGTTGCAACATAAACATCGTGTTACGGAAATATCCGTAACTGGATACGTTATTACGTGACTGGTACGCTACATAAAGTCCATAAACGGCATGGTAAAGAAGTGGAAGCCAGATTCCCACGATTTCCAATAACAGTCTTAGCGGCAAATCGTTCAACCAGTTAATTTGATCCAGGAAGGCTTCAGGTCCTTTGGTAGCTTCATAGTTAGTGAGCAAATGCTCAATAAGGAAGAAGCCCACCGGAATGACACCTAGTAACGAGTGGATCTTTCGAAAGTAATACGAATTACTCATAATGTAACCAATTCCCCCCTCAACAAAATTCAATCCCTGCTAAAACCAGACAAGTTTTGACAAAACAAGCCACATACCATTGTACTCTCGCCGCAAACGAGCGTCAACCCATAATCATCCACGCCTATTTTGCCAATTCAGTCAATGATTATACACAATGGTCCACGAAATATAGATAATTTGTGACATGTACATCGTACCTCTTTCACGCTTATAATGGAAGTGCCGATTTTTTATATCCACTTATAACTATTTCACATATAGAAGGCAGGTATACCTATGGAGTTATTAGATGTCTTTGCCATCGTAGTCGAACAAGTCAGCCTGAATAAAGCGTCACAATTGTTAAACATTTCACAGCCTGCCCTATCGCGCAAAATTATGAAGTTGGAAGAAGAGCTTGGCGTGGAGCTTTTTATCCGGAAAGGGAAAAGACTGGAGTTAACGAAAGCGGGGCAAATTTGTTATGACCATGCCTTAGAGAAGCGTCATTTGGAGCGGAAGTTCAAGCAAGCACTTCATAGTTACAAAGCCGCGGGCAGCTTGTCATCACTTACGATAGGAGCCTCTCTGACAACACTCCAATCTACGTTGCCTGATCTCATCACCGTTTATTTGCAAGACTATCCACTCACAGATATTAAGCTCCTTACCGGCAAGACACATGAGATTGTATCCTTAGTCAAAGACAACAAAGTAGATATCGGCATCGTTGCCTCACAAATTAATGCGACAAGCCTTCACTGTGAGCCTTTGTTCGACGACCATCTCAGCCTGGTGCTCCCAGCCGGACATCCTTTGATCGATCGGACTGAGATCACGATGCAGGATTTGAATGAGCTGCCCATGATCCTCTTCTCCAAAGGTACATGGTATCGCATACTAATGGACGAGCTGTTCAATCGCTTCACGATATTCCCCAATGTTCAAATGGAGATTGATTCGTTCGAAGCGATCATACGGCTCGTCTCCACCTGCAAGACGGCAACTTTATTGCCCAAATCCTATTTACGCCACGATTTAATTCAGAATAATGAATTATTTCTAAGAGAACTTCAAGAATTGGAACAAACGAAACGCACAACCTCCCTCATCTACTCCGATCATTCGGCAGATAATGCGGAGTCCATGAAATTCGTTGCCCGAGCGATTGCCTATTTTGCGAAGAACCGTTAGCTCGAAACGCTACATGTGTACAAATTTATATCCAACACCCCAAACGGTCCGAATCCATTTCGGTTCTTTGGGGTTGTCTTCGATCTTTTTGCGAAGATTAGCGATATGTACATCAATTGCCCTGTCCGTGACGAAAGAATCAAATCCGCGCACGGTTTGCAATAAATCTTCTCGACTGTATACGCGGCCTGGGTTATTAACAAAGCATTTCATAATTTCGAATTCCGAGTACGTTGTCTCAACGATCTCACCATACACAATCATGGAACGTGTGTTCGTGTTGAGCGTTATCTTGTCCTGCTTATCCATCACAGCCGCAAATGCAGTTGATTTAGCGGGTTTTACTTCTTCCTTTTCCTCGTCCTGTTGTCTCGGCTGCGTCGTAGGCAGCTGATTCATAGATGGAAATCTCTGCGCGCGACGTATAAGTGCATGGGCTCTTGCAATCAATTCATGCATGCTGAATGGCTTGCACATGAAATCATCTGCGCCCGCCCCTAGGGCGTTAACCCGCTCAACGATTTTGTTTTTCATCGAAACAATCATAATCGGTACACTGGAGGTCTCACGAACTTGACGACAAATCGCTAGCCCGTCCATGTCAGGCAGCACCCAATCGAGCAGAATCAGATCAGGTTGAAATTGCGGTATTGCTGCAATCCCACTAGTCCCATTCTCCTCTCGGATGACCTGGAAACCCTCTTCCTTCAAATACATCGTGACCATGTCACCAATCATCGCATCATCTTCGATCATGAGTACCTTATACATGCGTTGTCCACCTTCATAAGAAATTCCCTTGCTGCAGGACATGGTATGTGTGCGGATCAGCCGATAACTTGACTTTCAAAATCGTTAATTTGGTTGTTCGTTCCAATGATAACCATAATGTCATTTTCATTCACAACATCACCTGCTTGCGGCGCAATGATAACTCCTGACTGCTTGTTGATGGCCACAACACTGCAGCCAAACTTCGCTCGCGGATCTAACTGTTGAATGGTAAACCCACACAATCGCTTCGGCACTGAAAGTTCTACGATCGTGTAGTCTTTGGAAATTTCAATATAATCTAATAAATTAGGGGTGACCAATTGATGCGCTACGCGGATGCCCATGTCCCGTTCCGGATAAACAACGCGATCTACCCCTAATTTCGTCAGAACTTTTCCATGAAGCTCGGATAATGCTTTGGCTACAACTTGGGTAACACCCAAATCTTTCATCACGATTGCTGTCAAAATGCTGGATTGAATATCATCCCCAATGGCGATGACGGCACAATCAAAATTACGAATGCCCAATGATTTCAATACATCTTCATCCGTTGCGTCCGCGACAACTGAATGCGTTAATTCATCACTCATGTCATTCACGACTTCCTCGTCCAAATCAATCCCCAAAACTTCATGTCCAAGTTTCATAAGTTCTCTAGAAAGACTTGACCCGAATCTACCTAAACCTACCACAACGTATTGCTTCTTCTTCATCTTGTTCTACACCTATCCAATCGTAATTTTCCCCTCAGGGTATCTAAATAATTCTTTTTCTTGCTTAGGCTGTAAAGCATAGGCCAATGTGACCGTTCCTAAACGGCCAGCAAACATCGTTAAACTGATGAGCACTTTCCCAAATGTCGTTAATTCCGGCGTCAATCCCATGGTCAGACCCACAGTTCCGAATGCGGATGTGACTTCAAATAATATTTTGATAAAAGAAGAATCTTGGGTAGTTGATAAAATCATCGTGACGATAATCACTAAGAATAAGGACATCATGGTTAACGTAATGGCTTTGAGAATGCGATCTTTGGCTAACCGGTACCGAAAAACAACAATATCTTCTTTTCCACGAATCATGGTAATAATGGCACTGATCAGAATCGTAAAGGTAGTTACCTTGATACCTCCGCCCGTTGAGCCTGGAGAAGCACCAATAAACATAAGAATAATCATCAGAAATTGGGATGCTTGACGTAACGCACTAATATCGACCGTATTGGGTCCTGCTGACCTTGTTGCGGCAGATTGGAAGAAGGATGATAACAATTTTGAGCCAAAATCCAAGGAACCTAAGGTTCTGATATTCGTAAATTCGAATATAAAAATACCAAGTACACCTACCACTAGAAGTAATCCACTCATGCTGAGAACAACTTTGGAATTCAGTGAAAGCTTCTTCTTCTTACGAAACTCAATCAAGTCGGAAATGACTATGAAGCCTATCCCGCCAAGTATAATCAGCATAATAGATACAAAATTGACCACAAAATCACCAACATATCCGGTAAGCGATACGAAAGGAGCATCCACCGTACCGAACAGATCAAACCCAGCGTTATTAAACATGGATATCGCATGCCAAATGCCGTAATAAAGTCCTCTGCTAAAGCCGAATTCAAACGAGAACCGAATGGTAAATAGGACAGCTGCAACAGCTTCAATCGTTAAGGAATAAATGATGACTTTGCGAATTAATCGAACAATGCCTTCCATACTGCCTTGATTCAAGGCCTCCTGCAGGACAAGTCGCTCTTTCAATGTAATCTTTTTTCGGAAAACGAAAGCAACTAACGTAGCCATGGTCATGAAACCAAGCCCGCCTATTTGAATTAAAGCAACGATTACAATTTGCCCAAAGGTTGTAAACGCGCTGCCCGTATCTACGACAACCAGCCCTGTCACACAAGTAGCCGATACGGATGTAAACAACGCATCAACAAAGGACATCGACTGTCCTGTCGTCGAAGCAAAAGGCAGCATCAATAGCCCCGCTCCAATTAAAATGATAACAGCAAATCCCAAAACCAGTATCTGAGGAGGTGTTAGCTGCCAAATATTCAGTTTTTTATTCATCGTGCCTCCTGCATGTGTAAGAAAATACCCTAACTACGATTTGGCCTTACGGATAGAGTTCCCCGTACAATTGTAGAAATTCCATCAAGTAGCAATTCAAAGGTATTATATAATTGTTTCAGAATGTTTACCAGTAAATTGGTTTTCTTTTTAAACTATGATAACGTAAAGAAATGATTAAGAATCGTGAATTCAGAAGGGAATGGACTATGCATAGGCTGAAATTTAATCGTTTCCTGCTCCTCTTAGCTTGTATTGGATTGTTCCTTTATTTGGGCGTTTCGATGTTGTACGGACTGCGTGATGAGGAACCTGCGGCAGCGGACATGCCCTCGATCACCAAGCAGCAAGCAGCCGATAGTGCGGCAGCCTTCATTCGTCAGCGTTATGAGCTGCACAATCCACAAACCTATGTCGTCTATCAGTCCAAAAAAGAACGAAGTGGCTACTTTCAAAAAGAGCACTTATTAGAAACTTATACCAAGCAATATGGCGAACGTTTCCCCATTGATTATTATCAAGTTAGCGTCAAAGATGCCACAACTAAACGCCAGTTCGAAGTCGATGTCAATTACACGAATGCTAACATCATCGGCTGGCATGAGAACCTCGCCATGACGCCAAGGAAGCCTTCTACGCCGATGAGTACAACCAAAGCAGACACATTAGCGAAGCTGGAGCTTCGTCAGATGGGCTTTGATCCAGAGGACTTCAGCCAAGTCCAACAGACACAGAACGATTCTCCCGCAGATTCAATGACGCTTCAATTCGAGAAACGTACGCAACCGATCGGTGAAGCGAAACTGAATGTTCGCGTAAATTTCGATCAAACGAATCTTACCGGTTTCAACGTAAGCTTCGGGCTGCCTGACTCTCACTTAGCATGGCTCAACCAACAAGATGATTCCGCTTCGCGTATGACCTGGATTTCCATGGGATTCACCCTATTGATGACGCTTGCTGCGATTGTATTTGCCATTATATATAGGAAACTAATTAAATTCAGCAGAGGCTTGCTATTAACTACCCTTTTCTTCGTCATTTATATCATGAACAATGTAAATATGTATCCAGCGTTCCGTGTGATGGGCGGGGATACGAACAGCGATGCGGCTGTATGGTTCACCATTATATTTATGAGTGCCGTCACGGTCTTACTAGGGATATCGCTCTATCTATCATTGGCGGCAGGTATTGGACTATGGAACTCCATCGGCCAGAATAAATGGACGGCTTGGAAAGAAGACAAGTTCGGCCAAGATGTGTATGAAGGGATGGGGCGAGGCTACTTGCTCGCACTCTTCATCCTTGGTATTCAGCAAGTACTATTTTATACAGGCGAAGTGAAATTCGATGTCTGGTCGGTCAATGACCCTGCAGATTCCGTACTCAACATGCTCGAGCCACGATTATTCCCGCTTATGGCATGGGTGGCGGCGATTTCGGAGGAAGCTACCTTCCGGTTCTTGGGCATCATACTTTTCAAAAAATTGTTCCGCAACAATTTCATTGCCATCTTGCTCCCGAGCGTGATCTGGGCAGCTAGCCATACGCAATATCCGATTTATCCCGTGTACACACGACTGATCGAAGTTACCATAATCGGTATCATTCTTGGATATGTGTTCCTGAAATATGGGCTAATCACAGCGATATTCGCCCATGCGTGTATGGATAGTATTCTGATGGGATTGTCCCTCTTCTCCTTAGGCCACGTCAGCGATGTACTCGCTGGTATTCTGTACCTTCTACTTCCTGCATTGGCTGGACTTGGGATCGCTTGGCTGCATGGAAAAAGGCGAAAGCCCCCTATTCCTGGGGAGCCGCCGCCTCGCCTTGAAGTGCTTTGATAATTTCACTCGCTAATTTCTCACCAATACCTAGAGGCTTGAAGTCCGCGACTTCGGCCTCTTTCATTTTGCGCACGGAGCCAAAATGCTTCAGCAGCGCTTTGCGGCGCTTCTCCCCGATGCCAGGAATGGCATCGAGTTGGGAGACGACCATCGACTTGGCCCGCGTTTCTCGGTGAAACGTGATGGCGAAGCGATGGACTTCGTCTTGGATCCGCTGGAGCAAATAAAACTCCTGACTGTCCCGCGGCAGCGGAACAATTTCGGCAGGATCACCGATCATCAGCTGAGCTGTCTTATGCTTGGCATCCTTCACGAGTCCGCAAATCGGAATATATAAGCCTAGTTCATTCTCGAGAACGTCAATAGCCGCGGAAATTTGCCCTTTGCCTCCATCGACGACAATCAAATCAGGCATGGTTAGCCCATCCTTCAGAACACGCTCATAGCGTCGTCTGACGACTTCCCGCATGGTTTCATAATCATCCGGTCCGACGACCGTCTTTACTTTATATTTGCGGTATTCCTTGCGATCCGGCTTCCCATCCACGAAGACAACCATCGCCGATACCGGATTCGTCCCTTGGATATTCGAGTTATCGAATGCCTCAATACGGCGAATCGTGCCAATGCCAAGCCACTCGCCTAGGTTCTCGACCGCCTTCGTTGTCCGACGCTCGTCGCGTTCGACCAGCTTGAACTTCTCATCCAGGGCATTCACCGCGTTGTCTCTAGCCATATCGACCATTTGCTTCTTCAGCCCGCGCTGCGGCATGTGCACCTTCACCTTGAGCCAACTTTCCAAGGCTTCGCGAATCTCTTTCTCTTCACCCTCGGTACGTCTCACACCGTCTGCCAGCGCTTCTTGCTGCGGAACTTCCGGCTCTGGCATTGTAGGCAAGAAAATCTCCTTCGGCAATGCCGGATTATCGCTGTACACCTGCGTGACATACGTCATGAAATCGTTGTACTCATCGCCGTAGTAAGGGAAGAGCGACACGTGCCGCTCGATGAGCTTGCCTTGGCGCATGTACTGGATGTGCACGGCCATCCAGCCCTTGTCGACGGCATAGCCGAATACATCGCGATCCAGCGCGTCGGCCGTCGTAATCTTCTGCTTCTCCATAAGCGCATCGATGCTCATGATGTGATCGCGCAGCTCCTTCGCGCGCTCGAAGTTCAGTTCTTCCGCTGCCGCCAACATCTTGGTGGTCAGCTCTTCTTTAATAACCTCGTGTCCTCCGCTGAGGAAACGACTGATCTCTTGCACCATCCGCTCGTTCGTCTCCGCGGTTACCTCTAGTGCGCAAGGCGCAAGACATTGCCCCATATGATAGTATAGGCATACTTTGTCGGGCATGGTCTTGCACTTGCGCAGCGGATACAACCGGTCCAGCAGCTTCTTCGTCTGCTGCGCCGCGAAAGCATTCGGATAAGGGCCGAAATACTTCCCCTTATCCTTGTACACCCGCCGCGTGACTTCTAGGCGCGGCTGCGCTTCATGTGTAATTTTGATATAAGGAAACGTCTTATCATCCTTCAGAAGTACGTTATAGCGCGGATGATGCTGCTTAATCAAATTACACTCGAGGATGAGCGCCTCCATGTTCGAGGAGGTAATGATATATTCAAAGTCGCGAATTTCGCTGACTAGCTTCTGTGTCTTAGCGCTGTGACTCCCCGTGAAGTAGGAGCGCACACGATTCTTCAATACTTTGGCTTTGCCCACATAAATTATGGTGCCTTGGTGGTTCTTCATAATATAACAACCCGGCTTGTCGGGGAGTAGGGATAGCTTGTGCCTAATCATTTCTAGGCTCTGTTCGCGGACGTCTGCGTCCTCTTGCTCCAAATCAGTCATAACTCCAATCTCCTTTCAGAAAAAATCAGCACATGAGAAAAAGCTCTTTCTCAGCATAGCAGAAAAAGAGCTTTTTCTCACGAACAATTGTTTCTAGTTTGTTAACGCGTATTTCTTATTGATGACGGGTAACAACGTTTTTCAACGCGTCTTTGGATTGGAAACCAACCACTTTATCAACCGGTTGACCATCTTTGAACACGATCAACGTAGGGATACTCATAACGCCAAAGCGAGCAGCGGATTCTGGGTTGTCATCCACGTTTACTTTTGCGATTTTCAAAGACTCAACTTCTTTATCTAGCTCTTCCAATACAGGAGCGATCATTTTGCAAGGTCCGCACCAAGGTGCCCAGAAGTCTACAAGTACTGTACCTTCTCCTTCAACTTCTGTTTTGAAACTGTTGTCAGAAACATTCACGATTGCCATGATAGTTCCTCCTTCTAAGAATGAATTTGATTTATAAGGTGAAAAGTAAGATTAAGTTGTCACTTAACTTGCTTCGCATCACGTCAACATACAAAGTATACCACACTCATATGCCTTTTCAACCAAGCCATAAGTTAGCAAACAGGGTATCCTTTGGTCTATATCGAGGGTAATCCAACAGGCAGCCCTTGGCGTCGCTGTTCCTCAATATAGGAAATACGATCCTTGAGATTCGCCTGGAGAAGTTGCAGCATCTCCATCTGCTTCTCAATCTCTTGCAGCTTCTCGGTGTACAGCGGCAGCAAATCATCACACTGTGATTCTTGATTCTTCATCACACAGTTCAGAAAGCTTTCGATCTGCTCGGTCGTAAAACCGAGGCTCAAGTAGAACTGGATGGTCTTCACGCGTTCAACTACCATCTGATTGTAAACCCGATAGCCGTTCTCTTCGCGTTGTGTGGCGATCAGCCCTTTGGCTTCGTAGTAGCGCAAGGACCGAATACTTGCTCCGGTAAGCTTGGATAACTCACTAATCCGCATGGACTTCACTTCTTTCTGATTCCCACATACTTGGAGGGATGTCTTTATTGTAAACCATAACACTAATGTCAGAGTCAAGAAGTATTTTACCCATTTCGCTCTATATTGTGATTGTTTGCATAATTGTCACTAGGATTAGCTTTACAACTTTCGACGAATTTGGGTATACTAGGCTTACAAATACGAATGTCGGACGTTAGGGGGTAACCACATGAGCAATCAACACCCTGAGCATCACGTGTACGAAGAACCGCGTAATGATTTCATGGATGTAGGCATAGGTTTCGGCGTATTCTTTGGCGCATTGTTCGTCATTGCAGTCATCGCTACCGTCATCCAAGTGATGAAGTAAGAAATAGTCGTTACAGATAAGCCGCTTTACACCTCGTTGTGAAGCGGCTTTTTTCCTGCAATTTTCTAAGTATATATATCTAAAGGGGACTCTTATCCATGATTAACGTACAGCCAGAACGCCAGAAACTCATTACCTATATTGGCTTAACGAACGAGGATTTACAACTGTTGAAAAGTAAAGAAGCCTCCTTCAAACTTATCGTAAATCAACTCGTTGAAGAATTATATGCAGACATCATTACTTGGCCTGAACTCAGGGCACTCATTGAGAAACACAGCACACTGGAACGGCTGAAAGAAACGCAGCGCTGGTACTTCATGTCCATGACCTCTGGCGTTATTGATGAAGAATTTATTTCCAAGCGTCTATTTATCGGCAATGTTCATTCCCGAATCGGTCTAACAACTTCCTGGTATCTAGGAACTTATCTCAAATATACAGATTTGGCTACAGCCCATTTCAAACACATCCTGCCAGATGATTGGGCTGAGGTCATTTATTCGCTAAGCAAAATGTTCAATCTAGACTCACAACTTGTCCTTGAGGCCTATGAGCATGACGAGAAACAAAAGATACAAATACTCGCTGACGAACAACGTCACATGCTGACTACGATCTCAAGCGCAGTTCAAGAACTTGCCTCTATGATGGTCGAACTCGGGGGCAGCTCTCAAACCGTTGCGGACACCGCGATTCAAACGGCAGAATCACAAGAACTCTCCAATTCCCGGATCGATGAATTAAACAATGAGATTAAAGATATTTCCAAAATGGGCTCCGTCATGAAAGAAATATCCGAACAAACTCACCTTCTCGGATTGAATGCAGCCATTGAAGCTGCCCATTCCGGTGAGTTTGGCCGAGGATTCGAGGTTGTTGCGAACGAAGTGCGCAAACTTGCTTCCAATTCGAGACAAGCCCTTGACCAGATTCAAGACAAGCTCAAACTCATCACACAAAAGCTAGAATTAGTACGAAAAGGCTCTGAGGAGACGACTCACTACGCTCGTACGCAAGCTGCAAGCGCGCAAGAACTAACATCGTTCGTACAAATGATCGAGAAAGTTACCGCTGAGCTTGAAAAATTAAAAAAATAAATACGAAAACAATTAAATAATGGATTGAAAAGGAGTTAAGCGGCTTGTACCTGCTTACTCCTTTGTTTTAATCCGAAATAACCCAACTATTCTCACCGTCCGCATAAACAATCTTCAATTAGTCCGAATTCCCCCAACTAAATCTCCCCCAACGGCCACCACCCTCGAAAAACAGGCATTTAGTTCGGCAGAATCGGACTATTCCTACTTTTTCGCATGAAATCCCCGATTTAGTTCGGAAATTTCAAACTAAAGCCACTACAGGCGACTCGCTACCTCATACCTCGCTAAAAAAGAAATAAGACCATCTCAAGAGAAGTCTACGTAGACCTTTGAGATAGCCTCTTTATTTATTGCTTTATTGTCCGCGTTTGTTCGTCCCCGTTACCTCAACCACATCAACGAATGGGCGTATCCGGTCCATGATTCGTTGCCCTTTATACTCTTCATCACCATCTTTGTTTGTGAAGCTGAAATGCTTCTCCAAACCAGATAAAGCATAATTGGACGTAAAGAACGTTGGTTTTCGATTCATCCGATGATTCACGATAGCGCCGATAACATGATCTCTCAGCCAAGGGTTCAAGTTCTCCGCCCCGATATCGTCGAATACGAGCAAATCCGTTTCCTTGAGCAGGTCAATCGTCTCCTTGAGCTTATACGGCTCTTGGAACATCCCCTTCAAATCTTCGGCAAAATCAGGCATGTAGACGATAGCGCCCGTCATTCCGACCTTCGCCAACTGATGAAGCATGTAGCCCATCAAGAACGTTTTCCCTGTACCGAACGATCCAGACAAGTATAATCCTCGCGTCTGAAGACCTTCTTCGATGGTCAGGTTCACATAGTCGTTGATCTGCATTACTGCTTTCGCCCGATCCAGATCCGTCTCCAAAATATCTCCAAAGGAGAAGCTTCGCGAAATCATCCGCGGGTCCACATGAAACGTACGAATCCGGCTGGAGATGGCGTCCTGCTGCCCTTTGGCAATAAACTTCTTGCATGCCACTTTCTCTTCATGGATAAAAGCCGCATGGCCTTCCACCGATTGGGCCGAAATCATCGTATAATGGCCTGTCATATCATTCGGACATTGGTCCAAGCCAGGACAATTGGAGCAATTCTTATATTCAGTAACATGCTGATACAGTTTATTCATATTTATTTTAATCGCATAGTCATCCACGAATGGATACTTCTGACGAAATTTAGCAATCAAAGGATCGGCAAGAACGCTTTGAATTTTCTGTTCAGCCTTTCTTCTCCATTCGGTTTCCGGTAATGATTTGAGTATATGTGATAAGGAATCCATCATGTTCGGCACCTCCTAACAGTTCCATCATGCCATCCGAAGATCAGCCTCACTAATTTTTCCGGTTAAAACGTTCATCCAACTTCTGCGCCATCCGTCTAGCCGCCTCCAGCTCCTCTGCAGACAGCCTAGTAGACGCTGTAGTCCCTGTATCGGGCAATACGATAGGAATATGAGGCTTCTGTGTCTTGCCTTGACGTCCCCGTGTAGCAGAGCCTCCGCCCGCTTTGGCAGATTCCACCTTAGAGGCTGCCTTCTGCTTGTAATTCATTTTTTCACGGACATACTCAACCGCTTGTTCATACGTACTAATTTGCTTGCCAAGCATGTCAGAGGCTACAGCCTCAATCGAGGATTTGGCCCAAGAGCGACGATCGATATGCAAGAAATGTATCAGGACATTAATGATTTCTTCTTTTAACTTATAATTCAGATCGATTTTCTCAAAAATATTAAGTACGCCATCAGGTATCGAACCTTGTGTGAAAAACATTTTCAACACAGCCGTGTATGGCTCATTTCGCATGATGTAATTGTACTGATGATCCGTGCACTCGCCGCGCAATTGCTGAGGTACTTCCAAATAGTAAGCCATCTCCACGGACTGCTCTTCCGAGGCTTGGACTTCATCCTCAGACTTTGATATCGTGCGCTCCCGTTCCTCATCCCGCTTCTTGCTCTGTCTGTAGAACAGATTCGCATTGTATTGCATGAGATCCATGACAAGCTCACCTTCTTCCGTGAACACGCCATCCTCATCAAGCAAGCGACATGTCTCTTGCAGGGAGAGATTGTACTTCTTCGCCACAATATTAATGGCTATCATATGCTCTGGCTTATGCTTCAACGCTTCAACGAACACGCGATTACTCGAGCCACGCGGGAACCTCATGATGATATCCGCATACTTGAAGCCTTTGGTCGTCACGTCCATCCGTGCGTCCCCTTGCTTGCTTGCAGAAGCCTCATAGAGTGCTTGTTCCAGCTCATAATCCACAACTTGTGTGTTCAAACGGAACAACTCATAAAAAGGAACCGACAAGTTCTCCTCGACCGCCTCACGACACTCCTCTGGTTCAGGTGAAAGCAGATCTTCACGCAGCGAAAGCAGCATGAATTTCCCAACCTTATCGCGCAGCAGCAGCGTTAAATGCTGATTTCGGAAAAACTCATTCGGCCCTAAAGGCGCGAATAATGTATAGACGAACACATAATCTTCTTCCTCTGGCACGAACTTCCGAGTCGTCTGCAGAAGTCCGATTGCCTCCAGCTTGGAGGATTGTTCAATAATATACTTGCGTCCGCGCTCGTTCTGTTCCAAATCTAGCAGAAGAAACAACTTGCGTTGCTGCTCCATCGGCGAGAAGCCTACTTTCTCTGCACTCATCTGCTGATAGAGGGCTTGATAGAAACTGATCGCCAAGCCGCCTATCATCGGTTGATACATCATCGCTAACATTTTATAATCTAAACTGCTCAAAGAAAACTCACGGTTCACACAAAACCGGTGATTCTCGGTGAAATGCAGCATATTCGTCATTCTCATCCCGTTACAGCACCATCCTGCCTCAGCTCGACTGAGAGATCGCTCACGATCGAGCTATCCGTTTGTCTCAGTCTCTCTCTATTAGTCTACCACAAAAATCGACAATCTTGGTATCTACAAGAGAAAAGATAATTTTACCTTTCGGGCAAGAAAAAGATTCCATCGCCATGTTCACTAGCAATGGAATCTTAACAAAAATCAGTTAATTGTGCGTGTCTATGAGGTGTTCTCCATCATTTGGATGCTGGTCGACGTTCCCATAACGCTCCGGATGAAGCTTCTGTGCAATAGCCAGATCAAGCTTCCAGCGTTCATTCTGTTCCTCATCTTGGGGGCTGTGGAGACTGTCTACCCACAAATGAATGATGTCGTTCATACGGGCAGCGCTTTGAATCGGTACAGGATGCTTCGCATCTCGAATGAAAAAGAGAGAACTATGAGGCAATCCCTTATGGAGCATTTGAGCATAGGGATGGAAGACAGTGTCTTTCTCCCCATAGATCAATAATACGGGTTGCTTAATCTCGGAAAGACTGCCTGTGCAACTGTAACGCAAGGACTCTTCGAAATAGGATTTGACATTCTCCGACATATCCTTCATAGCATGTTCTTTTAACTCCTGGTAGGTTGTCTGTTTATCGGCATTGCCATACGTAATCGCTCTTATCAGAAAATTCATAATTCGATTAGGATTCGCCAGTCGGATGGCAAGCCAAATCCTAATTCGATTATACGTATCTGTTAATTCTGACATGCCGCTGACGATAATCCCTCCCAGCAGTCGATGGGAATGCGTTAGCAGTGCCTCCAGTGCAACCGTTCCTCCGGTTGAATACCCACAAAGAAAGGCTTCCTCGATCCCTAAGAAATCAAGAAGCCCTATCATGTCTTGCGAAATAAGTTGGTAACAGAGCGGTTGCTTCGAACTCGCACTTCCTCCATGTCCTCTAATGTCAAAAGTAATCACTCGGAAATGGTCGCCTAGTTGCTCCTTCTGATACCTGAACGCTTCAAGCGTTAGCAGCGGGGGATGAATAAAGACGATAGGTATGCCCGATTCTGGACCCGTCATCTCATAATGCAAGGATGTTCCATTCACATTTGCCCAAGGCACCGATCATATCTCCTCTGTAAGTGAAGTGTAATTAACTTCTCTTAGCGTGACCCAATTGCCTCGGTACTATTAGAACATTTTGAAGCCGCGAATACGCAGTGCTTTAATAGCCGATCCGCTCAATATTGCGCCTACTAAACCGCCGATTGCTGGAATTATGTCAACAATGGTGAAGCTTTCGTCACTCGACATGAAGGAAGACTCTCCCATATAGCCATAAATGATAATCCCAATAACCAATGCAATGAATGCATACAGTGGAAACCACGTTGTCTTCATCAGCATATTCAGAATAAAACCGATTCCAAAGAATAACACCATCATTAAGACAGTGGCGATAACCATTTGCAGCACGATAGTTCCCCCTTAAATATGTAGAAGCACTTCCTAACTTTGGCCTCTATAGCTCTTATTATTGTAATCTACGGAAAGGTGCCAGTAAAGTGTACACAAATTGAACAATTCTTTGGACATTTCTTATACTTCACCCCTCCATGCATTTGCCCTTTCCCCATGAATTGGATACAATGTAGGGGATATTAGCCCTTGAATGGAGGAAAAACAATGAGTGAAGCCGTACAAACGCTGGAAGGCTGGTATGCGCTCCATGACTTCCGTCTGATGGATTGGAATGCATGGCATGCTGCAACCCCACAAGAACGCAAGCATGCAGCGGACGAGCTGCAATCCTTCTTGTCCCAGTGGCAACAAGTGGAGAACGATAAACTAGGCAGCACTGCCGTTTATAGCATCGTTGGCCAGAAGGCTGATTTTGTTTTCATGCAGCTGCGTGAAACATTGGAAGAGCTTAACGAGCTTGAAACTGCTTTTAACAAATCAAGCTTTGCTGCTTTTACTATACCTGTATACTCCTACGTCTCTATCGTAGAATTGAGCAGTTACTTGGCGAAGCCAGGTATCGATCCTGCGCTGGATCCTGAACTTCAAGCACGTTTGAAGCCGATTCTTCCTAAATCCAAGCACATCTGCTTCTACCCGATGAATAAGCGTCGTGAAGGCAATGACAACTGGTACATGGTTCCTGCGGAAGATCGCAAGACGATGATGCGCAGCCATGGTATGATCGGTCGTACATACGCCGGCAAAGTCAAACAAATCATCACTGGCTCTGTTGGATTAGATGATTGGGAATGGGGCGTTACGCTATTCTCCGATGATCCGCTTCATTTCAAGAAGCTCGTGTACGAAATGCGCTTTGATGAAGTTAGCGCGCGCTTTGGCGAGTTCGGTGATTTCTACGTCGGCAACGTTATGCTACCTGAGAAATTCGCATCATTTATCCAAATATAAAAACTATGGAAGAGCAATGGACCACGATCCTTTGCTCTTTCTTGCAACTTCCACGATGAAAAAGAAGCACTGCTCAATGAAGAGCAATGCTTCTGTGGGTTAGTTAATCATCATCCTCGTCGTCACGCAGCGCAGCTGCTAGTTCAGCTTCCATCTGTGCTTTACGAGCTAGATACGCTTCCGTATCACGGTCACGCTGGCGACTCTTTTCCTTCAGACGTTCAATCGCAGGAAGAATGAGGATATCAATTTCCTTTTGAACAACTGCGACATGATCGTAACGTTTCTCGGCCTCTAAGAAGTGACCAACTTCGATCAACGCATTGTAACGATCCAGTTCATCCCGGGTAAGAAGTCCTCTTACTTGGACACTACAGTGTCGCATGGCAATCCCCCCGCTAGCGTTCCTTGACTAGAAACGACCTTTACGTATAACTAGTGGAATTCCGCCAATAATGTATAGGTATCTCATATCAACCACTTTTTTCATCATCGCTGCGACATTCCCTTTCAATTTACGGGAACCTACGATACCGATTGCTTGACCTTTACCAAGGGAAGCCACTGTACCTTTGTTCGAGTATTTGAAAGTTTTCATCTGCGAACCACGGATGGACGCGATCAAGTTATGCGCAACAGCTTCACCCTGCTGCATAGCAATTTGTGCAGTTGGTGGGTATGGTCTGCCTTCATCGTTCATAACTATAGAACAGTCACCTACAACATAGATGTTATCAAATCCTGGTGCATGAAGATGCTCGTTTACTTTAATTCTGCCGCGCATCGTTTCGAAACCAGCTTCGTCTAGCATATGGTTACCGCGGATACCGCCAGTCCATACAACGGTTGCTGCTTTGATGAACTCATCGCCAGCGATAAGAACGCCTTCTGGTGTACATTCTTTAATGGCTGTACCAATTTTGAAAGTAATACCTTTGTCTGTAAGAACTTTCATTGCATACTCAACAAGCTCAGGATCGAAACCTGGCAATGCTGTTGGCGCAGCTTCAATATTATAAATCTTCACAAGAGAAGGATCCACGTCGAACTCTTTGCATAGTAATGGAATACGATCAGCAAGTTCACCAATGAACTCAATACCCGTAAATCCAGCGCCACCGATAACGAATGTCAGGTAATCTTTGCGATCCGGTTCACGCTTAAACTTCGCGAATTGGTATTCAATGTGCTCACGAATAAAACGAACACTGTTAATACTGCGAATATTCAGCGCATTTTCTTTCAGACCAGGAATACCGAAAGTTTCCGCTTCGCCACCAAGTCCGATTACTAGGTAGTCATAGGAAAGGGTTCCGTCTTCCAAAATAACCTTTTTCTCATGTGGACGAATTTGAGTAACTGTCGATTTCACGAAATCAACTTTAAATTCATCAATTAATTTTAGAATGTTCACGCGTGCATTTTCAGGATTATCTGTCCCGGCAGCAGGCATGTGAAGATGTGTTGTAATGTAGTGATAGTCATGCTTGTTAACAAGCGTAACGTCAGCTTCGTTGTAGTTCAATTCCTTCTGCAAGCGAATTGCAGCAAGGATTCCGCCGTAACCGGCTCCTAATATAACGATTCTTGGTATTCTACTCATGTCTCTCTCACTTCCATATCCATATTTTGTCCCATGGTCTCTCTATCTTGTGAAAAATAACACAAACAGCTTCAAAAGTATTATATGCTACTAGTTTGCTCGCTTTCGAAGTGAATTATGATGAAACAGGCGGAAATTCGTCACAACATGGTAAACCGATTCTCATGATATGATATAATTTTAATAAGTAAATATCAAGTGTCATTTTGAACAAAAAATCTTGTATTATAGGCGTTTTGACCCCTATCATCCATGTAAGCATTTACTTATTATATCTATAGGTAATTTATATGAAGAAATCGAACTTTTCTGTTTCCTTCATTAATAGTGACGTTTATAATGATAATGATTATCGCTTTATCTGCTTACTTACACATATTGGACCAAATCGGAGGTTCTCATATGAAAGTGACTGAAACAAAGCAAGAAATCGTGGATATTATTGTAATCGGCGGTGGCCCAGCTGGTATGTTCGCATCCTTCTATGCAGGTATGCGCCAAGCATCTGTGAAACTTATTGAAAGCATGCCCCAACTCGGCGGTCAACTCGCAGCGCTATACCCAGAGAAATATATTTATGATGTTGCTGGATTCCCCAAAGTTACAGCCCAAGAACTCGTAGAAAATCTGTCTGCACAAATGAAACACTTCCCCATCCACATTTGCTTGGAAGAAAAGGTTCATGGGGTTGTTAAGAAAGAAGAGCGTCTGTTTGAAATTACGACAGACAAAGCTGTTCATCTAAGCCGTGCCGTCATTATTGCAGGTGGTGTTGGAGCATTTGAGCCGCGTCGTCTTGAATTGCCGGAAGCTGCCCAATTCGAAAAGAAAAATTTACATTACTTTGTAAGTGATTTGCATGCATTCGCGGGTCAAAAAGTGATCATTAGCGGCGGCGGGGATTCCGCAGTAGACTGGGCGCTGATGCTCGAGCCGATAGCTGAGCAAGTGACTTTAATCCATCGCAGAGATAAATTCCGTGCGCATGAGCACAGTGTCCAAAACTTAATGAATTCGAAGGTTAACATTGTTACACCGACCGAAATCACTAAACTTCACGGAACCGATCGCATTGAGCAAATTACGCTTAAACATATAAAATCAGGCGAAGAAAGCATCCACGATGTCGATGCAGTGATTATCAATTTCGGCTTCGTCTCCTCCCTTGGACCGATTTCGGAGTGGGGTCTTGCTATCGAAAGCGGCTCCATCGTAGTAGATTCCCGTATGGAGACGAACATCCCAGGCATCTTCGCTGCTGGCGACATAACGACTTACCCTGGTAAATTGAAATTGATTGCAGTTGGCTTCGGTGAAGCGCCTACAGCTATTAACAATGCCAAAGTTTACATTGATCCAAGTGCTAAGCTTTCACCTGGACACAGCTCTAGCTTGAAGTTGTAATGATTAACTATGAAAAGGGGTATTCTAACCTAATCTACGGATTAGGAGGAATACCCCTTTGTCATCTATATGTCCAGTTTGTAATGGCATGCAAGAATTGCAAACCAACTGTCCTGTGTGCTCGCAGCGTATGTGTGACCATGGTAAGCTGAGTGACTTGTTCGGTCCTTATTCGCCTTACGAGATGAACAACATGTCCTTAACCAACCAGGAAGGCGATGAGCAAGAGCTCTGCCTTCACCTCTTGAATTGCCCCGAATGCCATTCTAGCTATACCCTGCCAATACGTGTTGAGTGAATGTTTAATTAAGTGGAGCCTCGTCCTTAACAGTCACAGATAGCTTTAATTTGCGTCGCTGTATTTCCGCGAGCAATAGTTCAAGAAAATCGGATTCTAATCTTAAATCTAGTGCTTTGTAATAAGAGTCGATCAATGTCTCATCGCTAATTTGTCTCACTGAAATCACCCATATTCTTTAAGTTAAACTAATAGTAACATGGGGTTTTTGATAGAACAAGCGTTCCGTTATCCACAGATAAGTGTGCATATCCTGTGGGTAAATTGTTAATATGTACCATAAAGGCAGACAAAGTGTAGGGGGATAATGTGTATAAACTTATGCACATCCAAAACTTGTAAAATACCGATAAAAAAAATTGATCACTATTTTAGGCATTTTTAACGTTCATTTAACATAACCTTCATCTTATTCACAAATTTGAAAAGAAATTTTAATCATCCCTTAATAAACATCGCATACAATAAGAGTAGAAAGACAAACCCAAAGGAGATGTAGGACTATGATCGTATACGATATCGTATTAAATGGTGAAATTAAAGAAACCATTAAACCTCGCAAGAACCGTTTGAAAGAAATTTATGCGTACATGCAAGAGCAAACGAAGTTAATGCAAGCGAAATATGGTGAAAACGTTAGAATTAAAGGCCGAATGGTTTACTAACCTCATTAATGCCCCTTTCGGCCCCTATGATTTCTCCCACGTTTCACAATTAAATAATACCCTTGCGATGTAACACTGTCAGTAAGCGGTAGAAATCATAACTCCCTTTCTCAGGAGTATCAATCAAACCGGCCTTAACTGCCGCATCCACGGCTGATCTCGCCCATGTTGGTACGACCGTCAAAGCGGCCTGTTCTTCGAGCGAGTGAACTCTACTTGTTAATTCTGCCATCTGCGCTTGTAACTGTTCTAACATCCGAATGACCTCCTCATCGAAGAAAGTTAATCCTTCCATCGCTATAATCGAATTTAATTTACTTGTATAGGCAGGGTCAGTGGCATACCCACTCTTCTGTAAAGCAGCAGTTTGAGATTGGGGAGTGCTTGCTGACCGAACTGCCGAATAACGAGCAGCTTGAAACAACAAATCTTGATCACGAAATCCATCCTCGATCGAGTTGTATGCACGGAAATCCCCCGGTACATTCGTCACATATTCCTCATTTATGAATTCCCATGTACTTACAGATACACGATCTCCTCGCCAATACGGTGTTTGTACGCCACTCCCAACTTTATATCCAACCAAGTTATTCCATGCGTTTATTTTACCTCCAGTTTCCAGTAAAGCCTGTGCTATCCGAACAGATGGGAAAATTGGCGAACCTTCTAAACGAAGCTTCAAAGCAATCGGTGCAACGAGATCGATGAAATCTTTTCTAGTTGCCATTTGGCTCCCTCCTTTCAAACAACGTCTAGTACTATCTTTATAGTATATTCCACAAATTGGTAATGAGAGACGACTCCTAACCAGCTCATTCATACGATTTGCAACTTTACTTTTCCCCTACGTTAATGTTTATTTAAGGGGAGAGAAAGGGTGAAGATCATGCAAATTAAAGATGTTGCACGCAAATTAAATATTTCGCCGAGAGCCATCCGCTTTTATGAAGATAAAGGACTGATTTCACCGTCTAAACAAGAAACGAATTCATATAGAACGTTTACAGAAGAAGAAATATGGCGTCTGCAAACAATTATTTCACTGCGGGAATCAGGTATGTCCGTTGCCGATATTCAAAAAGCACTGCAAGAAGTTGATGCCGATGACAAAGCGCAGCTTCAATACTATTTGGAAATACAGCGATCGGTTGTTTATGCTCAGTGGCTGGAGTTCAAGCACATTATTGAAACGACTGATACGATGATTAACCTTTTAAAACGGAATAACTCGCTTCCGATAGATGATATTTTCACGCTTGCGGAAGGTTCTAAGCGACTTCGAGAAATCCGCAAGAATTGGAAAGATACTTGGAATTTTGATCAACAAGCTTTGACGCACGACGAACGGGTTTTGCGTAATGACGATGAGTACAAAGGATATGAGGAAATTCTTGATCTTACATGGCAATGGGTCAAACCAAGGGTAGGCGAAAAAGGGCTGGATCTGGGCACAGGCACAGGTAATTTAGCCCATCGATTTCTCCAAAATGGCATTCACATGGCTGGTGTTGACCAATCCAAAGAAATGATGAAGCAATGCCAAAGTAAACATCCGCAAATGGACATCAAACTCGGGAATTTCCTGGCGATTCCTTTTATGGATAACCAATTCGATTTTGTCGTTACCTCATTTGCTTTTCACCATATTTCTAACGAACAGCAACCTCTTGCACTAGATGAAATGCGCCGCGTACTCAAGTCGCACGGTAGAATTTGCATAGCCGATATCATGTTCGAAACGGAAACAGCTCAAGAACAATACATGAATGAATTACGAGCGAACGGGCGAACAGAACTACTTACGGCCATGCAAGATAAGCATTATGCCATCTGTTCTACCCTCCTAGCTTGGTTTGACGAAAATGGGTATATCACCAAACATAGGAAAATCAACGATTTGCTCTATATCGTATACGCGGTTCCTATCCAACCCTAAACGGTGTCTTGACCTTCTCCTTACGTTACACATTACGATGATAATGTCTAACATTACCCTAAGGAGGCAATTATTCCATGCCCAATCATGCACACATTTACGCCAATCAAGCAGAACTGTATGAACGACTCGTTTCCAAACAGCCCAGTTTATACGAGACCATTCAAGCCATCGTCCCCGTTGCAGGTCTAGATATCCTAGACATGGGGGCTGGTGCAGGTAGATTAACCCGCGTTCTCGCTCCTCATGCAAAGTCCATAGCAGCTTTAGATGCATCCGAATCGATGCTGCAAATTACCGCAGATCATCTTGGTGGGGCAGGTCTACACAATTGGAGTACACACGTTGCTGACCATAGGCAATTACCTGCCGAAGATCAGAGTGCAGATCTAATCGTATCCGGATGGAGTATATGCTATCTTACAAATTCGGATGACGATCGTTGGGAAGCCAACCTTCACCAAATTATAGGCGAAATCAAGAGAGTTCTGCGCCCTGGCGGTACGATCATCATCATCGAGAACTTCGGAACAGGCTCGGATACGCCCAATCCTCCGCAATTCTTGATGAATTATTATAAACTGCTCCAATCTGAGTTTGGATTTTCTCACACATGGATACGGACCGATTATACGTTTGAGAGCGTAGATGAGGCTGAAATGCTTACGCGGTTTTTCTTTGGCGATGGAGTCGCCGACAAGGTTGTTCAGGAGCAGTTGATTGTGTTGCCTGAGTGTGCGGGGATTTGGTGGCTGCAGGTGTAGCCGAATATGGAGACAAAAACCCTCCATGAAAGTATCTGAGGTCGTGCACTTCATGGAGGATTTTCCGACCTTTACCTCGCAAGCCTAGAGATAAGGACACATTTGTATACAATCAAGTTTAAATTGACAAAAGACAATAAACTATGTGGAAAATTAGAGTTGTTGATTACTAAATATATTGGAGTATCCTCACCCAAAGCTTGTGAAATAAAAAGATGCAATACCTTAATTTATAAAAGCTGTGCCGTCAGATTTTTTAATTAAGATTTGTTAGTTAAATACTACTCGAGGACAATGAATCAAATTTCTGAATATCACGGTGTATTAATATATATTAGATTGGATAAAAAAGGGTTTTTAAATAACAACTCGAATTAATCTTATATCCTGTTCTTTCAGTTTTCATCCTGGGTATAAGTAAGTAAATTAAAGCGAGGGTTAGAGTTAATGAATAATATTTCTTTAAAGGAAGTTTTTGGAGTTTCAAAAGATATACTACGTAGTTATGTATCTAGAGACGAAGTTGATACTGAATTTATAGATAAATTAGAACTTACTGATCACCATATCGTGGTTTTCGGCGAAACAAAAGTTGGTAAAAGTTGGATACGAAAGAAATATGTACAAACAGTAAATGATGTTGTAATTGTAGATTGTACTAAGGGAGTTACTTTAAGTGATATATACATGCAAATTTTATATAAAGCTGATGTACAAGTAACAGAAGCGATTACAAGGTCTTTTGAAGAAGCTGAAAAAAACAAAGGGGAAATTCAACTTAGCTTTATTGAATTACTTAAAAGTAAAGTAACAGGTGAATTTTCGAAAAAAGAAGTCAATACAGAAACAATAAAGCCATATATAACAAATACTATTAGCGTAAGAATCTCTAATGAACTGGAAAAAGTCGGGAAGAAAATAATAGTTCTTGATGATTTTCATTATTTGAGTCTAATTGAACAATATCAGCTTGCATTTGATTTGAAAATGTTTTATCAAAATGGAATTAGGTTCATAATTATAGGAACCAAAATAACTTCTGGTTACTTTGAGAAGTTTAATGGTGAACTTTCCCACCGAATAGATTATATAGATGCAACACTATGGAAAAACAGTCAGCTTCAAGAAATTGTAACAAAAGGTTCATGCGAACTTAATATAACGATTTCTGATAATGTAGTAGAATATTTTATTGAAAGTGCAAGTGGAATAGTTTCTGTATTTCAAACCTTTTTGTTTGATTACTGTAGAGTTAAAGGTGTAAGATCTAGAACAGATTCCATAACTAACTTAACTGATTTAGACTCAGCAAAAAAATGTGTAGAAAATTATTGGAACAAAATAAGTGAAATGTACTTCAAAAAAATAAAAGATATTGCAATTGGTGGAAGACGCAGAAAATTACAACTTTATTATTATATTATGAACGTTGCACTCTCAAGTGATCTGAACATTTTAAAGTCTGGACTGCCTTTCCAATTCTTGTTTGACAAAATCCTTTTAATACATCCATTAAGGGATAGTTTAAATCAAGGATCGCTAACTTCTGTTCTAAATCATATTGACGACTTACAAACAGATAAAGATATTTTCCCTAAAGTATTTACTTACTTTGATAAACGATTATCTGTAGTTGACTCAGAATTTTATTTCATCATGAAACATTTCTCTTTCAATAAAATTGATGAACTATTACCTCCTCATGAGTACAAAATACAGTTAGATAGTAGAGACAATGATGATGAACCAGACCTACTGGATTTAATAAATACTTATAATAATTAAGCCGAACTTTTTTTGAAAATAAAAAGCTTATTCTCTGAAAAGAATAAGCTTTTTTAGCGATTCAATCTATTATTCATAAATATATAAAGGTTACTCATAAATCCTATAAGTACCTAATCATCATTCTTTTTTTAAAAAAAGCTCAAACTATTTTTGTTTTTTACTTTCCTGTAAAGAAGTCCAACCCCATTTTTGCAATAGCTCCAGTGATCCAGCTATGTTTTTGCATTGACTCAGAAAATTTAGATAACGAACCTTTTTTTATTTTTTCCGAATCTTCAAAAATTTCTTTTATTTCTAATATCATCTGTTTTAACTCTTCTTTATCTTCTCCTCCTTTTTCCTCTATCATTTTTTCAACAGCTTCAAAGTTAAAATTATTAGATATATAACTATTGTCACCTGATCCTAATACTGACCCGTAAACATTTCCAATATTCCATTGATGAGTACTTTTTTCTTGCTCCTTATTTTTTTGTTCGAATTGAATCTTAGTTAAATAAAATCCTTTCTTTTGAAATGCTTTGCCTTGTATAACGTCTGTACTAATATCCTCAACAAAATACTCATTTCCTGAAACATTACCAACAACCCAATCACCTTCACGAATATCAGTTTCAGGATAAAATCCAACATACTTTCTGAGACTTCCTTTTTCAGAGTTTGGTAACCCATCGACATTATTAATTTCTATTCCTGAACGAATTATTTTGAATTTTTCTCCACCTAAATCCATGAAATCTTTCAAATTCATTCCATCATCTCCTTAAAAAATTCTAATTAATTTCTTATACATATCCATCGATAACATTTTTAAATCATTACTTCTAATACTTTTATTTCAAGAATTACCAATAAAATCTATTAAGGGTTGTTAGAGAGTCCAAATGAATAACTCCAAAAAATTCATATTACAAAATTATACATTATAATAGTATATTCTGCATCTCAAACATAGTAGGATCGATATTTTCAACCTCAAATCAATCTAAAGGTCTATCTACCCAGTCAATTCACAAAATTCCTTGACTGTCTTAGTTAATGAATTAAAAGCACACCATGGCATATAAATTCACTTTCCATGTAATAGTTACTTGGAAATTGGTAGATTTCTGTTCATCTGTATATAATTTTGCTTGCTCCTCAATTATCAAATTAACGTGGAGACTCCTGTTAGTCAGGACGATTTCCATTTGACTCTACGTTTCTTCTATCAACACAAAAAAACCTTCTAGGTCTACACAAGCCTAGAAGGTATATTATCCGAATCTAAAATCAACCGATGATGTTATCTTGCATTCCTTCATCTACACTTACTATCATTGTTCTCATTAACACAAGCGAAAAATCCGCTTAAAAGCCCCAAACACTTTATCAAGCCTCAACCTTATCATCACAAGGCTCAGGTGTTCCCTCATAATCCGCTGGCTTGAAGGACGATCCGCAACCACACGATGCTACCGCATTCGGGTTGTTGATGGTGAAACCGCCGCCCATGCCTTTGTCTTCGAAGTCGATTTGGACGCCGTATAAATATTTAGCGCTCTCTTCATCCACAACTACTTTCACGCCATGAATGATAAACTCTTTATCGTCAGACTTTTGATCATCGTCGAAGCCCATTCCATACGAAAAGCCGCTGCAACCACCAGCTTTTACGCCAAGGCGTAAGAATAGCTTCGGTGATTCTTCAGATGCCAAAAGTTCTTTAATCTTATCACTAGCTGATTCACTTATGTTAATCATAATGGAAATCCCTCCTTGGTTTCTCCCTATTCAGTAAGGAAAAATAGCATTGGTATTCGAAGTGCTTACTATATAAGTATACTCCTATTCGATCCGATGCTCAAGGGCAGCATTCACTGTTTATTACGACTTGTGGCATAGTACTGCAATAGCAGTTGATCCAGATCTTGACTGCATTTCTGCACGTCAGGATGAAGGAAACCATGCGATGTGCCTAAACTAACCATTTGGCCTCGAAGTTGTTCAATTTTGATATGAAGTCGTTCCTGCGGTTCGGTCACGAATAATGGTAGCACGATTATTATCACCTTTAGCCCTTACGTAATCACATTGCAATAGTATACAGGAATTTGTTAATATTGGGAATAACATTTCGCCAATTTCATCGAAAAAATATAGGTCTTGGATAAGATTGTCGATTTATCTTCAACGTTCTGATGTTGCCCCTCCCAAGTAGGAGGTTTATAATAAGATGGATAGATAGCTTGTATCGATATAATCTGGTTGTGAATTCCTTCACCGAACGGGTTGACAGGTACGCGAGCAACTCACACCAACCTAACGCACCTAGTTCTAACGGCTGGCTGCGTCGTTTCATTATGCGGTTTATTTTATTTTCATAGGAGGCATGGAGCATGAGTATTACGACAGTAGACCCGATCAAACGGATGGCTGAGATTGCTGACAAGGTTGAGAACGGCGAACGGCTGAGCATGGAAGATGGACTGTTTTTATATGAATCTGACGACCTCTTAACCATTGGTCAATTAGCAAATAAAGTGAATACACGGTTGAATGGGAATAAGGTTTATTTTGTACAAAATATGAGCTTATATTTCACGAATGTTTGTGAGGAACATTGTTCCTTTTGTCATTTCCGCCGCGACGAAGGTCAAGAAGGTGCTTACACATTAACACCGGATCAGATGTTAGATTATATTGCCGAGAATTTTAACCCTGAAATTAAAGAATTCCATATTAGTCAGGGTCATAACCCCCATCTGCCTTTCGAGTATTATGTAGATTGTATTCGTCGATTAAAGCAAGCTTATCCTGATGTCACAATTAAAGCTCATACCGCGGCAGAAATTGAATTTTTCTCACGAATTAGCGGACTTAGCTATCGGGACGTGCTTAAAGCATTAATGGATGCTGGACTTTCCACGCTGCCAGGTGGTGGTGCCGAGATTCTTACAGAACGTTACCGTTCGAAAATGAAGGTCGAAAAAGCTTCCACGGAAGAGTGGCTGGATGTTCACCGTCAAGCTCATCTTCTAGGGATGAAGACGCACGCGACCATGCTATACGGATCAATCGAAACGAAAGAAGAACGGATTCGCCATATGATGCTGTTGCGCGAGTTGCAAGATGAAACAGGCGGTTTCCTTGTGTTCATTCCGAATTCCGTCCAACCAGCAAGCAAAAATGCAAGTCTTAAACGCTTTGTTCCCGCTTGGGATGAACTCAAAACGATGGCGATTAGCCGCTTAATGTTGGACAATTTCCCGCATATCAAGGCATATTTCATTAATATCGGAACGAAACTTACGCAACTTTCCTTCACATTCGGTGCTTCAGATGCACACGGAACGATCGTGAAAGAGAAAATCTCACATGCAGCTGGTGCTCTTTCACCAGAAGGTTTAACAAGGGACGAGATTGTATGGCTCATTCAAGGTGCAGGACGCGTCGCAGTAGAGCGAGACACCTTTTATAATGAAATCAAAGTATATGAGAAATAATACGAATAGATCATCGTTCAGAAGGGATATTGGTTCGCTATGAAAAAGTTTGTCATTCTCGGAGGAGGCTATGGCGGTCTGACCATAGCTTTAAACCTGCTCGAAAAGGATTTACCAGACAACACCGAACTTATTATGATTGATCGCAGTCCATTCCAAGGCCTTAAGACGGAGTATTACGCTTTAGCTTCCGGTACCATCGCTGAAACGCACATACGTGTATCGTATCCTGATGATTCGCGCCTTCAGCTTGTTTACGGAGAAGTGTCAGATGTGAATATCGAGACGAAACAAATCAACTTCCACGACAAAGAACCCATCTCCTACGACTGGCTAGTCATTGGATTGGGTTGTGTGGATAGTTATCATGGGATTACGGGTGCGCAAGAGTTTTCATCCAGTATCCAAACCTTAGCTCAAACGCGTGCAACGTATCAGAAAATAAATAACATCAATCCCTACGGGCAAGTATCCATTATTGGTGGAGGACTTAGCGGTGTAGAGATGGCTTCCGAGCTGCGCGAGAGCCGCCCTGACTTGAATATTCGTTTAATCGATCGTGGACCAAGTCTGCTCTCTGCTTTCCCAACGAATCTCCAGCAGTATGTGCGTGAATGGATGATCGAACACCATATCGAGTTGCGTACGCAAGTATCGCTTGTTCGATTGGATGGCGGCGATTTGTACAACCAAGATGAAATTATCCGAACGGATGCAACGATTTGGACAGCAGGTATACAACCAACACCAATTGTCGAAGCTTTAGATGTACCCAAAGATCGTCAAGGACGTATTATATTAAATGAGTTCCATCAAATCCCGAACTTTGAGGAAGTTTTCGTCGTTGGCGATTGTGCATCGCTGCCGTTCTCACCAAGCGCCCAAGCCGCACAAGCACAAGGCAAGCAAATTGCTGAAGTGATTCAAGCGATTTGGAAAGGCGAAGCACCTAAGCTCGGCAAAATCAAACTGCGTGGAACACTCGGTTCACTCGGCAAGAAGAGCGGCTTCGGCATCATGGGAAAACGTACGCTAATGACTGGGAAAATTGCTCGTATGTTGAAGAGCGGCGTGCTTTGGAAATCCAAACGCCACTTCGGTTAAGAGAGTTCGATCGGCTTATTCACTAAGCACATCATACATGGCCTCAATCTCTTTGATTTTTTCTAAAATGAGAACATAGAGGCTCTCGGCGTTTTCGGCGGCAATGATTTCACCGTTGACTAACGCATATGGCTCCATGTAGCATTGGCCACAGTTGCCTAGACAGCCGTACTCCATGACATCAAACTCCGGATTAAGCTCAAGATCTTTCATCACTTTATCTGTTCCTGTGTGCATATTGCTGGCACAAAATTCTATAATTGGTCGCATATAAAAATTTCACCCCGTGCTGATAGTTTCAAGCCCCAAACCATTTTCATTTAAAGCGTATTGTACTATAATAGATAAAGAAAGGAGATGAATCAAATGACAGAAAAAACCAAAGAAGCGATTTATGATGAAGTTCTTGAGGTTTTAGATAAACTTCGTCCTTTCCTACAACGCGATGGCGGTGACGTCGATCTAGTTGATGTGGAAGACGGAATCGTAAAACTTAAACTTATGGGTGCCTGCGGCAGCTGCCCAAGCTCAACAATCACGTTGAAAGCGGGTATTGAGCGCGCACTTGTTGAAGAAGTAGAAGGCATAACAGAAGTCGTACAGGTATTCTAATTACGACTATATCATAAAGAAAGAGCTTACCTCTATGGTAAGCTCTTTTTGCCATATTGCGTCGGCTATTCGGACTTACGTTGTTTAAGTACGGGAATCGGCTGAATAGGATCCAGCGCACCCGAGATATCCATAATGTTGCCTGTGATGAAATCCGAGTTAGGCGAACAGAGGAAATCAATGACACGGGCGACATCCTCACCCGTTCCCGGCCTGCCAACAGGCGTCTCCCCATCCACTTCTAAGCGTGCCTCTTCCATGGTGCGCTCTTTGTTCTTCCCGCGAATGTCACCTGGGCATATCATATTCACCGTAATCCCATGTGCGGCTTCTTCTTCGGCTAATGTTTTGGTGAAGGATACTAACCCTACCTTGGCAGCGGCATAAGCAGCTCTGTGCGTCCAACCTCTCGCTTCTGCCGCTTTCCCAAAGCCAAAATGGATGATGCGCCCCCATCTCCGCTCTCTCATCATGGGCAGCACAAGGTGATCCAATTCCATTACGCCGATCAGGTTCCCTCGCATTAAATAATCAATTTCGTCGATGTTGTAATCCTTGAAGAACCGCCGTTCACGAACAAAAGGTCCTGCATTATTGACAAGTATATCTATCGGCCCCAACTGCGAGACCGTTTCTTCAACCATGCGAGTGATGTCCTCGCGCTTGGCTACATCCCCTTGCACAGCGATACTGCGAACGCCCATGTCGGTCAATTGCTGAACGAGTTCTAGCGCTTCCTTCTCGCTTGTTACATAATTAACAGCCACCTGACAGCCTTTCTTGGCTAGAGTCAATGCCGTCATTTTGCCCAAACCCTTGGCACTGCCTGTCACAAGCACTGTTCGACCTCTTAATGGCATGGTCCCCTACCCCTTTGTCACATATGCCGTGATATAAGTAAATGCTATTGTTAAGGTTCGGCATACCATGTCAAATCCCTGCTGCAAATCTGATAAATTCAGCTTCACATCCTCAATGTGAACACGTTCACCGAGCAACGGCTCTTTCTGCATCAGATCGTCTAACATCTCGGCATTAATATAATGCATTTCCATATTACGCAGATTACGAAGCCGTTCTAACGGCGCTTTATAGGTCATCTTGAGGGTATAAAGTTGCAATTCTAATGAGCCATGAAGGTGCTTCTCATGCATATGACGGAGTACTGTAAAATACGAAAATCGTGATTTCACGGTCTCGGTTTTCAAGGCGAAGAGGTCATTCATAAACGTTCCTAGTTTATCTAAAACTGAAAACAGCCGGATGAACGCATTTTTGTAGAAATAGACGAATCGTTGATAATCATCTGTTTCTTGCGGGGTCATTTCTTCCAAGAATCCTTTGACAATCCGCTCGCCATATCGCTCACTACAATATTTGCTCTGTTCCAGCTCATCTAAGGCATCAATAAAACCTTTGCTCCATATCGCCTGCCGATGAAAGATCGAATGCGTCGTGGAGAGCTGACTCTGTTCCGTTTGGATTTGTTTCATATAGCCTCTCACTGCATCAAAAGCTTCCAGCAAGAGTCCGCTGTCGATACGTTCCGGCTCATTAAATAACACACGAAGCATACGTTCACCACCCTTTTTACCTAAAATAAATTAAACTAATCCAACCCGTCTGCGAGATCGCGGCTCACAATTTGGAAACGAAGTGACCGAGAACGATAATAAAAGTAAGTATAGACCCACAGAATCGGAATCATACTCGCAAAACGCAGTCCGTTAAAGACGAGACTGTCCCGAGCTCATCTGGATAGCCTGGTTTGGAACCAGGGGACTTTCCTCCTTTAACTATGGTATAGTTACTCATTCTTTCGAGATGAAAAAGGAAATGGCCTTCCGTTAGAAGGCCTTGTTGTGCCCGTGCGGCAGGATGCTGCTAGGCTTTGCGATCATATAGCGTAAGTACACACAAATAACATAAGAATCCAAACATACACGCCACAATAACGGCATGAATCATACCTGTGAATAAATAAGCGACTTCATTCCCCATTGACCAAGTTACGACTGCGCCGCTAATGACTTGAAGCGAAACGGTAATTAATGCCCATTTGCTTCCGAACCACAGCTTATCTGTCTTCTGATAGTGACGTCGTGCCTGCAGGTACAGAAATAAAATACAAACAAAGAGCAGCAAAGCGGCAACCCGATGTGTAAATACGATTCCTGTTGCTCCGCTCAGTTCTGGAATGACTTCGCCATTGCATAACGGCCAGCCCGAGCAGCCGCCGGAAGAAACGGTATGACGAACGAACGCTCCTAAATAAACAACAATGTAGCTATAAATAGCGGTAAACCAGACGATGACTTTAAAGCTAGTATGAATCTGCGTGGTGCGTACAAATTGTCCCCACGGGGTGAACACGAGTGCAAGCAGCAGGGAGAACGCAAAGGCGAGCAAGGATAATCCGAAATGAAGTGCCAGAACTAGCGAGGATTGCGGCCAAACAACGGCCAACGCACCCATTGCAGCTTGAATTAATGTCATGACTACTGTTGCTGTGATGAAGAATTTGGCATCATTACGCTTCACGTAGCGGAAAACTAAGTAAAACGTTGCAACAAGTATCATAGTAACAATACCTACAACTAAGCGATGACTATACTCGATAAACGAAGAAATGGTGTGTGCGGGAATGAATTTACCGTGACACAACGGCCACTCATCTCCGCAGCCTCGACCTGCGTCAGCCTTGGTGACTAACGCCCCCATAGCAAGAATAAGAAACATGCCAATGGCTGATAAATTAGCTAATCTTGGGATCCATTTTTGCATAATTGCACCTACTTTTATGTCATATCTACTGAGGATCATGTCGAATACTGTAGTTCCGCTTTCAATTATAGCTGTAATATGTAGGCATTTCCATTCGCAATTGTTACAAAGCTCTGAAACCACCTTAATTGTTACAAAGCTCTGAAACTGCAGGGAATCGGATTGTCGGTTTAGCGGCTAATCTCCTTGTTGCACCCAACACTTGGAAATAACAGTATAGTGTGTGTAGTATGGGAGCATTTATTCGGGATACGAAAAATGGCTTTCCAACCTGTGACCGTGAGGCTATTTAGTAATCAATATAAAAAACACCGCGATCGGAAATGATCCGACTACGGTGTCCGCGTATGTTTACTTCATCTAGAATTCTTCTTCTGCCTGCTTACTCCATCTGAAAGTGCTTCACTCCTAACGCCTTCTTATGGAGCTAATGCATTCGAAACTTCAATTGCACGGTCAAGGAATTGCTCAATCTCTTCTCGTGTCTTACGCAGCTTGCTGACGAAACGAACGACCTCTTGGCCGTTACGGAATGCAATGAAACTCGGAATGCCTAGGATGTTCAATTGTTCGCACAAATCCGGAAACTCATCGCGATCTAGTTCGATGAACGTAAGCCGGCCTTCATAAGCTTGTTCTACGGCAGGCATGAAAGGATCAATATAATGGCAATCCTTACACCATGTCGTTTTGAAAATGGCTACGGTCACGCCAGACTGCGAAATCTGCTCTTGAAATTGTTGCTCCGTCGATACTTTACGCATGGGACACCTCATCACTTCTAGAATTTACTCTCTTATAGCATGTGAGAAAATTGGTGTCAAGCACCTGGCGTTATTCAGGAGGAATTAAGCTATTCCGCTGTCGATGTTTAGCGTTTATTTTCTAACTTCATGCCAGGCAAAATGAGGTCTAGTATCTGGATATCCGAATTGTTTGCGATATTTTTTTCGTTCTTCTGTGAAATCAAACCAAGATTTATCACTCCTAGGATGATTGGCATGATGAACAATGCACCGAAAAGCATCCTCCAAACAGGGATCTTCCCAGTATCCACACTTCTCTTCCCAACGATTAATTAGCTCATAACCCTCCATGTTCTTAATCTCCTCAAGCGAATAGTAACCTAAATCTACTACCTTTTGGGAAACTTTAGGGCCAATGGAGGGTACCGATTGAAATATAGCTAAAGCACGCAAATACTTGGACCTCTCCATGGAGATTCCTGAGCATTGCGCAAGTTCAACTAAATTCATATTTGCAATATCGTTTACTTTAATTTTGAAAGTTCTAAATTTGGCTTTTTCCTCCAGTGTTAAAGGAAGTTTGACAGAAGAATTGGGCATGAATCTAATCCCTCCTAATTATATATGTTATCTCTGAATAAATATTGTTAGTGGAAGTCCAGTAATTCCTGAATTTCCTCAATTGTTACTTTCAAGTAACTATATGACTTGAAAGTGCGTACTTTTCTTCAGTGCTCCTCTCTCTCATAATGAACGTTATAAGAGAAGGAGGAGTACCCTATGGAAGCAAATGAAATGAAAGCAAATAAAACCGCTCTTGTCGTTGGAGCTAACGGAGTGATCGGAAGGAATCTCATTGACTATCTGATAACACTCCCCGAATGGAATATCATTGGCGTTTCAAGACGTGGCGGTATGAACGCCGACCGGTTACGATATGTGGCGGCAGACCTACTTAATGAAGAGGATACATTTGCGAAACTTGGCAACCTTACTACAGTCACTCATATCTTCTATGCTGCTTATCAAGATCGTCCTACATGGGCCGAACTTGTTCCCCCTAATTTAGCCATGCTTGTCAACGTGGTGAATGCGATCGAACCGATTTCCCCAAACCTTACACATATCAGTCTAATGCAAGGCTACAAAGTGTACGGTGCCCATCTCGGTCCCTTTAAAACACCAGCGCGGGAGACGGATGCCAACCATATGCCTCCCGAATTCAATATCGATCAACAGCAATTTCTTGAACAACGTCAACCGGGATCCACGTGGACCTGGTCGGCCCTTCGCCCGTCAGTTGTTAGTGGGTTTGCATTGGGAAATCCGATGAACCTTGCGATGGTTATTGCGATTTATGCTTCCATGTCAAAGGAACTCGGCCTGCCGCTTCGTTTTCCTGGGAAACCCGGCGCTTATAACAGCCTACTAGAAATGACGGATGCTAACTTATTGGCTCGCGCAACAGTCTGGGCAGCAACCGATGAGCGTTGCGCGAATCAGGCATTTAATATTACGAACGGTGACTTGTTTAGATGGAATGAACTTTGGCCGAAGATCGCGGAATTTTTCGAACTCGCAACCGCTCCTCCGTTACCGATGGCTTTAGAGGTAGTCATGGCTGACAAAGAAGCTCTATGGAACTCCATGGTGGAGAAATATGATTTAATGAGGAATAGCTATCAGGATGTTTCTTCCTGGCGGTTCGGGGACTTCGTTTTCTCTTGGGATTATGACTTTTTCTCCGACAGCTCGAAATCTCGCCGCTTCGGCTTTCATGAATTCGTCGATACGGAAAAGATGTTTATCAACATCTTTGAACAATTCCGCCAACGCAAGGTAATTCCATAAATAGAGGATACACTCGCCATATCGGTTCCTGATAGTTAGGGGCCGATTTTCTATTTTATATTCCTGATTGTGGCGGTTCAAATAATACTTTTCCTCTATCGCCGTATACCTTTTCGATATGCGTATCTCCCCATCTGCACATAAGATGAAGAATATCTTTTAGGCTCCAGCCGTAGTCCGTCAACTCATACTCGACCTTGGGTGGCACTTGGTTATAAGAAATACGGAATATAATTCCATCATCTACTAATTCTCCAAGTTGTTGAGTCAGCACTTTTTGCGTGATAACAGGCATTAGGCGCTTCAATTCGCCATTACGCCTTTTACCAAACGTGAGATGGAACAAAATAACCGGCTTCCACTTGCCTCCGATCACTTCAAGCGTGGCTTCTACCGCAGTGTTATAAATTTTCTCGGGCTCCTGCATATTATATATCCCCCTGCAAATTGCGCTATCGACTCTCGCTAGCTTAATCATGCGATGTCTCATCACGTTAGATATGTATTTCTACTCTCTCATCAATAGCACTATAATTGGTAATTGTCTGACGACGACTTTTCTGCCAGTTCTTTAAACTCTTGTATTCCTCTTGGGTTTCTTCACTAATCATAGTCATGCTCCTCTCTTAGATTGTATTCTATCCATATTCTTTAAAACTGATGGTTTTCCTTTATTTGAAACAAGCTTCCGAATATTGTAACGCCCTAGTATCGACCCTAAATCGTACAAATCGAAAATAATTTATACTTTGTGATTTAAATCACATACATGATCTTTAGTGCATGATATATTAAAGATGTAGAAAGGAAGTAAACATTGTAATCGAAAGGGAGATGTAACATGAAAACACAAAAACGATCCCGTTCTTGGCTGAACTAGATTTTTTCAGTAAACCTTGTGAAAAAATTCACCACTAAAAATTAGGAGATGATTATTATGTTAGGTAAATGGCTTAGAGAAAACAAATACGCAGCTGGCATCCTACTTTTCATCCGTTTGTATATTGGCTATGAATGGCTCACTCATGGATGGCAAAAGTTAACCGGCGGATTTGCTGCTGACGGATTCTTAAATAACGCAATCGCCAAACCGGTGATCGATAAAACAACAAATGAACTTGTGTATCCGACCTTCACCGCATTCATACAACATTTTGCTGTGCCGAATGTAAAAATAATTAACATCGTAATTCCGTTCGGCGAATTCTTAGTTGGTCTTGGTTTGATTCTCGGTGCTTTGACTACGGCCGCAGCATTCTTCGGACTTCTCATGAACTTCATGTTCATGTTCGCTGGTACCGTAAGCACGAACCCTTGGTTCATTCTTATCGGCGGGATCCTGTTCATGGCTGGAGCAAATACCGGCAGATTCGGTTTAGACTACTACCTGTTGCCGTACCTGCGTAAGCTGTTCACACATAAAAAAAACGACGCTAACCGCACAGCAGGAACAGGAACGGGAACGGGAACAAATCATAAGACGGCACATGCCTAACCCCTAAGAGAACAATTCAAAAAGGATCCGCAATTGCGGATCCTTTTTGGGCATTACAGAATCTATATCTGTAAAAAGTACGAACTATAAGCCTTTTAAACAAAGAAACCGAAAGTCAGTAGTCATCAGTCAGTTGATACCTAAATTTATATAGATAAGTTCGGCTAATTATATGTATACTAATAATAGTATATTTTAATTCGCCAAATAAAGGAGACTGCACTTGAACATTTCTATACATCTAAAAAATAATTATACGCCTGGAAGATCAGAGATTCCAACCTTCAACGGAACGAATGATCATCATAAAACAATCAACAACCACAAGCGGAATGAACATGATGACAGTATCTCGATTAGCCCACAAGCACATAACTTGTTCAGTAAAAATGGTTCGAAGCAACCCCTACTTGCACGTTTAATGGAACATAAACAGAATATTATGGATCGACGCAATGAATACATATCAAACGGCCTAGAAAAAGGAGCTAGTCCCGATGAAATGAAAATAGAGCTTGATCAAATTGATAACCAAATCCAAGATATTAATAAACAAATACAACAATTACAGCAAGAGGATTTCCGAAAAGCGACTGGTTTAGGTGAAAAGGACCTCGAAGAAAATAGTCGAGCCGGGGACAAAGCCGTTAAGGGTACCGATTCATCAAACACCCAACCTGCTTCTATACAACTTACTTCTAACATAATGAAGGCACTTATTTCTATAAATAATGAGATTAAACAAGTCAAAAGCATTAAAATCGCTCAATTAACACTTGAAAGCGAGTCATTAAATTGGGCAAGCAACCCCGAACGCTCCGCGCAACTAAAAAATAAAGCTGCTCAATTAGAAGGTAATATGATTAACTCATCCCATAATGTAGTGAGTAATCTGAAACAAGCTATTGAAAAAGATAACGAAGATAGTCAGCAATTACCATTAATCGAAGATAGCATGATTGTTAAACCAGCCGCTGAGCATCTTATTGAATCAAGTATAATCTAAGATATTTTCTGAAATAATTAAAACCAACTTAAAATAAATAACCGTATCTCTTGTCAGAGTATGGTTATTTACTTTATGGTTGAGTTCCGCTTGTTCCAGTAACCCTATTAGACTTTCCGCTGCCCAATTTATATTTTATTCTATAATATCTGTTACTGCACCTTTAGATGCAGAGGAAACAAGTCTTGCATATTTGGCTAGTACGCCCGAACTTACTTTGAGTGGAGGTTGTACCCATGCACGAGACCGTGCAGCCATCTCGTCGTCGGACACATCAAATTGAATCTGTTGCGTTTCGCTGTCGATGATGACGGTGTCGCCGTTCCTCAACAAAGAGATCGGTCCGCCGACCTGTGCTTCAGGTGATACATGGCCGACTACAAATCCATGCGAGCCACCTGAAAATCTGCCATCCGTGATCAAGGCAACCTCACCGCCAAGCCCCTTACCAACAATCAGGGCAGTAACGGACAGCATCTCCGGCATGCCCGGTCCGCCTTTCGGACCGCAATAGCGAATGACCAATACATCCCCTTTGTGAATTTCATTTCTCATGATGGCTTCCGTTGCATCATTTTCGTTGTCATAGACTTTGGCAGGTCCGACAAACCGCTCTTTCTTCATCCCTGACATTTTGGCAACAGCCCCTTCAGGAGCAAGGTTACCTCGGAGCACAACCAAGGGTCCATTCGACTTCAACGGATTATCCAACGGGCGTATGATCTCTTGGTCTTGTTGAAGAGGAGCTGCTTGGGATAAGTTTTCAGCCAAGGTTTTTCCAGTAACGGTGAGGCAATCTCCATGCAATAGCCCCTCAGCCAGCAATAGTTTCATTACACTAGAAACGCCCCCAATATCGTTCAAATCCTGCATTACATGAGAGCCACTTGGCTTCAAGTCTGCCAGATGAGGAACACGAAGCCGGATCCGCTCAAAGTCGTCCAATGTTAAATCAACGTTGACAGAATGCGCAATAGCAAGCAAATGTAGAAACGCATTGGTGGAACCGCCTAAGGCCATAACGACTGTAATGGCATTCTCGAATGCTTTTTTCGTCATAATATCCCTCGGGTAAATCTCCTGTTCCAGCAGGTATATGACTTGCTTGCCTGCCTCGGCGCATTCAACTGATTTATCAGGCGAAATAGCTGGTGTAGAAGAAGAACCCGGAAGGCTCATGCCCATCGCTTCCGCAGCAGCAGCCATTGTATTAGCAGTGTACATTCCTCCACAGGCGCCTGGCCCCGGACATACACTGCACTCCACCTTATGAAGCTGTTCATCTGTTATTTTCCCCTCATGATATTGCCCCACTGCTTCGAACGCCGAAACAATATCAACGTCTTTTCCGTCGAGCTTACCAGGTTGAATCGTTCCGCCATAGACGTAGACGGAAGGAATGTTCATCCTTCCGATAGCCATGAGACAGGCCGGCGTGTTCTTGTCACATCCACCTATGGCTACCATACCGTCGAAGCGCTCAGCACCGGCTACAATTTCAATGGAATCCGCAATGGCTTCCCTACTTGGAAGTGAGTAGAGCATGCCTTCATGCCCCATCGAGATGCCATCCGAGACAGTAATTGTATTAAAAATGAGTGGCGCACCGCCAAAGTCACGTGTCCCCTGCTTCGCTTGATTAGCCAGTTCATTAATATGCATATTGCACGGGGTTACTTCACTCCAGGTGCTTGCGATGCCTATCATCGGCTTTTTGAAATCCTCATCAGTAAAACCAACGGCACGTAGCATAGCCCTGTTTGGTACCCGATTGACACCTTCACTAATTACCTTGCTGCGAATACGAAGATCCTTTTTGTTAGCCATTGTTCCTCGCTCCTATCTGTTTAAAGTAGGTCATACAGTTCCTTCATTGGACGGATGAAATTTTGCTTCATCATTACCTCAGCGTGATGACTATCGTTCTTCTCGAAAGCTGCAATAATCGAAGCATGCTCATCGACTGACGATTGTGTAGCAGTGATTGGCTGCTTTAAAAACACGTATTTAAAGCGTCGGATATGAATCTGAAGCGATTCGCTAAATGAGGCGATATAAGGATTATTCGAAAGCTCAACAATAAGGTTATGAAACTGTTCATCCGCCTCCATTGCTTGGTAAGCTTGACCACTTTTAATGGAACTTGCAAAGTCTAGATTAATCGCTCGCAGTTGCTCAATTTGCTCTGGAACAATAATTCTTGCGGTAACTTCAGCTGCTAGAGCTTGAAGAGCGGCCATCGTCGAATACATTTTGAAGATATCGTCCTTCTCAATTTCCGTTACTTTTGTTTCTTTTCCAGGATGCGTGGAAACTAGCCCTTGTACTTCAAGCAGCTGAAATGCTTCCCTGATAGGTGTGCGGCTTACGCCAAGTGACTCCGCTAATTCCGCATCGATAAGTTTCTCCCCTGGCTGTAGGGTACCATCGATAATCCATCTTTGAATTTGAGAGAAGGCTCTTTCTTTTGCGGACATCCGTACAGGCAATACAAAGTTTTTGGGAACTGGCATTATTATCATCCTTATTATAAATTATATTATATGCAATATATCGCATACATATATTAAGTGCAAGGAATTTTTATATTAGGCTAATTTTATTCCTAAATGCTGCCAAGTGGTGAGCTGCTCTTTGCTTATCCTCATCATCATCTGATCCAGGAAAATAAAGTTCGTTAAATTCACTCTATGGTTTTACTTCATATTATGTAGTAACAGGGCTGCCGAATTGAAATAGCAGCTCGCCAGGTATTTTTGAACTAACGTTCCCAGGTAGCGTAACGATACATTGGATATCAGTCTTTCGAATTGTACTCATCTAAGTCTCTTGCGTCTTTGAAAAAATCCATAAAGCTTTTAACTAAAGATTGGTATTAATGCTTATTAAGCTTGTCAGTTGTTTACCTGAACTCCAGTATTTGTTGTCTCTATCCCAAGGACCTTTCTTTATTTCATATTCTTCAAAGTAGTTTAGAAAATCATCTGGCATCCAGTTAAGTTCTAAATCAGTTAATAACCAATTGTAGTCAAACTGTCGATTTTGAATCGCCTCGAATATTGATCCAAGATGTGTATAATATTGAACTAAATCAAAAAAAGAATCCCCACCGCTTGCGTAGGGATTCTCACTATTACTTATTGTCTACTTAGGGCTAATACCATGCTTATTCCAAATTCCAGCCGGCAATTACTCTTTTGGCGTCACTATTCGCTTTGGTTGTAGCCAAGTTTTCGGTGGTAATTTTAGCGTCTATTCTCTTCCCTTCTCTCTTCAAGCCATTATCCACAGTAATTCGTATCGGCTCCCCTGTTCGGTAATGAAGCGCTGATATTTCAAGTGTATCTGATTGGACCGTCATAGTCCTTCACCCGCCAATTTCTCGGCACTGGTACTAACGATTATATCCTGTTGTTCTTGTCATCTACTATTTAAGAATCGATTGCAATACAGGGGTTAAGCCATTGGCCATGCGGAAGAAGCCCAGATCGGTCGGGTGTACGCCGTCTACGGTACATTCATGATAATCCGCATCTCCTAACAAATGTTCTCCGTCCAAGAAATGAAGATTGCAATCACCATTCTCTGTCAACGCCCGAACCGTTTGAATAGCAATTTGATTCATTCGTAGCCTTCGTTCCAACAGCTCGGAATTACAGATTTCCGCTGCATACTGTATTTTGGATACAACTAAGATAGGCACAATAGGGTGTGCCTCGCGGAAAATTCGAATAAACTTCGGCAATGTTTCAGAATACTGCTCGCAGGATTGCACATTTGCTTCGTAATCGAGCACAAGCAATGCAGGAGAGGCAATTCCGCTTATGATTCGAGCAACTTCTGGTTCACCTTTGCCATTTCCTGAGAATCCCAAATTGATACATTCAAGCGGTATCCGCCTGCTCAGAATGTTGGTATAAGCCATCCCCGGCCGACTTGCGCAGCCGCCCTGAGTAATTGAGGTTCCATAGAAAAGAATCTTCTCGCCGCTTGCATAAGGGATTGGAGCTAATAGAGAAGCACCCTCATCTATACCAACGGAGACTTTCCCCACCCCTTGGTATAACGGAAAGTTTAATGTCACATGACGAGTTTCGCCTTTCGGCAATTGAAAGAGAATGACTTCATAGCCCTGATGATGATGATCGAATCGCGCTGTCGAAAGAAATTGTTGATGTCCAGGCTCTCCAACATACACATCAAATCCGCATTGCCCAGTAGCTGGCATATGATACATATTCGCAGGCGCAGTCAATTCAACAGATATCGCAAGGCGAGCCGAATCCGTTCGAAAGCTAATTTGGCCGCCTGCCGTACAATTGGCAAGCTGATGCACCGCATCAGGCATATTTACACTGGGATCTATAGGCATTCTCCGATACATATGGTCCTGCTGGTACCATGCAAACCCAGAAATACGTATGGGACTTTCATCCGGCGAGTGCCACACGAATCCACGCAATACGTTGTCCTCTAGCCTCAAATTGGGATCCAGCTTTTCAGGACTTACTTCGCCAGCTGCGGTTGTTTGATCTGACACAGGGTTTGGACCTCCTTATTGATTTCGAAATTCTATTGAAACAGGCTATAAGAGGTTGTTCAAAAAGTCCACTATTGATCATGAAGTATACAAAGAAACTTATTCGACATCGAATCGTGCATTCAGTCTTTGGCGCCTGCCCAAAAACCGCCCCTTCGGATCACATTTTCAATCGTTAAAACGATTGTTAGACAAATGTTCCTCAGGATCATTGATGGGCGTCAGACTCCATCAAATAAGTTACGTAGGAACATCTTTGTCATTTGTGATCATATTCCGGATTATGCCCAAGACCAAACTGGGACAAGCGATTGCCTACAATTCAAAAAGGGGGGTCCCTTTATGTCTGACTTTTCATTGAAACAAAGCTATTGTCCTTAATAAAACTGTTGGTTATCGCACCGAGATTCTCAATCTCCACCGTAACACTGTCCCCCTCTTTGAGGTAGATCTGCCGATCAGGCGGAAACCCCAGTACAACACCCTCAGGTGTTCCTGTCAAAATAACATCCCCAGGCTCCAAGGTCATGTGGTGAGAAATATAGCTAATAATCTCATTACAATGAAAAATCATATCGGACGTATGCGAATTCTGACGCACCTCGCCATTCACAATTGAAGTGATCGCCAATTGGTTCGGATCGCCAACTTCATCCGCCGTAGTCACATAAGGACCTAGCGGGCAAAATCCATCGCAAGACTTGCCTACTAACCATTGCGAAGTTTTAAGCTGCAAATCCCGCGCTGACAGGTCATTGGCGGGACAATAACCAAACACATATCCAAGCGCCTCTTCCTTGGATACGTCCTTGGCCCGCTTGCCGATAACTATGGCTAATTCTGCTTCGTAATCGAGCTTTTCCGTCTCTAACGGGATTATGATCCGCTCACCGTGCCCCGACAATGTATTGCTGAATTTGCTGAACAAGATCGGACTCGTCGGAATTGCGGCATTCGTTTCCTCGGCGTGCTTACGATAATTCAGACCTACACCTATTATCTTACCCGGTTGGGTAACGCAAGGACCATATTCGAGCGAACTCTCGTCTAGCCATCTCGCGTTGTCCAAGCTCTCGACCCACTGCCGCAAACGGCTCAAGGCCTCTTCTCCCTCTTTAATAATCGCCATGATATCCGTAGAATCAAGTCCATGAATTTCCCCAGTACTCTCGACGTGCAGGGAGCCTTGCTTCGTTTTGACTCCTAATGCATATTTGTCCCCATCCCAAAAAGTAAATAATCTCATCTCCGTCATCCCCTAGCTTTATTCAATTTGGTTGATCACCCGATAAAGGAATACGATTCGGCTCCGCAAAGTATCCAATTTCACGCTCTTCATGAACCGCATCTAATGAATAGTAGCTTACAGGACCTGCTTCACGGCTGATCCATTTGCCTTTGGTGAAGTCGGGGATAGCGACCGGCGCACTGCCTAGTGCAACAGATTCCTCCGACAATACTGTTATCGCCATCCATACCGCCGTATCGTACACATCAATCGGCGTCTGAGTCTGGTTCATGACGCTCTCTGCAAATGCGCGGAGTACCAAGTAATCCATCCCGCCATGTCCGCCGCGTACACCTTCATCCAGGTACTGTTTCCAGATTGGGTGCTCATATTGCTCACGGTATTCATCGAATGACTCCCACTGATGCTCTGGACTTCTGCCCTCGATATGGATCGAGTTGTTATCCTCCATCCATATGCCCTTGGTCCCTTGCACTCTCCCCGCTCTCGAATATGGACGCGGGAGGGTCGTATCGTGAATAATATGAATAGTTTCGCCGCCGGCGCATTTGATCATCGTTGTCACGATATCGCCTTGGGCGAAGTTGATCTTGGCGAGCGGATCGGTCTCTCCGAACTTCTCAGTCGCCAAGTGCTGGATTCCGCGAGCTTTGGATGACATGGACGTTAAGGTCAACAATCGGTTGCCTCTGTTAATATCTAATACCTTGGAGATTGGACCGAGTCCATGGATCGGATACAACTCACCGTTACGGTTCAAATAATTGTGGTAGCGGTTATGTTTTCTCTGCTCACCCAACGCTACTTCATCGCGCAGATCATGCTCATACCCGCATTGACAATGAATCAATTCGCCCAGTAGTCCTTGCTTCACCATGTTCAGCACGGCAAGCTCTTCACGGCCATAGCAGCAATTCTCGAGAAGCATGCAAGGCATACCTGTCTGCTCCGAGGTTCTGACCAGCTCCCAGCACTCTTCCAAGGATGCTGCTCCTCCCACTTCGATACCGGCATACTTGCCTGCCTTCATTGCCGCAATGGCAATCTCTGCATGAGTCACCCATGTGGTAGCGATAATAACGCCTTGAAGATCCTCACGAGCGAGAAGCTTCTTGTAGTCCGAATAACCGTCTGCTAGAGTTCGTCCTGATTTCTGTACGATTTCAAGTCCGAGCTCAAGCCTTTCCTCGTATTGATCGCATATTGCCGTAATCTCCACATCTTCCATCCCAAGCAAACATTCAAGCAGACCTCTACCGCGTCCACCCAATCCGATGACGCCTAATTTGGCTACAGCATTCGTTTTCCCCATCGCTCTCTATCTCCCTTGGCCGCAAATATTGAAATCAAGCACTTCTCATGTTGTTACAAATCACACACAATCAATCAAATACAAATCATACGATCAATCAATGCTCAAAAACAAACAAAATTTCGACTTTAAGGTCACAAACGTTCTACCATATTAGAGCAGACATAACTATTAATCACGGTATGTTTCTCGTCAATCTGCAGCTTCCGTCCTGACACACGCTTCAATTGCTCAACCCCTGCAAGGAAGTGTTCAAGGATAGCAGGTGACATTACCCCTTTTCGAACACATCAAGTCCTGCACCGGCAATCCCTTTATTCTTAATCGCTTTTATCAGTGCACTCGTATCCGTCGTGCCGCCTCTTCCGATATTGATATAATAGCCCGATGCTTTCATGGCCTGAAATTGTTCGGCTCCCATCAGATGTTGCGTATCTTTGGTCAAAGGCAGCGTGTTGATTACATAATCACTTTGAGCAAGCATTTCGTGCAAGCCCTGACGATCGTACATTTGATCTTCAATTCGTGGGCGACGTGGACAAGAAAATCTATAATATCTTTAATTTCATATTAAACGTTTTCATATTGTACTGTGAATTCATAGAATTTCATTTTCATATCCAAAATTACATTTTGTAATGAGGGCTCGAACGTGTCAGAATGGATGCCGGAAATGGTAACCCACACTTATGGGGAAAGAAGGGCAAGTTTTCGTATGATACAGATACTTATTTGACATGGGTACTCTTTGCTGTTGAGGACGCTCGATTCGAGTATCAGATCGGGAATGAGTATGGCGAAGCCGTATTCGGGGATATCGTCCTATGTCCCCCTTACGTAGCATTTTATCGCAACACATTGTCCCCCATAAGCTTTCACGCAATAACGATTTACATTCACGAATGACAAGAATCAGTCCCTGTCTAACCTATTGCCCGAGCACAAAATTACAGTACAGCAAACTAAACGCTTATCCGAAAACTATCATCATTTAAGGGGTGCCGATCAAGTGATGCACTATAATTTGAATAAATCAGCGATTGAAGCAGCATTACTTTGTGGATTTGTGGCTTATGATCATTCAACAAAACATGCAGCATCTGGATATGAACCCACTTCCATCCTGAAGAAAACGCTATTTCGGCGGCAGCGCGATTTCATGACGGACGAATCCTCCTTCCTTTTGTGAATTCTTAGCCACTCGGAGTACATGGTGATAAGGGGCCATCAGAAAACGAAAAGCCCGTCATGGTATGAATTTACCTTGATGGGCTTTCCTATTTGGGTTTAATCACTGGCCAAAGGCAGATTCTCCCTGAGCGCTATTTCCGCCATACCTAGACTTGTCATCGCCGGATGACGGGTCTGCGAAGCTGGACAGGGTTTGTAGAGTTTAATCTGAATTTATGACATCAATCCTGCATTTCTTAGTTTTAACAGAAGAGCATTGAAGTCATCTTTTAATGTTGCAATGTCTCCTGCCGTACTGTCGTTTTGTGCGGCGGCTTTTTGCGACAGCAGACTAACCATAATATTTTTCGCCGCGATTTCCCAATAACACAAAAACACTGCCGGCCCGCCGAAACCGCTGAATGATGCGCTGGATGTCCCATTTACTTTCCAGCCGGAAGGCGGGTTAAACGTAAACGCCCCGCTCGGCGCGCCATTCGTACCGGTTCCAATGAAACCGATCATGGCATCGTCAACACCCTTGTATTTATTTGCCGTTTCTGCATTAAGCAAGTTGATCGTCCACGAATTTTTTTTGTATAACCTGGGTACGACACCTGTTGGCGAAATCGATATAGAGGCACCTACCAAATCCTGGTTTCTGCTTTTCCCCTTATAGTACGCGCCATCCAGCATATTATCGAGGGAATTTGGCATGTAAAAGCGCTTCCAACCGATCGTATCCGCAAACGCGCCATAATCGCCGGTTCGATTGTTTGGCGCTATTCGCTCGCAATTGATGAACGGCTCCCCGTTCAACGAACCGTACCGGTTCAAAATCTGGCACGAACCCGACCCTATAAATACGATGTTTCGATAAACCGCTTCTGTGTAAAATCCGATGTAGGCACTCGTTTGCGGGGACACGGATGAGCCCGAATACCCGACAACAGAACCGATGCCGCAAAATTGCGTCGTGATGGAAGTCACATTTACCCCGTATAAAGCGGCATCAAGCACACCCATACCGCATCGAATCGCGTCAATCAAACCGATTTTCGTCGGTCCGGCATTTGGTCCCACACTGAACAAAGCGCCGCCGAAAATAAATTTAATGGCTCCGCTTGTCGGTTCTGCGGTTTCCATCCACGGGAATAACGCGACCGTTTTGTTTGTAAAATCAGTTGCTTCTACCTTGTAGGTGATCCCATTAATAACAGCAAAAACAGGATTTGTTATGAGGTTACTGTCATACGGAAGCCCGGAAACCGTAATGGTTGTTCGTTGGTTGGCCGTTCCGGACGTACCGGTATGAACAGGATTGAAGTACGTATAGGACGTATTGTTATTCGACCACGGCGCGATTTGACTGCAACCGCAATCCCTCGCCAACATACTGTCAATCTCGGCGCAAGTGTTGTTGTGATAGGCGGGCGATTGAACCGGAATGCCGATTAAGCCGTTTTCATCCATGACAATACCGAAGTACTTCATTAGACTTGTTTTTATTTTCGGCAGCTTTGAACTTTGCACCCCGTTCAGTACAACGCCATACTCAACCGTCATGGCGCTAAACGTACCAATCGTGCCCGTCCCGACAACTTCAATCGCTCCCGAACTGACAACCTTTGAACCTCGCAAAGCGAGCATGTAACGCATAGCATTCAAGGCTTTTAATTTAAGATCCCAATGAATAGACGCTTGTCCGGTACAGTCAAAATCCAGCGGTCTGCTAATCGTAAAATTGCCGACAACTCTTATTTGCGTCTTGCCATTATCCGTCTTCACAAAATCTGCAAAGCGGTCAAGCGCATCGCTTGCATTCGTGTTATCTACCGCTCCCGCGTGATATGGCGTAATGACTTCATCCTCCGCTCGCACCCATCTTCCTGTAGAGATACCGGGTGGCGAAAAAACGGTAACGCCATTGTCTGTCGCAGTGCTTGCCGCGTTCCACGTAAACATACCGCCGCCTACATGATTTCCAGCGGAATAAGACTTTACATAGACACAAGCGCATTCCTCCGGATTCACGATCGATAACATGTCCGCAATGCTTTCCAAGCATGCCGGTTCCCATACCGGCTCCCCATAAACCGCTCCTGTAACCGATGCGTGGGAAGCAGCTTTTCCCAAAGCGGCAGGCCCCGAAAACGCAATAGCGGCACCCGCTATGCCTAAGGAGGCGAGCAGCTTCCGGCGCGTCATCTTGCCGTTCGTTTCCGTTGCATCTTCAGAAGTGTGTTCTTGCACGTTCGCATTGTCTGGTATCCGATTATCCGACATGTCGAAGCCTCCCTAAAATTCCCATGATTTTTGGCCAACCGTAATCGATTAAAGCAACAGGGCAATAGTCACATGCTCACACTTGCCCCGTTGTACCTGCTTATTATTATTTAGTCATGGTGTTGTAGAGTATCTGCACAAATTGCGCTCTGCTTGCCGAATCCTCCGGTAGAATGTTGCCATCGTTCCCGGCGATAATTCCGGCTTTCACAAACAGTTCAATTGCATGATTTGCATAATCGGCAACCTTCCCTGCATCCTGGAATTCTTCCAGGTTTTTGACGTTGCCTGCTGCCGGCAATTCATTTATGTTCTTAAGCGTATTGTATACCAATACGAACAATTCCTGCCGGGTCACTTGTCTGTCGGGGTCGAATTTGTTGCCGCCCACGCCGCTGGTGATTCCCACTTTCTTTGCCTCCGCAAGGTATCCGCTGTAGTAGGTGTTCCCTGCGTCGCTGAAATTGTTTTCGATGTTTTCGTTCGGACTGATGCCAAAGGCTCTCATAATCATGACCAGGGCTTGTGCTCTGGTTACACTGTCAGTCGAGCCGAAGTTTCCATTGCCCACTCCTGTGGTCATTCCTCTTGCTGCCGCAAAGGTGACTGCATCATAGTACCATACACCCTCTGCCACATCCGCAAAGTCAGCCTTGTTATATGCGACTGCAAACTTCGAGGCCTCTTTTACCTTGAAAGTCAGTGTTCCTGTTGCCGGGTCATATATGCAATTGGTCACTATTTCAAGTTTCCCTGCCGCATTAATGGTATAGGCGACAATTGCATTTGGATTTTCGCCTGCCTTAAGTACATAAGGAATGGTTACTTCCGCTTTACCGCCAAAATGTACGATCTCCTTTTCCCTTCCGGTAACATCAAAGCTCACAAACGGTCTGTCTCCGACCTTATTCCGGATTTCAGCCGTCAACTCTGATGTTTCAACCTTCGTGGCAGTCATCGTAATGGTTCCCGCCGACTGTTTTAAAATGCCCTCCGCAGCCTTTTTATTAAAGGTCATGGTTCCGAACGGTGTAGAAATGACCAAGTAATCCGCATTGCTATCTACGAATGTTTTCAAAGCTGCAACTGTCAGGCTGACACCTGCGGTCGTGGCATCAGTGCCCTCATTCACTTCGATTTTAATCGTTGTTTCTATCCCTGTACCCTGCTTAGCCGCCTCAGCCGCAGCCTTTGCGATTGCATCCTCCAACTGTTTCTCAGATATTGGTGCTACAGCCTTTCCGGTTGTATCCGTCGCGGGCTTTGCGAATATCGTCGTTGTTACCTGCCCATCCTCAACCTTCGTTTCAGGCACCGTTGTCGGTGTCGGTGTTGGTATTGGTGTTGGTGTCGGTGTCGGTTCCGGATTTGGCGTCTCCTTCACTGTCCACCTTGCATACAGTGTTATATCACTAGTCACTACATCTGTCGTAAAATTCCATGCTGTTTCTAACACTTCATCCTTGTACCATCCGGCAAAAGTATATCCTTCTCTGGTAGGCAGCGTCGGTGCTGTGATTGCACTGCCGCTTGTGACGTCGGTAATCGCTGATACCCCATTGCCCCCATTACTGTTGAAGGTAACTGTGTAGGCCTTGTCAACCGGTATCTCAGTTCCTTCCTCAACTACTTCCACTGTAAAGGTGGCTTGTTTGCCGCCATCCGTGGTTGTAACGATGATTATAGCCGTTCCTTTTGTGTTTTCGCTTGCGGTTACAAGACCTTCGGTACTGACTGTTGCAATATTTTCATCGCTTGATGACCATGTGACAGATTTATTTGAAGCATTTTCCGGTAACACTGTTGCTATCAGCTTTACAGTTTCCCCCTGTTTAAGTGTGGCATTTTCCTTATTAAGGGTTACCGATTCAACCGATCCATCCTGCGATACCATTTGTATTGTCACTACATCCTTAATCCCGGATATATTTCCGGCAGCATCGATGGCCTTTACCCTATACCTGCGTTCCATACCGGGTTCCAGTCCGGTGTGAATATATGTTGTTGAATTCGTTCTGACCGTTCCGTTAATTCCTCCTATTGATGCAGGGTTCAACACTTCCAAAATATATCCGGCAACACCTGCGTCATCAGTGGCCGGTGACCAGCTTACACGCACTTCACTCCCGGAAATTTGCTCGGCTTTCAAATTCGCTGGAGCTGTCGGCGGTGTAACATCCAATTCCGTATTGAGTTGCCAAAGCATGGCAGGCCCCGTTATCCCCCCGGTACCAAGCTCATCCAGACTGTCATTCCCCACATCAACAACAATCAAATTCGGTTCGCCAAATTTAATGGCCGGCGTAGCGTCAAACTCCCACGGTTTCATCATCGCATTGCCCTTGCCGTTCGCTGACAAATTCAGCTCTATCCCATTCATCCAGACCCGGGCTGTCTCATCAAGACTGCTGAACCAAAGCCGAATCGGTTTTCCTGTATTGAACTCCGGATTAACATCAACCGTTGTTCTGTACCAGGCATGTCCTTTGTAATACCCAATCCCCTGATCGGACCAGGACTCCGAATAGGTTTTCAGTTTCATCCAGGATTCCGTTCCCAAGCCGGGTTTCCAGAACCCCAATTTATCCCCGGAGCCATTTGGAAACAGCATAACATTCCATTCGTCCGGCAACTCGGCAACCATTCGGTTTCCATTGCTGAGCCGTTGACTTCCCTGATTTGTGATTTTATCAAAAAACCAATCTGTATAATTATAGGAAGCAAGGGTGTTGAGCGCGACAGGAGAGTGCGTAACAGCCTCTTCTCTTATTTTAGAAATTTGATCAAATGTTTGTTTTGCCTCAACAAACTTAAAGCTGTTAATCAGCTCCTTCATTTGAAGGAAGTTGTCGCCAAAGCGAAAAGCAACACGCACCATATTGACCCGGCTGGCATATACGGAGTCCGATGCCCCTTGCGCCGCATCCTCCGCTTCCGTTAGCGACTGCTCCATCGCCTGCATGACAGTGCCCGTCAAAATATGTTGAAAATCATTGATGCTTCCCGCATAATAATCTGCTTGGGCAAAAGCATTTTCCAAAATGTCGAAATGCCTTTTCATCGGCTCTGCGGCAGGTCCATAAAACGTTGTAAAGTAGTCCTCCAGCAAAGCGTCCACATCCAGATCGGGGTTCCACATCATCTTGGCTGCCAAGTAGAGCGCAGGTCCATGATACGCCCACGCCGGCAGCGCCTCACCGCGTATGCCGATAATACCCTGGTCTTTGAAATACTTGTATTCTGTTCCTATTCTTTCTGTCAGTGAAAAAGGCAGCCCCGGATCGGCAAGGTTATAAAGATAATCATAGATCATGACGTTAGGGCTTACCCTTTTCCAGCCGTCAATTATGTCTTTGATGTGCTGCCTCTCCCACGAAAGCGGATTTTCAATGCTTTTCATCCTATCCGTTCTGATGGAAGCGATGATCGGGATGATCCTCGGGTCCGGCATATGCTTTACCGGCGGATAATAATACTCGTCATAAGCGAAGAAAGAAATTTTTACATCATGATATCCGGCAGCATCAAGCTTTTCCAAAACAAGATTATAAAATTTCACATAACGGTCCGTTAACGATAATGTTCCTCCATGTATGGCACCCTTAACATTCCCGTCCCACTCCGGGTTAGGCTGGAGTACCAACACAGGTCCGTCATTGGGTCCCATTCTCAAATATTCAAGCTTGGGGTCTGCATTCAATCTTCTGATTGCCTCTGCCACAACAAGGTTCAGCACCTCCGGCTTGGTCACATCGTATTGTCCGGTCGGATTTCCTTTGGCATCGGGCAGAAATAAATCAGGGCGTTCTTTATTCGTAGGAGATGTAATGAGTAATCCATGATTTCCCAAAGTTCTCTGATTCAGACGCACATGTTCGACCCAGGGCGTACCTTCTGTCAGATTGACACCCACCGGCAAACCGGCGCCCACGACATATGGCGCAACAGCTTGCAAAAAGCGAAAATCAAAACCCGGGTGCTGGATGGTATCCTGATAATCGACCGCAATTGTACGCATCGACGGAACTACGGTTCCGATCTCACCGGGCATGAACCACCGCACACCCATTTGCTCGAGGAGCTCGTAAGCGGCATACAGGCTTCCTTTGTCGTTGTCATCCAATCCTGCCAATTGAATGACTCCCTCCTCAACATACAGCCGGAATGCATCGGGTTCATTTCCCTTGTCACGGATTGCCGCCTTAGCTGCATCAAGGTCTGGAGCGGCGCTTCCGATATAGATCTTTGTTCCCTCCACCTCGGCCGCGTCCTCAGCAACAGGCAATTCCACTTCGGATATTTGCCGAATATAGTCTTTGAGTTCCTGCATCGCCTTCTTTTCATATTCGGTTGCTCTTTGCGGCAAGATGATCGTGGACCGGGATTCTCCGTTCTCGACCAATACGAGCTTAGGACCCGTCTCAGGGCCATTGGCAGCCAAAGCCTGGGGCAACGAAGAAAACAACAACGCAATGATTAATCCCCAGCAAAGAAACAGCTTTCTTGTCAAAACACTCAACTCCTTTTGTCAATCATTTAGGGGTCATTTGGTCTGCATGATGATCTCCACTATGTCACTGTAGCTTACATTTGGGAACGCCGTACTGTAGTTATCAATTGCCCTTACCCTGTATCTTAGCGTCTTCCCGTCAACTGTCAGTCCGGTGTGGGTATACTCCGTTTGTAACGCTCTCATTAATTCTTTGTTAACTCCTCCCGGAGGGTCCGGATTCAGCAATTCCAAAACATATTCCTTCATTCCGTAGATAGATTCGGATGCAGTCCAGCTTATTTTCACCTCGGTGCCGGAGATTTGCTCAACGGTCAGCGCAGGTTTTGTAGGCGGGACTTTTAGGGTAATGAAAGCACTCGCAGCAGATTGGCCCCCGGCATTATCTACGGCCAGCACCCTTATCTTGCGTACGATGCCAATTTTAAAATAATCGGTGAAGGTATAGTCATTTGTTGTTGCTTCTGCCGTCAAAAGTCGTCCTGCACCGCCGTCTACATCCCATACCTCCAACATGTATTTAGCAATTCCTATATCAGATGTCGACGGATTCCAGCTTATTTTCATCGCACCATTAGCGGCCGGCTCCGATTTCAAACCCGTTGGGGCTGCGGGCGGGGCTGCAGGCGTTACATTTTCCGACATGGTCACCTGCACTACAGCGCTATAGTCAGCAGACATATTTCCGGCCGTATCGATTGCCTTCACCCTGAACCTGCGTATCATACCGGGTTGCAGTCCGCTGAGGGTATATGCATTCGTTGACGTTTTGATCGTTTCAAGCACTCCCCCCGGAGGATTCTGGTTCAGCACTTCCAGGCTATACCCGGCAATTTGGAAATCTGCATAAACGGTAGCTGGATTCCAGCTTATATATACCTTGTCGGCGGAGATTTGCTTCACCTTCAGACCCGTCACCGTTGAGGGCGGATTCATCGTTACGCGTGCATAAGCACTATAGTTAACCGATTTATTTCCGCCGGCATCGATTGCCCTTACCCTGTACCTGCGTTCCATGCCGGGTTTCATTCCGGTGTCGATATATTCATTTGTTGTCGTTATGACCGATCCAAGTACGCCCCCTACGTTCTCCCGGTTCAGCATTTCCAACTGATATTCTGTAACTCCCATATTATCTGCGGGTATATCCCAGGTTACTTTCACGGTGTCGGTGCCGGGGATGTGCGCGGCTTTCAAGTTCTTCACATCTCCAGGCGGGAGATAATCCAGTTCCGTATTGACCTGCCAGAGTATTGCAGGACCCATGATCCCCCCGGTACCCAGTTCATCTATGTCTTCATTACGCACATCAACAACAATCAAATTTGGCTCGCCAAATGTAACCGCCGGCGTAGCATCAAATTCCCAAGGTTTTGTCAAACCCGTACCCTTCTGCACCAATGCCAGCTCTTTGCCATTCATCCAGACCCTCGCTGTCTCATCGATACTGCTGAACCAAAGCCGAATCGGTTTTCCGGTGTCAAATTCCTGAGCGACATCTACCGTTGTCCGGTACCAGGCATGTCCCTTATAATAACGAAGCCCTTGATCGGACCAGGTCTCGGAATAGGTTTTCAGCTTCCTCCAGGATTCCGTCCCCAAGCCAGGTTTCCAAAGCCCCAGGTCAGCCCCGGACGCATTAGGGAACAGCTTGACATTCCATTCATCCGGCAGTTCAGCAACCAATCGGTTTCCATTGCTGGTCCGTTGTTTTCCGCCATTTACCATTCTGTCAAAAAACCACTCTACATAGGTATAAGCTTTATAGCTGCTTAAAATGGAAGGGGAGTGAAGAGCAGCCTGTTCCCTAAAGTCATAAACATTATCGAGCTTTTCCTTTGCCTCATCAAAATGGAAACGGTTGAATTGCTCGATCATGTCAAGGAAATTATCACTGAACCCATAAGCGATGCTGATCATATCAATCCGTTTGGCATATACCGAATCCGATACCACCCTCGCCTTTGCTTCCCCAAGTGTTCTTGCCATCTCTTGCATGACTTCATCGGTCAAAATGTGTGGAAAATCATAAATGTTTCCGGCAGAATAATCCGCTTGTGCAAAAGCTTTTTCCAAGATGTCGAAATGCTCCTCCATCGGCGCTGCCGCAGGTCCATAAAACATTGTAAAGTAGTCCTCCCGCAAAGCTTCCACATCCAGATCGGGGTTCCACATCATCTTGGCTGCCAGATAAAGTCCCAGGCCGCCATACCCCCACTCTGGCGTAGTCTCAGCGCGTATCCCTACAACACCATGATCTTTAAAATACTTGTACTCTGTGCCTACTCGTTCTGCCAGTGAAACAGGCAAGCCCGGATCGGCAGGGTTATAAAGATAGTCATAAATCATCACCGTAGGGCTTATTTTATTCCAGCCGTCAATAACTTCTTTAAGATAGTTACGCTCCCAGGCAAGCGGATTTCCGATGCTATGTATCCGATCCAGGGTGAGGGAAGCAATCATTGGCACAATTCGTTGATTTGGCGTCCACCGTACCGGCGGATTATAGTAAGTGTTATAGGCGTAGAAAACAATTTTCACATCGTTATAACCTTCTTTACCAAGCTCCTCCAAAACAAGATTAAAAAATTTGATATAGCGATCCGTCGTTGATAATGCTCCTGTTAATACATCCCGATCATCCCCATCCCATTCGGGGTCAGGCTTGAGTACCAATACATGTCCATCGCTAGGTCCCATACTCAAATATTCAAGGTCGGGATTTTTCCGCAATTTAGCAAGCGACTCTGCTACAACAAGCTCCAACACCTCCGGTTTCGTCACGTCGAGGTGTATCGACGGTGTTCCGTCGGCGTTAGGCAAATACAGATCCGCGCGCGTTGATCGCGAAGGAGAGGTACTCAACAATTCATGCGCACCTACTGTCTTTTGATTCAGGCGCACATGCTCGACCCAGGGTGCAGCCTCATCCAGATTGACCCCCATCGGCATACCGGTAGCCCATAAGTATGGCGTGGCCGCTTGGAAAAAACGAAAAGAAAGACCCGGGTGCTGGATGGTGTCCTGATAACTGACCTCGATGGTTTCCAAATCCGGAACGACCGTTCCGATCTCGCCGGGCATGAACCATCGTACGCCAATTTGCTCGAGGAGCTCGTAAACGGCATAAAGGCTTCCTTTGTCGCTATCCTCCAATCCCACCAGTTGGATTGCCTCCTGGGTTACATGCAGCCGGAAGGAGTCGGGGTCATCTCCCGCGGCTCGGATTGCCTCCTTATCGGGGCTTGGGGCGGCACTTCCAATATAGATCTTGGTTCCGGCCACGCCTGCAGGATTGTTGGCAACAGGCAGCTCCGCATCGGATATTTGTTTTACGTAGTTTTTGAGTTCCTGTGCCGCCTTCTGTTCCGGTACGGTTGCATTTGATGAAAGAATAATGGTTGACTTCGCGATTCCGTTCTCGACCAAGACGAGTTTCGAATACGTAACATTCTGCACGGTTTGCAAAGCTTCCTTCGAATACGTAGCATTCTGCACGGTTTGCAAAGCTTCCGTGCTTGTCTCATCGGGTAACCCGTTCGCGTCATTTTCCGCCAAAACCGAGGGAACGAAAGAGAACAACAGCGCAATGATCATTCCCCAGCAAAGAAAACGCTTTATTTTCAAGTTGATCGACTCCTTTTCCTATTGATTCGAGGTTCTTCGCTTCGATGACCGGAGGAGGATGGGTATCCATCAACCAGAATATCTAAGCGATTACATCGGTAATCGACAGCTGCCGAATATCGTTTTTGGGCATGTTTTTAAAGCCTCCCAGAATGAACATCCGAGAGGCTCGAGCCTGATTGCCAGGATTTTTATTGTTTCACCCCAAATATGGAGTGTGAACAATCTTTCCGTATTACTTCTTGCTTTCCATTTGACCGATATAATCGTTCATTTCCTTCAGATACGTTTTGCCGAACCTCGTATTCCAGTCCTGCAGCACCTTCTTGTACTCGGACGGATCTGCATCGCCGATAATGATTTTCGTCGTAACCTCGCTGAACTTTTTGTTGAAATCCAGGTAAGGCGGCGTCTTCGCGATCGGTGGCGTGAAATCGCGGTCCTTGGACATCACAATTCTTTTTACGGCCTTCTCGATATTCGGCACGAGCTTCTTCTTCAGTTCCTCCGACATAGCCGGGTTAATGAAGAACATGTAATCGTTGGCGCGGCGGACCATATTTTTACGGACGAATGTTTCCAGCGCCGGCTCCACATAAGTGCGCTTGTTGTTTTCCACCTTGTAATCATTCCCTTCCACGCCGGTGTAGATGGAATCCCAGCCTTTGTCCGATAGCATGTAGTCGAATACGTCGACAACTCTTTGCGGATCCTTCGCATTGCGCGTTACCGCCCAGAAGCCCCACAACCCCGTTCCCTGCCCCAGTCCCTTCATCTCGCCTTGCTCGTTCTTAACGAATACATAGGCAAGATCGAAATTCGGATTGATCTTTTTACCGTCATTCAGGAATGTTTCGTAATGACCTGCAAACCCGTCGATTGCACCCGTTTTGCCGCTTTTAAACCGTTCCAGCGTTTTAGCGCCGTCGATCGAAGGCGAATCCGGATCGATCAACCCTTCTTTGAACAACTTGGCCGATAATGCCAAAGCCTTCGTATATTGATCGGAGTTCACATCATACTGGGGATTCATGTACTTATACTCGCCCCCGCCGGACTCCTGCCAGCCGTAAAGACCAAGCTCGTTCTGGAAAATCGGCTTGAGCGATTTATCGACGCCTGCGGCCGTCCCAAAGCCGTACGTATCGTGCTTACCATTGCCGTCCGGGTCTTCCTTCGAAAATTTGCGCATGATCTCCAACATTTGATCCAGCGTAATTTCGTTATTATCCGGGAGCTTGATATTCAATTTATCGAGCCAGTCTTTTCGGAGCCAGTACCCGTCGGAGCGGACAACGGTCGTCCGCGGAATACCGTAAATTTTGCCGTCATTGTTTACCCGCAAGGCGTCCCAGGATATGTCGTATGAATATTTTTTAACGTTGTCGGCTTTCTTCAGATATTCATCGATCGGGAGGATAACGCCGTCCTTAACCGCTTTCAAGAACGCGGCATCGCTGGTACTCGGAAACCAGACGACGTCGGCAAAATCGCCCGTTGTCAGCGATAATTGAAGCCGCTCATTGTAGCCGGTCGACGGCGGGATGTCGAATTTGATCTCCGTATTCGTCGCCTTCTCGATGGATTGAAAAAGCAGCTTGTCCGTTTCCGACAGGTTGGATGATGCAAAATTGCCCATAATCTTCATACTTACTTTGGCTTTGGCTGTATCCGCCGCCGACGGCTTCGGATCGCCGGTTTCCGCCGGCTTGTCTTTGGTTCCGCATGCGGTAACTCCGGCGAGCAGCACCGTAGCAACTACCCCCACCAATACTTTCTTAATCATCTTGTTTCAGCCTCCCTTTGAATGTTTATCTATGACAAGGGCCCTTTGGATCAACCTTTTACGGACCCCAGCATAATTCCTTTGACGAAAAACCGTTGCAGAAACGGGTATACCGACAAAATCGGAAGCATGACGATCATGATCGTCGCGTATTTTAGCTTCTCCGGCATGACGTTCATATTGCCGATCTCGGCGCTGTTGCCTCCCGCAGAAATTTGCATCATTTGGGCGCCTACTATGACCTCCCGCAAAAACAGCATCAACGGCCAGTTTTCCACGCTTCGGATGTAGATGATCGCCGAGAAAAAGCTGTTCCAATAGCCCACCGCCGCGAACAGCGTCAATGTGGCGATAATCGGCATGGAGAGCGGAACGACGATTTTGAACAAAATGTACGGCTCGGAGGCTCCGTCCATTTTGGCGGCTTCCTCCAGCTCCTCAGGAATGTTCTGCATGAAATTGACCATCAGGATTAAGCTGAACGCGGAGAACAAACCGGGAAATACAAGTGCTGCCAGCGTATCCAGCATGCCGAGCGAACGAATCAAATAAAAGTTCGGAATGAGTCCGCCGTTGAACAGCATCGTGAAAATGACCAAATTGATCAGAATCGATCTGCCTTTCAGATGCGTTTTGGAGAGCGGATACGCCGTAATGATGTATAGAAAGATGCCTAACGCCACGCCGCTGACGGTAACAATAATCGTATTGAGATAGCTTCTGGCAAGAACGGGATGCGAAAGGATATCCTTGTAGGCGTCGAACGATATTTCGCTCGGCCATATGCGCATTGGGTTTTGTATATAAGCGCTGTGCGAGCTGATCGAAACCGCGGCGACATTCAGCAGCGGGTATAGCATGACCACGCAAATCAATGACACGATTAGATAGATGGCGATGTCAAAAAGCTCGATTCTCTTGTGCATATTCCTCTTCACCTCCTACCACAATGACTTTCCGAATAGACGCGCAATCCGGTTGGCCAGCACGATCATAACCAGTCCGACTACCGATTTGAACAAGCCGACGGCAGCCGTAAAAGAGAGCCTTCCTTCCAATAAACCGACCCGATAGGTGTAGGTTTCAAAAACATCCGCTACTTTGTAGGTAGCCGGATTGTACAGCAAGAAAATTTGCTCGAAGCCTATATCCAAAACGCTGCCGACCCGCAAGACCAAAATGATGACGATCGTGGTCGCTATGCTGGGAAGCGAAATATACCATATTTTTTGCACCCGGTTGGCCCCGTCGATCGTTGCCGATTCATAGAGGGACGGGTCCACGGACGTAAGCGCGGCCAGGTAAATAATCGTTCCCCATCCGAGCTCCTTCCATATTTCCGCGGAAACCAGTATCGTCCGGAAATATTCGGGCTTAAGCAGAAAATGAATCGGCTCTCCGCCGAAATCGACGATCAGCCGGTTGACCCAGCCCGACGACGGGGACAACATGTTGATAATGATGCCGGATATGACTACCCACGAAATGAAGTGCGGCAAATACAGCACCGTTTGGGCGACTCTTTTGAACAGCAGATTCCGAATTTCGTTCAGCAGAATGGCCAGCATGATCGGCGCGGGAAATCCGAATAGGACCTGATAAAAGCTGATGAGTAACGAATTTCGTAAAATCGTGAAGAAATCGTCCGACTGAAAAAGATATCGGAAATTTTCGAAGCCGATCCATTCGCTTCCCGATATGCCTTTCAGCAAATTGAAATCCTGGAATGCTATGACGATGCCGAACATCGGAATGTACTTGAAAATAAACAGATATACAAACCCCGGTATCAGTAAAAAATACAACCACTTGTTTTTTCTCATATATAGCCAGACAGGACTGACTTTGCTGTTATTCATCCCATTCTCCTTCAGAGAACGCTACCGCAAGCGGAGTTACTCGCAAACGATTTCAACCACTCGCGCATGGTCCAAACCGTTCGTAGAGATTACCTCCAGCCGGAGCGTCTTCAGATTTTTCAGCGTTACCGGCAGATGGATCATGCGTTGAAAATTGTCTTTTATATGTGCGATTTCCATCCTCCCTCGTTCGTCATGCGCGATCAGCTTAAACTCCTTCAGCGTTTCGGCTTGCGGCCGCCCCCACTGCATATACTTTTGAATCACGTCCAAATGGCATAGCATGAGCAAACGGTGAAGACCGGTATCCAGAACGATCGTAATCCGGGAAACCGTTACCGGATCCTCCCACTCCAGCTCCAGCCAAGGACTGCGGTCTCCCGGATCCGACATCCAGCGATGCGTGCCGGCCGTCGTCAAGTCGGGTCGTACCCCCTTCTCCCCATGGACAGCGCGAGTATGCCCGTCCACAATATTACTGCATGTTCCTTGCTTTTGCTCGGATGAAGCGGAAATCCGGGCAAGCTTCGCGAGATTTCCTTCCAGCATCATGCCGGGCAAAAAAGCTCCCTGCCGAAGTAATTGCTGCTGAGCCTCCTTCACGACAACGCTTTGGCGCCACGCTTGTCCCAGCGGAAGCTTGCGCTTCACCGCCGTTGCCGCGAACGTTCCAAGCCCTTCCCCCATGACCGCGCATGTCGCCATGACCCTGGTGCTGGAGAAAGCGATATGGGTAGCCGATAAATTGCGGCCGGCGAACATCAAATTCGAAATGTTCCTGCTAATCATCGAACGCAGCGGAATGCCGTACAGATAAGGCGTAAACGGCTGATTGCATGGCTCCTCGTCTTTCGCATCGATGCCTTGGGGCGGATGGGTATCCATCGACCAGCCGCCGTAAGCGATCACATCATCAAAGTCGATGGCCTGCTGAATATTGTTTTGGGTCAGCACGTGCTCACCGATAAATCGTCTGGACTCTCTTTTGCCCGGAAGAAAGCCGAACCAATCCAGCGCCCAATTTTCGGAATCGCGGTGATTGCCGCTATTTTTGATGTGATCCCACACCCCAAGCATGATCGCAAGCAGTTCGTCCCGGATATGCTCGTTATCCTTGATCGTATCCAGCGTGCCGCCGAATTCCACCCACCAATATCCGAACTCCCAGGTGTCGTGGTTTCTAAACTTCAAATCTTCCTCCGTAAACTTGCGGGCCCATTTCGGCGGGGTAAACGGCATCGGGCGCCCCATGTCCTTCGACGTGAACAAAAGAGAGGATCCGAGACGATAAGCGTCCCTATTGAAACTTGCGCCTGACTCGTTATATTCTACACTCGCTTCTCGGCCGGTCGTTAAAGCGGCCCCCGCTTCAAACCCCAGCCTGCCGTCGCCCGTACAATCCACGAATATGTCGGCCCGAATCGTAAAGCTTTCCTCCGTGCTTTCTCTCACCGCATAAGCGGAACAAATACGGGAGTCTTCGACATCGGCTGCGATAACCGTCGTATTCAGCAGCAGCCTCAAATTCGGTTCGGCGCGGCATTTCTCATATAAGATCAAGTCCAGCATACTCGCGCTCCGCTGCGGATTTCTGACCGAGCATTCAAGCATGATTTCTTCGATTATGCCGCTTTCCCTGCGCTCCGTCTCCAATTCCTTCCCGATTGTGGATGAGCCGGATATATTCATGCGAATCTCCGACGAGGCGTTCCCGCCAAGAACGGAACGGTCCTGGCATAAAATTACCCGGGCTCCGTTACGAGCCGCAGCCAATGCAGCAGCTACCCCCGTCATCCCTCCGCCTGCGATCAAAATGTCCGTATCCAACATTTTCGTATCAGTCTTCCCCATCATCCATTGACTCCTCTGCATTCTATGATATCTTTAATTACATACTACGATCTTTCATTACACATTTGAATTCATAAAATTACTATTTTTCATATCCAAAATTTCATGTCCGACGAGGTGAAGCGAGATGCCCGCAGGCTTTCCGGAAAACGCCTATCATATGTACTGGCTCAAAAAAGTAAAATTCTTAATGGAAACGGATACCTATGTGACTTGGGTTCTTTTTGCGGTGGAGGAAGGAAGGTTTGAATACCAAATAGGAGATAATTACGGAGTGGCCGAGTTCGGAGACGTGGTCGTATGCCCGCCCCAAATTGATTTTCATCGAAACGTGCTGACGCCCTTAAGCTTTCATTCGGTTACGTTCACCCTCCCCGAAGGAGAGCCGCAGCAACTTATGCCTCTTTTGGCTCAACGGAAAATAAAGCTGCCGCAGATCCGGCGATTGTCCGAAAACTACACTAGCTTAAGGCAGGCGGATCAGCAGATATCCTTTAGCTCCGATAATCAAAAGCTGAAGCAGCACTATTTGGCGGATATATGGCTGATGATCACACAGCAGGCGATGGAATCCCCCGATACCGAGCCTTTACTGGAACATGACGAACTCATTCGCGATGTCGCGATATATTTGATTCACCATGCCCATGAAACGATCGAAATCCGGGATGTCGCGCATCAGTTCGGCATGACTCCCGTGCAGCTGATCCGCAGATTCAAAAACGGCTACGGCGTCAACCCTTTGCAATATTTAACGTCGTTTCGGGTAAAGCAGGCATGCAGACTGTTGCTGACAACGGAGTGGACGCTCGATGTTATAGCCGGAAAATGCGGCTACGAGAATGGCTTCTATCTCAGCCGGGTGTTCCGCAAGGCGATGGGCATAAGTCCTTCCGAATTCCGCAAGAAAAACCGGTATTAGCGGCGAATGCTCAGCGTGCGATAACGAATCCATTTCAACCAAAAGTCAGGCAGCAACTCTGCAGGAGACGAACGTCATAGCATGGCGCAAGAAGTGTCTTGCGGTGGCCGCGCCGGGGATCGCTCAAAGAAATTTATGTCGATGTCCCCTCTTCCTACCGATTTTCGATGAAAATTGATATAGAAGACGAAAAAATGTTCATGATGCAAGCCTGCCAAGTTCGCAGGGCAAGGAGAGCGCCAAGTATCCCGTTGATCATTCATCCTTATCTATGGAAAAGGGGCAATTCCTCAGTCATCTTTCATGACCAAGGGATTGCCCCTTTCTAGTTCTGAATTGTCTTCAGTATCAAGCTTCAATAGAAGCAAACGCTTGCTTCAAATCATTGATGAGATCATCGGGCTCCTCAAGGCCCACGTACAATCGAACGATTACCCTATTATCGGGCTGATTACGCATGTACACCAAGCTCTCGAAGCCGCCCCAGCTAATGCCCTTGCGGAAGTACTGCAGCTGATTCGCCCAACACCGCATGCTCTCCATCGGGATATGGGTTTCGAAAGAAAAAAGACTTCCACTACCCGACATTTGCGAACGATACAGCTCATGCTGGGGATGGCTTTTTAAACCGGGATGGTTCATTTTTATGATAAAAGATTGATTTTCCAAGTAATGAGCAACCTTCAATCCATTTTCTTGAAGTTTATGCATCCTGAGTGGTAAGGTACGCAAGCCGCGCATAAACAAATTGGCGCTTTGCGGATGAAGGATGCCGCCGAATAGCTGGAATTCCAGACGGAACAGTTGATCCAGATGCTGTTTTGCGCCAATTACGACCCCGCCGATCAAATCGCTATGACCGGAAATATACTTAGTCATGGAGTGTACAACCATATCAATTCCATGAGACAGCGGGCTTTGGAAGCAAGGGCTCGCCCAAGAACCGTCAATAATTGTCTTTGCTCCAATCTTTTTGGCAAGCGCTGCGAATTGCTCCAAATCCTGAAGTTCAAATATCATGCTCGTCGGGCTCTCCAAATAAATTAAACGAGTGTTCGGACGTACAGCACCCAGAACTTGCATCAAATCTTTACCATCAACAAAGGTAGTCTCAACTTGAAATTTCACCAGATATTCTTCCATCAGTCTTCTGGCTGGACCGTAACAACCATCCACGCACACGATATGGTCGCCCGCTTGTACCGTTGACAGAACCGCAGCCGAAATCGCTGCCATTCCTGAGGCAAAGCATCTCGCTTCCTCTCCGCCTTCCAACTCCGCCAAACGCTCTTCCAATGCACGAACCGTCGGATTGTTGCCGCGAGTATAAATTATACTACTCGCTTCAAAGGCAAGCGCCTCTTCCAATTCTTCATGCGTTTCAAACGTGAACAAACTGTTCTGATAAATCGGATGCGTGACCGCACCGTAATGTCGCCCATCATGCATATCATGCGTGACGATGGTCTCCTTGCTGTATGTCTGAATCTCTTGCATATTTTCCTCCAACTTCTCCTAAAAGCTTCTATGATCTATGATTCTATGTATAAATTAGCCTTTTTCGGCGCCTCGTCTAGCCATCTCGCGTTGTCCAAGCTCAATTTGGTTGATCACCCGATAAAGGAATACGATTCGGCTCCGCAAATATCCAATTTCACTCTGAATAGACCGCCTGACAATGGATATTGACGCAATAATTCCTCACTTAACCACTCTCTTGCCGTCGTAATATAAAGCTCATTGCGATTCTTGCCGCCAAATACGCATGAGGTTACATGAGGAGCCGGCACGGATAGACTTTGCAACATCTTTCCGGTACGCGGGTTCCAACGAGTCACCTGATACCCGCCCCAATGAGCGATCCATAACATCCCTTCTTCATCAACGGTCATACCGTCAGGCGCTCCAGCTGTTCTTGGAATGTCAATCAGCAGACGCTTACCGCTGATCGAACCGCTAGCCAAATCATAGTCAAAAGCAGCAACGGAATAAGTAGGTGTGTCAATGAAATACATCGTTGTTCCTTCCGGACTCCAGCCCATACCGTTGGATAAGCTGATCCCCTCCAAAACCTTCGTAATACTCAAATCCGGATCCATTCGATAAAGGGCGCAGTCCCGGGGTTTCCCAGTCATTGATAGCGTACCCGCCCAAAATCTTCCTACGGGGTCGCATTTGCCGTCGTTGAACCGGTTATCCAGCTTATGAGCTTCCGGGTCATGAATGGAAAGCCATTCATTCGTCTCTGGCCTAAAGCTATAGAAGCCGTGCTGCATCGCTAAGATGAATCCACCCGATTGTCTTGGAACTACGGCGCCCAACAGTTGGTCGGATTGATATTCATTCAGCTTACCATCCGATGGGTTGAATTCATAAAATCTTTTACCTAATATATCCACCCAATAGAGGACTTGCCTGTTACCATCCCATGAAGGACCTTCCCCAAGCGCTGCTCGAATGTCGGTTATGAGCTCCAAGGTACACCCCCTCTTTTAGACATAGCCGAGTTTCTGAGAAATACGTTTCGCTGCCTCTTGGATATACCGCGCAATGTGCTCCAACTCCTCATCCGGAAACCGGTGCTTCGCACCCGAGAGGCTAATTGCCCCTTCGATCCGTCCAAACATATTAAAGATCGGTGCGGCGATACAGCGTGCACCTTGTACGATTTCTTCGCGATCCACCGCGTAACCAGACTCTTTAATCATGGCCAGTTCACGCAGCAATTGCGTTTCATCCTGAATGGTAAAGGGCGTATAAGCAGGTAGTCCAAATTGGGCGATCATCTGTTTAGTCTCTAGTTCTGAGAGATGCGCTGTGATCATTTTTCCTGTTGCCGTAGCGTGAAAAGGGGCTTTAGAGCCTACTTTATCCGTCATACGAAGCGCATAGGTGCCCTCGATGATTTCCATATATAGTACTTCGCCCTCCGAAAGCACGCACAGATTGACCGTATCGCCATGTGTTTCGACCAGTTTGTTCATCTCCGTTAATGCCGCAGTGCGCAGTGAGCTTCGCTCCAGCAGGTTCTTCGTAATGACCAGTTGCTTGTAACCCAGGCAATATTTCCCGTCCTCGTCGCTGCGGCTGAGAAACCCCCTTTTTTCCAATGTAAGAATAATGCGGTATAGAGAGGACTTAGGTTGCTTCACCAGTTCCACGAGTTCGATCAGGCTTAGAGAATCATGCTCAGATAGCGCCTCAACGACATCCAGCGCCTTCTCAACGGAGTGAATCGCATATCGGTCCTGTTTATCTTTTGCATTATCGGATTTATCCGGTTTGATTGGCTCCATAACTATTCCACCTTATTGTACGAATTGTGGACAGCGATTAAGATAACCTGCTCAACTGTCCGCCGTCGACGACCATGCAGTGACCTGTCATATAACGGGACTCGTCGCTGGCCAAATAGAGTGCCGCATTCGCGATATCCTCCGGTTGGCCGACCTCCTGCATGGGAATCGTCTTTAAGTATTCCCCGATTGCCTGAGGATTGTCAAGAAGCGGCTTTGTCAGCCGAGTTTCGATGAAACCGGGGCATAACGAGTTGACACGGATTTTGTCCTTGGCCAGCTCAAGCGCCATCGACATCATCAGAAGATTGATGCCGCCCTTGGTAGTGTTGTAGTGAGCTTGATCTGCTTCTGCGGCAAGGCCGTTAACGCTTGACATCTGTATAATCGAGCCTCCCCGGCCCTGACGTACCATTTGTCTTGCTGCAAGCTGGGATACTAGGAAAGTGGCCTTGAGATTGATGTTCATGTGACGGTCCCATTCCTCTTCGGTAATGTCCAGGAATGGAGTAGGCTTGCAGATGCCAGCGTTGTTTACCACCACATCAAGGCATCCCCATCTTCCGATTACACTGTCTAACACACTCTCCATCTGGATTTTGTATTGGACATCGGACTCGAACGTCATAACTTCGCCGCCTTCCCCAGATATGAGGTCGCGCACCTCATCCAGCATATCTTTTTCTAATCCGATCACCGCCACCTTAGCGCCTTCCCGGGCAAATCTCAAGGCAATGGCACGCCCAATGCCTAGGGAGCCTCCGGTAACAAGAGCTACCTTATTCAGTAATCTCATAGCGACCCTCCTTCTAACTGATAAGTTTACACAACGCCCGATCAACCGCTAGCAGCGTGGCCTCAATATCAGCCTGTTCATGAACGGCCGATATATACCAAAGTCCATTCGGCCTTAAGAGCACACCCTCTTCCAGCATCAGCTCGGCGAACTTGACATATTTGCCGCCGTCTCTGCGGTTGAACGTATCAAAATCGGTAACTTCCTTCACATCGATAAACATCATATGGAACACGGGGCCAACCTGATTCACAACTCCTGCAATACTGTGTTTGTGCATCAGCTCACGTATGCCCTCCGAAAGTTGGATAAATAAGTTCTCCATACGGTCGTAGACGACTCCGTTATCACATTTCAGCTCACGGATAGTGGCAAGTGCGGCTGAAGTAGCAACGCTATTACCATTCAACGTCCCCAAGTGACTTACAGCGGCGGTATCGATATGCTTCATCAGCTCAGCACTTCCCCCCACGGCGCTAATCGCGATTCCTCCACCCATCGCCTTGCCGATTGTCACCAGATCGGGCTTAATTCCAAAACGTCCATGCGCACCACCCAAGCTGAGCCGGAATCCTGTAATCACTTCATCCAGAATGAATACAATGCCAAGCTCCGTTGTTAAGCTGCGAAGATACTCCAAATAGCCCGGCTTCGGCTGGATACATCCTGAATTGCACATGACCGGCTCGGAGATGACCGCTGCGATTTCATGTGCCCGTACGCGTAATACATTCTCAAGCGCAGCAAAGTCGTTCCATGGCAAAAGTATAATATCCGCCAAGCTGTTCTCGCTTTGACCTTGCGTACCCGGAGGTACTGCAGCGGTCTGCCCGTCGTTGTCCGATTGTGCCAAACCCGCTCCCGGAAAGGAAGTGAATATCGAATCTGACCAACCGTGATAGTGACCGTGGAAGCGGACGACCTTCCTTTTTCCCGTATGAGCACGGGCTAACCTCAGCGCCAACATGACCGCTTCTGTACCTGAACCACTTAAAGCGACCTTGTCCGCACAGGGAAGAATGTCAATCAGGACATTGGCAAGTTCGATTTCGCCGTCATGCTGCAAGCCGTAGGTATAACCTTTGCGCATTGCAGAAAGGATGGCATCCGTCAATCCGTCATGCGCATGACCTAGAATAAGAGGTCCGTATGCCAACAAATAGTCGATATATTCATTTCCATCCACATCGCGGATGCGGGCACCCTTGGCGGACTCTGCATAAAGCGGAGTCGGTTTTTGAGAAGCGCGCAGCGAGCTGGCAACACCTCCTGCAAGGTGTTTCTTGGCTTGCTCGTATTTGGATAGCGATTGGTCTATTTTTAACATGATTGAACTCCCTCCCTATGTTTGTGAATCGAATGGGTAGATCGGACGCCTCAGCTGTTCGTATTGAAAGTTCCGCAAATTGGAACCGCAGCAACCCGGTGTATCTACAGGAATTATGTCTTTGCATATGTTTCCGAACGCCGTCTTCCAAGCTATAGCTGATTTCACGACGATTACATGATAGTCCTGCGGATGAAGATCAACGGAGCTGACGTGGCCTGGGTCCCATGGAGCCGTTCTTTTTTCCGTACATATGATGGTCAACAGTCCGACTTCAATCACAGCCGTTTTCCCCATATCCGCCCATTGACCGGTCATATAAGGGCCTGTATGCGTGTACTTGCCGTCGGTCAAATTTCGGATCGTTCCCTGAATGGGAACGGGATCACCATGCAGCCTATCGCTCTTGCCCCCGATCGCTCCATGGAACGTTGCGCCTACACCAAGGCGATGGGCCTCTAGAGCGGCTTGCGCGTCGCAAATGACGATTAGACTTTTCTTCGGTGGATTGACAAGATGCCTGAGAAGGTGTGTCGCATCCGCAGGTGAGCCTCCTCCTACATTGTCGGACCCCTCTACCAGGATTACGGGGCCTTCTTGTATGGCCATTGCTCTGTCGATGGCTGTCACTGCGGAATAACCCGCATATTCGAACCGATCCCTTCGCTCCCAAGCCATTTGCTTGAGCTCTTCTGCATAGTGTTCTGCGAGTGAGGGATTACCGTTTGTAGTCACGATAAAAGCTACTCCGGCTTCGGGCACATCACTGTAAGGGAAACCTCCGGCTACCGTTACATTCAGCACACAAGGGTCGCGTTCTATATCAAAAGCCCGATCCATCATTTCTTTCATTGGCCCATCCTCGTCCGTCAACATCATCTGTGGAACGATGAGCATTCCAGGCTGCGAAAAAATCATGACAGGACTGATCTCGCCTCGAACGGTACGGACAAGCAGCTTCACCGCTTCAACCGCTCTCTCATACGCATCGATGTGCGGATACGTATCGAAGCCGACCAGAATGTCTGCGTTGTACACCATCTCGCGGCTGATGTTGGCGTGAAGATCCAATGTTGCCGCAACAGGTATAGTCGGACCTACACGTTCCCGAATACGCCGGAGAATTTCACCTTCCATATCCGGATATCCTTGGGCTACCATAGCTCCGTGCAGCACGGCGACTACGCCGTCTACCGAAGCTTCCACCGAGTTGACGATCGCATCCATGATCGCCTCGGTCGCCCCGCCGATGACCAATCCGCTTGGCGTCGCCCCCGTATGCAGGCCACAGATGATCTTCGCGCCTTCTTCCTGCAAGCCGTCCAGGACACCGCCCATCGAGGTACGCGTTCCAGAATAGCGCTCCAGGTAAGCATCGTTCCCCTGCACCCACTCCGATCTGAAGGCATCCAAATCCGTTAAACCAGGCGCGAATGTATTCGTTTCATGAAACATGCCTATAACCGCAATTATCACCTTTATCATCCTTTCGCTGGAAGCAAGCCACACCATTTGATAATTAACTCAGCATACCAACGTATCAATTGCTCATACCCTTCAAGATCGAGGTATTCATCCGCTGCGTGGGCATTCGCCCCTCCCGGACCTAGAATTAAGGCGGGAGTATCGCTGTATAAATTAAACATAAAGCCGTCGCAGGCAAAAGGTGATCCTTGAGGCGGGCCGACTGGTCGGCCGAGAACTCTGAGGCCCGTCTCCGCCGCTAACTTCAGTAAGTCTTTGGTGTTGTCGTTCTGCGCCATTTCACTTCCACTCAAGTATCGGATCAGCGGCTTGATAGTCGGATGGCATTTCTGCAACGAGGGGTAATTAAGACGCTGATCTTCATAATAGGACCATAGGTCGGCGATAATCTCCTCGCCCGTTACACCCGGATACGCTTCGATCCAGAAGTTGATCTCCCCAGTTGCGGGCAGTTTCTCTTGCAACTCGCGGGAAGCGTCTCCCGAATAGATGGACAAGAGCGTAACTTCCGGAACTTTGCCGTTAACCCACATGGGATGCTTCGGCTGCTGTTGCATACGATATGTCCCAAAGGCGCGCAGCAAATTTGCGAATTCCACCGTAGCTTCCAACGCACTGACCAACTCTTCGCCATTAAATCCGATTCCGCTTTTCCCTTCGAAAGTTGCCTTCCAAATACCTCCACCCAGGTGAGCCGGATACAACTTAAGATTGGAAGGCTCGGGGATGATGGCTATGTCCGGATGCGGCCCGCGAAGCCTCCCGGCCAATGTCCCGTTTGCGCCGCCGTGCTCCTCGTCAACAACGCTTTCTATGTATACTTTTCCTCCAATAGGGATAGCCAGAGCCTTCAGACATCGGACAGCAATAAGCGCCGCCGCCATCCCCCCCTTCATGTCGTACGCACCGCGACCGTATAATTTGCCATCGTGAACTTTGCCCGAGAACGGTGGAAAGTTCCAAGGTTCATGGCCTTGGTACACCGTATCTGCATGTCCCGAAAACATAATCGAGCGACCAGAACCCCCGAAGAAGCTCCCGACAACATTGGGTCTGTTGACATAATTTCTGCCAGACATATAAGCCGGATGCTCCTGTAGGCCAGGAACCTCATCGAGCTCATAACTATCCACCTTCGCACCTTCCTCTTTCATCCATTCGGCCAAATAGCGTTGATATTCCGCTTCATCTCCATTCGGCGGGTGATTCACGCTCGGAATTTGTACGAGCTGGGCAATCAATCCAATCGCTTCCTCACGATGATCTTCCACCCACAAGCGTATCTCTTGCGATAACCGGCTATGGTCCATTAGCTTATGTGTCCTCCTTAGCGTTAGCTAGTCGTTCTCAACCTTATACCCGTTTGGAAGGTGCATACGCAATAACATCGATTTCCACCAAATATGCTCCCAGATCGACTGGTGCCGTCGTGCGTGCTGGATACGGCTGCTGGAACACTTCCGAGTACGTCTTGTTGTAACCGGTGAAGTCCTCGGTGCGACTGACGAAAGCGTTCGATTTAATCACATGATCAAGGGTTAAACCCACAGACGCTAGTATGATTTCCACATTTCGCAAACACTGGCGAGTCTGCTCTTCAATGGTCGGACCGGCAATTACCAGGGTAATGGGATCTACCCCAACTTGCCCGGAAACGTAAATGAAATCTCCAGCTTGAACCGCGTGAGAAAAAGGTAATGGGAACTGCGGAGCTTGTGGAACTTGAATAGCTTTTGACATGATTATATTCCTCTCCTTGGTTAGATTAATTGATTTTACCGCGCGCATCGACGTAGATATCCTGAAGCACTTCATCGCCGCACACTCCTAGAAGCTTGTTATGCAGATTGGACACGGTGCAACAATGATTAGGAATAAATTCGAGACGCTCTCCTATCGAAAACGTAATGCCAGCAGGTAGCTTGACAATTCCGTGCTCCTCACTTAATCGTTCAATATATACGTCAGGATTGTTTTTGAGGCGGCCATAACCCGGACAGTGTGGGTTCGTATCGATACTGAAAGTCTTGGAGCCTGCATCGATAATAACCGTCCCTTCTCTTGGCGTGCTTACAACCGTTGCCAGTATGCTCATGGCCACTTCGTTCATGCTGATTGAACCTATTGCCAGCTGCGAAATATCACCATATACATAAGCGCCCGGTCTCGTTTCCGTCGCACCGTGCTGTTCTGCAATAAACTTGGACGTTGGCGTGGAGCCGACGCTGATCTCGGGAATGGTTATGCCATCTTGAGCAAGCAGATGCTGCGTTTGAACAAGCACTTCAACTTCAACGGCCGCCGTCTGACGCAGTTCTTGAAGATTACTGGCACCGTAAGCATGACCGCCGTGTGTCATAAGTCCACGCACCTCGACTCCCGGCAATGCGGTGATTTCCTTGACCAACTCCGCAGTTGGGTTCCCGGGTTCCAATCCGCAACGGTTCAACCCCGAATTCACGTCAATGTAGAGGGGGATGCGTGTGCCTAGAGATTCGCCTAGGTCGGATAATCCTTTGGCAACAATGACATTATCCGTACTGACAGTTACCTTAACTTTCCGGTTAATCAATGCAGCCAGCCTGAGCAGCTTAGATTCGCCAACAAGCGGAAAAGCGATCAGGATGTCATTGATCCCAGCTTCTGCGAGCACCTCGGCTTCACCCAACTTGGCTACGGTCATGCCGCAAGCTCCGTACTCCAGCTGCTTCTTTGCAATCCATACACTCTTGTGCGTCTTGAAATGGGGACGCAGCCTCACGCCCGCTTGGCGGGTTAACTCAGCTGTATGCTTGAGATTACGGTCCAACACGTCAAGGTCAATTAGGACCGCTGGCGTCTCGATATGTGAGACTTTCATAAGTTCCTCTCCTTCGTGTAGCATTTCTTTGGGTTGTCTTCGAGAAAGACATCTTTGATGTAATAGGTTGGTTTCATTTAATAAAACTAATGTTTCATATTTATCATAATCCATTATTCTCATGTTTGTAAATACGAAAATGGTATATTTAAAAAAGGAAAAGAAGGTAAGAGATAGCAGTGGTTGCGCATCGATTCAATCCCTGTCGTAATGATGTGAGCCGCTTCAGCTGGACTTGCGGTTGTCGCTTCCTGCCCCAATTTTTCTTGCGACACTTACCGAATATACTCGCTCGGTCGGAGCGCGATTCGGAAGAAAGCTGTGACCGCAAGAGATTACGAATCGGCAAATAAAAAAGAAGCCTCCAAACCGCTATCAACAGGGAATGGAGGCTTCTATTCTATGAATTCAATACTCCATTTTTCAAGTTTCGAAACCCGCTTCTTGCAGCATCCGCTCAAGATTGGCGCGCGCCTTCGCCACCCGTTCTTCCGGTATCGGAAAGTCTGCCTCGGCGCGGGAGCCCCGGTGTGTTTGCCTTACTAAACAACCGTTAATTCCATTTTACATTTAAAGTAAAAAGTGATATCATATAAATATCAAAACAATATACAAACGGGAGGTTTTTCAACGTATGAAAGAAATGAAAGCAGGGTCATTCAATGGTTTTATTGGCTTACTCTTATTTTTCATCGCACTTGGGCTAGGCATCTACAGTTTTACACAACAGAGCTTTCTCATTGGGGCTATATTACTCGTAGTTAGTATCATCTCCCTGACGTCATTTACTGTCGTTCAGCCGAATCAAGCCACGGTTATTACTTTTTTCGGTAGCTATCTGGGGACCATTCGCAAAAGCGGTATATGGCTTGTTATTCCCTTCTCTTCTCACAAGAAAATATCGTTGCGGGTACGCAATTTTAACAGTGTCAAATTAAAAGTGAATGATATCGATGGGAATCCGATTGAAATTGCCGCTGTCATCGTGTTTAAAGTTGTTGATACGTACAAGGCATTGTTTGATGTAGATAGTTATGAGAAATTCGTTGAAATTCAAAGTGAAACTGCACTACGTCATGTAGCTAGCAAATATCCTTATGATCGTTATGAAACAGAAGGCTATTCATTACGAGGAAATGCCGATGAGGTTGCGGCTGAACTCAGCACAGAGCTTCAACATCGTCTTTCCGTTGCAGGCGTTGAAGTGATTGAGTCGCGCCTGACTCACCTAGCCTACTCTACCGAAATTGCCAGCGCCATGCTGCAGCGCCAACAAGCATCAGCGATTTTATCCGCACGCTCCATTATTGTAGAAGGCGCCGTTGGCATGGTTCAAATGGCTGTCGCACAATTGGAAGCCCAAGGATTGCAGCTTGACGAGGAGCGTAAAGCTGCCATGATCAACAATCTCCTCGTTGCGATTGTATCTGATCGTTCAGCGACTCCGGTCATTAATACCGGTACGTTGTACTAACGAGGCCATGGTATGGCTCCCAAGAAAAACTTCCCACTTCGACTAGATCCGAAGCTGCACCAGGCTCTTGAGCAATGGGCAGAGGACGAGTTCCGAAGTGTTAACGGACACATTGAATATCTACTACGCGAAGCGCTCCTTCGTTCGGGACGGCTCTCCAAATTAGGTGCCGCGCAGCAAACGAATGAAGAATTGGACAACTAAAAAAACATCTTACATGATACTCATGTAAGATGTTTTTTTGTTTTTATTTACGTTGTAACATCAATCGCTGGTGCTGAAATGGTCTGTGGTGTCGTAATTGCGGAAGTCGTATTTGAGAAATCTGCAACTTCGAGAATGACAGGTGTACCCGCTACCGCTAAGATCGTATCTAACACCAAGGAAGCCGTCGTAAGCGTCGAGAGACCCTCCTGTTGTAACACGCCATTGACATATACGTTAATGTATCCGTCAGTAGGCACGGCTGGTAGTGAGTTTGCTTGTACAGGATCGCCATTGTCATCAAGAAAATCTTCTGCCAGAATCGTTGTTTCCGTACCGCCAATCATACCTACCGTAAGCACTGCATTGTATCTCGTTACTTCAGGGTCTACGGTTGTTGTCACAACACCGCCCGAAGCTACTGGAGGCGTAGCCAACGCAGCTGTAATAAAAAGTTTAATCAGTGAGGCTGCCATCTATTTCACCCCCTTCCCAATCTTCGCTTGAAAATGCGAATGCTTTGCACGATGATGGGAACACCTTTTTCAGGTACATCCTTCGAAATTAACGTTATCGTACCTTTATCTATCTGATAGAGCGTACTAGGCTGAAGAACACCATTAACGAATACTTGTGAATAGGTCACAGTTTTCGGGTCAGGAATCGCTTGAGCGCCGTAACCTTTGGTACGATCCTCTTCCGTATAACAACGCTTGTCTCCATCTGAAATGGCGTAAAAGAAATACGTTTTGGATCCATATTTGGACATACATACCCGTTCTTTGGTCCTTTTCGGCTTTCGGAGAGTTGGTTCAAGTCGTTTGCGCTTCCGGATGTGAATCACCTCACTTACCGCTCGTAGATTATGTTATTCTATGCGAGAATCTTTACCTGAAATTGGATATTTCACGCCGTACGTATCCCCATTTATGACATACAAAACCCCCTGATCATAGTGATTAGGGGGCCTCTGCTGTTTTATTTCTGAATTTTGATTCCGTTCGCATTGATATATCCAATACTCTTCAGATTCTTACGCTCAATTTCTCCCTGATAGAGGATGTTCCCCGTTTGCAGCTCAACGATTACCGCGGCTGGTTTGGGACGACCGGACATGAGGAGGTACAAGCGATCCTTCTCTACTAGGCTATAATTGATTCTGCCCCACTCTTTCTGAAGAGCTTGAAGCGGTAATTGCACATCACGAATCACTCTATTCTCCGCCATATTTACCACCATAACGTGAGTGTCTTTACTCTCCGATATAGCAGCTAATGATAGCTCCTGATTGGCATACTGGATAGACATCCCCATCGAGTTATCCTCCATCAAAAAGCTATGCAGTGGCTCACTCTGCAGTGTCCGCCATTGTCCATTCCAAATATCGTATACCCGAATTTCCCGGTTCACTAACCCTTCATTTCTCTTTACGGTCTGTCTTTCGACGACCTTATCTATGATTTTATTTTCACTGCTATCAAATATCGCATATCCACTTGGGCCAATCTGAGCATTCCCCGTGATAAACCATGTGGTCGTTCTTATTTCATTCGACTGTGTCTCGGCAGCCAGGATCTGCTCGCTTTTCAGCAAGCTTTTGTTTGATAGATCAATCGTATACATATCGTATCCAACATGATAGAACTGCGGATATTTGTCGGTTCGCATACGATTAACAAGTACCTTCATGATCTGATCTTTGACCTGAACATCATGGATATTTATATACTCGTCATTTTTCTTGTCTGTAAGAACCTGAAATGAAGATGTTTCTTCGTCCAATTTTCCCATTATTGAGATGGTTAACTGGTTAGATTGCTTCTTCGATACATCATTGTGAGCTTCAGTAGCCGCATACGCAAGGACCCGATCATCCTCATAGAAAGCATTCACATCATTCTTCCCTCGCATGAAAGAACGATGCTCTTTGACAAGCCTTTTCAAGTCGTCCTCATAGTAAGATTCAGCATCAAGCCTTCCCAAATAGGAGAGTTGCTCGACATCCGAATCGCTCCCTTTCGTAGAAACGGTTGTCGTGATGCCATCCGTATTTACCTTGATTTGCAGCCCAGCAGCATCGCTTTCTGAGCCTTTCATCGTTTTCAACACATATTCCGGGTTCTGATCACCAGTACCTAACACATAATACGTTCCCATAGCTATTACACAAAAAGGTATCAGTGTAGCAAGCAGCCAGTATCGTTTCATGCGTGCACCTCCTTAGCATTGTCTTTGAAAGCCCTTCACCCGAATTTCGAGAATTCGAGAATTACACCGTTACCTTTTTTCGCAGCAAATAGGAACTAAATCCGATTGAAACGGCGATCATACACAGTCCGATGAACACCTGCAACAACACGATTTCACTTGGAAATAGCGGGAGTGTAACTCCTAATTGACTTATTTCTTGCGGCAAAACGATGACGATCAGAACGGCTGTACCGTACAGAATTCCCGCAACAATGCCCTTCCAACGATAACTTCGTTCCAGTAGTATAGCTGTAAAAAGTACAAAAACACCTAGAATGCCAGCTCCATAATATAAAATCAATTGCATAACATAGCTTGGCATAAACAAATTCAGCAAAGGATCTCTTCGAATCAGTTCTCCAATCGTAACCTCTACTCGTAGTTCAGCTGGAATGATGGCAAGGAAGGAGGCCAGTTGAAGCGGAATGATCACAAACTGTAGGGAAACAAATCCAAATACAAACAACACAATTGCACTTAATTTAGCGAAATATACATTCATCCGTGATGTTGGCAGCATAAGCAGTCGATACGCAAACGTATTCCGGCCGAACCATTCCTTGTACCAAATCATGAAAACATAAAGGAGCAGAACGATTGCACATAAACTGATGGCTCCTTCGTACCAGACCGAATGAAAAATATTTATAAGATTCAATTTTTGAAAGTTTTCCGCGTACTGCGCTTCGGTTCCGCCATTTCTGTCCGCCCACGCATGTGCATCACTGAGATAGGATTGGGCCGTTAGCCAAATCCCCACAAACTGAGATACCACCAACAGAAGTGCCAAGGCACCATATAGTTTGCTAAACCGTACCAGTTCCCAGTTCAACAATTTGATAAAAAATTTCAAGTCACATACACCTCTCTCATGACATCCACAACGGACTTTCCTTCATTCGAGCGCACTTCCTCAGGATAAAACTGTTTGCGAACCCGTCCTCCATCCAGCAAAACGACTTTATCAATGAGATGCTCAATATCTTGAATTTCGTGGGTAGTGATCAGGACACCGCGGTCTTCCATCAAATGGCTTGTGAATACGGCTGTAATTTGTTCGCGACTGAACATATCAATCCCTGAGAATGGCTCGTCCATGAGTAAATAATCCGCATCCAATGAAAGTCCTAACAGCAGATTCGCCTTGGCTGAGTTTCCTTTGGACAAGCTCGAAAGTCGATCCTCAGAATTCAATTTGAAAAAGGTGATCAACTCTTCCGCCCGCGCCTCATTCCAGTTTCCATAGAAATCCTTCATAAATCGCATAGCTTCTTTGATCTTCATGTTGGATGGCATCGTTAACGTATCAGGAATGAATACAACTTTCTCGTACGTCTTCGTAGTTGGAACTTGACCATCCACACGAATAGCTCCACCTTGAATGGGGGTTAGCCCCATAATCGCCTTCATAATCGTAGATTTGCCCACGCCGTTTATCCCAATTAAACAGGTGATTTGACCTTTCTCCGCGGTAAAGGAAACCTCATCCAACACATTTTTCCGCCCATATCGCTTCACAAGTGCATCCACTTCAATCATTCCGCAATCTCCCTTCCACGTTCTGCCTCATACTTTTCTTTCACAACACGCAGCAATTCTTCCGTTGGCAGCCCAATCTTGCTGATGGATTGAACGAACACCCCAACGGCTTCTTGAATGAGTTCTTCACGAATGGTATTCAAAATATGCTTATCCGTCGTTATCCGACTCGGGGAATTACCTGCTGTTGTAATCAACATCTGCTCCTCCATTTCTTTATAAGCCTTCTGTGCGGTGTTCGGATTAATTTGAAGCAGCCCTGCTAGCTCTCGTCTTGACGGAATTTCTTGCCCGCCTACCAGCCTGCCTGTGGCCATTTCCTCTTTAAAATACCTGACAACCTGCAGATAAACGGGATCGCGATTATTAAACGTAATGTTCATCTACCCATCTCCTATGTGCCTTTCTAGGTAAAACTGGAATAATTTAGTGTGTGTACTAAATAGTTCATACACTACAGGTGTACTATACTACTCATACACTCTTCTTGTCAACATTTGGATATCATTACAGCGCTCACTTCGTTATTTCTCACCGGTTGACATACCTGACTGGTCACATGCAAATAATAGAAAGAAGGATTCCAGTTCCAGAAAGGAGGCCATGATGAAAGTCAATCTACCACCGAAAAGCAACGATAATCAAGGGTTTTACGGTAAAATGCGAGGACTGCCAGGTGCAGTTGTAGAGCTGGTTAAACAGCAGGCTGCCAAGTTCATGAATTCCTCAGAGCTTGCTGAACATCATGGACCGTCGACTGCCTACATCGAAATCCCTCCTGCTACACAAGCTCGATTAGAGAAAGCGTTGCACCAACAAATAGCCTTACAACAAGGAGGCGTCACTTCTCCCTCTCCTACTATCCAAGAACAACAAATTCTCGAAGGTATCGTTGCCCAAACTCGCTTGCACAATCGCAATAACGTGACGCGTACACAGGCTTACTGGGTGATCTATCGTGAATATCCCGAGCTGCATTGGGCGTTGTTAGCCCATATGGTCTCCCGCAATGGAGGCTGGTCTATGACTGATCTACGCGGTGAACTTGTGCCACATCTGATGAACAATGAAGCCTCTGAACATGCATTTTCCTTTCTTGAGCGTGCGAATGCCCTTATTTTTCAAGATGCTTACCCGCAATTGCTGTTGTATGCTGAAAGCCGAAAAAGAAGACAGCGCTTATTCCATCTTCTACCGCATTTACATATATCCACTTGGATGCTCCCCATCTGGCAGGATTTCTGGCTGTATCAAGACTCCGCACTGCTCACTATAGGTCTAATTATCAATGAGCAGCATTACATCGAGAATCGTGTTGTTCAGAATCCGCACTACAAACAAACGGTCTTAGATACCGCACTGTTCAAAACACAAGCTTGGCTGCAGCTCAATCAAGTCGGATTCCCATTTCGTTCTTCATCCATGAATCCACCTCAGCCGCATCTTGCTGGCCTTATTCTTGAAAGCTTCACGAAGCTCACCGAGCGGATCGAATTCGGTAAAAGCTTATATGCCATCCTGTTTGGCGTCCCAGGTGTACTTCAAGGCGTCTTCGCCTTCGCCTCCGCTACACCGCATACGGGATCACGTTCCGACTACTGGCCTCATCTCTTCGCTCCCATACGAAAAGCCCCTCCTGATCGTAAGTATCAGGAGAGGCTCGATGGTTACAGCCTGAAGATAGGAGCTGCGCCGTTCTATAGTCCACCGCTTCACTCGGTATGGCCTGACAGGCCAATTGCACCCGTTGAGCGAAGTGATTGGTTTAAGCTCGAAGGAGAACCTTTACAGCATATTCGGAGCATAGAAGTTCCCAGCGCTTTTGATTTGACGCAGGATCTATGCCTAGGTTTAAGTAAACTGGAACTCGCTGTTGTAAGTGCACAAGCAATAAAGAATATCATTCGGTAACGTGTATGATACGGTTATGAACGTTTGAGTACACGACTCGCTTTCGCAATGAGCTTCTGGACAGGTGATGGGAAGTTCTTCACATCATCCTTCGTCACCACTCGCGTAATCATGAGCATAAGCGGATACATCGCTACGGTTAATCCGCAGATCAACACAGCTTGAATACCTTCATTCAAACGATACCAAGGCGTCGGTACCACATAGTTGTGCGTCAGCCATTCCGCTGCAAAGCCAACAACACCGATGACCAGAATCGTGATCATAAGGCCGCCGAAACGACGCCCCAGAATCGTGAACGATACTTCTTTACGGAGTGAACGTATGTTAAGCCATGACATCGCGATAAAGCAAAGTCCTGTAGAAATAATGATGCCATAAATACCAAACCATTGCCCTAATACATAGCTGCCAACCAGCTTAATCGCGATGCCTACACCTACATGAACCATCAACGGCTTCATCCGTCCCATGCCCATCAGAACGGCCCCTGAGGTCTGCATGACGATCTGGAACATTGCGCCTGCCGTCAGCAACGATATCATCGTAGGACCATGCGCAATGCCATAAGCGGAATCTTCATACCCAAACACGAAGAAATCGATCGGTCTAGCCGCAATACTAATCATAAGGACTGCAGGCAGACCAGATAAAATCGCGAGCTGCAAGACGCGCGTCGTCTGTTGTCCGACTTGTTTCAAATCTTTGCGTGAATACGCAGCCGAAATAATAGGGACAACGGATTGACTCAACGCGATGGCCAAAATAATAGGAATCCCCGCGAGCGATTGCGCGCGTCCACCAATGATCCCGACTAAACCTAAGGCTTCCGCGGCACCGATTTTATCTTCAAGCAATGGAATAATCATCGAGGTGTCGATCGCATACACCAGTGTGACGGTGACGGAGAAGACAACGATAGGAATAGAAAGCTTGAGCAAGCTGCGATAAATATCCCGATACCTGAACATTTCAGCCGGCTGATCCCCTGATCGAGTCGCTCCTATCTGTTCTGCCGCGGCTTGTGAAGCTGCCATGGCAGACTGACGCGATTGCGCATCACTTCGCTTTAGCTTCCTAGCGTAGTAGAGCATAACGGCTAGTGCCGCAATACCTCCAACAACGCCTCCGAAGGAAGCCCCCGCAACACCCCAGCCCAGCGAGATATTGAGCAAGAAGAAGGCAAGCAGAATCGAAGTGATCAATCGGAATATTTGTTCCACTACTTGTGAAATCCCGTTCGGCATCATATGTTGTCTGCCTTGGAAATAGCCGCGCATAATGGCAATGAGCGGGAAGAACAGCATCGCTGGAGCGATCGCTCTTGTTGCTAGCGTAGCATCTGGCCCACCATGCGAAATATTCTCAGCATAGATCGGTGCGAAGAAGTATAACAAGACGGTCATTGCAACACCTGCGACTACAGCAAACACGACTGCTGCCCGATAAATCCGTTGCGCTTCATGCGGTCGACCAATCGCGTTCTTCTCGGCAACCATTTTACTTAATGCACTCGGAATACCCGCCGTTGCGATAACGAGCAGGATCGAATATAGATTAAAAGCAATAGAATAGCTGCCCATTCCTTTTTCCTCAAGCAGATGCACCAGCGGAATACGCTGGAAAACGCCGAGAAACCGCGCTACAAGCGCGGCCACGGTGAGAATGAGCGTCCCTTTTACAAGGGAATCTTTGGTTACCTTCGTCAAGTCCGTTCCTTCTCTCTCTTACAGTTTTCTTATGTTCCTCTATGCCTCAAAAGATCCACAGGAAGAAAATAATGATCATAGCGAGCTGCAAAACAATTTTCACCACGGAGCTGGCAAAAAAGCCAAGCACAGACCCAATTCCTGCGCGAACAGCGTTCTGCCAGGAGGTTCCGGCAATTAATTCACCTACTACGGCGCCGATGAATGGGCCAAGAATGATCCCGAATGCTGGAATCACGAAAGGACCAATGATCAAACCAATGGTACTACCGACGATTGCCGGTTTCGAGCCGCCGAATTTTTTGACACCTAGTGCACTAACGGCATAATCTGCCACGATTATAATAACGACAATCAAGGTCTGAATTAACCAGAACCAGAAACCGAAGTGTTTCCAGGTGATCAGCCAGCCATAGATGAAAAAGGCAGCATAAATGGCCAGTACACCAGGCAGAATCGGATAGACGGCACCCACCATCCCGATGACAAATAAAAGAATAACGACAATCCAACCCAAGGTAATCATGCGCAGTTCATTCCTCCATTAAGCGTGAATGTGGAGCTTGGTCCTGGGCTAGGCAAGCAAGTAAGTTCGAATGATGTGTGCGACAGCATGTTCATCGTTCGTAACTGTCGTGATATCAGCGACCCTTTTCACTTCATCCTGGGCATTTCCCATAGCCACACCTAGTCCTGCTTCACGAATCATCGCAATATCATTTTCGCTGTCACCCATTGCAATCACTTCGGACATCGTAATGCCGAGAAGTTGGCACACGGTTTCTACGCCTGTGGCTTTGGAGATGCCGAGCGGGTTCATTTCTAAGTTCGACGGATGTGAATTGGTGATTTCAAGCGTTCCCCAACTCGACACCACTTCACGAATGCGTTGCAATTTCTCGGCATTGTCCGTAAAATAACCGAATTTCAACCATTCCTGCTCATTGATCTCCAGCCCTTCACTTTCCCGATTGAACACGCCTGCTACGGAATACGCCCACCACCAACAATCATGATCTACGGCTAGCTGGTGCAAATCGCGTATCGTTTCAATCGGTACTAGCGTGCGTTTCAGCAATGTATCGGGTGATGCCCACACTTCACTACCGTTCACCACTACAAGCGGCGTCGAGAGCCCCAGCTCCTTAATGTAAGGCATAGCGCTGACGGCACCACGCCCGGTGGACATGATCACCACTTTACCTTGTGCAATGGCTTCGCGAATCGCTGCTTGATTCTCTGCAGATATTTTCTTGTCCTCGTTTAGTAACGTGCCATCCATATCAAGTGCGATTAATTTATAGGTTCCCATACCCGCCAACCCCCATCTCTATGCTGCCTTCAATTGTCTTCCTAGTAAGCGGTGAGCACTCTCTTCGGCAGCTCTTCCATGAACGTTTTGTGCCATAGTGCAAAAATATAGAGCGTCCACAAGCGTCGTGCGTAGTCTCCTTGACCAATACGATGCTTATGCAGCATTTTCTCCACTGCTTCAATATCGATGTAATCCTCAATCCCGCTGGTTTTGATTTGATCCATCACCATATCGCCCATCGCGCCTTTCATCCAATCCCGCAGGGGTACTGGGAAGCCAAGTTTCGGACGATTCAGAATTGGATCCGGAATGATTCCTTCCATCGCTTTACGGAAAATGTACTTCGTAGTCCCATTGGCAATGCGATACTTTGCTGGAATACGGCGTGCCACTTCGAACAACTCCTTGTCCAGAAAAGGAACGCGCAGCTCCAAGGAATGCGCCATCGTCATTTTGTCGGCTTTCATGAGAATATCGCCAGGCATCCACAGATTCATGTCGATATACTGCATTCGACTTACAGGATCTAAATGCTTCGTTTTGTTGTAATAATCGCCGGCGATTTGCACGGGATTCTTGTAGGCGCGCAGCATCTCGCTATCGAGACGGAGCACTTCCGCTTTCATATCCTCGGAGAAAATTTTGGCATTCCCGAGGAAGCGTTCCTCTAGTGGAGTCGTCCCCCGCAACACATAGTTGCGGCCTTTCACTCCGCTCGGCAATATGCGTGCGAAGCGGTTCAGCATGCGCTTCACCGATGGCGGCAGCCCATCCAGCGGTTTGAGCGACTGCGGCTCGCGATAAATGCGATAGCCGCCGAACAGCTCGTCCGCGCCTTCGCCGGAGAGCACGACCGTTACTTGCTCGCGCGCAAGCTGAGCGACGTGGTAGAGGGCAATGGCCGAAGGATCGGCGACAGGCTCGTCCTGGTGCCAGATCGCTTTCGGCATGGTCGCGAAGAAATCATCCTGCGTGATGATTTTGTCGTAGTGCTCTGTCCCGAGCGTCGCTGCGGTCTGAGCAGCGATCGGCGTCTCGTTGTTGGCGCCGTCGAAGCCAACGGAGAACGTGCGGATCGGTTCGATATTCCGCATATGCGTAGCAATTGCCGTCGAGTCGATCCCGCTCGACAGGAAGCATCCGCGTTCCACATCACTGACCATGTGGAGCTTGACGGACTCTTTCAACCCTTCACGAATTTGTTCCACATAGTGGTCGAATGGTTTCTCTTCTGGCTCAAACATCGGATCCCAATACTTATGTAGGGTCATTTTGCCTTCGAACGTAATGGTGACTGAATGCGCAGGAGGCAGCTTATAGATGCCTTGGAACATCGTATGCGGTTCTGGTACATACTGAAACGTCAAATAATTCAGCAAGCTGTCCGTATGGATCAACCGATTCATGCCTTCCGCCGCAAGCAAGCTCTTGATTTCCGAGCCGAACAAGAATTGACGGTCACTCACATGATAATAAAACGGCTTAATGCCGAAATGGTCCCTCGCACCGAACAGCTGCTTCTTCTTACGATCCCAAATCACAAATCCGAACATCCCCCGCATGTGTTTTACACAATCTTCGCCGAATTCCTCATAAAGATGGACGATGACCTCTGTGTCACTCTGCGTACGGAAAATATGACCGCGCTCCTTGAGCATCGTGCGCAGCTCTTTGTAATTATAAATTTCACCATTGAAAATAATCCAAACAGTTTCATCTTCATTCGCTAATGGCTGATGACCTTCTTTGATATCAATAACGGATAAGCGCCTAAACCCTAAGCCAATGCGATTCTCTGTCCAGAAGCCCTCATCATTCGGCCCCCGATGAACAATTACATCCGTCATTTGCTTCAAGCTTGCCTCAGTTGGTTCTCTATCTTCAAAATACATTACACCCGTAATACCACACATGGTGAGACTCACTCCTCCGTACTCTCATCATTCTTTCTCTTGGACAACCGATATATTAGTATACCATATCCGCCCGTCTTTCAGGAAATACCGTGAGTGTACGAGAATCGCTGTATCTTATAGAAAAATGATGGAAATGAGAAGTCGTTTTAGAGAAGCAGATAACCGGCTTTTTTTCATGGGATTCGACCACCTTTCCTCTGCGCACAAAAGTTGACCTCGGGCAACATTTGGGGTGAACCCTGTTCCTCTCAAGTTCTACCCTTGGAATAGGATATGCCATAGGTGAGCAGCTGGTGCATGTTGCTTCGGATTTCGAATTCCCAAGTCGATCCCAGTAATTTAAGCTACACTCGCCAAATTAGCCCCCACCCCACTGTTCACTCTCAATTAACTGGAAAATGTACAGCTATTTTGGGAAAATTCACCCTACAAATCATAATAGATGGAAAAAATGAAGCTAATTCTCTCCAAACCTGACTGTTTTTATATAATTATCTGAGATTAACTGTATAATTTCCATCTATTGTTCATTTGAACTCATGTTACGAGGAATTAACTACAGGAAATCCATCTCTTTGCAAAAATGAGCATTGGCGGTCAGTTGGAGGGTGGTTGGTGGCGGGGTTTGGAGCTAAGCTCTACGCACGAATAGGAGGCAAGTCCTATCACGACAAAAAAGAGCCCGCCGCAGCAAGCTCCCTCTCATTCTTATCTTCTTCTACTATCTTCTTCAGCATACTTTACCAAGGCCGTTTCCCGCCGCCAAGCTTCGTCAGAATACCATCATACGCCGCGTCATACGCTTCGAAGATTTTCGCCGCAATCGGGGATGCCCCGTAGCGTCCGAAACCACCTTCCGGTACAACGACTGCTACGGCCAGCTTGGGATTTTCTACTGGTGCAAAGGCGATCAGAACGGCATTCTCAACTCTTCCGCCAGCTACATCCTGCGTGGATGTTCCTGTTTTACGAGCGACGTTGAAAGGTAATTCGTCAATGCCTTGCGCACCGCTTTTCATTCCGTGGATGATCGCATTCCAGTCTCCTTGTGAGAACTCCTTGGACGAATCTTCTAGAACCTCAGGCTCAACGGTTTTCACGAGATTGCCCTGATAATCACGTATTTCTTCGACAAAGAGTGGTTTCATCCGTTTCCCGCGGCTAGCAAGCGTTGCCGTATATTGCGCAAGTTGCAACGTAGTCGTTTTCTCATTCTGTCCCCAGGATGCGTAAACCATCGCGGATTGATAACTGTCCTTCTCCGCATTTTTGATAAAATCGTTGGATCCTGCGAACTCGCCAGGCAATCCACTGCCCGTTGGCACACCCATCCCGAACTTAGCCAGATACTCGGCCCATTTGGCTGTCACCTTCGAATTTTCTCGACCGTATTTATTCCAGAAAGGGATACCTACCATCGCCGACATATACGTATTCGAAGAAACCTCAATAGCTGAAGATGCGTTCAAGCTGCCATAAGCGTGTTTGTCGGAGTTTGAGATGGCACTATTGCCATCCCTACCGAAGGTGAAAGTACCTGTGTCATTGTAGTTCTGTACTCCCGCTGTAAAGAACTTCTCTTTCAATCCAATTAATACAGACAACGGCTTAATCGTGGATCCCATGAAAACAATGGAAGAAGGATGCTTGGCATTCTCTTTGGCATCTGGATATTTGGCTTTGGCTGTTGTGATCGTGCCATTCTGTATATAAGTCTCGATTTCCTTGTAAGTAGCTGTTGCCATCCCACCTGTCCAAGCGTTCGCATCGTAATCCGGGTAATTCGCCATGGTGATGACACGTCCTGTGTCCACTTCCATCGCTACTGCGAAGCCTGAGGAGGCCTTCACGCCATATTTCAAGTACGCATCATTCGCATTAGACGGTGAACGGAGATATTGGATATGATCATGCAGCATTTTCTCCGTCGCCTTCTGAACGTCCTTATTGATCGACAGATACAGGTTATTCCCCTTAATTGGAGCTGTAACTTCGGCTCTTCCAATGATTTTCATCGCGGCATTCACGGGATATTTCTTACTGCCATTCTTGCCGCGCAGCTCATCCTGATACATCCGTTCGATCCCATCGAAGCCGACATTCTCATTACTTAAATATTCTTCACTATTCGGATTATCCTTATAGATTTTTTTCGCTGTCTCCGTTGAAAATGCATTCGTATACCCGACTAATTGCGTGGCAATTGTCGTTTTGTCGTCTTCCACCTCATAGGTGCGGATGCTTTCTTCCGTGACTTCCAGCCCTTTGAATTCATCCCGGTGCTCCAATAAATACGCAATTTCTGCATTTGATAAATCCGCTTTAATACGGCGTGGTACGGAATAGTAGCTAGGGTCTTTCACTGGTTTTTTATTAATGTCATAGCCCAAGTCCATTGCAAGGACAATCTCTTCCGTTGTAGGACTGACAGTATTCGGTTTCGCAAACTTGTCAAATATTTCGCTCTTAATGCGTTTAGCCAAATCAATATTAGTATCCTTATCCTGGCCTGGTTCAATACGGAAAAATAAGGACTGTACAGGAATGGTATAAGCAAGCGGGGACCTCGTAGCATCATAAATATTGCCGCGAATCGGGGCGATCTTGTTCGTTGTATTCGTATTGGTGTTCTCTGCAGCCTTCAGATCCTTGGCTTGAACGAATTGAAGAATCGCTAACCTCACGATTAGCACCGAAAACAATAAAAAGGTGACGAAGAAAAATATATTGATCCGAAACGAAAAGTGCCGTTTTTTAGTAATTTCTTTTTTCTTCGGATCATCCATAATGGATGACTTCATGCGGGTTCATATCCTTTCTTACTAACGCTTAGGTCGTACTTCACCGGCCACCAACAGGCGCTTGAAACAATTCAAGCAAGGAGCGTATGCCTTCTCCCGTGTGATACGGGTATCGAATAATACGAATGGCATCAATGCCAACTTGATTGGGGGCCCAAATATCATTCGTCTCATGATCCCCGATATACAGTACATCACTTGCCTCAACGTCTGCCATCTGTAATGCAAGCTGAAAAATAGCCGGATCCGGTTTTTCTAAACCAACTTCAGTGGATACGAGCACAGGGTCAAAATAATGTAATACCCCTTTGTCGGCGAGAATGGCTTTCAACGTAGGTGCAAAATTAGAAATAATGCCAATCCGGAAACCTCGTGATTTCAGCTCTTCCAGAAATGGTTTCACGTCATCAAATAAATCATAATACTCCGGTGCTGTGAAAATTTCATACAACTCATGACAGCAATTAAAAATTTCTTCCTCGGTCCAATCTTCATGAACGCCTAGCTTATGCAGAACATAGTGGTATAGGTTAACCCAAAATTCACGATCCGACTCAGGGCTGCACACCACGAAGTTATCTTTTTTCTCAACATAATAAAATAGACGAAATGCTTCTGTAAAAAGTTCATTAATATGCGCTTCATCACGATCAACCGCGCGCAGCTGCAAGTATTGTTTCAGTATCGTTTGAGCTGCAGGAATCGTGACTAACGTATCACCGGCATCTAAGTAAATCATTTTATACGTATGTAACTCTCTTGGCATATTCTCTCCTTTAAACGTCCCTCACATGTGTTTGATCAAAATTCGGCGGATTGAACCAATTGGCTCCACTTGCCACCCAAGTTGAATCCAAAGGTACCCACTTATTCGTTTCCTTCAGGTACACTTCATTCCAAGCATGCGGGCCATATCCGCCCTGTCCATCATATCCTAGACCTGTGACAACCTTCACATCAAGTCCAATGGATCTGGCCATTTGTGCGTATAACCTTGAATAGTCAATACAAACGCCTTCTTTGGTATTGAACGTATCCTCTGGGGTCTGTTCTTTCCAAATTCGTTGTTCTTCGTATAGCTTCACTTTATTCCAATCATATTGGACTCGGGTTCCGACCCAACTGTATAGCAATTTAGCTTTTTCTTCGTCCGTGGTCGCATTCGCCGTAATTTCTTTGGCCGCATCTGCAATGTTACCTGGGATTTTGGCATCAAGGACTTCATATTTTCGTTGCAAAATATTCGTGAATTCTTGTTCGACAGCACGCGTGAAAACAGGTGCCTTCTCCGCTATGAAATCACCTGTGAAGGGTGAAATCACTTCTTGAGCTCCTTTTTGATACATATGCGAGGATTCAATATAAGGGGTCAGCATCGAGTGAGGGAACAAGGAGACATATATAAATAAAATCGCGATCAGCATGAGCGCTCTTGCAAATCCAGCTACGGATCCAATAGCGCCGCCTGAAACCGAGCTCAAGACGGAATGACTCCGTTTGGGCATGGCAAAGCGTTCAGCTAACCAACGCCCTAACACTAAATCAACCAAGTGATTCAACAATTGTTTAATAATCACATAGCCAACAATAAATAAAACACCAAATCGGAGTAATGGAAAATCACGCAAGCTAGTAATGACGGTATAATAAGCTTGTTTTAACGCACTTATGTCTACCGTCGGAATCTGCACATTCTGATCTTTCAACCATATTTGAATCCAAGGTGAAATCAATTGCACACCTTTCCAAGCTAGAACCATGGAGAGGATGGCAAGTACCGCTTCCACCAACATAGCCACGAAATGCCTGGCTGAACCAGAGCCGCCACGGAAAAAACCTTGCAATACAGACGTTGCAATCGTGAGAACGATCAAGATGGATATAAAATTGATTGAGGTTGTTTGAAACCACGCGTTATCCGTCATGTGTACTCACCTTCCTTTGATAGGCTAGCCCAGCTAACGACTAGGCATTTTTCTTCGCTTGCTCGATGAACGCATTCACAGCAGCATTGGCATTCATCTTAAATGTTTTACCCAAAAAAGTGACCTGAACCTCATCGGATCCTGGTTTCCCTTCTACTTGCAAGCTTTTCGTCGTAATTAAAAAGGAGCCATCCGGGTTAGCTTTGAATTTCGCTTCTTTGGCTTCGGAAGTCAAGGCGCTAACTGTCTTATCCTTGATGTCATCGCTGACTTGCGAAATAACGGTTGCCCCAATATCTTTTATTTTATCCTTATAACTCGCTCCATAAACGATGAGCGCCCCAACGATGACAAGGACGACAACCCATTTCACCACCGTTTTTACAATACCAATCACAATAAATAAAACGATAATAGCTCCTACAATTAAATACCAACGATCCTGTGCAAACGTAATCCACTGATCCATCTATAACCCCTCCTCATAATCCAAAAGTCCCTTCCTATCATACTACATGGACTCCTTAATCTTCATCTCTTTTTTTCCTTAACTGTGCTAGCTTCTCCTCAATTTCTTTGGTCTTATCTATGTTTTTTCCAGTCCTGCGATACGATTGTCTTAATCGAAAAACGAGAAAAATGCCTACTGCTGCCAAAAGTATAAAAACGATAGGATCCATAGTTCCTCCCAGTTTCGAATTTGTGTCATTTGTCCCGAACGGTCATATCCTTGGGACGAGCGGCGTAAAACTTAAGAAGAGATGAAACTAAAGGACCGAGGTGGTAAAACCGTGAGAACAGCCATATGGTTGTACTTATTTATGTTTGTGGCATTTTTTGACCTACACGCGCAATACCCGATTTTGTCTCCATTCGCCTTGTCGCTGGGAGCTGCTCCTTCATTTATAGGGCTCATCATGGGTGTATATTCGCTCACTCATCTTCCAGGCAATCTCATTGCAGGCTATGGTGTAGACAAATACGGCAGTAAACTGTTTATTGTTTTTAGTTTAATTGTAGCAGGGATCATCTTACTATTTCAATCCAACGTGAGGGATCCGTGGCATCTACTTTACATTCGTTCCATCAGCGGATTTGTACTAGCTTTCCTATCCCCTGCTTGTTTAACTCTACTCGCACGCATTGCACGTGATCGCATTCATCAGAGCAAGCTTATGGCAGGAAACGGGCTCGTTCATACCCTAGCATCTGTGGTTTCACCTGCTGCAGGCGCTGTCTTAGTGGCCAAAATTGGCTTTACAACTGCTTTTTCCGTGTTGGGCTGGGTCCTGATTATCACAGGTATTCTTGCCATTTTCGGTGTCAAAGAGAAGGAAATGCTCTCTCACAAGGCGGACAAGTTGAGCTCTAAGGCCATCTTAGACTCGCACGGTCACCATGCCTCTCAGGAAATTAAAGAAGATGAGGGTGATGGTGTTTCTATTCCCTGGCTCTTCTTCCTCATTCCCATGGCCCTCTCTTGCTCACAAGGGATTTTGTTCTTCGAACTGCCCTTAATGAAATCAGCACGGGAATCCATTCTTACTTCCGGTGTATTCTTTACCTTAGTCAGTTTAGGCGCACTGCTTAGTATCTCTTTCTGGTTTTTGAATAAAATATCACCATTTCTACGGACAATTGGCGGAAGTATCGGACTTGCCGCAGTATTCTTCGGATTAGCCATCCAGTGGCCCATTCCATTAACCGTATCCCTCTTCTTAATCGGTATGGCCAAAGGTGTCATTTATCCCGCGCTTGCCGCTTTACTTGCCAGTATTACTAGCAGCGCTCGATATGGTCGTGTGTTCTCACTGCTTTCGATTTCTTATTCGGTCGGTGCCTTTATAGGTCCGATGATGGCTGGTCAGCTTCGCGATCATATTTCCTCTTATTTCATTGCATTCTTCATTCTCATGTTAGCCCTGTCACTATTGCCGCTTCGTACGTTCAAATCACCTATGTTAACTTCATAATTTCACTTCTTTAACAAAGGCTTGATGTTTTCAGGCCTTTTTCATATGTCATACGCTGTAAATCCTTGTCATTTCCCAGGAAATATAGCACCTTCGCATGACTTGGATCGCTGCTCCAAACGGGGTATACTACTCTAAAAGGAGTGAGGGTGAATCCATGTCCATTACCATAATTGTTGAGGGGAAAAATGATAGAAGTCGCTTGAAGCGAGTCGTGGATGATACCGTCATCATCCATTGCACCTTCGGCACGCCAAGTTCCCTTACACTTGACTCGTTGCGCAAAAAAGTAGGCGATCTGCCTGTATACATATTCACCGACAACGATGCATCGGGCAAAAAAATCCGTTATTTGCTGCGCGATACATTTCCAGACGCCGAACACATCTATACCCGTAAAGGCTATGCAGGTGTAGAAGGAACGCCTGAAGAATATCTCATCGCGCAATTAGAAAAAGCAGGACTGGACGCATATATTGTCTACCCTGCGCCCAACCCTGCTTATGAATAATCTGATATTACTTCCCTTTCGATAGGGTAACAACGTCCTTAACGATATGATCCGCATCCAACTCTGGATTGCTTGCATCATAGTAATTTCTTAATTGCCCCTTCGGATCCACTAGCAAGATGGCATTTGAATGTGAGAAATTGCCGTCTTTCTCTTTGATCACCATGATACCGAAGTCTTCAGCAAGCTTATGTACCTTCGCTTCCTCACCTCTGAGGAACGTCCACCCGCCTGGAATCGGCTTCGATTCGAAGCGATTACCGAATGCTTTTAACACTTCAGCTGTATCTCGTATTGGATCAACTGTAATGGATAGGATTTCTGCTTTGGATCCGAGCAGATCCTTTTTCTTAAGCTCATCTTGTACTTGTGAAATTAGAAAGCTTGTTGGTAAGCACACATCTGGACAGAAGGAATAGAAGAAATATACGAGCCTTACCTTGCCTTCCATATCTTGAGAGGTCACCGTTTTGCCATCTAAATCCTGAAGCTGAAACGAAGGCGCCGCCTTCATGGCTGTTAATCTTTCATCCGGCTTACTGCCGTTCGACACTAATTTATAAGCGAAGGATGCAATCATCGCAATTAAAATCGCAGCAAGCGCTAGCTTAAACCAGTTTTTCTCCAAAAACGTCCCCATCGTTTTCGTCCCCCAGACTAAAGTTTCGCTGTCGTATCAATGACCATCAAGAACGATAACAGCGTTAGATATAAAAGGGAGAACAAGAACATGCGCTTTGCCCATACAATCTCTGCTTCCCCATTTGCTTTGAACCCTTTGACACTCATGAAAACCCATGTTAATCCAAGTATTGTAGATACAATCAAGAAGATTGTTCCTACGTAACCATACGCCGTTAACATTACCGTAACTGGTACTAATAGAACGACATAACGAACCATACTAATTTTAGTAACAAAAGTCCCTTTGACTACCGGCAGTAACGGGAAGCCCGCTGCACGATACTCTTCCATACGGCGAATACCAAGCGCCCAGAAGTGCGGTGGCTGCCATAAGAATAAGAAGAGGAAGATCAAGATTGCTCCTAAATCTACCGTGCCACTTACTGCGCAATATCCGATGACCGGTGGTGTCGCACCTGAGAACGCACCAACGAATGTACTCCAAACGGAAGTTCTTTTGAACCATGCTGTATAGAGCCACACATATAAAAACAATCCAAGTAAACCGATCAATGTTGCGAGTGGTGATTGCGCTCCGAAATATAGAACGCCTAAACCAATAGTCCCCAGTATGATCCCGTAGCCAAGTACGAAATTCGCGGTGAGTCGTCCGCTAGGAAGCGCTCTATTCTGCGTGCGCTCCATCTTGGCATCCATCTCACGGTCCAAGTAATTGTTCAGTACTGTACCGCCAGCCATTACCAATGCTGTTCCCAACATGGTCATAATCAGATGAATCCAGTCTACATCCCATTTCGCAGCTAACCAGTAACCAGCAAAAGCTGTCATCAAATTGGAATAAATAATGCCTGGTTTAACCAATTTGTAAAACTCTTTCAGGGTCACAGGCTCTGCTGCACCTCTCGCAAGGTTAGCATCTATAGAATCAGTTCCGACAGACTCTTGTGACGAGCCTTTCGAAACAGTTTCGTAGGTGACTTGATTTTCCATGTTAATTGACCTCCTCTATGTTGAATTTCCGATCCTGCATCTAAACGAACATTCTCATCATACCAACCCCTACATCATTTGACAATGAACGATAGACAGTTGTCATCAGATTGTCGATTCTCCCTTCCAGTATGCGTGGAAAATGAACTTACCATTCGATTCCATTTCGGAATACGTGAAAAAGTTGTGGAAATTCCGGTATGGGGCACCTTCCCCGACCCTCACTACCTCCCATAAAGCTATCTATTGCCACTATCCCCTTCGCTCAGATTTGCAAAATCCGAGAATCCTGAGCCAACGGGATAGTGCCCATAAGCTTTGGCATGAGACTAGTAGCCCGTCCCCCCAGCCGCACGCCAATAAAATAGGAAGGGGAGACAGGTTATAACCTGCCTCCTCTTCCTATTTATTCACTAGCAATGGCGTTACATCAAATAAGCTCCGCCGGATTTGATGCCACGCCTTCGTCAGAACATCTTGCATCTCCCAAGCATGCTTGCCCATGACAGTCACCACGAGCCCATGCTTATACGTTAGACTCGCTCCCATTCGGACCCGGCCATCATGTTCCAGTTGGCCTAATTTGTCAACAATGGCTTCAAGATGGCGTGGACCAAGCCGATCTGAGAAGACAAACAGATTGCCCATATGCGTCTCTTCTTCCCAGCAACCTGGCGATGACAGCTTCATGATCGCAGGTTCAATGCGCTGGTTTTGGTAGAAGATCAGCTCGCCTTCATACCAAACCTTCATTCTATTCACATATCGTGTATAGTGAAATATTTCCCCCCGCTGCGTGCGGCCAGGACAGAGGATATCGGAGAAAATCAATGCCGATCCTCTCGATAGATACGCTTCCGTTTCTGCTAATAAAACTGCGTCCTTATATAACATTAAAGGTTCAGGCACATACTCTAGCAGCGCGTCGACTTCAAGTCGAAGTATCTGATGCTGCGTGCTTCCTTGAGCTTCAGTCGAAGGATGAACTTTCGTGAACGACTGGTTTGTTAGAAAAACACGTGCGCCCTCTTCAAGGCGCACGTTAATTTCATAATGATCACCGGCCATCAGGCCAGGTGAACAATCCATCATATAGACGCCGAGTTGATCCAAGGGGGCGGCGCCTTCTGTCAACGTTTCGTTCTCGTAACGAAACGTTTTGGCTATTTTGAGCGGGGAGGCATGATATTTGTGTACGAGCCGTGTGAATCCGCTGCGCACTGCAAATTGTGCAGATATCTCCCCAGTCAGCTTAGGCATGGCTGTACTCCGTCTCCACCCAGGTCACGATATCATCTAGCCCAGTACCTCCCATTAAGTTGGAGAAGATATAGGGACGCTCACCGCGCATCTTTTTCGTATCGGAATCCATGACTTCCAGAGAAGCACCGACATAAGGAGCTAGATCGATTTTGTTAATAATCAACATATCCGAACGCATGATGCCAGGCCCGCCTTTGCGAGGGATTTTCTCTCCTTGGGCCACGTCTATAATATAGATGAAGCGATCCACAAGCTCTGGGCTGAACGCAGCCGCCAAATTATCGCCGCCACTTTCGATGAAAATAATATCGAGATTCTCGAATCGCTGCTCCAGCTCCTCAATCGCTTCGAAATTCATTGAAGCATCCTCACGGATCGCTGTATGCGGACATCCACCTGTCTCTACACCGATGATTCTCTCCTCTGGCAGAGCCTCAGAACTAATTAGAATGCGTGCATCTTCCTTCGTATAAATATCGTTCGTAATCACTGCGATACTATAGCGGTCGTTCAGCTTTCTTGCCAAGCGCTCTACAAGCGCGGTTTTACCTGAACCTACGGGACCGCCGATCCCAATTCGCATAGGACGCGTCCGATCTACAGATGGTTTCTCCCATTGATGGTGATGATGATGACCGTTACCTTGACACATTGTCATTCCTCCTCAGATCTATTGAAATGTCATTAGGACATAAATAACCGTGAATATAATGTTTCATGCTGCATCATCGCAAGATCTGCCGACGGAGAATTCGTGTAAGCCTCCATGGGATCGAGCTGTGAAACGCGCTGCCATTCACTTCCTGTCAGTGGAACGAGCTTCGCAAGCAACATCTGACCTTGTGTTTGTCCAATGGACATCAGTCTGAGCGCACTATTGATGCACGTCATGATGCAGGTATATAGATAGCCTTCAGCAGCCTGGTTCAATGGAACGCCTAAATGGTAGCTCACCCAACCATGAACAACCGGGTGATTTGCGCTGCATCTCCCCGCACTTACCGCATCATCGAGCGGCTGCCAATTCAGCCCCGGATACAGCGAACGCGATAATTGGAGCAATCTGCGCCCCATTTTTTGAACGCCGCTCCGCGTCTCACTCCCTACCCGCTGCACATGCAGCATATGGTCGATTTCCCACAGCCGCCCTAGCTCCCCTTGAGGAATGTACAGATAAGCCGCTTTGATCACCATGGCATCTGAGGATGCCCAACTGCACGCAAGCATCGACCGAATATAAGCTTCCAGTTCGGAGATTGTCGTCAATCTCCCTTGTTGAACAAGGGTTTCCAATCCAAATGAATGTGAAAACCCACCAATGGGAAGCGCCGAATCCAACAGCTGCTGATAGGCTAACCAATGGAACGGAGGCTTTTCTGCTGCCCTCAATGCCCTCACCTCAATCGGGTCTTTCTTCTACGCTATCTAAAATAAAAAGTACAACTGAGCCATTGGCAATTCCGTCGCAGGCTCACAAGTCACGGCTTCCCCATCAACCTTAACCTCGTAGGTTTCCGGATTCACTTCTATAGAAGGTGTTTCATGGTTATGAATCATATCTCGTTTCGAAATGCTCCGGCATCCCTTCACCGGTTCAATCCGCTTCTGCAATCCGAATCGTTCACGAATTCCATTGTCATACGCCGCCTGAGAAACGAAGGTAATCGAACTTTGCGTTACTGCCTTCCCAAATGCAGCGAACATCGGTCTACCGAAGACAGGCTGCGGTGTTGGAATAGAGGCATTCGGGTCGCCCATTTGCGCATATGCGATGCTGCCACCTTTGAGAACGAGATCCGGCTTCACACCGAAGAACATCGGACTCCAAACGACCAAATCAGCAAACTTGCCTGGTTCAATCGACCCCACAAGATGCGAAATGCCATGGGTAATTGCTGGGTTGATGGTATATTTCGCGATATAGCGTTTGATTCGGAAATTATCATGTTCTTCCGTATCGGGGCCTAGCGATCCGCGTTGTTTTTTCATTTTATCCGCCGTTTGCCACGTTCGAATTATGACCTCGCCAACTCGCCCCATCGCTTGGGAATCGGAGCTCAGCATACTGAATACGCCAAGGTCATGCAAAATATCCTCTGCTGCAATCGTTTCAGGACGAATCCGAGAATCTGCGAAAGCGACATCCTCTGGAATTCGGCTATCCAAGTGATGGCACACCATCAACATATCCAAATGTTCTTCGATTGTATTAATCGTGTACGGACGAGTCGGATTGGTCGAGGAGGGTAAGACATTCATCTCGGCAGCCGCTCGAATAATATCCGGTGCATGACCGCCACCCGCTCCCTCGGTATGGTACGTATGAATGGTACGTCCCTTGATCGCGGCAAGCGTATCTTCAAGAAATCCCGCTTCATTTAATGTATCCGTATGAATCGCCACTTGCACATCATAACGATCTGCCGCTTCCAAACACATGTTAATCGCTGCAGGCGTTGTTCCCCAATCTTCATGAAGCTTTAAGCCAATAGCGCCTGCTTCAATTTGTTCCGTCAGAGGTTCCAAGAATGAAGCGTTCCCTTTGCCAGTAAAGCCCAGATTCATCGGAAATGCTTCAGCTGCTTCCAACATCCGCTGCATGTGCCATGCACCAGGTGTACAAGTTGTGGCATTGGTCCCCGTTGCCGGCCCCGTCCCCCCGCCGATCATCGTCGTCACACCAGAGGAAAGCGCAGTTTCAATTTGCTGCGGACAAATAAAATGGATATGCGCGTCGATGCCGCCAGCCGTTACGATTTTACCTTCACCCGCGATAACTTCAGTGCTTGCACCTACGATCATCTTCGGATGCACGCCATCCATAATATCGGGGTTACCTGCTTTGCCAATAGCAACAATATGACCGTCCCGAATACCGATATCGCCTTTGACAATGCCCCAATGGTCAATAATGACAGCATTCGTTATTAAGGTATCTAGTACACCCTGTGCACGAGTCGCTCCGCTGGATTGCCCCATGCCGTCACGGATAACTTTCCCCCCGCCAAATTTACATTCATCCCCATATACGGTGTAGTCATGTTCAATTTGCGCCCAGAGCTCCGTATCTGCTAATCGGATGGCATCACCCGTTGTGGGGCCGAACATGAGTGCATAATTCTTACGATCTATTCGACTCATCGAACATCCCCTCCCAGGCCTGCCATCTTGCTCTCGTTTCTTCCGGCATTTTATCTTTCTCTGCCAAACCTTGACTCAAATTATTCAGCCCATAAGATAGTTTCGCTCCACCTAATTCAACAAGTTGAACGGGTTTCTGCTCACCAGGCTCGAAACGGACAGCTGTTCCCGCTGGAATGTCCAGCCGCATCCCAAAGGCTAACTCTCGTTCGAAATCCAAACCCCGATTAACTTCAAAGAAATGAAAATGCGACCCCACTTGAACTGGTCGATCTCCTTTATTCGTAACAATGATTTCTATTGTCTGTCTGTTGGCGTTCATTTCTATATACCCTTTGGCTGTTCGATATTCACCGGGAACCATGGAAGCGCCCCTCTCATGATTAATTAAGTAATTGGTTCATGCACTGTAACTAATTTCGTGCCATCAGGAAACGTTGCTTCCACTTGCACCTCATGAATCATGTGAGGTACACCCTCCATTACCTGATCTGCCCTCAATATTGTGGTACCCAACGCCATGAGCTGTGCAACCGTCAAGCCATCCCTAGCTCCCTCCATAATTTCGGAAGTCAGCAACGCGATACTTTCTGGATAATTCAGCTTTAACCCTCTGGCGAGCCTTCGTCTAGCTAAGTCAGCAGCTACGGTGATGAGTAACTTCTCTTTCTCTCTTTCCGTTAAATGCACGAATCTCACCTCTTCGAAATCCGAATAATGGTTATCCTTTACACTCATTATATTCGTGTATTTCATGATTGTAAATCACTAATGTTATATTTAGTTACATAAAAAGTGAAAATTTGTACCTTATCCATCGTGATTTATGTGATTTTCACAATACCCTTGTTTGAATTTGTGCGTTTTTACCAAAAAAATCTATTTTAGTGTCACCTATATTGACATTAACTTGTATCGCCATTTATCATAAGCCGTGTAATCCAAATCTTGTAAGGCAAGGGAGTGGGACGTGAATGAGAGAGATAAGAAACAAGGGTAAGCTTACAGTTGCACTAAGTATGGCTTTGATGTTAGTAGCGGCCGGCTGTGCGAAGACAGAAACTACCACCTCAACAACGACTGCACCTGTAGCTGGGGCAACATCAGGCGACACCGTACCCGTGGGTATTCTTCACTCACTAACAGGTACAATGTCCATCAGCGAAGTATCCGTACGAGATGCTGAGCTTATGGCGATTGACGAGATTAATGCAGCTGGGGGACTATTAGGCAAAAAGATTAAACCCGTGATCGAAGACGGGGCATCGGATTGGCCAACTTTTGCAGAGAAGACAAAGAAGCTCCTGCAGAAGGACAGCGTAGTAACAATTTTCGGTTGTTGGACATCGGCTAGCCGTAAAGCCGTCCTACCGGTCGTCGAGCAAAACAAAGGATTATTGTGGTATCCGGTTCAGTATGAAGGCGTGGAATCCTCACCGAACATTTTCTACATCGGCGCAACAACGAATCAACAAATCATCCCCGCAGTCACATGGCTCCTGCAAAACAAAGGCAAGAAATTCTTCCTCCTTGGTTCTGATTATGTCTTCCCTAGAACAGCCAACAAAATCATTAAAGAACAGTTGAAAGCAGATGGGGGAACTTTGCTTGCGGAAGAATACACACCGCTTGGACACACCGACTACAATACAATCATCAGTAAGATCAAAAAGGAAAAGCCAGACGTCGTCTTCAACACATTGAACGGTGATAGTAACGTCGCCTTCTTTAAACAATTGAAAGATGCAGGTATCACATCCAAAGATTTAACAACTATGTCCGTGAGTATTGCCGAAGAAGAAGTACGCGGTATCGGCGCATCCGTTCTTGATGGTCACTACACAGCTTGGAACTACTACCAAACAACAGATACACCTGAAAACAAAAAATTCGTCGAGGCTTACAAAGCCAAATACGGCAAGGACCGCGTAACGGATGATCCCATCGAAGCAGGCTACACAGCTGTGTATCTATGGGCAGAAGCTGTGAAGAAAGCCGGTTCCTTTGACGTAGAGAAAGTAAAAGCAGCAGCCAAAGGCATCGAGTGGAATTCACCTGAAGGTAAAGTCACGATTGATGGTGAGAATCAACATATTTACAAGACAGCACGTATCGGCCAAATTGCAGCAGATGGTCAAATCAAAGAAATTTGGAATTCAGGCAAAGCGCTCAAGCCCGATCCATTCCTCAAAACATACCCTTGGGGCGCAGAAGTAACGAAATAATCCATACCGCTGCACGTTGGTACTCAGAAACCAGGACTGCCTCACCGCAGTCCTGGATTTCATCATTTTACTCCGGATTCTGAAAGGAGAGGTATTCATGAGTTTGCTGCTGCTTCAAATATTTAACGGACTCAGCTTAAGCTCCATCCTGCTTCTGATTGCCATCGGTCTCGCTATCACCTTTGGTCTCATGAACGTTATGAATATGGCGCATGGCGAATTTATTATGATCGGTGCTTATATGGCATACCTCGTACAGAAAGGATTCCAATCCTATTTGCCTGCCTCTGCCTTCGGCTGGTATTTCGTCGTTTCACTCGGCGTAGCCTTTGTCGTCGCATTCGCCATAGGCTGGCTGCTCGAAATTGTGCTCATCCGATTCATGTACGGCAGACCGTTAGACAGTTTATTAGCGACCTGGGGTGTCTCCCTTGCCTTGCAACAAATTGCGCGATCCATCTTCGGCGCTCCCAATGTCGCTGTGAAAGCACCGCAATGGTTAGAAGGCGGCTGGCATGTAACGGCAGACTTGATCCTTCCATATAAGAGACTGTTCATCCTTGGACTTGTAGCCTTATGCATCTTGATCATCTATCTATATCTCTACCACTCTGCTGGCGGAAGACGTATGAGAGCCGTTATGCAGAATCGCCAAATGGCTTCGTGTCTAGGAATATCCACGCGTAGAGTCGATGCGCAATCATTTGCTTTCGGTTCCGCTATGGCAGGCATCGCTGGTTGTGCGCTCTCTTTACTTGGACCCATCGGTCCCACCATTGGGACCTACTATATTGTAGATGCCTTCATGGTCGTCGTACTTGGCGGGATCGGCAAGCTAATCGGAACCGTAGCTGGGGCACTTGGCATCGGTGTTTTCAATACGGCATTGGAGTATACAACCAGTGCTACGCTCGGTAAGGTGCTTGTGTTTACGCTGATTATTGCCTTCCTACAATGGAAACCAATGGGACTTGTAACGATGCGTTCGAGATCCTTAGATTGAAGAAAGGATGTGACTTCCATCTATGCTTTTGGCTAAACAATCTAAGCTTAAATTGACGATCTATGGGATCTGTCTACTTCTCATTGCGCTTGCCCCCCTATTCTTGTCTGACTTTCGTTTATCCTTACTCGGCAAATTCCTGGCTTATGCCATTATCGCGATCGGAATAGATTTAATTTGGGGATATACCGGTATTCTAAGCCTGGGCCATGGTGTTTATTTCGGGCTCGGGGCCTATTGTATGGCCATGCACTTGAAGCTGGCTTCCACGCCTAATCAATTGCCTGATTTCATGTCCTGGAGTGGGGTCAAAAGCTTGCCATGGTTCTGGATGCCGTTCCACAGTCCAGCCGCCGCATTCCTATTAGCGCTCATTGTACCGATGATCGTCGCCTTCATCCTTGGCTATTTCACGTTCCGCAATCGGATCAAAGGCGCATTCTTCTCCATTTTGTCCCAAGCCTTAGTCATCATTACAGTGACACTCTTCGTTGGGCAGCAGGGGTATACAGGCGGAACGAATGGATTAACGAACTTCACGTCTTTTCTAGGTCTGAATCTGCAATTACAATCAACTAAGCTGTTGTTCTTCTACCTCACCCTAGCTGTTGTACTCGTTGTATTAATCCTAAGCACCATGCTCGTTAGCAGCCGCCTTGGCAACATTCTGACTGCTATTCGGGATGGTGAGAATCGGGTTCGCTTCATCGGTTATAATCCCGTTACGTATAAGGTGTTTATCTACTGCCTCTCCGCGGGGTTGGCTGGACTTGCCGGCGTACTCTTCGTACTTCAAGAGGGGATCATCTCCCCTGCACAAATGGGTATCGTACCGTCGATTGAAATGGTACTATGGGTGGCCATCGGCGGTCGTTCGACGATTGGCGGCGCTGTTCTTGGGGCGTTAATTACGAATGCAGCTAAAACAACCTTCAGCGAAGCCTATCCGGCTTGGTGGCCCATCATGATGGGCGCCATGTTTATCATCGTCGTCCTGCTGCTTCCAAAGGGAATCGTCGGCACATTGACCCCTTATTTCTCCAATTGGAAAAGAAACAGAACTAAGCTTCCGAAGCCCATCTCTGCCTCGCAAGAAGTTATAGAAACATGACTATGTAAACCGGAAAGGGGAACATTTCAATGCTAGGACAATTAGCGAAACAACAACCGACAACTGACGAGACCATCCTGAGCGTCAAAGGACTTGAGGTGAACTTCGACGGTTTCAAAGCCTTGCGTAACCTTGACTTCTCGCTACAACAAGGTGAACTTCGCTTCCTTATCGGTCCGAATGGTGCTGGTAAAACAACGCTGCTTGATGTCATTTGCGGCAAAGTAAAACCATCCCAAGGACACGTCATATTCAAGGATTCGATCGATCTCACCAAGCACCAGGAGCACCAAATTGCCCAGCTTGGAATTGGGCGCAAATTCCAAGCGCCGACCGTTTTCTCCACGTTAACCGTGTTTGAGAATTTGGCGCTGTCCATGAAACAACAGCGCGGCCTCCTCAGCGCACTATGGGCCAAAACGACAAATGAACAAAGAGAACGACTACACCTCAGACTCGACATGATTGGTCTGACAAGCAAACTCAACGAACGTGCAGGCTCCCTCTCCCATGGCGAGAAGCAGTGGCTTGAAATCGGCATGCTGCTGATGCAAGAGCCTGATCTCTTACTGCTCGACGAGCCTGCTGCTGGCATGACGGATAGGGAAACAGAGAAGACGGGCGAGCTCCTTCATGAAATAGCAGCCAATCAAACCATTATTGTCGTCGAGCACGACATGGCCTTCGTACGCCAATTCGCAAGAATGGTAACGGTTCTCCATGAAGGAACCGTCCTGCGCGAGGGCACTATGCAAGACATCCAAAATGACGACAAAGTAGCGGAAGTCTATCTCGGAAGGAGAGTTGAACGCGGTGCTTAAATTACGAGGCATAGAATCTGGCTATGGCGAAAGCATGGTCATCCGTAACGTCAACCTCGAAGTAAGACCAGGTCAAATCGTTTGCCTAATGGGGCGCAACGGGGTTGGGAAATCAACCCTAATGAAGAGTATCATGGGGCTCATTAAGCCTCGTTCTGGTTCCATCCACTACATGGATGCAGACCTCACTTCTTCTTCACCAGATCGCCGCGCCAAGTCAGGTATTGGCTATGTGCCGCAAGGCAGGGAAATTTTTCCCCAGCTCACTGTCGAGGAAAACCTTTTGTTAGGCTTAGAAGCTTCATCCGATCGCCGCAAGAAATTACCAGACACGATCTTCGACACGTTTCCTGTCCTTCGGCAAATGCTTCATCGCAAAGGCGGGGACCTCAGTGGCGGTCAGCAGCAGCAGTTAGCCATTGCAAGGGCATTGGCCCCAGGCCCCCAGCTGTTGCTTCTAGATGAACCTATGGAAGGGATACAGCCATCTATCGTCATGGAAATTGAGGCCATCATTGAAACGATTAAACGCAATCGTGAAATTGCCGTTCTTCTAGTAGAGCAAAGCTTAGAATTTGCTACGAGCATTGCTGATTACTACTATGTACTCGACCGCGGCACCATTGCAGCGGAAGGGAAAGATGCGCTTCTGAGCGAAGATCTCGTCCGTAAGCATTTGACAGTATGATCGTGCCCCTTCATATCCCCCTGATTGAAAGAAGCTGACTTCCTTGACCTGAGAAGAAAGGTTCAAGTAAGAATCAGCTTCTTTCTTCTGTTTGAAAAAAAAAGTTAAAACTGGACGTCACAAAATGGATAGGATAACATGTCATATAGATAGGATCGATTATTGCGGGAAGGCATATCGAGCACCTAGCCTTTTAAAGAAAAAGGAGGGGAACCTGTATGTCCAAAATTTTAATCATCGAAGACGATTTAAGTATCGGTGAAATGATGTCCATTTACTTATACGAAGATGGCTATGAAGTGAAGCGAGCAGAGAACGGCCGACAAGGCGAGGTCTTATTCCGGGATTTTCAACCTGATATGATTATTCTTGATCTCATGCTGCCTGATATGGACGGGATCCAGCTATGCACAGCAATTCGTCAAACCTCCACCATCCCCATCTTGATGGTATCCGCCAAGAACGAAGTTTCGGATCGTGTGAAGGGCCTTCAAACAGGCGCTGATGATTATATGTGCAAACCTTTTTCGATGAGAGAGCTATCGGCCAGAATACAAGCCTTATTTCGACGTTCCAACGCCTACCCACCACAGATCCCATCGCCATCTGACGCGCTTCCTCCAGAAGGTATCCACCTAGATTTAGAAAAGCGTTGTCTCTATGTAAGCGGCAAGAGTATCGAGACTACCTTCTCTGAATACGAAATCATGAAGCTTTTCTGGCAAAATCAAGGCAGGGTTTACAACCGAGAAGAGTTGTTAAATCGTGTTCGCGGCTTTGATTCCCAGGTAACAGAGCGTGCCATCGATGTACATATCGCCAACCTTCGCAAGAAAATCGAGGATGATCCTAAAGAACCCAAGCACATCAAGACCGTGTGGGGTGTCGGTTATAAATTTCTACTATGATAAAGCTCCTTCGGGAGCTTTTTTGTTTTGCAAAAATGCCCACAAAATTCGTCACCAAATAGGCAGAAGCACAATATGATGATTATGGAAAATGACCTTTTGGATCGTTACATCACATTAATATGAAGAAAGCTTTCTTATCGAAAGCTCAAGGAGGAAATGATCATTATGTTGAATAACCCTTACAAAATAGGTAATCAAGCAATGCCCCAAGGGCAATACGGCAACCCTTACCCGGCATTCCCTGTTCCAACCGCCATTACGAATAAAGTTGTTCCCCAAACCCCAGCTGGATCTGTGCTCACTCCACCAGGAAGCGGTCTACAAACAGGGGTGAACGTTCCAGGACTTCCAGCACTCGAGGAATCCTACATCGAAAATATTCTTCGTCTCAACCTTGGTAAAATGGCAACCATCTATATGACCTATGAGAACAACTCCGAGTGGAATGCCAAAATTTTCAAAGGAAGATTAGAAGCTGCAGGGCGAGACCATATCATTATCAGCGATCCTGTTACTGGCATGCGTTTCCTTCTACTTATGGTGAACTTGGATTACATTACATTTGATGAAGAACTCAATTACACCTACCCCTTCCGTGGCGGAGCATTCTCTAGATAATTTCTGAATCGCAAACAAAAAAACGTCGCTCTGATAGAGCAACGTTTTTTTTGTTTAAGTATACGTAACGGGTGAGAAATGCCACATGTGCAATTTGGAGATGCCACCTTTGATCCATTGCTCCCAATCGCCATGTTGCCCATCTCGTAATCGCTCAACATTCAGTCGTTCCTCCTTCATGCACAGATAGTCTTCATACGTTACATCATGCCAAATTTCTACATAAAGTCCTTCTTGATCGGTTCCCTCCAACAGCTCCAAACGCCCTTCCCGCAGCTGTTGGTTCTGCATATAGATGAGAAAAGAAGCTCGAAATTCGGATTTTATGGCATACTCTACAAAAACTTTAGACATTTTTAGATCTCCTTCTGATTTATTTTTTGCTCTAAAATGGTAAACTAAGAGTAAGTTGTAAATTTGCCCCTCAGATCAGATACTGAACAAACCATGTGTACAGAACACTTAGGAGGATAACCAGTTGGATACAGGCACTCATCTTGTCATTGGCTTAGGATTAGCAGGGCTCTCACAAATTGATCCTAGCATTTCCGCAAATTCTGCTGCAACAACTGCTGTTTTCATTGGAACTGTCGTCGGCTCTCAGATTCCCGATATTGACGGACTGCTGCGATTCAAGGGCAATGCCCTCTATATTCGCAATCATCGCGGTCGCTCTCACTCCTTGCCTGCCCTTCCCTTATGGACGTTGTTGATTACTGGTGCTCTTGCGCCATTTTTCCATGGCATATCTTTCCTACATCTCGCTATGTGGATCGGTATCGCGGTTTGCGTTCATGTATTCACTGACTGTTTCAACACCTATGGTACGCAGGCCATTCGACCCTTTTCGCAAAAATGGGTGTCCTGGAACATCATTCACATCTTCGATCCTTTCATATTTACAAGTCACATCGCCGCGATCTTCATGTGGTCCTTTCATCTAGCGAAGCCGCAGCTCATTTTCCCAACCTTATACGGCTTACTTGCGCTGTATTACATCTGGCGGACGCTAGACCATGCTATTATTGAAAAAGGTCTCTATCGCAAAGATGCCACTTACCAACCGGGTGATAAATATACCCTTATTGTAACATTCAATCTCTATGTCTGGAATGTCGTGAAAGAGCGCGCAGACGGGGCCTACCAGCTAGGCGAGCTCAAAAATGGCAAACTGAAATGGCTGGACACCGTCACCAGCTCTAACCACCCCGCCATCGAGGTTTCCAAACAGCACGAAGACATCCAAGCGCTGCTCTACTTTTCCTCTTTCACTTGTGCGGAAGTCAAAGAACATCGGTGGGGCTATGAAGTAAGATGGGCAGATGTCCGCTATCGCCATCGTAAACAGTACCCGTTCGTTGGCGTCATTCGGATGGATCGCAATTTTCAAACGCTTGATTCTTATGTAGGCTGGGTGAATGATACGAAGCTTGAGAAGAAGCTGAAGGTTGATCTATATTGAATATATTAGCGGAAATTGGCCCTTGCATAGCTGCAGGGGCCTTTATTCTATGCTTGGCGACACGCCTACCTAGCTGAACGCACCAAAACCCAGGAGCTATTTAGGCTCCTGGGCTTTATTATTACATAATTCGGTTATGCTAGTACGAAGACTAGTTTCTAATTAACGGAAATTAGAACCAGATTGTCCCGCTAGCGTTTGCTCGGCGATTTGTACCAACCGGCGAGTGATTGCTCCACCGATAGAACCAGTGTCGCGAGTTGCCATGTTTCCATAGTAACCATCTTGAGGAATTTGAATGCCCAGCTCTTGAGCTACCTCATATTTCAATTGATCTAGAGCTTGAGAGGATTGAGGAACGACTAGAGAGTTGCTGTTGTTGTTACGAGATGCCATCAGGATCGAACTCCTTTCAGTCAGCTATAATCTTTGATGTATTTGCAAGCTTGCAAAGATAGTATGTGGAGGAAATGAATTTATATGCACAGCGCTCAAAAAAGTTTAATATAAGAAGATGTCATGAACTTCAAGAAAGTAGGTCGCTGATATGAACAAACCACTTGCACTCCTATTCGCAGTTGTTGGTACGCTGCTGCTCGCTAGCATTTCCCTATTCATTGCTCTGCGCGAGCCTTGGATGGCACTCCTCTTTACCCTCATTTCATTAGGGTTTATCGGTTACGGATTCGCAATGAAAGCTAAAATGCGTCGGAAAAATAAGCCTTCCGAATGAACAAAAAGCTCAAATCCCCAAATAGTGGGATTTGAGCTTTTTGTATGTGTAGCCCTGTGCTTAGCGAACAATAAAGCCCATCCGCTTCTTGACTTCAAGCAGCGTTTGATTCGCCACTTCTGCAGCTTCGTCCGCACCCCTTTTCAAAATATCAAAAATGGCTCCCGAACTGCGAATCTCACGATAGCGCTGCTGAATCGGCTCCAGAACAGAAACAATCTGTTCAGCCAGTTCCTTTTTGAAAGGACCATAACCTTGCCCCTCATATCTCGCCTCTATCTCAGCTAAACTCATCTCCGCAAAGTGGGAGTAAATCGACATTAAGTTACTGACCTCAGGTTTATTCTGCGGGTCATACTTCACTTCACGTCCAGAATCCGTAACAGCACGACTTAGCTTCTTACGAATAACATCTGGCTCGTCAAGCATTGCGATGTAACTGCCGGCATTTGGACTGCTTTTGCTCATCTTCTTGGAAGCATCATCGAGTGACATAATGCGTGCGCCCACTTCAGGCATATACGGCTTCGGCATAACAAACATGTCACCGAAACGGTTATTAAAACGGTTAGCCAAATCTCGCGTGAGCTCCAAATGCTGCTTTTGATCGTCTCCAACCGGAATAAGATCTGCGTTATATAACAAAATGTCTGCAGCCATCAGAGATGGATACGTAAATAGCCCTGCACCTACGGATTCCTTACCTTCGGACTTATCTTTGAATTGCGTCATGCGCTCAAGCTCGCCCATATGCGTCAGCGTCGTCATAATCCAGCCTAGCTCTGCATGCGCGTGAACATGGGACTGCAAGAAGACAGAAGCCTTATTCGGGTCTAGACCCGAAGCGATGTATAACGATGCGATGGATTCGGTTTGTTCCCGCAGCGCGGCTGGATCCTGCGGTACTGTGATCGCATGCATATCGACTACCATGAAATAACAACGATGCAGTTCTTGCAGCTTCACAAAGTTGCGAAGCGCCCCAATATAATTGCCAATCGTCAGCTGACCGCTGGATTGCATACCTGATAATACACGTTTCATTCGAAAACCCTCCAATTCGTATAGGTAAAAAAAGACAACAAAAAGGCCTCCCTCCGCAAGGGACGAGAGACCGTGGTACCACCCTAATTTGTCTACCTGCCTAACATAAAATTAAGCGCATGTAAACCTTCAGGCTCTGATAACGGAGAGCTACCGTTTAGCATAATTAACTGTGGTTGGAGTCCGGCCTAGGTTCCGGTAATTCTATACACAGTGTTCAGCTTCAAGCTCAAGGATCCATTCGGTCTGCTTGTTTCACCGGTTCGCACCAACCACCGGCTCTCTGAGAAACGGGAGACAAACTTACTTGTTCCTGTCATCGCAATTGATTTCCTATTATTATACACCCTTAAGTATCAATGTCAATCAAGGACATTGTCCTAGATAGCCTAGCATGTACATAGGATAGTTACATACCAATTCCTTCGGCAAAGGGGTGTCAACGCATTGTCCTCAACTCTATACCGGTGGAGCCTTCCCGTCTCCACGGTGATTTGCGCTTTTCTCTTGTTTCTGATCGTCACAACAAGACAACTCCCCCCTATGGGGATAGTCATGGAACCTATCAAACATATTTTCCTGGCTTTTATGGACATCTTCTTAGATGCGCTTCCATTCATGATTCTCGGCGTACTGTTATCTACGATCGTTGAGAACTTCATTCCTGAAGGGGTTATTGCACGATTAACTCCCAAGCACCCTCTCGGCGGCATCCTATTCGCCTGTGTGCTGGGAATTATGTTCCCCCTCTGTGAGTGCGGTATGATTCCTTTCGTACGCAGACTGATGCGCAAAGGCATGCCGGTCTACATCGCTGTCATTTTCATCCTAGTGGGGCCTATCCTTAATCCTATCGTCTTTGCCTCGACTTGGATGGCTTTCCGCGGCAACCCAGCCATGGCTTACTCACGAATGGGGCTCACCTTCGGCGTGGCCCTAGTCATTGGCTTCCTGCTCACGCGTTTCCTCAAGAGTAACCCATTGCGGCATCCAATTGAACCCGCAGCAACAAGCTTAACACATACCCATAATCACACACTTGGAAATCAACCCATCGAACAACATGATCATCATCACAGCCACGATCATAAGCATGATCACAAACACGATCATAGTCACAATCACTCGCATGACCACCATGGACATGATCACCATGGTCACAATCACGTCCACGGAGGCAGCCGGCTCATGACCATGGTCAGCCATGGCTCCTCTGAATTGTTCGAGATGAGCAAGTATTTGATGCTAGGCGCCCTTTTGACCTCATTAATACAAACATTCGTCGCACAGGACAGCCTGAGCGCCATCGGTCAAGGCGCCTTCGTCTCTCATGTGTTCATGATGGGCTTCGCTTACCTGCTCTCATTATGCTCAACCACAGATGCCTTCGTCGCAGTCTCCTTTGCCAAGTCATTCTCGCCTGGCTCCCTACTCGCCTTCCTAGTGTTCGGCCCCATGATCGATGTAAAGAGCACACTGATGATGCTGTCAATCTTCAAAGCACGATTTGTATTATCACTTTCCATAGCTGTTGCGATAACAGTTTTGAGCGGATCTCTTCTGTTTATGCACTTTTTTCTAGCTTAAGTGGCGTGGATAGTCCGTCGAATTATTCTATGGCCACTATCCCCTTCGCTCAGTGTGTCGTCTCCAATGTGCTATACTGAGCTTAGGGGATAGTGATGTTAGAAATCTTTCTAACTCATAGACATTCGCCAAAAAAAGCCCTACCCGAACAAGTCGGATAGGGCTTTTATCTTGAAAGCAATTAGATTTTCAAAATAGCGCCAGCACTAGCGTTTGTTACCATTTTGGTATAACGAGCTAGGTACCCAGAAGTAATCTTCTGTTGGAATCCTGCCCATGACTCACGGCGTTTAGCAAACTCTTCCTCGCTGATTTGCAATTCGATTTTGCGTCCATCCATGTCTACATCGATGATGTCACCATCATGTACGAAAGCAAGTGGTCCGCCTTCGGCAGCTTCAGGGGACATGTGACCTAGTGAGATACCGCGGGAAGCTCCAGAGAAACGTCCATCCGTAATCAAGGCTACTTTCGCGCCTAGACCCATACCTACGATTTGGGATGTTGGTGCCAACATTTCTGGCATACCAGGTCCACCCTTCGGTCCTTCATAACGAATGACAACAACGTGTCCTTCTTTTACTTTACCGTTTGCGATACCGTATAGAGCTTCGTCCTGGGAGTCGAAACAGATCGCTGGCCCTACGTGACGTCCGCCAACGGACTTATCAACAGCACCAACTTTTACGATACTGCCTTCTGGCGCCAAATTACCGAATAGAACAGCTAATCCGCCGCGTTCACTGTGAGGGTTCGTAAGTGGACGAATCACGTCAAAGTTCTGAATTTCACGACCAGCCACGTTCTCGCGAAGTGTTTGTGCTGTAACGGATAGACAGTCACCATTGAAAGCACCTGGTTTTTTGAGCAACTCATTGATTACTGCACTCACACCACCAGCCAAATGAACATCTTCAATGTGGTAATCGGAAGCTGGAGCGATTTTCGCAAGGTGAGGAACGCGCTCTGCTACTTCATTAATACGAGCGATTGGGTACTCGATACCTGCTTCTGCCGCGATAGCCAATGTGTGAAGAACCGTGTTCGTGGATCCACCCATCGCCATATCCAAAGCAAATGCGTTATCAATCGCATCAATCGTTACGATATCACGCGGCTTGATGTCTTTCTCGATCAGAACCATCAATTGCTTCGCGCAATCTTTAACGAATTGCTTGCGCTCTTCTGCAACAGCAAGAATGGTTCCGTTACCTGGCATAGCAAGTCCAAGACCTTCAGCTAAACAGTTCATGGAGTTCGCCGTGAACATACCAGAGCATGATCCACATGTAGGACAACCATATTGTTCAAGCTCTTCCAGACCCGCTTCATCCAATTTGCCCGCTTGGAAAGCTCCAACGCCTTCAAATACGGAAGAAAGGGAAATGGATTTACCGTTTTTATCTTTACCGGCTTTCATCGGTCCACCACTTACTAACATCGTTGGGATGTTAACGCGGAGGGCACCCATGATCATACCCGGTGTAATTTTGTCACAGTTAGGAATACAAACCATGCCATCAAACCAGTGCGCGTTAACGACTGTTTCCAAGGAATCCGCAATAATCTCACGGCTTGGCAAGGAATAACGCATCCCGATATGACCCATGGCAATACCATCGTCAACCCCAATAGTATTGAACTCAAAAGGAACACCGCCAGCTTCGCGGATCGCTTCTTTCACGAGCTTACCAAATTCTTGTAAATGAACATGTCCAGGAATAATGTCTATATAAGAGTTACAAACCGCAATAAACGGCTTGCCGAAATCTTCCTCTTTAACGCCGGCTGCACGTAGTAAGCTACGGTGTGGAGCGCGGTCAAAACCTTTTTTAATCATGTCACTGCGCTGTTTTGGATGTGCCATATTATATTCCTCCTAGAATTCATATCTGTTATGAAAAGAATGAAACTATCATACCACACTTCTCGCAATTTTTCTCCCTTTAGTGTGATGACGCATCAACGTACGAGAAACACCGCGCACAACATCCTTTAAGCTTTTCGACGATTCAAATGAACGAATGTAATTGCTAGCGCCAAAACAAGCACGCCGCCCTTAACAATATCGAACCCGAAATATGGAACGTTGAGCATCGTGAGTCCATTCAAAAGTACCCCAATTAGTACAGCTCCAAAAAACGTACCAATTACATTAGGTTTCCCTGCTCCTAGAACAGAATACCCTACGAATACAGCGGCTACTGCTTCCATCAACAGCGGTGAACCGGCATCAATTTGCCCAGAACCTACACGAGATGCGTACAGAATACCGCCAATTGCTGCAAAAATACCAGAAAGCACATAAGCCGCAAATCGGATTTTGTTAACAGAAATACCGGATAAACGAGCCGCTTCGCGGTTCCCTCCTGTAATATACAGCTGGCGACCCCAACGTGTGTAAGTAAGGAACACATGCACCGCAATAACCGCAACAAGCATAATAACAACAGGAACAGGAACACCTAATAGCTTGCCTTGTCCAATCCATAGAAATTCGGAAGTAAATTTCCCTGGTGCCACCGTGCCATCTTGGAATCTCATATTGTTGTATATCGAGAAACCTTTGGTATACGTTTTTTGGATTCCACCAATGATATACATCATGGCTAGTGTGGCTAGTAGATCGGGAATACGCACTTTCACGATCAACACAGCGTTTAAGAATCCGATGATTGCACCGATAAGTAACGGCACTAGAATAACAAGATAGAACGGTTGGTCGTACCAAACCATCATGGCTGCCGCTGATACGGTAGCTAATGACACAGTTGACCCAGCGGATAAATCGAAACCATCGACAATCTGAGATAATGTAACACCGATCGCGACAAACATCACAATCGAGATCGAGCGTAAAATATCCGCGATATTGTCATACGTCATAAAGTTTTCATTGATAATGGAAAATATAATAAGAACAAGTGCAATAATAAACAAAGCACCATATTTAAATGAAAAATCCAAGCTTTTTTCCTTCAAACTATTCAGCCTCCCCCGCGCTCGCATACGTTAAAATGAGATCCTGCGTCGCTTCCGCGCGGGACAGCTCCTTCACCACAGACCCATAGCTCATCACGATGATGCGATCGGCAATTCCTATAATTTCATTCAGTTCACATGATAAATAAATAATTCCTTTACCTTCCGAAGCCAGCTGACCGATTAAGCGATAGATATCGCTTTTGGCGCCGACATCAACCCCTTTGGTCGGCTCATCAAACATGTACACGTCAGCGTTTGTCGGCAGCCATTTGCCTACCGCCACCTTCTGCTGATTCCCGCCGCTCAGGTGCTTCACCGTGCGATTGGGATCGCCTGGCTGTACGCCTAGCTGACTGACCATTTTCGCAGCGTACGCATTTTCCTCGCTGCGCTTCACGAAGCCAAGCGTGCTCAGCTTGCGCAAAATCGGCAGCGACAGATTGCGCTTCACTGTCTCTTCCACGAGGACGCCCTGTTTGCGACGCTCCTCAGGCACGAGCGCAATGCCGGCGCGCACGGCATCCTCCGGCTGGCGCAGCGCGAGCTTGCGCCCGTTCAGCCACACCTCGCCGCCGTCCGCGGCGTCGGCGCCAAAGATCAGTCGGCTTAACTCTGTTTTGCCGGCGCCGACTAGACCGACGACGCCGAGGATTTCCCCTCGGCGGAGGTCAAAGGAGACGCCGCGCACCTTGGTGCCGCGGCGCAAGCCCTTCACCTCGAGGAGGGTACTGCCAATGGGCACATTGGCTTTGGGAAATTCCTCGGTGAAGGTTTTACCCAACATCGCCTCGATGACGGAGGCGATGTCCATGCTTCTGGCCGCCTGTGTGAGCACATGTCGGCCGTCGCGCATAATCGTGATCCGATCAGCAACACGGAACACTTCTTGCAAGCGGTGGGAGATGAAAATAATTCCCACGCCTTCTTGCTTCAAGCTTTCCATAATGCGGAACAGCCGCTCAGACTCTTCCAAGCTCAGCGGTGCCGTCGGCTCATCGAAGATAATAATCTTTGCTTTATGCGCCATAGCTCTTGCAATTAACACTAACTGCTTCTGCGAAATGCTCAACTCATCAATTTTGCTCCGCACGGAGAACGTCGCGCCAATTTTCGCCAGTATTGCCTCAGCTTCCTTATGCAGCTTACGCCAGCTCACCCAAGCTTCTCCTTGGACGAGTTTATCGATCATGACATTTTCCGTAACCGTTAATTCCGATACTAAAGCTGTATCCACCTCTTGATAGACACAATAGACACCGTGATCCATAGCATCCTTTGGTGTACGAATGACCAACGGTTGATTATGAATAGATAGATGCCCCGTATCGTGCGTATAAGCACCGGATAATATTTTCATCAAGGTACTCTTACCTGCACCATTAGCCCCGAGCAAGGCATGAATTTCTCCCGCTTGCAGGTCGAAATCCACCTCCTGAAGTGCCTTCACACCTGGGAAGGATTTTGTAATCTCCTTCATTTGCAATAATGAAGTTAAGTCTTCCTGATCCTTCAGCATCTAATTTCACCTCGCTTCTTAATCTGAAAGTCCCACCGCAAAGTAGCGATGGGACTGCATAGAAAACCTTATTTTTTTTCTGCTGCTTTCATCCAGTCCGTATAGCCTTGTTGGCTTCCGCCCCATCCTTTTACGTACTCGCTAAGTTGAGTAGTGTTGATTTGTTTGTCTTTAGGCAGTTGGTCTCTGGATACATAAACAGGCTCCAAAACCACTTTCTCAGGCGTTTGATCGCCATGCAGCTTTTGATACAAATAACGAACTTGTACACGACCGATATCTTTTGGATCTACGGCTGAAGAAGCTACCCAAGGGCTTTTCGGATCTTGCAAAAGCTGTAGATCTTCGTCACTTAAGTCGATACCGTAAACTTTAATTTCGGTACGCCCTGCTTGTTGAATGGCTCGTGAAGCGCCTTTTGCGAACTCATCCCATGCCGCCCAAACCGCTGTAATATCACCTTTGTTCGGGTACTTTTTCAAAATCGCTTCCATTTGTGTTTGTGTATCTAATGCCGGATCTTTCGCTGTTCCGAAAGCGGCTACTTCTTTGATATCCGGATATTTCTTTTGGAAAGCTTGGTAAGCCAGTTGTCTGCGCTCCATTGGTGCGAAGCCAGCTACCCATACTTTAACGATATTCCCTTTGCCACCAGCATCTTTAGCAAGTTGCTCCAGCGTGGCATCCGCCATTTTTTGATCGCCTTGCTCCAGGGATGTCACATTAGGGACTGTTAGGATCGAGTCAAAGCTAACAACAGGAATTTTCTTCTCTACCGCTTTCTTCACACCAGCTTCAAGTGCTTCTGCTGTACCATGATCGATAAGGATTCCATCGAATTTCTGGTTAATCGCAGCATCTAAATTAGAAGCCATTTTTGCCAAATCTGTATCTGCTACGAAAACCGTAACCTTGCCGCCAAGTTTTTCAACTTGCTCTTTCACACCTTCAACATACTGTGAAGAAAACGTTCCTGTATTGAATTGCATAACAAGGGCAATTTTTTTACCTGATAAGTTCGATGCACTTGCACTTGCTGCAGGAGTTGCTGTTTCACTTGCACTATTTTTTTGTCCGCAAGCTGAAAGCACACTTCCTACTAATGCTAAACTAATGAAAACGTTAAGTAATTTGGTTCTTTTCATGAATTTCCCTCCCGATCATACTCTCACTATTTCCCACTGAATCTATCGGATTATTATACCGAGTCATCTACTAGGAATTTAGATTATAGTAGCATTAGAGGGAACTTCCGTCAATATAATTCTGTATCTTTTCGACAATATTCTACAAGAGGATTGTGTTTACTTACTTCCTCCCAAAATCCGCCTTGATCTCGCCCCATTTTTTCGTGTCCCACTTGACGATCTTATTGGTATACGTATTCGTATGCAGCCATTTTAAGGCGCGATCCACTAAGGTCCATATTTCCGCCGTAGACGCATCTCGCACCAAATTAGTAGATACTTCCTTCTTCCGAATCCAACTTAGTGCTGTAACCGAATCAGTATAAATGGTTTGTTTACTTCCTTTTTTTTGCAGGTAAGCCAGTCCATGTACGATGGCTAGGAACTCGCCAAGATTATTCGTTCCCTTCGATATCGGTCCTTGGTAAAAAATGATCTCACCTGTCCGTGTATCAACGCCCTTGTACTCCACAATTCCTGGATTTCCGGAACAGCCTACATCTACTGAAATACTGTCATAATCTACCTCAGGTGCCGACTCCGGAGTCGCTGACTTTTTAGCAGCCCCTTGCGCTCCGCCAGTTCCTTTTGCCGCAAAATTAAGTGACTTCTGCCACCCTTTCTCTAGTGCTTGTCGAGCTTCCCCTTCGGATTCATAAGACTTGAACTTGGCTTGTGGGTAGCCATTCGTTTGCGCTTGGCATTCTGCCCATGAACGATACACACCTGGCTTGTGCCCAACCCAAACCACATAAAATTTCGATGCAGCCATATTATTCACTCCGTAATGTAAGTTGTAATTGCTGAACCAACTCTTCGACGACCTTCACGGTATCCTGAAAATACGGACGGTAATCCAAATCTGCAACAAATCGCAAATAGGTTTCCCCAATGTCTACAAGTTGTTCCCGATATTCGCGAACTGGGATAACATGTGTCTCTAGCTCACGATACGAACCATTCGTTCGCTCTTCAACAGAAGAGAGCTCCAATTGCTCCCCAGGCAAATGCCTAACAACAAAGGAGAAGCCTCTGCACTCAGGGTCACCGCACCCGCACACAAAGAACGGCATCCGCTCCCATTGATCGGCAGGGGCGAAACGGTTCGGTGCTGTGTCATGCAGTGCGCTGTGTAACAAAGCAGGAAGACCAACATCAATGCATAAAGGTTCTTCAATAATCAGACTATCTTCCACAGACATATGAACATCCGCTTGAATGATTTGCAAATCTTTATCTAAGGACCAGCCCTTAATTGCTAGTTCAAACATGCATTCTCCCCGCTTTCCTGACGTCCATTTCTCCATTATAACAAAGTCGAAACATTCCTGCTTTTACGCTTTATAAAAAGGATTAAATTTCCAAAAAAAGTGTGAGTAATATTTACAAAATTGTTCATACTACCTATTACTGGAGGTGATATCAGATGGCTACAGGACAATCTCGCAGCAGTAACAACAATAGCAACAGTAACTCCCTTCTAGTTCCACAAGCATCATCAGCCCTAGACCAATTGAAGTATGAAGTTGCTCAAGAATTGGGCATCCAAATTCCTCAAGATGGTTACTATGGTTACATGACGTCTTATGACACAGGTTCTATCGGGGGCAGCATCACGCGTCGTCTCGTTCAAATTGCTGAGCAACAACTTGCTGGTTCAAGCAATACATTCAGCAGATAATTTCGCTCCAAAATACTTAGGTAACAAAAGGGCTCTCATCCGGGTAGATACTCGGAGAAAGCCCTTTTTTTCAACCTATTTAATGTCGTAGATTTTGTACAAGTCATCCAACATAATGTTAGCTGATCGAACGCCGCCACCCGTATTCCAAGTAGCATCATTTACCTTGACAAGTTTATTTTCTTTTACTACTTTTAGGTTTTTCCAAAGCGGATCATTCATCCACTCTTGCTCTTGTTTATTGCCTTTGCCATCGCCGATTTCATACGTAAAGTAGAATACGCGATCTGCGGCATCCAGCTCAGTTAAACGTTCTTTCGTAATATCTTCGAACGATTTTTCGCTACTTTTTGCATCCGAACGAGCAAAGCCTAGCTGTTTGAAGACAACACCTGAGAACATATCATCAAAGTAAAATCTCGTTTTACCACCCATAAACCGGACGACTGCTACTTTTTCCTTCAGCTTATCGCCTGCTTTGGCTTTGAAATCATTGATTCGTTTATCGAAATCAGCGATGACTTTATCGCCTTCTGCTTTCTTATTAATTGCGTCTGCATACAGGCTGAAATTATTTTTCCATTCGCCGCGCAGCGTTTCGGAGAAAACGGTTGGCGCAATGGCTTTCAATTGCTCGTATACTTTCTCTTGACGAAGCTTATTACCAATAATTAAATCAGGTTTCAATGATGCAATAACTTCCAAGTTCGGTTGACCTTCAACACCTAGCGTGGTCACGCCTTGCATGTCCGCTTTAAAATGATCATACCAAGGATTACCATAGAAGGATTCAACAGCGCCAACCGGCTTAATTCCTAGAGCAAGCAAAGCTTCTGTTCCTTCATTTGTTAAAATAACAACACGTTTAGGATTAGCAGGAACTGCTGTTTCTCCCATAGCGTGCTTAATTGTGCGAGGTGCATCCGATTTCGCTGTTTCTTGTGGTGCTGCGGATCCAGTCGTAGTCGACTCAGATTTCGCTCCACAAGCGGCTACAACCATGCTCAATACGAATAAACATGCAATAAGAGCCCAAGCTCTTCCTAGTGTGCGACGTTTTTTACTTACCATACTGTTCGTGTTCCCCCTTAGTTGACTATAAACATGATAACGATTCTCACTACTTTGCACATATTACTAGAATAATAGCAGGTTTGTCAATATATTTGATAATGATTCTCATAATCGTTGACTTCAACATCGGTAAACTTTAAAATAAACGAAGCGAGAAAGTAGGAAGGAAGCAGACAATCACCATGCGTACATCAACGACAGAACGGCTCTCTCATTTTTACAAAAGTATCGGTTTACTAGCGGCAGTATGTGTACTCATCGCATTAATGCTCAGCAGTGTCCGATTCGGCATCAAAACGTATACTTGGGATCAAATCACCACCTCCTTTGATCCTTCTGATAAACCCACGAATGAATCCATTATCATTCAAACAGTGCGAATACCTAGAGCCTTGATTGCTGCTCTTGTTGGCGGAAGCTTAGCCGTCGCAGGTGCCTTAATGCAAGCGATGACTCGAAATCCACTCGCTTCACCCAGTATTTTCGGAATCAACTCTGGTGCCGCATTTGCGATTGTTGTAGCTGTCAGCTTTTTCAATGTATCCAGCCTCACGCAATTCACTTGGATTGCTTTTCTAGGGGCTGCCGTGAGTGCTACATTGGTCTATGGGCTTGGGTCGCTAGGTCGCGACGGCTTAACACCGATGAAAATCACGCTGGCAGGTGCTGCGATGACGGCTTTTTTTGCTTCACTCACACAGGGCATATTGCTAGGTAATGGCAAAGCCTTCGAACAAGTACTCTACTGGCTTGTAGGCTCTGTCGAAGGGCGCACAATGGCTATGCTGCAATCCGTGTACCCATATATGCTGCTCGCTTGGATCGGAGCGCTCTTGCTATCCCCCCACATTAATGTCTTAGCCATGGGTGATGATATTGCCAAAGGATTAGGACAACAGACCGTGTACATCAAACTAATTACAGCACTTATCATTATTATTCTTGCTGGTGGATCTGTAGCTGTTGCGGGTCCGATTGTATTCGTCGGCTTGATGATTCCTCATATTGTTCGATTTCTTGTCGGGATTGACTACCGATGGGTTATTCCTTATTGCGCTGTGCTAGGCGGCATTCTGCTGGTTAGCGCCGATATTGGCGCTCGCTTCATTATTATGCCGAAAGAAGTTCATGTTGGTGTCATGACCGCAATCCTAGGTGTTCCATTCTTCATCTACATCGCACGCAAAGGGGGACTCCTGAAATGAGTACTTCTAAGCGAGATATTATGATTCGAAGTAAGCGTTACTCTTTTTTAATTAGCAAAAAAGCCATTATCATTACGTTAACTCTATTCCTTGCCCTCATCCTCATGATGATCATAAGCACAGGTGTCGGCAGTATTACAATCAAACCTATGGATGTCATAAAAGCTGTATTCGGCTATGGAGCGGACTCAAGTATGATGATCGTTCGCACATTGCGTTTGCCTCGTGTCATTGTAGCTGTCCTCATTGGTGCCTCATTAGGTGTTTCTGGTGCTATCCTACAAGGGATTGTACGAAACCCGCTTACATCACCAGACACGATTGGAACAACTGGAGGCGCAACGCTAGGCGCTGTATCGTTCTTCTTCTTTTTCTCAGATAAACTCAGTATTCATTGGCTGCCAGTCGCCGCTATCCTAGGGGCATTCCTTGCAACCCTGCTGGTTTACCTCTTCTCTTGGAAAAATGGCATCACACCGCTGCGACTTGTCCTCATTGGAACGGGACTAACTGCTGCAATGAGCGCAGTATCATATCTCATGATGCTTACTGGGCCAATTGTACTAGCTCAACAGTCTCTAACTTTCATGACTGGCAGCATCTATGGCGTATCATGGGCCAAAGCGGTTTATCCCCTGCTCCCTTGGGTTGCAGTATTAATTCCCGTTATCTTCTTCTATTCACGGCACATTACAATTCAATCACTTGGTGAAGATATTGCACAAAGTGTAGGAAGCCATGTACAGCGCCAACGGTTTCTATTAATTATGCTTAGTGTTGCATTAGCCGGAGCTGCTGTCGCCTTTGGCGGTGCGATTAGCTTCATTGGGCTTATGGCTCCACATATTTCACGTAAACTCGTCGGTCCTAGCTTCGGCTCCTTAATTCCTGTATCTGCACTCACTGGCTCTCTACTGTTGCTGGTCGCGGATTTATGTGGTCGTTCCCTATTCAAACCACACGATATCCCAGCAGGCGTTTTCACAGCAGCCATTGGCGCACCTATTTTCATCTACGTCCTATACCGCAGTAGAAATCGCGTATAATCAGCATTTGCACGACAAAGGAGAAGAAGCTAATGACAACCTCAGACCAAGCACTCGAAGCCCAGTCGCTTCAATTGACATATGGCGATTCAACCATTTTCCAAAGTTTAAATCTGACCATCCCGAAGGGTAAAATAACCGTATTTATCGGCAGTAATGGCTGTGGTAAATCCACGCTGCTACGCTCACTTGCTCGACTCATGAAGCCTACTTCGGGGAGCATATTATTGGACGGAAATGAGATCGCTAAGCTTTCCACCAAAGAAGTTGCAAGACGAATGGCGATCTTACCTCAAGGGCCAACAGCTCCGGAAGGTCTCACTGTCAGACAGCTTGTCAAACAAGGACGCTACCCATACCAAAGCTGGCTGCAGCAATGGTCTGAGGAAGATGAGAACAAAGTGATGAAGGCACTCGAGCTAACCGATATGAAAGAATTTGCTGATCGTACCGTGGATTCACTTTCTGGTGGGCAACGTCAGCGCGCTTGGATTGCCATGACCTTAGCGCAAGATACACCTACTCTACTGCTCGATGAACCGACCACCTATCTCGATCTTACCCATCAAATTGAAGTATTGGACTTATTATTTGAATTAAACGAGAGAGAACAGCGCACCATTGTCATGGTTTTGCATGACATTAATCTAGCTTGCCGCTATGCGCACCACATTGTAAGCATACAAAAAGGCACCGTATATGCCGAAGGCAAGCCAGAGGATATCGTCAATGCATCTTTGTTACGCGAAGTGTTCGCTATGGATTGCCAGGTTACAACTGATCCTATCTTTGGGACACCGATGTGCATCCCGTATGGCAAAGGTCGTATATTAGTAAGGAAAGAACCCCAATCACAAGCGTGATCGGGGTTCTTCTTCCACGAAATATGAAGGGTATGAGTGCTAAATCGTACGTGCGTAAGAGGCCATATTGTAATTGCTTTCAAACATGATGCTTATTGAAATCATATTCTTTCTTACCGCGAAGTCGAACATGATCTCTCCATGCGTCCAGCTCTTCTTGCGCTTCAGGGATTCAATAGCCATTTGACGAAAAGTTTGAAATTGTAATTCAGTCAACCCCGCGTTATCAACTGCTGACAATACACCATCTGAGCTTTCAAACGGCAAATGTTTAATCCCAAATTTGCCAATGTCATTGTTGCGGATATGAACAAAAACCGTGCCTGAATTCACATGAGAAAGCTCATCTTTAATCTTACGAAATACCACATCAATTTGTCTCGCGAGTGTCAACTGTTCCAATTTTGTATTACTCCTCCTTAAATTACGCTAATTTACTAATTATGTTAATTTTTGTGACTGTAGACCTATTATACCTAGTCATTTTACATAATTCAACAGTTTATTTCCAATATTTGAATAATTCTCTATATTCTTTATATTCACTTAATATAATTTCCAAATTTCTTGTAAATACCGAACGATTGTTGTCGAAAAACTGTAGAATGTTTCCATGTTCGGTGATATAATTTTCAAATACACCTATTATTTTTCTCCATAAGTAAACAAATTTTGCAGAGGAGTCGGTCTGATTGGAACAAATCTCATCCTTATCGTTCAGAAAGAAACTACAACTTGGTTGTTTTGCACTAATTGGTTTAAACTCGCTTTTCATGTTAATTGTAACTTTCGCCTCAGACTGGAACCGCTTACTTGGCATTATTTTCCTAGTTATCATTGTGGCTGGAAGCTTTCCCTTCATCCGCTGGTTTGAAGGTCAACTCACAGAACCCATCGATGGTATATCCCGGATTGCCCTTAACATTTCCAAAGGTGACTTCTCGCAAAAGGTGGAAATCACGACTGACGATTCACTCGGTCAACTGGGCCAATCCTTTAATAAAATGATTGACAAGCTCCGCGATATTTTACGTGATACGGGATCTATTTCCAAACAAGTTTTCCAAACAAGCCGTGATATCTATGTGAAGAATGAAAACTTTCGCAATGTTCTTGAGCAGGTGAGTATTTCGGCCCATGAGCTTGCAGCTGGTGCGGGGCAAATCTCCGAGGAAATTTCCGACGTATCCATCACTTCCAAGGATATTGAAGTGAAAATCGTCAATTATGCGGGATCAGCTAAAGAAATGAAAAACCGTTCCGATCTAATGATGACGCTTGTTGAAAAAGGACGCACGTCGGTTGAGAGCCAAGGCGTCGGTATGAAGCGAAATGTAGAGGTAACGAAACAAGTATCTGAAACCATCGACATGCTAGCTCGCCAAGCTGCAGGGATTACGAACGTTACGCGCTCCATTTCCGAGATTGCTGAACAAACCAACTTATTGTCGCTTAATGCTTCCATCGAGGCTGCTAGAGCTGGTGAACATGGCCGCGGTTTCGCTGTCGTAGCGCAAGAAGTTCGTAAGCTTGCCGAAGAGTCCACTTCCCTCACACGCGAAGTTTTCGGATTCGTTAAGAGTATTGAGCAAGGCATTCAAGATGCCATTCGCAGCATTGGGGTCAATGAAGATGTCGTTAAGAAACAAACGGTCCTCATCGATCAAACCGAAATTGTATTCGCTGAGATTGTTGGCAGCGTTGGCTTCATTTCTGAGGAAATTACACGCTTCGCCGAAGAAAGTGAAAGCATGCTTCAAAGCTCCGGACAAATCGCTGCAGCGATGGAGAATATATCTGCAATTACAGAAGAGTCCGCGGCTGGTACGCAAGAGGTATCCGCATCCATGAATGAGCAAATTTCAACGGTACAGGGCATCGTCTCGCAAGCGGAAGAAATGACGCGGGTCGTGACCCAGTTGCAACAAACGATTCAGATCTTTAAGCTATAATTTTTGATGTGGAACTGAAAAGGACAGTCAGGATGATCCTGACTGTCCTTTTCTTGTTTACGTGAAAATTGAATTACTTTTATTCAATCGGGATGTCTTGTAGGCGCCGTTCTACACCGAGATAGTCGAGTTTTTCGACTATCTCACCCTCGCGGGCGCCCACTTACGACTCACTCAGTACCTTTTTATTACACGCGCACCTTCGCTTCAGTTAACTCCATGAATTGCTTCACATCTTGTGCCGCCATGTCGACAGCGCTTTGCCAGAAATCCGGCTGCGTGAGATCCACACCCAGATGCTTCTGTGCGAGTTCCTCTACGTTCATGCTTCCTGTATCCCGAAGCAAAGAGATGTACTTGTCTTCGAAGGATGCACCTTCCTGCACAGCTCTTGCATAGATGCCAGCACTGAACATGTACCCGAACGTATAAGGGAAATTGTAGAACGGCACATCTGTCGCATAGAAGTGCAACTTAGCCGCCCAGAAATGCGGATGATAGCTGCTCAAGGCATCCTTGTATGCCAGTTTTTGCGCATCGACCATGAGCTCATTCAAGCGCTCCACACTAACTAAGCCTTGACTGCGTTCCGCGTAGAAGTTCGTCTCAAAAATAAACCGCGCATGAATGTTCATGAAGAACGCGATCGCTCTTTGGATTTTATCCTCGAGCAACACAATGCGCTCGTCATCCGTCGAGGCACTTTTCACAACTGCATCGGCAACGATCATTTCAGCAAACGTAGACGCCGTTTCCGCCACGTTCATCGCGTACTCCTGCGCAAGCGCCGGCATATCCGTCATCACGTGCTGGTGGTAACCATGTCCTAGCTCATGAGCGAGCGTAGAGACGTTATTCAGCGTCCCGCCGTACGTCATGAATATCCGTGTCTCACCTGCTAACGGGAATGAGGTACAGAAGCCGCCAGGGCGCTTGCCAGGGCGATCCTCCGCTTCGATCCAGCGCTTCTCGAAAGCTTCCTCAGAGAAGGCAGCAAGCTTCGGACTAAACTGCTTGAACTGCTCAATAATCAGACTCGCACCCTCGTCATAGGAAATCTTCTTCGACGTATCCCCTAGCGGTGCATCGACATCTACCCATGCCAGCTTATCGACGCCAAGCAGCTTCGCTTTTCGATTAAGGTACTCCACGAAAAGTCCCTTGTTGCGGTCAATAACGTCCCACATCACGTTCAGAGTCTTTTCTTCCATGCGGTTGATAGCTAGTGGTTCTTTATGTATGCTTTTCCAGCCTCTTGCCTTGTATACCTGAAGACGGAAGCCAGCCAAGTGATTTAATGCTTCTGCACAGTATTCTTCTTTAGCCGTCCATGCCTGTTCCCATTTATCAAATAGGTCTAAACGTTCTTCACGATTCTCAGTATGCAGTTTATTGAAAGCTTGACCTGCTGATAATTCTACCTGCTTACCGTCAACTTCAACGGCCATACTGAATTGACCTACGGTCGAATTATACAAATCGCTCCACCCATGATAACCGTCAACGGCCAAATCATTAATCAAAGCTTCTTGCTCTGGCGGAAGTTTCTCCTTCGCCAATGCGCGGCGTTCATCGAGCGAGAAAGCGATAGCTTGAAACGGCTCTTGTCGTAACACTGCTGCCCAAACCTGATCGGGAACCCCTGTCAGAATTTGATCAAAGTGAGTAAGGGAAGATAAATGCTCGGCATATAAGCTTTTGACTTGCCCGCTTAACACAGGTGCCTTCTTATCCTTCTGGTTGTCCGCTTGTAAACACCCCACGAATGAATCTGCCTCGTGAATATGCATCACATTATGCTGAAGCAATTCAATCAATTGTGCCAAAGCAGAGGTATCCTCTACAGTTTGCGGAGAAGCTGTTCGACGTACTTGCTCTTGAAAAGAGGCAATCGACTCCTGAAGCTCCTTCAAGTGTGCAGCGAATGCAGGAGAATCACTTCCTCCAGGGAAAAATGTTTCAAGATTCCATGTTTGATTGAGAGGTAATGTTAACAATGCGATCACCTTTCCTTTCCACTTTTAATTAAATCATATCCCACTGCCATTCGCCAACTATCCGCATCTTCCTCATTGCTTCTCTTCACAAAGTATGATTCAATTATGTATAGTTCCTTCGGACTAAATCGGAACAGGATGGGTGATTACTCAAATGAAACCGTTACAAATTTCTCCTGAAACAGCTGTTAAGTTAGCGGAGCAGCTTAAAGTACCTTTAGAACATCTCATGCATATGCCACAACATATTCTTCTTCAGAAATTAGCAGAGCTCGCGAAAAGCACATCGTCAGACACGAGCGATTCGGAATCGAAGTAACTCTTGATTCCTTTTGCCAACACTTGGCCTTACGACATTATCATGAAGGACATTTACGTGGCCCAATGTCCATTCTGTCTAAGCTCCAATGTCTTGCTGCCGCTCAGAATTCATGAACTTCAGTCCATACACGAGGGTAAGAAGAAACTGCTTGTCTTCCCTTGTTGTCATAACAAATTGACACTCGTGGATACAGATCGAGATTATTTACTAGCGGACACCGCGATACGAAATAAACATAATTCGTAGTTCATTGCAAGGAGCAAACGAACCTTTATGAATGAGTACCTCGTTCCTTTGACAAGCGCATGTACATTAGTGACTTTAAATTATTTGGCCTTGAAAGTGAATAGCAAGATGTTAATTGATTCACACGAACATCTATTCGCCTCGTTGCTTACGGGATTAGCCAGCATCATTATGATGCTGGTTCCTCTTCCAGAGACATTCGGCCTGATTGATCTGCGCTCGTTACCCATCTTCATGGCTGGACTGCGATATGGACTACCCGTAGCCCTCTTCTCGACGTTACTGCCTGCTGGTTCTAGCCTGATCTCTCAAGAAAGTCAAACTTGGTTCATCATCGCACAAGACCTCATTGCTCCAGCCTTCATTAGTTCCTTTTTCCATAACAAAGAATACCGAAATGGCTTCTTAGACATCCCTATTCGAATTGCTCTTCAAATTTGTGGATTCGTTTTCATTATGCGTATACTAACCCACAGTTTCCTCGAACGCAGTTTATCTTGGTCTTATACGCTTGACCAACTGTTCATGTTTGCGATTACATCCGCCACCCTCTTCATGATTATCATTATGGTGAATGATGAGAACAATAATTGGCGATTGCAACGCAAGCTCGAAATGCAAGCAAATCAAGATGGGTTAACGAAGCTCCCTAACTTAAGAAGCTTTATGCCCATCGCGCAGAGTACCTTACATAAGCGTAACATATCTATCATGATGATTGATCTCGATAATTTCAAACTATACAACGATCGATTCGGTCATTTAGACGGCGATCAGCTGCTTCAAGAAGTTAGCTCAGTGCTTCGTCAATTAATTCATGAGCAAGATTACCTTGCGAGGTATGGTGGGGAAGAATTCATCCTGCTCTGTACCGAAACAGATCCTGATCGCGTTCTTAGCTACGGTCAAACGTTGTGTACCTCCATAGCGGAATTATTTCTCTACAAAAAGAACGGCCTGGAAGCAGCCCCCATCTCTATATCCATCGGGATCTCAACGGCTGACTCCCCGCACATGGATCTTAAAACACTCATTTCGGAAGCCGATCACGCTCTCTACCAATCCAAGCACACTGGCAAAAACCGTCCCACATTGTTCAAACAACCACAGGGGATCGCACAAAAAATGAACGCTTAACCATCCGGTCGAAAACCGTTTCATGGCTAAGCGTTCATTTATTGTATTGCCCTCTATCGCAATTATGTAGCTTGTTTCATCTCTTCAGGCAGTTCTAGACGCATAGCCAGCATATCTTCTCGTGTAGTAACCCATTGTTCACGACTTGCCCTAATCATCCCGGCATCCATAATCTTACGGTCATTAATGAGCCGCGAAAACCATTTAACAGCATCTGAGAAACGTTTTAGTCTCCGGTTCAATTCACCAATGAGATACATAAGCTTCGCATTATTTAAATCCATACCTTCGGTTTCGAACACATGCACATACGCATCTAGGGCGAATGAAAGGAATCGTTCTTCTTGCTGCCAGTCCCCTTTGGCCCGGTAATGCCAAGCCAAATGATGCAATAAACCAGCAACTACGCGTGACTTTTCGTTTTTAATTTGCGCGCTTAAAAGCGCTAGCTTAAAGCACTGAATGGAATCTTCCCACGTTCTTTCCTTGCAATAATCGCGTAACGACCAGTTTTGGGCAACTCTTTCATCGAACATGGCTCGTTCCTCAGCCGTCCATCGATCCGAGAAGTTCTCCGTATGTGCATACCCACAAAAAGGACAGATTCGCACAACATAGTAGTCAGGATTAATTTCCTTATAATGGACACAGAAATCCGCATCTGTTTTGCTTGCCTTCTTGAAGCTAGGCCGAACCTTCTTCGACTTAAATGTATTGGTACAGTAGGTGCATGTCACTGATATCTCATATAAGGGTTCGACCACTTGAAATCCCGCCTTTTTCCCTAATTCATTTAGTAGGAAGATCGGACTAGTCTTCCTCAGGTGTGTTGATGAAATGATAGGCAGAGCCTCTAAGCCGTTCTATAAGAAAAGCCTGTAAATCATCCGGCATGCCGATGTCAGTCATTGCTTCTTTCATACAAGACAACCATGCATCCGCACGCTCTCTCGTAATCGGGAAAGGCATATGCCTAGCTCGCATCATCGGATGACCATGGCGATCGGAATACAAAGTAGGGCCACCGAAGAATTGAGTCAAAAACAATGTCTGTTTCTCTATGACTGGGTCTATGTTAGCTGGGAAAAGCGGCGAAAGTAACGGATCTTGCTGTACTCTCGGATAGAAGGCCTCTACCAAACGACTTACCGTTTCCGCACCCCCCATTAACTCATATATGGTTCTATTTCTGCTCTCGGACATTAGGTAAAACCTCGCAATTCCTATTCAATAGTTCTCTAAATCCTCGTCCCCTGATTGCATGAGCGTTTCTCGAATGACAAACACGAACATACAAACAACCAATCCGGCAATGACACCTGTCATTTGAATCACTCCCGACGTATAGGATTAAAGTTTTACTAGTTCTATTTTACCATAAAAACAAGGACTGAACAGTCCCGCAACCTAAAATAAACAGATACAAGGTCCTACTTCGCCCGTGCATGTGTATCTACTTACTATGCCAAGAAATTCGGGACGGTATGTATGTCCAAGCTTATTCATATAGTTGAATAAGAGGAGGTATCTACCGTTTATGCCGAAACAAAACTTCACCCCAGCCTTACTTCTGTCATTGGTTACAATAGCCATCCTTGTATGCCTAATCCTGTTTCCGCATGACGGGTTTCAAGCCGCTTTGCGCGGCGTTTCCATTTGGTGGGATGTACTCTTCCCAGCCCTTTTCCCTTTCTTCGTTATCTCCGAAATTATGCTTGGCTTCGGGATTGTTCATTTCTTCGGTACACTGCTTGATCCGATGATGCGTCCCGTCTTCCGTATCCCTGGGATTGGCGGTTTCGTAATGGCCATGGGCTTTGCAGCCGGATATCCTGTCGCGGCCAAGCTAACAGCCCAGCTTTGGGAACAAAAACTGGTCAATCGGGAAGAAGGTGAACGGCTCGTCGCCTTCACAACGAGTTCAGACCCGATATTTCTGATCGGAGCTGTTTCGATCGGATTTTTCCACGACGCCACCCTAGCTTTTATTTTGGCCATTGCCCACTATGGAGGCTCGTTCATGATTGGCCTGATCATGCGATTTCACGGCAGGAAAGCCTTACCTACTCCCGGACCAGTCAGAGAGAGGGGGTCCATATGGAAACAAGCCTTCCAGACGATGCATAACGCAAGATTACAGGATGGAAGATCTTTAGGTATTTTATTAAGTGAATCGATTCTCCACTCTCTCCGGTTAATGTTCGTTGTAGGTGGACTTGTTGTCTTCTTCTCTGTCGTTCTAGAAGTACTTACCTCTGCCCAAGTTATGAATGTGTTCTATCTATTGATTACTTCCCTTTTATCCATTACAGGGTTACCTCACGAGCTCTCGCAAGCCGTCATGAATGGGTTATTCGAAGTCACGCTCGGTGCAAAAGCTGCAGGGAGTGCCCCTGCTTCGCTTGCCCTTTCCAGTAAAGTCGCAATAGGCGCCTTCATTCTCTCCTGGGCCGGTATGTCCGTCCACGCTCAAATTGTTAGCTTGTTAAGCCATACGAATATGCGCTATCTCCCCTTCCTATTTGCCCGCCTCCTTCATGGCATTCTCTCTGGGGCTATTGTTCTCTTGATTTGGGAGCCTATGCAGCAATTTCGAAGTCAACAGGCTGTATTCTTGCCACTCTACGAAGCGAACTCACCGGTACTTAGCTATTTAAAACTGATTTTCCCGATAAGTGCGATGGTCTTTGTTGGTGCTTTTGCTGTCATCATGAGTCTCTTTCTTGCATATTCCTTACTTAGACTGGTGTATGAAAAGGTTGGTGGAACAAGATAATATGGGTAACTACGATCATGTTTATAAAGGGAGAGAATATTCAGATATGATAGCAGCCGACCCCCAAGAGGCCAAAGGTTTACCGCAAGCAATTGAGCGACTTCGCGAGCTAGCTTATAATCTATGGTTCAGTTGGAACCATGATGCGCTGCAGCTTTTTGAGAATATGGATCCTGGCCGCTGGAAAGCCCTTGGTCACAATCCCGTTCGATTGCTCCATGAACTAGAAACTCCCCAGCTTGAAGCATTAAGCCAGAACAGTGATTTTGTCGAGCGCTACCGCCAAGTCATGTTAAGATTCGATACGTATATGAATGAACCCGGTTGGTATTCAAATAACTATGCTGCCGAAACAGACGTGAACATTGCTTACTTCTCTGCTGAGTTTGGTTTTCATGAATCGCTTCCGATTTATTCAGGCGGGCTTGGCATTCTTGCCGGCGATCACATCAAATCTTCGAGCGACCTAGGCATTCCACTTTCAGGTGTAGGCTTACTCTATAAAAAAGGCTATTTCACGCAAAAAATCGATGCGAGCGGCAGTCAGCAAAGCGAACTATTCCCTTATGATTTTGAGCAATTACCGATCCGTCCGGTACTTCAAAATAATCAGCAACTCACCGTATCGCTCGACATCTCTGGGCGCCAAATCACCCTTCTGGTTTGGGCTGCAAAGGTAGGACGCAATCTCGTCTTTTTATTGGATACCGACCATGAAGCCAATACTGACGGAGATAAAGCATTGACAGCGCAGCTGTATGGAGGTAATCAAGAGATGCGGATCGCTCAGGAAATGGTGCTGGGCATCGGTGGTGTCAAGGTACTCCGAGCACTTGGCATCTACCCGAATGTGTATCACATCAATGAAGGTCACGCAGCTTTCCTGACGTTAGAACGGTTGAAAGAACTGCTTCACTTGGGCCTTCCTTTTCATGTTGCGGTAGAGACTGTACGCTCCGCCACCGTTTTCACGACCCATACACCTGTTCCAGCAGGTCATGATACGTTCTCCACCCAGATGGTGGAACACTATCTCAGTCACCTCTTGGGTGAGCTGCCACAGCATAGACAGAGCATTCTTTCATTAGGACTTGATCATAAGTCTGGTCAATTCAATATGACGCATTTGGCGATGAATACCGCAGGTCTGCGAAATGGTGTCAGCAAGCTGCATGGGCAAGTGTCACGCGAAATGTTCAAGGAATTCCATGGGCATATCGATGCCGGTGAGGTCCCCATCAGTTCGATCACGAACGGTGTTCACTTGGACACTTGGACTGCCCCTGCTTGGAAGGAGCTCTTTGATCGATTCCTGCCTGGCACATGGCGTGAGGAGCAGTCTAACGAGCATCAATGGGCGCAGATCGAGGTTATTCCGAGCGAATCGATTTGGAAGGTTCATCGGCATTTGAAAGAAGATTTGGTACGCTATGCGAGAAGTAATCTCATGGAGCAGCGCAGACGTAACGGGGAATCCGAAGAACGGATTGAAGAGGTTCGGAAGTATTTAAACCCTAAAGCCCTTACAATTGGGTTCGCTAGACGCTTCGCTACCTATAAACGAGCGAATCTCATTTTCAATGATTTGTATCTCCTCAAGAAACTAGTCAACGATCCGGAGCGACCTGTGCAATTTATTTTTGCCGGCAAAGCCCACCCTGCTGATTACCCTGGCCAAGATCTCATACGAGAGATTTACCGCATTTCTCAGTTAAAAGAGTTTCTCGGTAAAATCGTTATTCTCGAGAATTATGACATCAACATGGCCCGCTATCTTGTTCAGGGCGTCGATGTCTGGCTCAATAATCCTCGCAGACCGCTTGAGGCAAGCGGTACCAGTGGCCAGAAAGCTGCCATGAACGGCGTTCTTAATTTCAGTGTGCTTGACGGTTGGTGGGAGGAAGGCTATGACGGCAACAATGGTTGGGCGATCGGATCCACAGGAGCCGCGGACTGGGCCGCACAAGAGAAGGAAAATACGAAAGCGATTTATCACCTTTTGGAGCATGAGATTATCCCTCTATACTACAATCAAGGTGAGATACCCCATCAATGGATTGGACGCATGAAGCGATCCGTTCAATCGCTCAGCCCGGTCTATAACACGCACCGCATGGTGCAGGACTATACGAATCTTTCGTATGTACCAACAGCCAAGCGTGCTCGTCTTTTTGTAGCAGATCATTATGACGTGGCGACCAAAGTTGCCGATTATAAGCAATTCATCCGCAACAATTGGCATCAGGTTCGAATTATCAGCATTGACGACCATGCCGATAAATCGACTTCGGACGTTCCCTTGGAAGAGATTCAACCCTCTATGAAAGAGATCACGGCGCAAATCCATTTTGGCCCTATTTGGCCGCAGGATACGGCAGTAGAAGTCATTTATTATGCAGAAAATGGCGAAACGTGGGAACAGAAAATTATCCTCATGGCTCCAATAGGGGAACTTATTGAGCAATCCCAGCATTTTCAAGCCACCATTCCGTCCCATCTTGTTCATGGGCCTCACTTTTCCATTCGTGTACGCCCCATTTCAATCAACTTTGCGCATTCGTTTGAACTCTCACTCGTTACCAGCACCTTAACTTCATAGTAAAAATCGAATAACCTCTGTTAAAGCCCCGTTTGGGGCTTTTCTTATTGACTTAGATAACTTATGATGAGAAGAGAATTTACAGGATGTACAGGCAGATGTGAATGTAAATCTAACGACTTGGTGATGCTATGGATTGGAATAAGGTACTAGAAATGGCTTCTTTTTCGCCAAATCAGGATTGTCATATTATCATTGTTGGCGAATGCAAAGATGGACAACCTTTCTGTTTTGAAGATAACTTTGCCCTCGACAAAATAAGTGAAGATTCGATAACTGTATGTCTTGAACAATTAGGCGTTTACCCTTTCGACAAACTCGAACATGTTTCTTTCGTTGAATTTTCATTCAAAGATGGTGCCATTTTATATTACGCTTATGTCGATTTACTCGGGCTTGAACTCAAAAAGACAGTCTGCTTCCTGACATTATCCCTTCCTGAAGAAGTTTTTCAACATCAAAACCGCAGACATCCGCGTACTAAGCTTACACTGCGCACACCGATTACGCTGCGTGTCGCTGGCATTCGAAGCTTATCTGCCCAGAAGGGTGTTGCTTTTACAGGACAGCTCCTCGACATTAGTGTTGGGGGATTATCCTTTGTTACATCCAATCGGCTTTTCTTTCCTTTGATTCTGGAGTTTAGCTTCATTCTGCCGAATGTCTCTGCTCCCATCACTGTTTATGGTGAAATTGTAAGAGTTACGCATTTCAGCAACGACAGCTATCGGGTTGCCGCAGAAATCCGGTACACACCTGAATCCATTCTCCAAGAGATTGACGCCTTCTGCTCTAATTATTAGAAACCATTGTGTGAATACTCATTCCACGCTTACGAAGAAAGTTTTGCTCATGCAAAGCTCTTAGGAGGAACAAGTTTGAAATATAACGTCATTGAACGAGGCGATGACATTTCCAAGGAGCTGACCGAACGCTTCCACGCTCTCGCCGCTAAGCAAGGCATGCCCAGGGATGAAGATCATCCCGATATCGTCCTGTCCATTGGCGGGGATGGTACGATGCTCCAAGCTTTTCATAAGTATGTCGACAAATTGGATCATATCGCTTTCGTTGGGATCCATACGGGGCATCTTGGATTTTTTGCAGATTGGAAGCCGGATGAGTTAGATCACCTAGCTTCACTCATGTTCAGTGTCGCTACACCAGAGGAGCTGCACGTTGTGCGCTACCCTGTTGTCGAAATTGAAATTACAACGGACAAAGGCGTTGAAACACACCTTGCCCTTAACGAGTTTACGATTCGAGGGATCGAAGTATCATTAGTCGCTAGACTTCACGTCAACGATGAAATGTTCGAAATGTTCCGCGGTGATGGTATTTGCATCTCATCTCCCGCAGGCAGTACCGCGTACAACAAGAGCTTAGGCGGCGCCATGGTCCATCCGTCCCTTGAAGCTATTCAAATTGCCGAGATCGCGTCGATTAATAACCGCGTGTACCGTACATTGGGTTCATCGATGATTTTACCAAAACATCACCACTGTGACATCTATCCGAAGGCCCAGCAGAATATGCTGCTATCTTTGGATCATAAATATATGCAGCGAGCCGATGTCGTATCCATTCGCTGCCGTGTTGCTTCCCATGTTAAAGTGAAATTTGCTCGATTCCGCCCTTTCCCGTTCTGGAATCGTGTTCGCGAGGCATTCGTTGGGCTTGAAGTCAAATAGCTTCATGAACAACATAACGCCATCTGCGCTCCATACTATTGGAGTTCAGATGGCGTTATTTTATTTACCCTGCCTAGTCTGCTTAGACTGTAGTTGAACTGATGACTTCCGCTGGCGTTTGCTGTTTAGGTGCATTTACTTTCTCGATAATAAAGTAAGCACAGCCGAAGTTGCAGTACTCGTTCAAGTAATCTTGAAGAGCTGCGATGGAGGATTCTTTGGTGGCCTTCGGGTGAATTTCTTTGAAAAAACCCCGTAGTCGCAATTGACTATATCCCCAATCCCCTACGATATAATCGTATCGTTCCAATACTTCGCTGAAGCGTTCTTTGAACACCTCAAAATTCCAACCATTCTTGTGGTCAGTTACAAGCTCGTATGTTTTATTGGCAATATGAATCATGGTGGTAGGAAGCTCTCCTTTCTATGATCCGTTCATTGAATGCACTAAACGCTTGATGCTGCTTTCACCTGTTCGTGTGCATGATAGGAACTACGTACAAGCGGGCCTGATTCCACGTGCTTAAAGCCCCGTTTCATGCCCTCTTCCTTCAACATGGCGAACTGTTCAGGCGTGTAATACTTCGATACAGATAAATGTGTCGTAGACGGTTGTAAATATTGACCGATTGTCATAATATCACAATCCACTTTCCGCAAGTCCTCCATCGTCTGAAGCAACTCGTCCCACTCTTCTCCTACGCCAATCATGACACTAGATTTCGTTGGAATGTTAGGGGCTAACCGTTTAGAACGCTGCAGTAACTCGAGTGAACGTTGGTATTTCGCTTTAGAACGCACCCGATCGGACATCCGCTCGACCGTTTCCATATTGTGATTCAGAATGTCTGGCTTGGCCTCAAGCACAGTAGCCAGTGATTCTTCGCGACCTAGGAAATCAGGAATTAACACCTCAACTGTACACATCGGCAGTTTACGACGGATCGCTTTGATCGTCTCTGCGAATATCATGGCACCGCCATCCGTTAAATCGTCGCGTGCCACCGAAGTAACAACACAATGACGAAGCCCCATTTGCAGCGCTGCGTCTGCAACACGTTCTGGCTCTTCCAAATCAAGCTCAGTAGGAAGACCTGTTTTAACTGCACAGAAGCGGCAAGCCCGCGTACAAATATCACCTAATATCATAAAAGTCGCTGTCCGATTCGCCCAGCATTCATGAATGTTCGGACACTTGGCTTCTTCACAAACTGTATGCAACGTCTTGGAACGCATCATAGATTTAATTTCTTTGAAATTCTCGTCGGTTTTCAGATTGATTTTTAACCAGTCTGGTTTTCTCTCTAATACTTTTCTAGGCACTGTAATTCCCGCCTTTTTATTTGGTTTCTCAATGATGTTATTATAACATGAATGACTGACAAAACAATCCACTTTGGGGGTCACTTGTGATACACTTGTTTAGATGGACCAAAACAGCTCAGCTTACTACATCAAGGCTGTATGGGAGGAAAGAAACATGAGCATAACTGAAGTGACGCGCGAGAAAGATCGCAAGCTTGGTGAAATTTTAAGAAACATGGGCCGTGTCATCGTCGCCTTCTCCGGAGGGGTAGACAGTACATTCGTCCTCAAACGTGCACAGCAAGAGCTTGGAGATCAAGTACTTGCCGTTACCGCAGCATCAGAAACGTTTCCCACGAGGGAGTTCGATGCCGCTGCACAACTAGCAGAGCAATTTGGCGTTCGCTTGCACAAAACAGAGGTAAAGGAATTGGAGAATGCGAATTTCGTAGCCAATAATCCTGACCGTTGTTACCACTGCAAGACGGGGCTTTATTCCCATTTGCAAGACATTGCCAAAGAACTGGGTTATCCCTATATCCTAGATGGCTCCAATGTAGATGACTTAGGCGACTACAGACCAGGTCTTCAAGCGAAGAATGAGCAAGGCGTTCGCAGTACACTGCAAGAAGCCGGCTTAACCAAAGACGAGATCCGAGCGCTTTCCAAAGAGCTTGGTCTACGCACATGGAACAAACCTTCTTTTGCCTGCTTATCTTCTCGTATACCGTATGGTACGCAAATCGAGAAATGGAAGATTGACCAATTGGATGAAGGAGAATACTTCTTATCCCAGCTTGGTCTTTATCAAGTTCGTGTACGCCACCACGAGAAAATTGCCCGAATTGAAGTCATGCCAGATGAAATTCATAAGGTCGTTGAACATCGTGATGCGATCTATGAGAAATTCAGCAAGCTTGGCTTTACGTATGTCACCCTAGACCTGCAAGGCTACCGTACGGGCAGTATGAATGAAGTGCTGTCCCAAGAAACCAAAGATAAGGTGAAAGAAGCTTCCTTATGATGGACTTAGAGAAGATCTTAAAACTTGTTCAGGCCGGCGATCTGGACATCGACGAAGCCAAGAAGCAAATCATCAAGGAAGGCGGCTCAGGTCCCGCCAACCTTGATCTAGGATTTGCGCAGCTCGACATCGATCGCGAGAAACGTACAGGCTTCCCTGAGGTTATTTTCGGGGAAGGCAAGACGCCCGAGCAGATCGAGGCCATATTCCGGCGGCTGATGGAGCACACCGACCGCGTGCTTGCCACGCGCGTCGACGCGGCCAAAGCCGCCTATGTCGTAGCCAACGTGGAAGGTGTCACCTACCACGAAACAGCACGGGCGCTCACTTGGTTCAAGCGCCCGCTGCTCAAAGTCCACGACGGCTATATCGCCGTCGTGTGTGCAGGCACCTCCGACCTCCCCGTGGCGGAGGAGGCAGCCCTTACGGCAGAATGCCTGGGAAGCCACGTTGAACGCGTGTTCGACGTGGGTGTCGCTGGCATTCATCGGCTTTTCCGCCGGCTTGAGCTCATTCGCGGTGCGAATGCGATTGTGGTTGTAGCCGGCATGGAGGGTGCACTCGCCAGTGTCATGGGCGGGCTTGTGTCTAAACCTATCGTCGCGGTGCCGACGAGTATTGGATACGGAGCGCACCTTGCCGGGATCGCCCCTTTGCTGTCCATGCTGAATAGCTGCTCGCCTGGTATCTCCGTCGTTAACATCGACAATGGCTTTGGCGCTGGTTATTATGCGGGACTTATTAACAAAAATATGTCGAAACGAGCGTGAATAACGACTATGCGCATTTTATATTTGGACTGCTTCTCTGGCATTAGCGGCGATATGACCCTTGGCGCTTTGGTGGATGCGGGAGCAGATCGTGCTTACATCGAGAATGAGCTTTCCAAAATCAAACTAGAGCCTTACACCCTGGAATGGAAGCGTGTTGTGAAACGGGGCATTTCTGCTCTTAAACTGGATGTCATACTCGATCCGGAACATCCTCCGAAGAAACACAGACATTATTCACAAATCGTCGATGCCATTCAAAAAGCAGCATTCAATGAACGTGTTACAGCGCTGAGTTTAGCTATTTTCGAGAAAATCGCGATTGCAGAAGCTAAGATTCACGGAACACCTATTGAAAAAGTACATTTTCATGAAGTTGGTGCCATTGATTCCATCGTCGACATCGTAGGTGTTGCCTTAGCCATCGATTCCTTGCAAATCGAGCGTATTTTCTCCTCTCCAGTACCTCTAGGATCAGGAACCATACATATCGATCATGGTATATATCCAGTTCCCGCTCCTGCCACATTGGAGATGATGAAAGGCATACCTATCGCTTCAACTCCTTATAGTTTAGAAATGACAACACCAACTGGGGCCGGTATTATTTCCGGTATTGTGGATGAGTTCTCCAAAAGCTTCCCTCCGATGGTCGTTAACCAAATCGGTTATGGTGCAGGCACAAGAGACTTACCTAAACAGCCTAATGTTCTACGTGTTGTCGTTGGCAAAATTGATCCGCTAATTGGGAAGTGGCAAGTTAGCCACGAACACCTAGCACATGATCATAGTCATGAACATACGCATACGCATGATGATCATCATCACCACCATGACCACAATCACGATCATTCACATAGCCATAATCATGACCATGACCATCACCACGATCACTCGCACAGCCATGATCACGCTCATACTCATCATGGCGCCGCACCTAGCTCACCTCAATAGTCGCTTACATGACAAACGCCCTTCCATCATTTTGGAAGAGCGTTTTTTTCTCTTTTCTGCTGCAGAAATAACATCCTTACTTCCTCATAAACCATCTTCAAAGGAACGTCATGTATCCGCGCAACTTGTTCACATTCCTTAAACTCAGGAGCAAATTGCACCAACTTCCCCTCATGGTAACCAACTTTTACCGTTAGAGGTCCCCAAGGTGTTTCCACATGCTCAAATTCTCTTGCCAATCGATGACATGATGCATGGAGATAGCGAATGCCCAGCGTTGTTGTTTCACTAAAAATAATCTCTTCAATTAATGACAGCCGCCCTTCATCCACTAATACATTCAGCATCACACCTGGGCGCCCTCGTTTCATAATAATGGGTACCATATAGACATCATTGGCTCCTGCGTCAAACAGCTTATCCATCACATACGTCATCCACTCCGGATTCATATCATCCAAATTAGCTTGTACTAACAACATATGATCGTCAACATGCTCTTCTCTATGGTTAAAAGACATTCATCTCACCTCTTACTGGCATCATAGCAAATATCTCGGGGCAACGAAAGATCGAAGGATAAACAACAAGACATCCGTACATCCTAAGAACTAACATTTCAGGAAGGATGATAGAGATGCAAAGCAGAGCATTTTGGTCAAAGGTTCTCGTCCTTAGCCTCCTCCTATCAACAAGTGCAATACCACATTTTTCAAATATTGACGGAACACTAGCTATGGCTCATAACCAAATTACACCAAGCCCAAGCGCCCAACCGACCAAACCTTCACAAGCGGAGCGCAAAGAGCTATTTGAGAAAATAAGCTTACTCTCTGGCATTCCTTGGACGTACCTAGCAGCTGTGGACCAATATGAGAAAACCATCAACATTGCAAAAAAAAGAACTGTTCAACAGAGCTTGACGAATATTTATTTCTCAGAACTTGTATGGGCGGGCGTATTGAATCCAGATCCACAAGACACCAATTTGAAAAGTGTTTCCTTTTTCCATGGCTTAGGCCGTGATGGCTCAGGGGACGGCATTGCTGACCGAAACAACGATTTAGATGTACTCGCGGCTATGGCAGCGATCTTAAGCAACAATGGAACCAAAGTTGATAACTTACAAACGAACCTTTGGAACTATTACCACAATGCACGCAGCGTAGAACGTATTCGTCAATTCACTGCGATCTATGAGTCCTTGGGCACATTAGAGGCAAATGCTCATGCATTCCCATTACCTGTTTCATCCAACTACTCTTACCGCAGCACATGGGGAGATAGTCGCGGCTGGGGTGGTCATCGTACCCATGAAGGTACTGATCTTTTCGCTGGCTACGGCGTTCCAGTTAGAAGCACTTGCTATGGTATCGTTGAAATCAAAGGATGGAACCCCTACGGTGGCTGGCGAATTGGTATTCGTGACCTCAATAACATTTATCACTACTACGCCCACCTTTCTGGCTTTCAAAAATCTATCAAGATAAACGACATCGTCAAACCCGGACAAACTCTCGGCTGGGTTGGCAGCTCCGGGTATGGAAAACCAGGTACATCCGGCAAATTCCCGCCGCATCTTCATTTCGGACTATATCGCGATAACGGCACTACAGAGTGGAGTTACGATCCCTATCCATCCTTACGAAGATGGGAGCGCGAAGAACGAGGCCAAAAGAAATAAACCCGCCATCTTATGGTGGGTTTATTTCTTTAATACTTTTTATTTAGTTGTACCTTCCTTAGGTGTAGCATTAGTTGCCCCTGTGTGCGGAATAGTAGGTAGTGTTATGCTCGGTGGACTGCCCTCCTTCGAACTTCCCACCGGATTCCCTTTATTGTCATAATAATAAGTAGGAACATCCCCCACTACAAGCGAATAAGAAATAGGAATTTCTGTTTCTACAATTTCTGTTTCTGAATCGAAAGGAATAATAACAGAAACCTCTGCAACAATGTGCACATAGACTTCAAACATCACCATATTAATACCAACATTTTGAGTTCGTGTATTTAAATCCACCTTCACACTTCCAACAGGCAGCAATCTAATCGGGATATCTGGTCCAAAAGAGGCAAGAATCGCACTATCCATAGCCTGCCCCAGGGGAATATGGTCTGCAATACTTTCCAGATTGTTCAACTCACCTTGGACCGTTTTAATAGCTTCCGAAGTAATCCTCATATGCTCATTATAATTCAACATAAAGCCTGTAATCTTATTGTTTTTATCCATTTTCCAATCAATTAATTGCTCCGCATTCGTTCCACCTGCCACATGATCAGCAATTGCACTATTTATCGCTTGAGTTGCAATCTGCTTAACCCTAACCTTCGCTAGGTTCATCAAAGGCGGTCTTAAATTTCGTTCTATAAAAATAAAAAACTGAATACAAAACAAGACTAAGATGAGCAAACCAATCCACAGTACCTTTTTACGGCTTGTTTTCACAGTTGGCCTGCTTTTCCATCGTCGCCTCTGCAGCATGCTTCTCCCCCTTCCTCTGTGACCATAACCGACTTATTCGCCATAATTCATTAGTACTACCTTATGCGGACATGTTTTGAAAAAGACGATCCAATCCTATACCATCCCTCATTTCATTAAAACTAACCAATGCCCCCAATTGCGCTTCTCTCTATCACACCCGGGTACCCTTCTCCAGTACACTACTTTCTATCTCACTCGATCCCTTCACCAACTGTACTATTTCCTATTAACCCGTTCCCCCTCGCCAACGCACTACCCACTTTCACACACACCCTCTACCAGCTTTTCAGTTTTTCGCCCCCCCAGTACTTTCTTCCCCCAAACTTTATCTCTACTATCCCCTTCACTCAGAAAAAAGAGTACACAAATTTATCCAAATTATTGAAAATAGATCATATGTTTGGTACAATAAAAAAAGGGAACAAACGTTCCAATTGTTTTTAGGGGAGAACTTTTATGGATATTTCAAATTTGTCATATGAGCAGTTTCATAATTATTTTTCCTCTGAAGATACCTGCATTGACTTTCTCTTTCAAATAAAATGGCCCAATGGCTTTCAATGCCCACATTGTGAGAATCGTCATGCCTATGTAACTGCAACTCGACGTTTACCCTTGTATGAGTGTTCTCGTTGTCGTTTCCAAGTCTCCTTACTTTCAGGAACGATTATGGAAGGCACCAGAACTGAACTTCACAAGTGGTTATTGGCAATCTTGCTAATTTCGCGTACTCATGTTGGAACTACTGCCATGGAGCTTTCAAAACTTATTAGCGTCACTCCACCGTCCATAAACATCCTCAAGAACATCTCCTGCTCGTAGGTTCCTCGCTTAATGAATTAGGTGAGCCTAATCATATCAAAATTAAACATGTTATCCCTTCACATCCTAGAAATAAGCATATTACTAAAAGCGATATTTCATCCTTCCATGAACAACATATCGAAGCAACTGTAAAGGGAATTCAAACGACAACTGGTTTTTATACCCCTAAACGGCAGCGTCCCTTACTTGAAGTTGCAAAACAAGCAAGCACTTGGATGAATACTACCTTCCACGGCATAGGCGCTCGCCATCTTCAAATCTATTTAGCCGAGTTCTGCTACCGAATTAATCTAACTTCATTGAACATACCTATCTTCGAAAACTTAATTAAACGCTGCATATTTCATTTCGCTGCATCTCCACCAACACCAACTACTACATCTTAAACAAATCACTTAAAGACGTAATGGTCTGTTAAGTTTTTACTAGTTAAATTTATTCATTCATTGTTGCCTTTTTGGACTTATTCGGTTGTCGGGTTTGTTTACTCCTTCTTACTCCTTTGACTTGATAGTTCATGATTTGATTGTCTAATTCGGTCTAGTTCAAAGTGTTATTCTTTTCCTGAGCCAAGGGGATAGTGCACATAGGTAGCTGTAAAAGATACAGTGCGCTAGAAAAGAGCTGCTGAGCTTTTAGTCTATGTTCTATGGTTTGTAGTTGCGTGTGATCGGGGAGTGCTCGCGGGTACCTGGTGTATAGTTTTTCGTAATGGTTAGCGGGTAGATAGAACAAGAGCTGTGCCGCCAAGTCCGCTTGGGGTGCTGCTTGTTTTGGTTAGTGCGATTTTGTCGACATTAGCGCCATCTTCTCTTACTTTGATGTAAAGTGTGTCTGTGCCTGTTGAGAGTGAGATTGAGCTGCTAGGCTTTTTCCACGCCCAGTGGTTTAGTAGCATGGAACATTGATTTCGTCATCTCCATTCGTTAATTAGTAACGATCCATAATTAATTGTGTCTTTAAGGAATCTTGGGCCAAGAACCAACCTTTGCCTTGTAGATAGGTAATTAACTCATCATGTTTGGTAGATGCTGTCGTCTGGCTTGTTGTTTTGAAAGATGCTTCCCCTACGCTTCGCGTGTGTTGGGGACGTAGCGGCCATATGCTCGGCTCCATCTGGCTCTTGATTGAGATGGATGGCAAACGACTTTTCTACTCCGGAGATTATAGCTACAAAATTCATCAAGGACTCCCCGACGTCCGTCGGATGATCCGGTCTATGCGCAGCAACTTCAAGCTGCTCGTCCATGCCCCCAAACGGGATACGGATGCCCTGCTCCAACAGCTCACCAAAGAGGGAGAGCAAGATCTGCTCTCCCTTCAACCAGGTGCTCGCATCGTTTTGTAACGATGCGAGCATCTTTACTTTTTTAACCCTTCATAAGCTCGTCCAGCTCATCCCAAGATGAAATCCGCGGCAAGGTCAGATGTCGATTATACGATCTGTCCTTCACACAAATGCGCACAGGCAGATGGGCAAGTGTCTCCAGCACAGTCGGTTTATCGTCAAAGTAATAATCGAGCCCTAGCGCCTCTATGATATGTACTTTCTCCGAATCACTCATCCCACAGTAGAAATGCCCCTCTGCAACAGGGAATCCATGGTCGAGCAACCATTGTCGCGTGCGCTCCGTATGCTCTTTGTCTCGAGCTGTAATATAGTACACCTCATGACCTTGCTCAACCAGTTTGTTCAGTACCTCACGCGCATGGGGGAATATCGCACAGTCCGAATAATAAATCTCATCGCGCAAGCTAAACCACAACTTCCCGCCCTCTTCTTTGCTCAATCCAAAAGCACTGTGAATTTCCATAGATGGCAAGGCGTGAAACACATCCAGCCCAATGTTCTGCCCTAGCTTCTGATTATAAATATGAAACGCATGCTCTCTTAAATTAATGAGGGTATCATCAATATCAAATCCTAGTTTCACCGTCTAACCCTCCTTTTCAACTTGCCGCTATTCCTTTAATCTGATCCCAAAAAGACTGACAAATACCGACGCCTGTTCTCTAGAAATAATGCATCCACGCAAATCCTCAATACTCACACCTAAGCTGGTAAACTCACACGTACTGAGGTCTATCCCTTCTAGTTTCGTGCCTGTAAATTGCGCTTGCTCCAATTGACAACCCTCAAATTGTAGCTTTTGCAAAGTTGCTTCATAAAAATCAGAGCTGTTTAAAGAACACGTCTGAAATGCGATTTGTTTAAGGTTTGCCATGCGGAATGTCACGAAATCCCCTAAGCAATCTTGAAAAAGGATGTTTCTCAAAGTGGATTCAGTCAGATCCATACCGATAATTTTGCAATTCCGGAATTCCGTTCTATGTATGGTTGCTTCGGTAAAGTCGACATTCGATAAGTCACATCGATCAAAAATAACATCCGTTAGCTCAATTTCTTTCATCGCAATGCGTGTAAACGTCACGTTACGAAAAATAACTTTATCAAACGCAACTTTATAGGCAGACTGATTATCAATTGTGCAATCACTTATAAGACCAGTATGAAAGCTATCTTCAGGCTCAAATTTCCCTTCCTGTAAGGTAATAACTGGTAATTCTTTAGGTATTTTGGGTGCATCTAGTTTAAGAATACTCATGAGAAGCTCCTTATCATAAGGTAATGGGCAAAAAAATAAGCCTTACGGCTTACCTTATAGAATAATCATTGTGGATAAGCTATGCAGCATGAAGAATAAGGATCCCCATTTTCTTTTGATATAATTCCGGCCACGGAAAAGCCTAGTCTTAATCGTAGAAACAGGTAGATTCACTTCACGGCTAATGTCTTCTAACGACATATCCAAATAATATTTGTAAACAATGAGGTCTTTATATTTATCGGGCAGATCTTGAATCATTTGTTCCACCTGGCTATATGTTTCCTGTTCAATCAGCTGCAGCTCGGGTGTCTTCTCATGACTCACCAACTTCTCAATGAGGGGGCGTTCATCTCGGGAAGGAAACCCACTTGTATCCATGGAGAGTTCCTTTTTCTTCTTCCTCATCAGATCAATCGTGACATTCTTGCCAATGCTAAAGATCCAGCTGGAGAAGTTCTTGGTAGCATCAAATCGATGTGAATTCAAATGTGCACGCAAAAAAGTCTCCTGAACAACATCTTCGGAATCTGACTTATTTCGAAGCATACGAAAAGCTAATCGATAAATTCTGTCCTTGTACAGCTCCAGAAGTCGATTAAACGCTTTCGCATCTCCTTGACTCCACATTGTTGCAAGTTGACTATCGCTTAATTGCAGCATGTTAAATCTCCTTCACCTAGTAAACTACCTATCTTCTATTCTACCAAATCAAAGCAAAAAAAAGAAACCTTTTCAGGCTTCAAAGATGACTATTTATCGATAAAATTGGACACATATTCCGCTTTCTCTGCACTTGCTATGACGATTAACGTGACAATAATGCCGAATAGGATAATTCCGCCTACGATCATACCGCGCACCCTCTTTGCTGATTGATACGAGTGATCATCTCTTAACAAAGATATGATGCGCAGTACTGATTATTCACCGATATTCATAATAACATATTGTTCAATATGGCTTGCCAGTAAGCCGAAGGTCGGTTTCTGGACCTCGACATGTTTGCCGAGGAGCGATTTCACAGCTAAATACGGGAAGTTAATACCCGATAAACAAGTGACGTGTAAACCGCCTGACATCCGAGGATTGATCTCTAACAGCTTCGGTACATCCTGATTGTATTTAACTTGAATATTATAATTAAAAGGAATGCGGTAGGTAGCCGCTACGCGATTAGCAAGTTCAATCAGCTCTGGTACTTCCTCCAACAACCTCAGTCGTCCATCCGCTTTTCGACGCGGGACGGCCGCTAAAAGCTCGCCGGATGCGGACGCTAAACAATCGATACTGTATTCATGACCACCCAGTACTTCCATGACCATGACATCTTCAAAACGTTCTACGGTTGAGAAGTTCTGATACGCTTGCTCTTTCGTAAGGTACGGCAAGACGGGGCCAAACATATCATTCAGCGCATTCCGCTTGTTGCTGATAATCCGAAAGCCATTGCCGCCCTCACCATTCGTTGGCTTCATGCATACGCCATGACCAGCCGCTGTAAGCGCATCGTGAGCTTTAAGAAACTGCTCAGCCGTATTTACCACATGATAATCAGGAATCGCTACGATTCCCTTAGGCCGAATGGATTCGTAGAATTTCTGCTTTTCCATGAGATTTTCTAAGAGCTCCAAATCACGACAAACCGTTACACGCGTACCGATTTTCTCAAACTCATCAATATGCTTAGCGATCGCGTACATATGCAGCCTAGGAATAAACACATCAATCCCATGCTCTCTACAAAAGCTTAGTGCATATTCCACGTAGTCGTCGTCGCCAAGAACAGGCTCTGTATCAGCAAAGTCCGCTGCTTGCAGCGCCATGTGAGTACGATCGGGATGTGTCGCATACATCTTAAATTGAACGCCATCCTCATTGTTGCGAATGCTGTTCATGTAATGATAAGCAACAGAAAACCAGCGGTTAAACCATACTTTTTTCATGATGGCTCCTTTATGAGCAACTTGCGATGCTCGCTATGTGTGGAATGGACAAAGGACGTAATATCGTCTGCAGCAAAAATACCAGATTCCTCCGTGAATCTATATATCCCTGACGGTGTCAACTGCTCTTGGCGGAATAACTCTCCGTGCCCTGGAGCAATGGCGTAATCAGCGATATCCAGCAAGCTCTGATCCAGCAGGGAATCACCGGAAGCAATGACTTTCCGGCCATCCAGTAATTGCTTCAGATGTGTAACCGCAGCTCCCTTGCTCACAGCTTCTGGGACGATATAGACCTTCCTGCCTTGAACAGAAGTTCGCCAGCCCATCCCCTTCAGCTGTTTGCTCAAATCGGCTATTTCCTGCACAGGCATGCGGTCGCGCTCGACAATATGAGAGTAAAAGAGATCATCACACCAACTTGAGCTGATCACCCAGTCCTGATTGAATACGGCGTTCGTGACTTGGCGAATATCTTCGACTGGCGCGCTTGAATCACGAACGCGCATTCTCACAAGATCTTGCCATTCCGTATCCACTTTGCCATTAATCAGCATATTCCCCCCGTTGCTTGTGACGGCGTATTGGGGTTTCAAAATTTGACTGATAAGATGAATTCGCTCATATTGGGCAATTGTCCGCGTTGTCACAGGGATGAAAATAAGCTCATTCATCAACGCTTGTAGACGTTGATATGTACTAGAAGACATATAAGATCTCACTTTGCCATCGATGAGCTCGGCAACCATGATACGCTCTCCCAGAAGCTCCGCTCGCTCTGCAGGTTGCGAATAAATTAAGGTCTGATCTAAATCACTAGCGTAGATCATTCGGCATCCCCTTTCACAGATTGAATCAAACCGCAGCATGAATAGGTAAGGCCTGGATACACCTCAACAGGTGCACCACGTGCCTCAGCTAGCAGCAAAATATGCCGAATATGCGGATTATCCATGCGATCTACTAAGATCCGCCACGGCACTCGCCTAAGGAGGACACGCGTCGTTTCTCCCACGCCAGGCTTGATCAGATTGATATCAGCCATGGAATAAACCGTCTGAATCGCTTGAATATCCCGTAAGCCATGCCATGATATGGCGGGTGGATGCAGCAACATTTTCTGGGCAATCCTCTGGGCCGCCTCTGTCACCCCGCTGAAATTAGGCACGATCGCTTCAATAAAATGGGTAGACTGATCGTGTTCGAGCCATTCCTTGTAATATTTGGAGCCATGGAAATCATTCGGTCCAATCAAATCGTCGCGCAGCACTGTACGACTCATTAAACCGGAGACCGTGGAGTTCAGGCATGCGCTCGGAATAAGGAAGTCCTCGCGGGTTCCGAACATATCGGTGCAATGCCCAGGATCGGCGAGAACTGCTAGATCATCATCTAGGATGATCCCGTGATCCCTTGCCATTTTGCCACAAGCTTGGGTAAGTACCTTACGAATGGCCCCCTTGCCTGTCCATCCATCAATGAATTGCAGCCTTGTTCCTGGATGTTTCTGCAACATATATAAGAGAGCGTTCTCATCAATTCCCTTACCACGAATAATCGAAATACTGTAATGGGGCAGATCGAGTCCATGAATGTCCCTAAGGTATCGCTTGATCAAAATACCCACAGGTGTACCCGCTCTAGCCAAGGAAACGAGGACCGTGTTCGGCCCCTTCTTGGTTCGTATAAGCTCCGCTACTACACCTACCGATAAGGCTACTTTCTCCGCAGACAGCTCGAGGGTTTCTTGATATAAGTTCAAATAATCAGAGGAAGGCAGATGCTCTTGCGGGAGCATTTCGGAGTAGTGTGTACCGGATTGGATAGCACGCTCTCTGGCATCTAAAGCGACTTCCAACCTAATATTGCTAATATCCTTCAGTAGAAATGTCACATCACCAGAGGGATAACTCCCCATTGGTTGAGGATCATCTATGCGTCTGGAACGCCAAGCTTCCATACCGTAGCCTCCTTCCAATCAACCGTTTGAGGTGAGAAGTAGACGATATGCAGGGTGTGCAGACCTTTCGCTTGGAGAATTCGCAGAATCGGGTCCATCGATGAAGGGGACGCTTCTCTTTCCAAAAAAAGAAAGAGCTCCTGATACTTGCCGTACGGGATATTGTAGAAGAAATGGACAACTTGTTCATCCTCTGGGGAAGGGAAAGCATGGCCATATTTTACCGCATAGTCGTCGTGTTCAATGACATGGATCGGGCTGCGTGTCGTCGATTGATAAGACACCCCATCTCCCATCTCGGCCGCAATCCGCATCGGGATATACATAAATTCCCCTGTACCCACACATAGCGTGTGTTTCCCCGTACGTTTGCGCTTGAGCAACTCAGCCGTTTGTGTGATGGAACGATCCAACTGTTCCGTATTGGCGGGGGTAAGTCCGAATCTTCCGCTATGCTGCAAATAAGGGCGGTTGCCCGCATAAGAAGCATGCGAGAATAGTTGATTGGCATAACCTATTTGCAGTTCTGTGTGCTCCTCAATCAAAGGCTTAGGCGCTTGCACAGGCAAGCTTTCGCTAGATCCAACTACTCTCGTGTTCCCACGAATCAAAGAGATGACTACAATCGTAATCTGTAGTTCTTGCTCCAATTGGTCAAACTGAAGGATATCTTCCTCTGTACGCCAATCCAGCAGTGCTAACACATAGTAAATCTTCTTCGGAAATTTCTCTTGCAAATCGCGAATAATATTAAGGGACGTTCGCCCTGTTGTAATTTCATCATCGACAAGAACAAGAATGTCAGGCAGCGTCAGAATTGCCGGATCATCCGAATACCCATAATGAGCCGTAGCATGCGAATGCTCTTCTTCAAACTGAAGAATGGTTGGTGATTCCTCGATCACCTCACGAGTTGTATGCAGGTAATGGCTTCCTCGCCCAAAAGCTTCGTATACCGCATGACCAATGGCTGTAGCCGTCTCCGCAAATCCAATAAAAGCAATAGGCTGCTTTAGGGGTAACCGTTCTGACATGATTGCATGATAGGCAGTTTCTGCTTTCTCAGGGCATACAAGCCCCTCAATAGCCCTTTGAACTTTCTCGTCTGATTGGTTTCCTTGTAAAGCTTGCTGCAGTAATAGCGCTAATGTAGTTCCGCTTAATAGGGACGTATACGGATTCACAGGGATATGCTTGCCTAGCACCTTACTTACAAACAAAAAAGATCGCTTCTTATTAATTCTTGCCGCCATGGAGAATAAAGCGTCCAGCGGTATGTTGTAGGGATTCGAAGTCACGGTGACGTGCAGCTCCAAATCACCTGCTATTTTATACGTACGCTCGGTTAGGTCCCGTGAGTAATCCATCAAAGGTTTGTTGTTCATGCAGCACCCCATATACTTGTGATCGTAGAAGAATACGTTTCGCCCAATTATAATGGGGTTTGAATTCATTCATTTTATTACCGTATGCACTCTTCATAACGCCAAGGTCGCCATGATTGTTCTTCAGAATACTTATAGCATCTGTATATTCCTCATGGGTGATCGCATAGCGGGTTTGGACTGGCTTAATGTGTGTAGGATGAATGATCGTTTTGCCGACTAAACCATTTTCTTTATCCAGCATCACTTCCTGTAAGAGACCTTTCACGCCGAAGTATTCATACACAGGTCCAGAAATGACGTTGGTGGCCTCCATCCGACCAAAAAGGTTAATAATATCAGCAACACAATCCCGTATCGGGGCAATGTCATAAATCGTTCTGTCCGGACTTCTTCTCAGCCCAAATAAGCTTGAAAAGTCAGTAGCACCAATCCGAATATTCAAAACTAAATCTTTAAAATTCGTTATGATTTCATTAATCGCCAGTAACGTATAAGTGCGGCTTTCTTTATAAATAATCGAGGCCGATTCCAGAATCGGTAGTCCATAAAGAATAGGTGCTGATGCCGATTTCTCATCATTATAATTTTCCAGAACTTGGAAATAATCCTCGCCATTTTCCACAGTGAATTTCGGGAACACAATACCAGTTAGAAGAGCTACATTCTCTTCCAATCTCTCAAGCACATAGTTCAATTGATTCACACTTCTTACACGGATGAATATCAGCGGCAGGTTATCCCCGCTTACGATACCAACTTCCATCCAATGCGCGATCTGATTCATTTGCCCAATAAGCGATTCTTCAGCAGCATGCACTTCGTTATCACCTACAGCATCCTCGAGATCAAGGACTACGGATACTAAGCCTTCAATTTTACCAAAAGCAATATCTTCTGCGAACGTACGCCGGGTCGCTGGCATATAGAGCGCAGCACCGACTGAATGAGCTAAAATGTCTTTGTGCGAATGATTATGGAAGGAATTCGGCGGTATGTAAAATAAAGCTTTCTCTTCATCCGCGGTTAAATAATTAAAATATCGCATGCCGATTCCTCCCTCTTTAGTTCAAAACAATCCCTCCTTAACGGAGGGATTGCCCATGATTACACCTATGATGTGATTTAAGATCCTTTGACAGATCCAGATTTTCTCTTACGAAGTGAGCTCAAAATAATAGTTCCTCCGAACAAAGCAATAATGACGGAGAAGAAGATAACATGTGAAATGTGGAAACCGAAAGCTCCAGCAATCATTTTGAGACCGATGACGATAATCAAAATAAATGCTGTTTTCTCCAATTCTGGAATCTTGTCAATGAGCTTCAAGAACACTTGCGCCACGCCTCTCATCATGAGGACGCCCAAGATTCCACCTAAGAACAATACCCACACCTTGTCGCTCACACCAAATGCGGCAAGAACACTATCGACACTGAATGCAATATCCATGATTTCTACTGCAAGAACGGTACGCCAGAAGGAAAGACCTTTATTCTTAACTTCCCCTCCATCATCGCCATGCTTCTTCATGAAGAGGTTACTATAAGCAATCCACAGGAGATACAATCCACCGGCTACCTTAATCCAGGTAATCTGCACTAAGAACGTACCCACACCAATGGCGATAAATCTAAATATGTAAGCTCCTAATAAACCATAGAATAAAGCTCGCTTCTGCTGTTCCTTCGGTAAATGCTTAACCATGACAGCAAGCACGAGCGCATTGTCTGCCGAAAGCAAGCCTTCGAGAAGAACAAGTGTACCGATAATCCCCCAGTTTACGGGATCCGTTAATGTTGCTGAGAGCACGTCCCAACTAAAGAAATTCATGAAATTGTCTACAAAACTACTGAAAAAGTCTGACATGTAGATGGACCCCCTGTTTAAATACGATTCTTCTTTGTGCGATCTATCCTCATCTATCTCATTCACCGATTACACGATTCGTCTACTCGGATCATTGAATTCCAATCCATAACGCAACAAAGCTGGTCAAGTGAACACCATTTCATGAGTTGAATTGATTAAGTAGAGTAGGAAGGGTGATGCACCTGAATGCATCCAGAAAGCATCACCCTATTATGCTAGACTTCCATCTTAGGAAGTTTGTAAACCATAATCACGTGCCAAACCTGCTAGTCCGTCTCTATAACCACTGCCAATCGCACTGAATTTCCACTCACCGTTATTGCGGTAAAGTTCACCGATCACAACACCTGTTTCAATGGAGAAATCCTCGCCAAGATCAAAACGAATTAATTCTGCGCCAGATCCTTCATTTATTACACGTACATAAGCATTGGAAACTTGTCCAAAGTTTTGCGCTCTTGCTTCCGCATCATGAATGGTAATGCAGAATGCGATTTTCTCTGTTTCTGCTGGAACTGCACTTAGATCAATGGAGATAACTTCATCGTCGCCATCGCCTGCACCTGTACGGTTGTCACCTTTGTGCTCGATAGAACCATTTGCATTTTTGGTGTTGTTGTAGAAAATAAAATCGGATTCGTTGCCCACTTTACCAGCTGCATTTGCTGCGAAAATGGACGCATCCAAATCGAAATCCTTACCGCCATCGTACTTGTTCGTGTCCCATCCTAGGCCAACAAGAACTTTCGTCAAACCTGGGTTTGTTTTCGTTAAATCGACTTTCTGACCTTTAGATAATGAAATAGACATGGTAAATACCTCTCTCTTATATAGGATTTGGCTGTGCCATTATTGATATCTTTTGACCAATTGTCCAATCGTTGTATCTGTACTTCCTTCACCAATTGCGCTGAATTTCCATTCGCTGCCGTGTCGGTAAATTTCACCAACAATAAGCGATGATTTGCCTGAATAGTCATCCGTTAAGTTAAACTTAACCAACTCTTGTTGATTAGAACCATTCAATACACGGATATAAGCGGATTGAATGAGACCGAAATCTTGCTTTCTATTCACACAGTCATAAATGTTCACGACGAATGCGATTTTACTCACATCAGCGGGAACTTGTCCTAAATTAATAGAAATCGTCTCATCGTCACCATCGCCATCTCCGGTACGGTTGTCACCAGAGTGAACGACTGAACCATCAGGGCTTTGCAGATTAGCAAAGTAGATCACATGTTTCTGATTCGTTACTTTTCCTCTTTCATCCAAAAGAATGACGGAAGCGTCACAATCAATCTCAACTGCTGATTTCTTGGAGCCGAAGAACCCCTTCTTCTCAACAACAGCAGGATCCCAACCCAATCCAACCACAACTTTAGATAGACCTGCGTTACCTTTGGTTAAATCAATCTTCTGACCTTTGACTAAATTGATTGTCAACGAGGCCACCTCCCTTCGCTTACCTGTTTTAGTGAACTCCCTTATCTGATACGCATAAAATTCAAACACGTTTCACTTTCCTGGGTAAATTATTTGTGAATTCGACTTTAGTAGTCAAAATCCCCGGAATTCCAAAGAAAAACAGCCACAGGACGATCCTAGGCTGCGTTTCATCTTATTATAACATCTTATAAGTAGTCGTATTCAAAAAATTTCCAATGGGGCATTTCTTTCATCCAATGATGAGCTTTTCTTCTGGATATCGGATTAGAGGCTTCTTCTTCCCGTTCCCGTTCGTAAATAAGGAGTAGAACAGAAATAAACCGATTCTTCCGATAAACATGAGCAAGATAAGCGAGATTTTGCTAACGGTACCCAAGTCTGCGGTGATTCCCGTGGATAAACCACATGTTCCGAAGGCTGACGCCACCTCGAATAGGATAGCGGACACTCCCCAACGATCGGGCTCAGCGAGTAACAGAACGAAGACCCCTCCGAGTAGCAGGGCAATACCCGTTAAGAAAAACACAAAGCTCTTGAGCGAGTCCTCTTGGCTGATCGTACGGCCGAAAACTTTCGGTTCTTTCTCCCCGCGCGAATACGCGATAAGGGCCAGCACAATAACGGCTACGGTCGTCGTTCGAACCCCGCCCCCCATGCTGGATGGACTTGCCCCAATAAACATTAGAATAGAAACAAGCAGCAAGCTTGCCTCTGTAATCGTAGATATATCAATGGTTGTAAGTCCCGCGCTGCGCGATGTGACGGATGTGAAGAGTGAGGCAAGTATTTTCCCATGCCAGCTCATTCCTGCCAAAGCATGCGTTCGCTCCATCAGCCAAAAGCCGATGGCTCCAAACAATAACAATACAGATGTTGTAACGAGTGTCAGCTTGGTATAAAGGGAGAACCGGAAATTCTTATGCCCGCCCCACCAATACTCTCGCAACTCCGCTAGAACAGGGAAGCCAATCCCGCCTAAGATGATTAAAAACATGGTAAGTGCTTGTACGAAATAGTCATTTGAATAATTAAGCAATGAGTTGCCGAAAAGATCAAAACCGGCGTTCGTAAACGCCGATATGGTGTGAAACATCCCGTGGTATAGGGCACTCCAAATCGACCCATACTCTCCTCTGAAGTAGAAATACAACCCAAATGCCAATGTACTCATTGCCTCTAGCATCAGTGTAAAGGCCAATACGAGCTGCATTAACTGAACCAAACCAGATAAATTGTTGCGATTCTGGTCAATCATAATCATTTTACGCTGCAGCAAGCCGATTTCCTGACCGAACAACAGCCAATAGAAGCTCCCCAATGTCATGACGCCGATCCCGCCGAATTGAAAAGCAACGATGAGCACGCCAATGCCGAAATTGCTAAGCGTATCCGTGATACTAACCGTTGTCAGCCCTGTTACACTGACAGCACTAGCAGATGTAAAGAGGGCGTCCACAAAGGAAATTGTGGCGCCCGCTTTTAAACTGATCGGTAATTTAAGAAGAATGGCGATAAGAAAGATGCCAATGAAATAAGCAATAACGATAAGTCTTGATGCTGGCATTTTCTGAAGTTTATTGAGCATGGATTATACCTTTAACTAAGAGTAATAGGGTTAGATACTCTTATAGTGTCCTTTGAAATGTTTTCCCATCCAAAGGCATACATCCCATAAATCTGCAACAGGCTGGTTCGTGAACGGCAACGTGTGCAAATACCCTGGAGGTCCGAACTCTGGTGTATAAGTGATAGTCGTTACGCCTGCCTCTTGCTTCGCTTGGACGATGCTGTCCCACCAGCTCATGTGCCTCTGCAGTTCGTTTGCATACTCTGGCGCTCTTGGATCTGGCACTTGTGGTCCTTGTGCATAGCCTACTCGGCCATGAATATGCTGAACACGTGAGAACGATTTGCGCAGGTTGTCTTCTTGACTCTCTAGGGTCGTTTCGGTAACACAACACCAATGGCTGTAATCAGCTGTTAACTTGATTACAGGAACAGCATCTAGCAGCTTGCCCGTTTCCCATGGATTAAACAAGGCTCTACCGCGGTGTGTTTCATGGCCGATGGCAATCCCGTATTTCCCCTCAATTTCAACCGCCTCACGGAAGAATTCAATTTGCTCTTCAAAAGGCATCGAATCCTTCGCACTATGTGACGTAATGCTTACTGGTCGGAATGAAACCGCACGTGCCACTTGCTCAGCAAAAGAAGCTATATGATCAGGACCTTGCGTAAATACCATCGGAATATAGTCCAGTTGGTGCGTTTCCAACAGCTTCCGGAAGAGATCTTCTTCCTCAAGTGCAGGCATAGGGGATTCAACTCCGACATATCCCGCTCCAGCAATACGCTCAAATTGGGACTCGAGTGAACCTTCCATGCCCCACAATGCTTTAAATAGTTTAATTTCCAAAACAAAAGCCCTCCTCATCACATTACACCATAACAATGAGTCAAGCTTAAATCATCCTAGATTATTTGACTAGTACAAATTTCGGACCTAATCCACCTTTACTTCAGCTGATTCGACTGACTCTGCCGACTCATAAACCACAACGTCAACCAGATGAGTATAAATCCGAACAACTGCCCTAGCGTTAATGTTTGACCAAATACAAGCCAATTCACACAGACGCCTACCGCAGGGAAGGCAAGTTCAGCTAGCGTTGCAAAGAGTGCTTTGGTGGAGGACAAACCTTTATAATATAGCAGCATGCTAATTAGACCTGGGAAAAAGGCTTGGAACAGCAAATTAATCGCGATAATCGCCAGTTCAGTGCTTGAACCGTTCAATCGCCAATTGTCGCCGCTTGCCAATAATACGATCGTTAATAGTGGAAGTGCCAACAAGAACCGAAGTGAGGTCACGACAGGGAATTCCAACTTTTTCTGAAGCAAGTATTTCCCCATCACGGTGGAACCACCCCATAGAACAGCTGCCAATATGGAAAATAAACAGCTAATCGTTCCCAAATCCTTCATGCCCATGCCCGGCCAACCAAAGCCAAAGGTCAATAGGTACGTACCTAACAGCGCTATCCCGATATAGTTGAAAAACTTCGACGGCAATGTCTCTTTAAGCAACACACGAGCTAAAATGATAGCGAATAATGGCTGTAATTTCTGTAGAAGCAAGATGGCATTGGCATTCCCATGAGAGAAAGCCGCGGTGAACAGAATCGTTGCAATGGCCGATCCGCCCCAGGAGATGAAGAGCAGCGCACCAATGACGCCAAGTGTTAGCTTACCTATTAATGTTCGGCGATACTTCAACAACACTGGCACAGCATAAATAGCCAGAAGCACATGTTCAATAAATACGATTTGAGCCGAGGTAAAACTTTTCAATAACAAGATGCGAAACAGCGGATCCAGTCCCCACAGGGTTGCGCCAAGCGCGACATACCAGATCCCACTCATCCCTTTCGTACGAGAGCTTAAGCCCTGAGACGCCGCTCCCTTACTACTAAACTTCACTACATTTTCCAATTCAAAAACCTCCTAGAGAACGTTCTGAATTGAACCTTCTCGAAGAACAATGCCCCCGTTCAAGTGAATGACGGGGGCATTGACAAACAGACCTATGGAATTGTCGCAATTCAACAGGCTGTTCTTCACCTTCTCTCATCCGGACTATACCGTCGGCCTTGGAATCACACCAAGTCAGTCCCAACCATTGCTGGCCGGGAGTCGCGGGCTTAGATACACACGGGTATCCTCACCGCCGGTAGGGAATTGCACCCTGCCCCGAAGGTTCATATTCGATTAAGTGTATACTAACAGGTTACAGTTTAATTGGCAACCTTTTTATAACTTATTGAATCTGCCCTAATCTCACAATTCGCATATCAACATGTACATCATACGTTGCAGTTTTATACATCTCATGCCATGCATCGCTCGTTAGGTTCGAGTGGTACACGCGACTGCGAAATATTTCTCCAAATCCGATCGGGTCCGAACCCAAATCAGTTAATTTTTGGAGCAAAGATTGAATGTGATCTTCCGATTCTTTATTCACTTGCACTTGCAGAGCTTGAATAACCTCAGCTTGACCGAGATCGAACGGCGCAGACGTTTCCGTCAGCATCCCTTTCAATTTAATATTAATTTGAAATTTAAGCGGATCTTGGCTAATGAGCTTTTTCGTGCTATCACTAGCAATATTCTCGATAACTACTCGTGCGGTCTTATCTTTGACATTCTTCGCGATATCCCCCAATTGATTCGTGTCCAACGACAGTTCGATATTCCCTGCTTTATAGCGATCCCTTATCGTCTTGAGGAAGAAAGCCTCTTTGGGGTCGATTGTGCCGACCATTTTATCCCCTCGGAAAACAGCCACATCTTTCAGTTCCACAGTATCACCTTTTCTTTGTAGAAGCGGTACCATGGGATCTGCCATCGAATATAAAGCTGAAAGGAATTCATGAAGTGTGCCTGAAACCATCTGTTCATCCATAATATTCTGCTGAATGCTGTCTACGATAAAGGTACCTACATCAGGGAACTGGGGATACTTATGTTTTAAGAGATCTTCTGTACTGTCTTTACTGACAGCCATATACACGGTACTTGCGATAGATGCGTCTCGAAATAAGGTATCTACCAAGGGTAGAAGTCCTGTCTGAGCAAGCTTAGTATCATAGACAGCGACCCGCAGTTGACCTGAGACGATCTTCTTATTCGATTTGCGGTTCGCAGCGACACGAGCACCTTTGCTTGTCATCCCTTCAGCGGAGATCGTCATAACGGAAGATTGGGAAACCGGATCGATCTGATGCAGCACATAGGTAGAATTGATATGATCACCTTCCCCATGGTCGTACCCCACGGCAATGGCCATGCCTAGCTTCTCTACCACATTTTTCTCTAAACGCAAACCGGCTGCTGTAACGAAGATAAGTATTACAAAGAAAATGACATTGATTCTTTTCACGTAATCACCTCGGGTTGTCTCCTATTCTTCCGATTCTTTTGTCTCCATACATAGAGTTGGACCACTCCAAACAAGATCACAGGATATACATAAACGATATAGACCGCCCATTTTGAAAAAAACGCATTCATCGCTTCCACCTGAGTCCGAGAGTCAATGAAAGAACAAGCCATCCAAACCACGCCAATGAAGACATACAACCAGTATTTCTGCTTCCAGGCAAATGTACGTTTGAGGCCTTTCGTCGCCGCCCAGCTATACATGAGCAGATTCGGAAGAATCACTAAGAGCCACAGACTAACTCCGATATATTCAAATCGTTCGAGAAACGGAAATTTAATAATTTTCAACATGGTAAACGTCGCCCAATCCGTCTTCAGAAGCTCACCACCACTGAAGAACACCGTAGAAACAAACATGACGGTTGTATACACAAAAGTGACACTCATAATACCAAATTGACAATACCGTTGGACTTTGGACTTATCTTTGGCATAGGCATAAATAAAATAAAGGAATTCAAACCCAGCCATCGTTAAAGACATGGAAAGCACCCCTTTAGACAAATGTTTCACATCTGTTTCGAGTAGGGGCAATACACCGGTCCACTCTGCATATCTCAAAGGAAAATAAAGAAGAAAGAGCAGCCAAACCGTTAAAAATACAAACATGACACATGCGCCAACAATCGTTCTTAAGCCCCCATTTACGCCATAAAATACGACACTTGCAATCAATAAAGAAAGCAGCCATTGGGGAGCGCTCGGGAATAACCAGACTTGAATCATTTCGACGTAATTGCGCAATACAATGATCGTTGCAACTAAGAAATAAACCAAATAGATCATATTAGCGACATGACCGATCATTTTCCCATAGATCAACAAATGAATATCATAGAGATCTTTATTTTCGAACTTTTCTAAAGTTTTAATCATCAACCAAACAACGAGCTGCGTTAGAAGACCAGCAATCAGGGACGCTATCCAGGCATCATGTCCTGCCAGTCCGAACACAACTCTCTGGTAACTAGGGAGCCCTACGCCCACCTGAGCGTCATGGATGATAAACATGAGTAAAAAGGAGCTATACATATAGGATGGTTGTATTTTACTCATCGATATCCTTGTTTCCCTTCAGGGTGCTCTGCCCCGTATTAGCAAATACGGATCGTTTCGGGGCTAGCTGATAGGGGACCCTTATAAGGCCATCTCGTTTATTGGTATTTGCAACTGTGTAGGGAGGGTAGAAATACGGTTGGCCCAGGCTTGATTGCCTCAGCAAATGTAAGATTAATAAAGCTACGCTGACAGCAATCCCTAAGCCGCCCATGATGCCCGCGGATAGGATGATGGGGAACCGAATAATTCGAATCGCATTCGCCATGGCAAACACTGGTGTTGTGAACGATGACAGCGCGCTTAATGCCACAATGATGATTAAAATATTACTCGTGAAACCAGCTTGTACCGCTGCCTGTCCAATGACGATACCGCCGACGATCCCCATCGTTTGACCTACTTTGGAAGGCAGCCTTGCACCTGCCTCACTTAAAAGCTGAATGATCATTTCCAGCATTAGCGCTTCTACGAGCGGAGGAAAGGGTACTCTTGCACGGGATTGCGCTAAGGGAACAAGCAATGCCTGTGGAATAATCTCGTAATGGTACGTAAGTGCAGCCACATACGTTGCCGTAGCAAATAGGGAGATCGCAATACCGACAATGCGCAAGCTTCGGAAAAACATTCCCGTAACCCATCTAAAATAGTAATCTTCAATGGATTTGAAAAAATCAAAGAAAGTGTTGGGGCAAATAATGACATGTGGACTACCGCTAACGGTAATTACAACCTTCCCCTCCAATAGAGGGAATATAGCCCGATCTACTCTTTCTGTGGTAATCATTTGCGGGAAAATCGAGCTTGGATTATCTTCCAGCCACTGTGCTAAAACCGTTGCATCTAGTATCGCTTCAAGCTGTAACGCATCAATACTGTTATAAATATGGGCAACCATTTCTAAATCAGCTCGATTGCTTAAATAAAGTATGCGAACGTCAGTTTGCGTATTCTCACCTTTATTCATGGCGATATCGCATAAATCAGGGTTAGGTAAATATTGCCCAATTAGCGCTATATTCGTCTCTATATTTTCCGTAAAAGCAATTTGCGGACCTAGAATCTGACTCTCATTTTCCGGCCTAGCCAAAGCTCGTTCTCTGCGTTTCGCGGTATTCGCCAGAATGCCAAGTGGATGCCCATGGATATGGATATACGTCCAACCTCGCAAAATATGCTGCTGCATGTGGTACCAATTATCGTCAGGCAACAGCTGCCCTATGGGAACTATATGAATCAAATCCTCCGATGAAGGCCTATCTTCGATCTCCGTTAGTCGATTCAGAATTTCTTCGATAAGAAGCTCGGAATCCACCAAATGGCTGAGATAATATACCCCATACGAAACTTTATTCGTCGATACTTTGCTCACGAAATCCGGAAACATGCGAAACGCTTCTTGAAATTGTGTATTCATTTGCGCCAATTCAGCCACGAAGTGAAAAGATGAAATCTTCTCCTTCATGTTGGGCTGTTTCATTGGGGGGTTGGATCCCCATCGTTTATTCTTCAAAGAAAACATGGCCGGGCTCACCATAATCCTGACATATCAATTGTATGTCTATTCTGTGCTAGATCCTTGTCGATTATGTAAATGTATGGATACTTGCTCAACGAAAAAAAGACTGAACTCACCTCATCTTGCTTAGTGATTTCAGCCTCTTCCTATTCACATGACAAATTCAATAAATTCCGGTGAGCGCAGTCTCCCGCTTAGCGTCCAACTCCTCGTCTTAATTCTGGCCATAATGCGAGGTTCCATATAAACAAAGTTCTTGTCTTCTTTGAAGACTAAGCGCCTCTTCACACCTTCTATGGCCTTCATATGAAGAAGGGATACGCCTGATTCAATAATGCCTACTGGCACCTTGGAACCATCTGCCCGATCTATAGAGGCTAATAGGGCAAAATTATTTTTCCTATACCCAGAAATGTACACATCGGCATACGTCCAGTTTATAACCTTTTGCCAGCGAATGGAGCGCTTGTTTATTTCATAAATCGAATTATCTCTTATGGATTTTATTATAATTCCCTCAAGCCCTCTGCCGCGAACTTGCTCATAGTAATCGATTGTGTTTCCTTCAAACATTTCTATCTTCTTATAATTTTCCGTTTCCTTAAAAGCCAAATCCAGTAGCTCCTTGCGCTTAAGTAAGCTTAAACCCGTGACGTCAATGCCCTTGTATCGCATAATGTCAAAAGCACAAAAAACCACAGGTTTCTTATTTCTGGGAGATAAAAATCTCGCAGACATCGCTTCATAATCGGGCTTTCCTTGATCATCCAGCACAACTAACTCACCATCAAGTATGGTTCCTTCCGGGACAGGGCATTGTAATAACTCAGGAAATTTGTACGTAATTAAGTCATTGTGTCTCGTGTACACGTATAGTTTATCCATATTAGAAAGAATACATCGTAAACCATCTAATTTGAGTTCCGAAATATGATTCTTGCTGTTGAATGGTTGATTATTCTTGGCATTGTACAGCATCATAGGAGAAATGAACATATGATTATCACCCTGTATTAAATGATACTTCACTAGACACCTTCTGCCTATTGGTAACTGTTTCCCACGGGAAACATCCGAATGGATGTCACACATACATGCCCTCAGTTGTCTTATAAGTGTCAAAACAAATAGGAGGTAATCACTTATGACACAACGCTTAAATTATATGCAGCAATCACCTGAGCTTTTCAAAAAAATGCTGGAATTTAGCACCGCGGAACAGGATAGTGCGATTGAAGAGAAGATTCTCGATTTGGTTCACATCCGAGCTTCGCAGATGAATGGCTGCGGATTCTGTCTCGACATGCACGTGAAGCAAGCGAAGATCCATGGAGAAAACGAGCTTCGCCTCTACCACATCGCAATATGGCGTGAATCCACGCTATTTGCACCCCGTGAGCGAGCTGCGTTGGCTTGGACAGAAATTTTGACTAAACTTCCTGAACATGGTGTACCTGACGAATTGTACGATCGCGTGCGCGGTCAGTTCTCCGAAAAAGAAATCTCAGATCTGACTTTCTCCGTCATGGCTATCAATGCCTGGAATCGCATCAACGTCGCTTTCAAGAACGTACCAGGTTCGGCAGATGTTGCATTTGGACTAACGAAAGCTGGTTTGAGCTAATTTCATAGAAAGCTAATAAGAACCCTGCGAAGGGTTCTTTTTCTATTTCCCGATGTCCCCCTCCGCATTCATGCCAAATTCTGCATAAGCACTTTCGGCTCTGTTCATACTATCTCTGAGATCGGCAACACGGGAGGGGATCGTCTTTGGACACCATTAGCACAAGCATGAAAGTGAATAAAGACTATCTCAGCGAACAATTCCAGGATTGCTCCGATATTGTGTTACGATCCTTTACCTTAATGGATGAAACCCAACTTTTACTCGTTTACTTGGATGGCATGACTCGCCTGCAAAGCATAGAAGATAACGTGCTGAAGCCCTTAATCTTCAGCGGCTTGCCGCAAGGCATTGATCGCGTACAGTCGCTTGCTGAACTGCTCCGACGCGAGTGGCTGCCGTTAACAGACATCAAGACTGACCAATTGATCCCGGATGTGGTCAACCATATTCTGCACGGCAGCTTAGCTATATTCGTAGACGGTGAAGCTTCTGCCCTCATCGCTCAAGTCCAAGGATATGAGACGAGAGGGATACAAGAGCCGATGAAGGAAGCAACCTTGCGTGGGTCCAAGGAAGGCTTCGTGGAACATATCCGCACGAATACCACGTTAATTAGACGCAGGATTATTCACCCGCTTCTCAAAATGGAATCTTTTACAATAGGCAAATACACGCAAACTGATGTGATCCTTGCTTATATGAAGGGGCTTGCAGATGAGAATGTTTTAACAGAAGTCAGAGATAAACTCGGTAAAATCGAAATGGACGGTATCATTGATTCTGCGTATATCGAAGAATGGCTTGAGAATAGTTCTTTCTCCATCTTCTCGCAAATCCAGAACACGGAGAGGCCCGATATCGCTGCGGCAAGCTTAATTGAGGGAAAGGTCGCTCTTATCACGAATGGAACCCCTTTTGTCCTCATTCTTCCTGTTACACTATGGTCAGGTCTTCAATCCGCAGACGACTACTTTGAGCGGTTCATATATGTCATCATCACCCGAGTGATCCGATACATCATGACGTTCATTTCATTCGCCTTGCCTGCAATTTACGTGGCACTCTCCACATTCCATCCCGAAATGGTCCCGAGTTATCTCATGATAGGTATCGCAACGGCCAGAGAAAATACACCCTTCCCTACCGTCATTGAGGTGTTCCTCATGATGTTTATATTCGATGGCTTGCAAGAGGCTGGCGTTCATCTCCCTAACCAACTTGGGCCAGTTGTCAGCATTATCGGTGCCTTGGTCATCGGACAAGCGGCTGTCGAAGCCGGTATCATCTCCACGCCGATCATCATCGTCATATCATTGACAGGGGTCGCGGCATATACAATTCCCAGATACAGCGCCACACTCCCTTTTCGCTTAATCCGGTATCTGATGCTGCTCATCTCAGGGTTCTTAGGCTTTGTCGGCTTTGCTTTCGGCATTATTTTCTTGTTGATCCATTTGGTATCACTTGAGTCTTTCGGAACACCGTATTTAAGTCCTGTAGCTCCATTCGACGGGAAACGGATTAGAGATCTACTTATTCGCTATCCCTTCTGGATCAAGAATGGCCGCAACAAGAAAGGACGTTCAACATGATTCGCGTTGCCCTTCACTTATGCGTGTCATTGTCCCTCCTTATACTATTGACTAGCTGCACAGATTTCGTAGAACCGAATCAATTGGCTTTCGTCATGGGGACAGCGATTGATCATGCGGAAAACGGGAATATGGAAGTTAGTTACCAGATCGCAATCCCTTCTAAAATGAATTCATTTAAAAACGGATCTAGTGATTCCGATAGCTTTATCGTTATGTCGGCCAAAGGGAAAGATGTTTATGAAGCCACGCAAAAAGTACAGAAGGAGATGTCTCGTCGATTAATGACGAGTCATCGCATCCTGATTGCGATTAGCGAGGAGTTTATGAACAAAAATGACGTTAGCCAATTATTTGATAAACTGGGGCGAGATCCTGCTAACAATCAACGTGATGTTACCTTCATGATCAAAGGAAACAATGCCAAAGAGTTCCTTATGATTAAGCATCCTATGGAAAATCTATCGAGCATCGCGGCTGGCAAGGAACTGCATATTAACGGCTTGAAGAATTTCTCTACTAGGCAATTTATTATTGATAGCGTAACACAGGAAACCTCCTCGCTTGTACCGGTTCTCCAGATCAAAAACATGAAGGTGAACACCCAGAAAGCGGATCCGTTAGCTGCCTTATCCGGGTACGCTGTTGTCAACAATAAGCTGAAAGTCGCTGGCTTGCTGGATAATTTTGAAGGGGAAGATGTTGTTTGGTTGTCTGGGAAAGGCAGCTCAATAGGCATGACTATTCCATGGAAGAACGGCAATGGCGTCCTCTCGTTTCGACTAACCCATATTAGGCGTCATATTCAATCTGTCCCTAATCAGGATCCGCGACAGGTGGTCATAAAGGTCAAAGCACAAGCCTATCTATTGGAAAACACAACCTCCCTAGATATGTCCGAAGTAACTAACATGGAAGAGGTTAAGAAGTACCTTAATGAACAGATCCAGAACAGATTACAACTTGCATTTGACAAAGTTCAGCAATGGGGATCCGATGTTTTTGGTATCGGCGCCTATCTTCATCGCAAATATCCATACTGGTGGAGATCGCAAAAGGACGACTGGGACGGGAATTTCAAGAAAGTCGAAGCCAATGTCCAAGCGAATATACAACTCAGATCAGTCGGAGTGCTTGGTGTCCAATTGGAATAAGATGGAAAGGGGACACGAGGGGTATGAAAGTAAGCGGTTATCAAATGTTCTGGTTGGTAAGTATCTCTTCCATCATCGTAGTTTCCTACCTCCCCATCCAATTAGCCGCGGAGCAGTCACGTCAGGACTGTTGGATTTCTATCCTACTCGGCGGCATTATCATGATGGCTACGACGTGGATGATGCTCCGAGTTTGCCTGCAGAACAAGAATAAAACATTGGTCAATTTCATGAAAGACCTGCTTGGCACTATCCTTGGGAAAATCATCGTCACGGTGTATTTCCTACTATGGTTTATGCAGATGGCAACCATCTTGAGAGGCACAGCCGAGTTCGTCAATTTAGTACTCGTACATAACACACCGATGACCGTCATCGTTATGTGTATGATATTGCTACTTGCCTTCGCGATTTATAAAGGTGGGATTACGACAATTAGCCGTTGTGCCGAAATGATTGGGCCCTTCTTCGTTAGTATGTTGTTCGTCCAACTATTCTTGAATCCTCAGGATATGGAGGTAAATCGCATTCTGCCCATTTATGCAGATTCAGGGTGGGCCGCCATTCTGGAGGGCACGTTTCGTTCTTACAATTATATGATGGATCCTTCGATCATTCTCATGCTGTTCTTTTTCGCTGAAAATAAGCGCACTGCTGCAAGAGCTATCCTATGGGGAACAGGCGTTGCAATGGTATGGGGTGTACTAGCCACGCTAGTTCTTCTATTTGTAACCGGACCTAACGTGGCTGCTAAATTAAATGTCCCTGTTTATTCGCTAACCAAGTTCATATCCATTCTTAATTTTGTTCAAAATATCGATGCTTTTTTCATCCCGCTCTGGCTGCTAGGTGCTTTCATAAAATTGTCCGTCTGCTTATTTATCCTTAGTTATGGTTTGTCGGAGTGGTCAGGAATACACAATTGGAAGGTGATTTCGTATGTTATGGCTTTCGTCTTGTTGGTATACGTCATCTATAGCACACACCATTTACAGCTTTCGTTTACACTTAAAAATAGGTTTCTAATTAGCATCTTTTACCCTGCTGTTTACATTGTTATTCCCTTGATTTTATGGGCAATTGGGGGTATACGACTGCGCCTTAAACCCTCAAATAGCTAGATGCTGTAGTTTATCTGGATTCAAAATAATATAAATTCGTTCAATCGCCATGGTCTGCTCTTCCCATGCAAAACAAATGACGCCTGTTGACACACCATTTTGCGATAACAATACGCCAGGCTGTTGATTGACCTTAACAAGCTGTGCTTTCGATGCAGGGAATCGGCTGTCGGAGATTGCGCGCAACAACTTAAGCACGCGTTCTTTCCTATATATAGGATGAATCGCTGCGGATACTTTGCCTCCACCATCTGCAATCAGCGTGACCTCCTCCGTTAACATATCCACCAAGGACTCAATGTTGCCATTCGTAATGGCTGAAATGAAACGGGCCACAAGTTCCTTTTCTTCCACCAGACGGGTGGATGGATTAGCCTGCTTTTCTAAAGATAAGTCTACCTTTTTCTTGACTCGACTGAATATTTTGCGGCAATTCACTTCCGTTTTATTAAACATGTCACCAATTTCACTATGTTCATAAGCAAACACTTCGCGAAGAATAAACACGGCTCTCTCCAAAGGAGTCAGTTTCTCCATCAGAATAAGAAAAGCATAAGAAATCGTATCATGACGCTCTGCGCTCTCCAACGGACCATCCGCATTGAGCTGCACCATCGGTTCTGGCAGCCAATTCCCCACATAGCTAATTCTTTTTCTCCGTGCTGACTTTAGCTCATTCAAGCATCGGTTCATCATCATTTTGCTTAAGTAGGACTTGATATTATGGATATTCTCATGGATATGACCATGAATACTGAGGAACAAATCTTGTACCATATCCTCTGCATCCGACCTTGAACCAAGCATCCGATATGCAATGGAAAATAAATAAGGTTGGTAGGATGTATACAAATCCTCCATATTCATTATAGGTTGATCCATCGTGAAACTTTGCATCATAACTCCCCTTCTTTCCTAAGAGAAACCTCGGCCATTCTGAGACAAGCAAGTCTTCTTTGATAAGACAAATGAGGATGCTCATCTGTGACATGTAACTTGTAAAAAGAACAATTCACAACTTGTATTAATTGTAAAATTCATCTATTTGCTTGGCGCACAGGAGAAGTGCGAAACTTGCACTAGCAGGACATTCACCAGCAGGACATGAACCAGCAGGAAATAAGAAAAAACAGCCAACTTGGCTGCTTTTCTTATTTCGTATATACAACATCTTCAGTGCGGCAACTCCACCGATACCTCACGACGGGATGCGGCAGAACGCAGCACACCATCAATAATCGCCTGCTGGATAAGAATCTGCTCACCAGGTATTGGCGCTGGTCGACCATCCCGCACCGCTTCAGCGAAATCGTGTACCTTCTGATCGAATAGATTCAATTTATGCTCCACAACTGGAATGGACGTCGAGGTATGTCCACCGAATTCATCATGGAATAGCGTGATGGAACCTACGGAGCCATCCCATACGCCTGACCACGGCCCAACACCGGCCGGCGTCACTTTAAGTCCCGCATCTGTACCGAGAAACATCGTTGCTCCAAGAGTATCCATGTGCATGGCCCACGATATTTTGAATTGCAGCACAAGATCATTCTCGAAACGCACCATCGCAACACCGAAATCTTCCACATCAAACTTGCTTGCTTCTGGATGGTACAGGGAGTTAACTCCGAAATGGTTAGACGTAAAGGCAGACACCGTTACCGGGCGCGGATATCCCAGTGTATTAAGCGCCATGTCTAACGAATAACAACCAATATCCGCCATCGCTCCTGCTCCAGCAAGCTGTTTACTGATGAATGTCCCGCCTGGCATCCCCCGACGGCGCCCGCCTCCCGTCTCGACATAGTAGACGTTGCCAAGTCGCCCAGATTGCACAATCGTTTGCAGCAGCTTCATATTCGGATCATAGCGAGGCTGGAAACCTAAGGTTAGCATTCTCCCGCTCTCGCTCGCCGCTTGTGTCATATCAATACCTTCTTGAAGTGTCACTGACATCGGTTTCTCAAGTAGAACATGCTTGCCTGCGCGCAAGGCATCCACAGTCGTTACGTGATGAGAAATGTTCGGCGTACAAATGCTTACCCCATCCAATTCCAATCGCAATAACTCCGTATGGCTATCAAATGAAGCCGTGTCCGTTAATCCTTCCGTGTGCGCGAATGCTGATGCCTTGCCTGAGATTACATCTGCCACACCTACAATCTCCACATAGTCAAGCTTTTTATAAGCAGCTATATGAGATTTAGCAATGCCTCCAGTTCCAATGATCCCGATACGCAGCTTTTTGCTCATCGTCGTCAATCCTTCCCTCTATCTAAAGTGTATGAAGTCCGAACTTCCGCTTCATTTCAATATAGATTGACAATAGCATATAGAAGGAGGAATTTTTAGTTCATATTGATGCCATCCCATGTGTAAGATTGCGACATTCACTACCTTACCGCTCTATCGACTCCGCAATCTCTTTTATACAATCAAGTGCTGAAGCTGCACGAGGCCATCCTGCATAGAAAGCCATATGCGTAATCGCTTCCACTAATTCTTCTGTGCATAAGCCATTCTCTTGAGCCAAACGCAAGTGATATGGAAGTTGCCCTGTCGCCCCTCCCGCTACCAGCACCGCAATCGTAACTAAACTTCGATCTCGCAGCGAAAGCTGCTCCCTTCGCCACAGATCTCCGAAAAGCACGTCTTCCGAGTAGTCCACGAATGCGGGTGCCAATTCACCGTAGGCTTTCCTTGCGGTAGAAACGATTGCCCGATGCTTCATACGTCACAACCAATCTTGAGCATTTGAGCTTCTCCGTCGCCAAACGACCAATCCTCAAATTCGTTATCAACCAGGACCACGAACACATCTTCTTGCCGCATGGGAAGCTCAGTGGATAGTTGTTTAGCCAATGCTCTGTAGAAATCGCGCTTCTGCGTAGTTGTCCTCCCCGATTTAAGAGTAATTTGAATATAAAGCAGCCCATCACTTCTTTTGACCCCTAAATAACCTGGACTGTAATAAAACTCACCCTCCTTATGAGAATGAAACACTTGAAACCTATCATCCTCTGGTACGTTGAAGTACTCCACTAGCGCACTCCCGATTATTCGGCTGATCTGACCTAACTTATGACTATCATACTGGTGCTCGGAATAGCTGACTCTTATGAATGGCATACCCTGCATCACTCCCTCAATGAGATAGCTACATTGTACTCCGTATGTCTTGATCTATATAATGGAATAAATGAATGATCTTAATCGATTTTATGGATGGAGGTTGGGGAGATTGGATTTAAAAGAACTAATTACGTTCCAAACCATCCTTCAAGAGGGAACCTTCTCACGAGCTGCGGAGAAATTGAATTATGCGCAATCCACGATATCGAACCAAATGCAAAGATTAGAGAAGGAAATCGGGGTGCAGCTTTTCAACAGAGGATGGGACGTCGAACTGACGAGCGCAGGGGAACGATTCGCGTTGGAGATTGATAAACTCATTCAACATTGGAACGATGTAACCCAACTGGCCAAAGCATTGCAGGATGATGAGATCGGCAACTTGCACATTGGTGGAATTGAATCTGCTATGCAGACACTACTCCCAGCTACGATGCGGCTATTCAACGAACGCAAGCCACGAATCTCCTGCCAATTGACGCTAGGAAATACGGATGGGCTATCACAATTGATTATCCAAAAAAATCTCGATTTCGCTATTTGCGGTGAACCTTCCGATTCGTCGCCATTCTTGTTCGAGACACTGTATCAAGAGACAATAACGGTTATCGTCGATCGAAGTCATCCACTACTGGAATGCGATCAGGTTACTTTCCGTGAGCTTCTTCAGTATCCCCTTATCTCTGGCGGACCCACATGTCTCTATTACTCGCAAATAGCTAAGCTGCTCTCGCATTACGAGGCGCCCCCTCCCAATCTACATACTATAAGCCAAATTTCAGCCATCCCTTACTTTGCAAAAGAAACGCTTGCCGTGGGTCTCGTTTTGAACTCGACTCCTATGATTCCAGAAGTGGTGCGGGTGGATGTTGCATGGGATGAACCTGTCATCCCCATTGGGATTTTACAGTTGCGTGGACTACATGCAGTCCCCTTCTCGCATAAGCAACTGTTCTTAGAACTGTTGAGAAAGGGCATTGGCGATTGAAAGATTGGCGATCAAAAAAATAGTGCGATATATGCTTGACTCTCCTCTTAGGTCAGACCTTAAGCTACGTAAAGAAAGGAGGAATACCTATGCTGTACACGGTAAAAGAAGTCTCGGAGTTATCGCATGTCACCGTCAAAACGCTTCATCATTATCACAAGATCGGTCTCCTTCTACCCAACCAAATAAGCGAAGCAGGCTATCGTTTGTATGGACCCAGAGAGCTGGAACGCTTGCAAGAGATTTTATTTTACAGAGAATTGGATTTCTCCCTAGACGTTATCAAAGACATGATGGATCATCATGCAGAGCGGCTATCCATTCTTTCACAGCAGGAGGAGCTGCTCCTTAGTCGCAAGGACTCACTAGACACCATCATTCAAACATTACGCAACTCAATCTACTGTATAAAGGAAGGGAAAACGATGGATACGATGGAACTGTTCAAAGGATTTGATAATGAGGATGCATGGAACCAAGCATTGACTGAGCAAAATCAATATTTAAAGACATCCTATGGAATGGATTCGCTCGAAGTCGTCTCAGAGAATGTCCAAGAAATGAATGAACAAGCTCTTGAAGCTATGACGTTCATGACGAACATGGCGAGTTCCTTGCGAAGCGGCATGAAACATTCGGATGAGCATATTCGAAATCTGATTCTAAACCATCTTGATTTTATGAATAAACATGGTCATGAGCTATCCGTGCAGGATTTCGCAGCGCAGACGCAATTTTTCCTAAGTGATGACTTTCATCTTAAAATGTTGGAAGATCAGCAAACGGGGTTGGCTTATTATTTGTCTGTCGCTGCTGCGTCATTATGTGGATGACGGGGACCTTGTGGGAGCAAAAGTGCAAAAGTGCAACCTTTTCCCGCGTTTTCACCTCTCTGATCAGAAATGCGTGCATAAAGGCAACTATTTCGGCCCTCATACCCTCCATTTGGCCCATAAGACCTCAAAAGGATGCTTATCTGCACTTATTTTCGCTGAGCCGTCGTTTCATGTGAAAATAAGTGCTCTTTCGCATCTTTGACCTCACCAGACTGCATGCGTCAGGCGATTCAACAACAAAGGAGCTAAGCGCAAACGCGCTACAGCTCCTTCACAAACTTCCTATAGATACGCGTGCAACTCAGCCTTCAGCCTCGCCGCCACTTCGACGATCAGCTGTGTATGAAGCATTTACTCGCTATGCACAGCTAGATCCGATAAGGCTTAAACTTTAAACTGCTGGATAACCGATTGTAATTGTTCAGCCATTTCAGATAGGGAAGAGGCTGAATCCTTAATTTCCTCCATAGAAGCTAATTGTTCTTCCGTGCAGGCAGACGCCTCTTGTGTGTAATCAGCTACAACTTCTGTTAATTCTGTAACCGTGTGGACGGATTGCACAATTTGTTCTGTCCCCGCGGTGATATCACGAACTGCAACGGATACCTCCTGGATATGATGTTTCACTTCTGCTACAGCATTATGAATTTCTTCAAATAATTCGCCTGAGGAGCTAACGACATCTATGCCTGAGACGACTTCCTTCACAGTCTTTTCCATGGAAAGCAGCGTTTGCGTTGTCTCCTCATGATTCATAGAAATGAGTTCCGAAATCTTCTGTGCAGACAGGCTTGATTGCTCTGCCAACTTTCTTACTTCATGGGCAACGACAGCAAAGCCTCGACCATGCTCTCCTGCCTTTGCTGCCTCAATAGCTGCATTAAGCGCTAACAAATTCGTTTGTGATGCGATCCCCGTGATATCTGCTACCATGTGTTCAATTTCGAAGGATCGCTCGCCTAATACTTTCAGATTGCCTGATAATTGATCGACCGTTCGATAAATCATATTCATCTGCCGAATGGCTGTTTGCACCGCATCTCCTCCAAGCGCTGCTCTATCAACAGCTCCACTAGCCATAGTTGATACATACTCCGCCTTAGTGGAAATCTCATTTACGTTACTATGCATGGCCGTCACTGTGCGTAACGTTTCTTCCACGCTCTGTACCTCTTTATCTGTACTTGCTGATATCTCTTGAATGGTTACAGCAATTTGGCCTGTTGCCCTGCTTGTTTCCACTGCACTTGCCGTCAGTTCTTCCGCCGCAGCTGCTACTTGATCTGAACTCAAACCAACATGTCGAATCATGTTGCGCAAACTATCTACCATCTCATTAACCGCATGCGTTAATTGACCGATTTCATCTTTCGAATTGGCTGCCAATTTCCCCAAAGATAGCTCTCCATTAGACACCAGCTTCATTCTTTGCACAACGCGAACGATCGGATTTACAATTTGATTAGCGAGTAGAATAGCTAGAAGAATCCCTGCAATAATAGCAATGGCAGTGATTGCTAAGATAGATAACAAGAGTTTGTCACCCTCTGCCGTCAACTTGTTTCCCACTTCGTGGATACCCTTTTCCCTTTGTAGCGCAAATCGACTAAACCCATCATCTATTTCTCGACCCATCACCGTTACTTCATTTTTTAAAATATCTTTCGCTGCATCGATATTCCCCTTCTCGTATGCCGGAAAGAGTGTTTGCTCAATTAATTCGCGCCACTGAGCGCTCTTCTTAATAAGCTCCTTGGCTTCCTCAGAGGTGCTTAACTTTAGAACTTCATCTTGATACACCTTATCGTCGGCCATTGTTTCCAGAAAACGTTGTTTATAATTCGGATCCCCGAACAAGATATAACCTCGAATCAACGCGATTGCTTGCTGCGTATTTCCGCTAAGGTTCTCATCAGCAATGAGTAACGTTAAATCATGAGACATCATCCCTTTGACCTTGTGATTGAACGTAGTTATTTCGGCATAGCTGTAAACGGATACAATTGCTAGTAATGTTAAAATTATTGAGAAACTAAACAACACTTTCACACGAAGATTCTTCATTCTTATGCCTCCAGATAATAGTAGATAAAAATATTAAATCATAAAACGACTAGTTTGTAATCTGCATACGACAAAATTTTCTTTTTCTACATAATCTGATAGCGGCCCACTTGAGTGATCAATCCTGTACTAAAAACGCTAATCCTTATAGGATCAGCGTCGATTTCGGATATTATTTTAGAGGTAAACCACTTGGTACATAATACGGGGGAATTTTAATCCAGCCGCGTTGCAGCATCAGTGTCTTTAGTGTAGCTCCATACTTTAATTTCTCTATAAGAAAATGTGTAAACATGAGGCTAAAATCCGTTCTTATCGACTCGGATATTGCACTTGAACATGCAGTTATCGCTGCTACTGTTTTAATACTGATCCCATTCGCTATTTCATCATCGGTTAGTTTAACACCAAGCGGGATATCCTCAGGTCGAGACTTCGGCTTCTGTTCAGAAGTTGGTGGAAGAGGGATGCCTTCCTGAATCATAAACTCTGACAATCGTTTTGCTTGAACATCACACTGTTCCTTACTATCGGTGAGCGTTTGCCTCAACTCATTATCCATGGTTGTATTCAACCCACCTTGTAGAAATAGCGACGCTTCTTGTATCAAGGCAAGGTACGTCCAACAAGCCATAACTTCCCCTACATGCAGTGGAGACTTGGGCTCATCATTAGAAATTGTTTTCATTACATCAACAACTGCTTCAAGAATATTTGTCATTTTCCCCACCTCGTTTGTTTTTGATTATTATGTAAATGTGTTCCATAATCTATGCACTAATACAACGAACCCGGCTCATTTATTTCCAATTGTCCCCGATTTCCAATTTTCGGATAGCGTTATGGCACAGTGTTATTTCTACGAGTCATCCTTCTTTGCAATACCTCCAAGCAAGTAATGCGAAATATTACCACCTTATTCCACAGTATTACTTACAACTTGAGACGCTTGATTGATTTGGGTAATCATGGTTATAAATTGATATTATTTCCTTTATTTTAAATTAGGTTCATGATACTTTAGACTTATGTTTAGTAATTTACTTATCAGTTATTTGATTATTCGGAGGAGAGAAAGTGGGAAACTTTATCAAACGTTTTACATCTCTACTGCTTGTTTGCGCTTTAATTTTTAGTTTCACTGGAGTCGTTCAGGGAGAAGAACTGCAATCAAATGCTCTATCTGACATCAATCAATCTTATGCAAAGACTGAAATTGAAGCATTAGTTCGTTCTGGTGTCATCGCAGGTTATGAAGATGGTACTTTTCAACCAACAAAGTCGGTGACAAGAGCAGAATTGTCTAAAATTCTCGTACTGTCCCTTGGTTTGAAAATAGACATTTCGTTAGAGACTTCTCCATCGTTTCAAGATGTAGCCTCATCAAGCTGGTACGCAGATTACGTTAAAACATTAGTAGCAGCGGGAATTACAGAGGGTACTTCAACAGAAACATTCTCGCCTAATGCCAATGTTACACGTGAAGAGCTGATTGTCTTTATTATTCGCGCTCTCCACTTGGACAAACTTGCAGCAAATCGAGCTGTAAATAAAGTATTCTCGGATCAGGAGAATATTGCCACTTGGGCGCAGAGTGCTGTTTCTTTAGCAACAGAGATTCAGTTGGTTCAAGGCATCGAAACGCCAGATCAGGGGCTTGTATTTTCGCCCAAAGGGATAGCAGACCGCCAAGCTATTGCTAGATTAGCGTTTGAATTGCAGACTCACCAAGAAGTATACAAGGATAAAGCTAACAAACTTTCTATTAGTGAAGCCCACCCAGCGATTACTAAAATAGAAGCAATTAGTAATACGAGTATTACAGTCACATTTGATCAAAATGTTACTACTTTGAATAAAAATGATTTTGCTTTTGATAAATCATTGTTGGTCGTTGAAGCTACTTATCAAACTGGCAGTAAATCTGTCGTTATATTAACGACATCTGCTCAAATTCTGGGGACAGACTATCATTTGTCATTCCGAGGAAAAGCCATTGATCTCGTCGTAACAGGAGTTGCCGGATTATTTGGCGGTGGTGGCGGCGGTGGTGGTGGCGGCGGTGGTACATCGATCGCACAACAATTAGCTAGCGGTAAGGAGATTGACTCTGTAATCGTTAGTCAATCAGGCATTTACGGGCCTACGTCTGGAACCACAACAGTGAAGAATTTGGTACTTGATCCAGGTCCGCAAGGTGAAATTACATTAAATAACATTAAAGCAGACCATCTTGAGGTGAAGTCAGGTGCTGTGAATTCTGTTAAACTAACGAATTCAACGATTAATTTGCTTATCGTTAATGCTATTAATAACAATGGTCAAATGGTTCGAATTGTCGTGTTAGACGGAGCCGTAATTACCAACACCGATGTACATTCACAAGTTATTCTTGAATCTGCTACCACGAATGGAACATTAGGCAACATTACAATCAAACCCGCAGCAGACGGGAAGAACATTGCTTTTAGAGGGAATTTAAATGGTGAGATCTTGAATGAAGCGTCAAATTCACATCTTCAAATTGAACCACCGACTACTGGCAATAAACAGCCTACCGTCATCCATTCTATTCATTATGCTGATGGTATCGCTAACGGCGTATTGACCATTGGGAAAGATGTAGAAATACAATCGATCGTTTCGGTTACACCAATTACATTTCAAGGCGATATTGGTACCGTGTTGAAACTACTAGATCAGTATCCGATTGGACAAGTGGACAATACGCTGAAGGCGAAAGCCATTGAAGAAGCACAGAATTCTATGGAAACAGCAATAAAAGGTGCCATGCAAGGTAGTACAGATCAGAGCACATTGTTTGATCAAGCAGATAAAGCGATAACGAACGCCAAGGCGCTAGGAGCTACTGATTCTGAGTTAAACCAATCTTATTATAAAACTGTAAAAGATTCTTATAATGCAATTCAATCACTGTTAAACAGTGTCGAAATTCAATACAAGCCTGGTGACAATGCGTTATCTGTTACTCAAATGCCTAACTTTCCTGCTTCTGCGGATTCGAGTGTAGTTTACATATGGAATTCTGATCGAACCGATCTCATCTCGCCATGGAGTTTTAATCGCCCCGCAGCAGGTGAAGGAGATGCCGAAGTCCATTTAACACTTACGTTATTCAAAGGTCCAACCTCCGCTACCAAGACTGTTACAATTCGAATAAAAGAATATAACTCAAAGTTAGAGGTAGTTCAGAGTGTTCGATCGGATCTAATTCTTATCAAATTTGATCATCCTGTTGTCAATTCGAAAGTATCTGACTTTTCATTTGATAAAGGGGTACAAGTGACGAACGTTACGCAATACCCGTACCTGAAGGAATTTGCACTTTTAACGATTAACGGACAAGTTAGTGGCGAGACTTATCAATTACAATATTTAAATAGAAACAATATTACACTTACTGGAAACACGGATAACAAGTGCTCTGAAACGGATTGCAAAATTACTTTCTATCCATTCTCTTATCTTATACCGTTACCTGGAGTAATGATTCCTGGTAGGATCAGCGGAGACACTAAAGAATATACTTCCAACGGATATACGGGTATTCAGAAGGCCCTAGTAAAATTAGTGGGAACTAATCGAACTACACATACAGATCTTGATGGTCATTTTCAATTTGATCAAGTTGATCCGGGTATTCCTTATAAGGTAGAGGTTACAAAAGAAGGATATTCTTCTGCATCTACAGCACAATTCACATTAGCTTCTGGAGAGCCTTATTTTACAGGTATGTTGATAATGCATACAAAGCCAAAGCAAGTAACTGAATTTAAAGCACAGATTGTTACAAGCAATTCTGTATTCTTACTATGGTTACCGCAGTCATATGACGGCAGTGCCATTGAGTATGTTATTTACAATAAAGGGGTAGAAATTCAAAGAACCAAAGGCATTGGCTCAACCTTAAGTAACTTGCAACCAGGAACTAGCTATACATTTAGTATTAAAGCGTGTAATGATGTGGGCTGCTCCGAACCTGTTGAAATTGACGTACGGACATCGTTTACTCTGAAAATAAGTGAGATCGTGCCAATCGATACGGATACAGTAACGCATACGGTGTATGAAACCTTAGTTCAACAGAATGATAGCGGCGCTTATGTATTACCGACTAAAGCGGCTTCAGCGGACATTTTGCGCATAGCGTTGGCTGATGCTGAGTATATACCGAATCAAGGTGCCGCTAGACTCAAAGGACAATTAGATGCCACGATGCTAAATGTCAACATTCTAGGCGTGGTGGATAAAGTAATAGGGAAACTTGTCGTAGATAACGGAGTTACTTATTTGGAAGTACCTCTTATTACGAACCAAACTCCTACACTTTACTCCAATCACTACGACTTTTCTGGTTTAACTTATTCACTAAATGGTCAGGTAAACCAAGTTGATTATTGGGGTTTCGTCATCTTAAACGAATAAATCACAAGCCGACTACCTTCCATCACCTCACGGTGAAAATGAGAACAACCCCCATAACCTTTATGGGGGTTTCTTCCTTATGAGAGGAAATCTACCGTGCTGTATGTAAGGATTTCACACTGGACAATCGCCAATTTCCTCTAGATTAGGTAGTTGCATAGCAATAGATTGTTTACGGATCATAGTATATGCATAAAAGAAGTACTGAAAGAAGTGAAGGTAGCATGCAGATAATCTCAATCTTTACTCCCATTCGGAAAAGAAAAAAATATCGTAAGCGATTCAGAAAGCTAACCATTGTCAAATCAAGAAAACGCTCTCTTCGTAAGGCCAAACCGAGAAAAACGAGTGCTCCAAACAAAAAAGGTCCGTTCAAAAAGCGTCCACTCATCAAGAAAAATAGAAAAAGACCTCAAAAATTTATTCACGCACGGCCCCAGCTCCAGCTCCAGCTCCAGCCCCTCCACTCTGCTGAACCGATTAATACTGAACTGCAGGAGGAGAGAGCTCTCGTCGAACCACATGCGGAATTACCTCCCCCACATTTGGAGCCCGGTGTTAATCTGATTGGATATACCCGAACAGAAATCGGCTTAGGTGAAGCTTCTAGATTACTAGCTGCATCATTTGAAGCGGTTCAGCTGCCTTTTGGCATCCTAAATTACAACGATCCTGGTACCCTAAGCGCGAGAAATAATGATACGACTTGGGTCCATAAAGAAATGAATCACGCCCCCTATAACGTTAATCTATTTCATTTGAATGCGCCTAACTTACGCTGGGCTTATGACCTCAATGCGCTGCCATTGGGAAGAGAGCTTTTACATTATCGATATAATATTGGATATTGGGCTTGGGAATTGCCCGATTTTCCCGACGAATGGCGCAACAGTTTTGACCTTGTACACGAGGTTTGGGCACCTTCCACATTCATTGTAGAATCTTTACAACAAAAATCCACCGTACCAGTCATTCGAATTCCACATGCGATTGAAGTTCGAGGTCAGGAAAGAAACAGGTCTATTTTCGGTTTGCCAGAGAAACAATTCCTGTTCCTAACGATGTATGATACGCACAGCCTTAAGGAAAGGAAAAATCCACAAGGCGCTATCGAAGCGTTCAAAAAAGCGTTCCCTTCTACTAACACCTCTGTCGGCCTAGTCGTTAAGGTTAACAATTCCCATACGAACCCCGCAGAGTTGGAAATTCTGAAAGATCTTATCCATGGCTACTCGAACATATACTTGATTCAGGAAATTTTGGATCGGCAAAAAGTTGATCTATTACTAAACTCTATTGATTGTTTCATGTCCCTTCACAGATCCGAAGGCTTCGGCCTCGTACTGGCGGAAGCTATGTATCTCGGAAAACCGGTGATCGGCACCAATTGGTCAGGAAACACTGATTTTATGAAATCAGACAATTCCTGTTTGGTGAATTATTCATTGACCCACGTGGGACGGGATATTGGGCCTTACAAAGCGTATCAATTATGGGCGGAACCCGATCTCGATCACGCGGCACATGGTATGCGCAAATTGGTGAAGGATACCAACTATCGACAATCCATAGCGCAGAGAGGACAAATGACCATTCGAAATAGTTATTCGCCTAAGGTCATTGGTGAGATGATCCACAAACGTCTAATTGAAATAGGAATTAATTTAAAATAGGACCGGCTAACAGGATGCTTGTAGTTAAAATTCGATCGCTATTTAAAAGAGCCCTTTGTATCTTTTGCATTGCAGGGAGCAAAGGGCATTTTTCTATTCATTTTATACACGCGAAATCCGATAAATTTAGTATAGTTACAAGAGTTACGCAGGGCGGAGGAATGATAGTGAAACGCGAAAATAGAAATAAGCTGCGATGGATTGGCGCAGTTCTTTTGGTTGCCCTCTTGGTTAACTCCTATCTGCCGGCAGCTTATGCACTTACGACTGTTGGACAAGTAATTACAGGGCTGACCTCGTCCACTTATGGCGAGTCGGTGCAACTTACTACTGTTGTGACAGATGGTACCTTAGGCGGGGCAACACCAACTGGGAGCATCACGTTCTATGATGGGGACACAGTGATAGGAGAACCGCAGGTGCTCGTTGCTTCGGAACCAGCGGTTGTTTTTAAGAGCTCAGGGCTTGCTCCGATGCCTGCTGGGAAAAAACTCACTTGCTCAGACTGTCCTGTCATTCAGTGGGGCGGAATCAGTTATTGGGCATACAGCGATACGGATAATAATACAATTACTTATTTGTATGGGTATGATGCCAGTAACACGTTGGTAAAATCTTGGGAATTTCCGGGGAATCGTTACGTTACGGATATCACTGTAAATAACATCGCCAAGACTGTTACGCTTATAGGACAGAGCAATGCGCAAACGATACGTACTTGGGAGCAGCTTGAAAATTACAATGCTCACGCCTCTATGTCCTTCCCTAGCCTAGCTGTCGGTACACATACGATAACAGCTAGTTATACAAGCGGGGATGGTATTCATAGTCCACAGTCGTCTACCTTTGTACATACGGTTAATGCCATTCAAACCAGTACCACGCTTACCTCAAATGCTGGGCTCATATATGTTGGCGAGCCAATTACATTCACAGCAACAGTAGCCAATACGGATGGCAGTCAGGTCATGCCGGGGGGAACAGTCACCTTCTGGGAAGGCAACAATGTATTGGACGCTACAAGTGTTAACGGAAGCGGAGTCGCAACTTTCACGACGTCATCGCTGCCAGTAAGTGGTTACTCCGTCACTGCGACTTATGATGGCGATGCTCAGCATCTAGCTAGTACGTCTAGTAGTCTATCGCAATCCGTTCTAGGCATTCCGACTGTCGTGGCGGTCAGCGCTAGTCCCGAAAGCACGACAGTTGGGAGCTCGGTGACGTTGACAGCAACTGTGACCAACGGCATGACAAGTATCCTGGAACCAGTAGGAACCGTGACGTTCAAGGAAGGCTCAATTGTACTTGGTACAGGAACATTGAGTTCAGGGACAGCAACTTGGACGGCGCCTACTCTCGAATTGGGAACCCATTCGATCACAGCACATTACGGTGGAAGTCTTACTCATGTTGCCAATAGCTCTAGCTCTATTCCCGTGGTCGTCAATCTGATCCCTACGTCATCAACTTTGATGGTTAAAGGAGCGACAGACGCAGCTTCTACCTACGGAACTTCATTGACGTTACGTGCATCTGTAGCAAATACGATTGGCAACTCAATTCCACCAGATGGTATCGTAACTTTCAAAGACGGTTCAACCACACTAGGGACTGCCCCTCTTATTTCAGGCAGTGCTGAATGGTCGATGCCCGATAGTTTATCAGCCGGAGCCTACTCTTTTAAAGCGGAGTACAGCGGAGACAGCAACCATGCGGCAAGTCCATCAACTGCAGTCGGGCATACCGTAAACAAAGCAAGTACATCAACAACCCTGTCATCATCGGGTGGGGTTACAGTCGGTGAAACGACGACTTTAACAGCACAGGTAACACATACATTGAATTCTAGCATCAAGCCTACGGGTACAGTTACTTTCAAAAATAACGGTGTCGCCTTGCAATCGCCAATCTCACTAGATAACAGTGGCACTGCGGTGCTTGCCACTCACGATCTTCCGGTCGGCGATCTCGTCATTACGGCGGAATATAGCGGTGATGGCAATCATAACACGAGTGCTTCGCAGCCAATTACACAGCCTGTATCAAAGGCACCGGTTAATGTTCATCTGTCTGTGACACCACAATCTGGGGAAAGCATATACGGACACACAGTAAGCGTCATGGTGCAGGTAGTTAACACAGGCAGTGGTGGGTCCGTTCCAACGGGGACAGTAGCCCTTTCAGGTACAGGCAGCTTCCAGAATTGGCCTGATGCTTTGACGCTGACGAACGGGACAGCGATTTGGGAGACCGAGCAGCTTGCTGTTGGCACGCAAACGATCGTCGCAAGTTACTTAGGGGACAACGAACACCTGAATGGGGTGTCAACCAGCAGCAGTCTGCAAATCAAACCAATCCCTGTTACTGTCGTGGTTACCGCATCAGTAACGGAAGCAGTTTATTATGGGACTTCCCTTACCTTTACCGCACATGTGACCAATACGAATGGAGAGTCGCAGATTCCTGCTGGCCATATTGTCTTTAGTGGCGGCAACTTACTGAACACGCCCATACTTCTTGACTCGGCAGGAACTGCTTCTATTACTTCAGCAGCACTGCTACCTGGAACTTACCCCATTCGGGTTGCGTACGTTCCTGACCAGCTGCATGAAGCACAGACATCAGCCCCGATCACTCAAGTCATCAAACCGAATACCCAGGGAACTGTACTTATTCTGAATCATCCGAATGGAACTTTCCAGCTTGGAGAACCTATTCAATTCTCCGTGTCCGTAGGGAACTTAATCGGTGACCTTACACAGCCCGGCTACATTTCGTTGAAAGAGAATGGTGTTGAACGGGCAAGGGTAACGACGGATGTGTATGGGAATGCGGAAATCAGCTTAACAGACGTTAGCTCTGGCACGCACCACTATACAGCGCTGTACGAGAGAAGCGGCCTCACAGATGGCACGGAGTCCCCATCGGTGACAGTTGTTGTGAAGCCTGCTTTGGCGCAACTAGTGATCACAGGTGATGCCGCTGACATAGTATTGCCAACATCCACACCGTGGATCTCGGCCATTGTTCATGGCGCCAACTCATTTATTTTGCGAGCAGCTTCTATGGAAGCCGGAACTAGCATCGAGTTGAAGCGGATGGATCCGCAGACCGGCCAGCTAGGCACAGCCATCGAGGTGACCAACGGACAGAGTGAAGCTGTTTCGTTCGTGGAAGGCTTGAACCGATTCCAAGTAAAAGTAGTGAGCCTGGACGGGACAGCTTCGACCACACATATCGTATCTCTCTTTTATCAACAAGGGGAAGGGCTGTGGGACATGACCCATGTTCTCGCGGTAACGCCATTGGGTTACGATATGGATGGAAACGGAACATTCGATAAAGCGGACATCATTGAATTATTGAAGTTAATTGAGCCGGTTTTCGTGGAATCCCAGCGACCTTAAACAAATTAGGCGGATATGTAAAAAGGCATTTCCTTTGTAGTTAACTACGACAGGGAATGCCTTTTTCTTGTATTTTCAATAGGGAAGGAACCTCAATCATCCCAATCGCGGCAGTTACAGTAAGAATACCCGTTATAGTCCACATCTGATCTACTCCTTTATAGGCGTCCCAATTGTTCCATTATTTCCACAATAACCATTAGTAAACTCGCTCTAGTCATGGCCATAACGAAGAAAAAACTGGAGATTGATCCGGTTAATTTCCTGATTAATCCCAGTCTTTGCAGTATAAAGTTTCTTAGTAAAATAGTTACAAAACTCAATACTAATGAAAGTACTTCCACGATCACAACGTATTGTGTACCCATCCCTGAAATGAATAACCCGCCAACAGCTGCACCCAATGTAGTTCCTACGTTGCAGGAAGATATAAATATTCCATTGGCAAAATCGGGTGCTTCAGGAGCTGCAGATGCAATTAAATATTGATTAATATTTGCCATTATTCCCCCAGCCAGTATTCCCCAAATGAAAGTGACCATGGCCATTGGCAGGGTAAACTGCCCTACGAAGAAAAAAACGATGTAAACAGCACCCATTAACATAGGAAAAACAACTATAGACTTCCTGGCATTATGAGTAAGCAGCTTACCTACGACAATGTTTCCGATAATATTGGCTCCACCGAAAATGAATAACGTTAAACTTAAGGTATTCGGAGACAAATGTGTTACTGTTTTCAGATAGTCAGCAAAATAACTATAAACCCCAAAAACAGCTGAGTTTAATAAAATGACAGTCACAATGGAAAGCCATACAATCGATTTTTTAATATGGAAAGCTGTGTACCATACGAAAGTCTTTCTCCAATTGGCATAGATGGTACGAAAATCAATGTAGCAATAAACACAATAGCATTAATAATTGCAAAGAATGCCATTGCCATCTCATACGAAACGGTACTATCGATAAAACTGGCAATCGGTACACCGGGTTAAATATCGTTTGGAAAAAACATCAGGTTTTTTCATGTCTAAGATTCGACCACCCCTACATAAGCCGTCCCCATAAACCGCAACTAATTTGGAGGAATAAACATAAAAAATCCCGATGTATCAAGGCTTTGAGCCACATCGGGACTAGTCTATATAGTGACAAATCTATGGCCCAAACGGTAACAAAGTGCATTATCACTCACATTTGCAGCAAGCAACACATTTACTCTCGAACCATCCGCTGCCTAGCCGCTTCAAAAAGCAACACCGTCGCCGCCATCGCGACATTCAGCGATTCCGCTTTGCCCTGCATCGGAATAATCACCCTCACGTCCGAATGCGCAGCAACTTCCGGCGACACGCCCTTGGCCTCGTTGCCGAAAATCAGCCACGTCGGCTGCCGCAGGTCCGTGTCGTAGCACGAGCCCTGCGCCTGCAGGCTCGTCGTCACGAGCCGCACGCCGCGCTCACGCGCGCGCGGCAACAACGCACCCAGATCTGCCTCCACGATCGGCAGATGATACATCGATCCCATCGTCGAACGGATCGTCTTGGGATTGAACAGATCGACCGTGCCGCGGCCGAGCACGACCGCTTTGGCACCGACGGCATCCGCACTGCGGATGATCGTGCCCAGGTTCCCCGGGTCCTGTACGCCGTCCAGGACCACAACCAAATCATGCTCGCCGGCAAGCAGCTCGTCCATGCCAACCTGTGGCCGTTTCACGATGGCCACAACCCCTTGCGGCGTCTGTGCGTCCGAGCACTTCGCCAGCACCGCGGCGCTCACGCCGACCCATTCGACGGCGCGATCACTAGCAAGCGCGGCAAGCTCGGAAGGGCTCCCTTTTTCCGCTAGAAAAAGGATTGCCTCCAGCTCAGCCCCCGCCTTCAAAGCTTCCTCAATCACATGGTAACCCTCAATGATATATTTGCCTTGCTTATCTCTGCCGCGCCGCTCCAGGAGCTGAGCCCAGTCTTTGACTCTCGTATTTTGAACAGACATGATTTCCAAATATGCATGTGCCATGAATTAACCTACTCCGCAAAAGTGACTTCAAAGTTTTGAAGACTCGAATTTTTACCCACAATAACCAAAATATCCTCTTGTTTAATCGGTGCCTCCGCACTCGGCGGAATGATCATCTGATCGTTATGTTTAAGCGCAATCACGTTACAGCCATATTTGGCACGTACGTCAAGTTCGCGCAGACTTTTGCCAATCATCTCTTTGGATACTTTCATTTCTACAATACTATAATCGGCGGAAAGCTCTATATAATCGATAATGTTAGATGAAATCATATGATGCGCGACACGCTGCCCCATATCACGTTCGGGATAGACGATTTTATCTGCGCCAATTTTTTTGAGCACCTTGCCGTGAAGATCATTCACAGCTTTTACGATCGTCGTAGCTATACCCATTTCCTTCAGAATTAATGTAGTTAGAATACTTGCTTGAATATCTTCCCCGATAGCCACAACCACAACGTCAAAATTCCGAATGCCAAGCGCCCGCATAGCTTCTTCATCCGTAGAATCGGCTTGAACAGCATGGGTCACATAAGCGGATACGTCTTGAACTGTTTCTTCATCCTGATCAATGGCAAGAACCTCGAAGCCTAGTTGGGATAGCGTCTTAGCGACAGCTGAACCAAATCTTCCCATTCCAATAATCGCAAATTGTTTTCTCACCGCTCACGTTCCTCCATATTCCCAAGAATATTTCCCATTCATTATAGCATACTCAGCCCCATGAGCCACTTTACAACAATTACGTTACTGCCTGCATTGGCGAAGAGTGGGAAGGATGAAGCCATCCTAATCTGCACATAGTAATAGCGAGAATGAAAAGGAAGCGAGGTCCTTGAATGAATATAACCCTTAGACAAGCCATCCACCAGCGAGTTAATGACAAAACACCCGAAGAACTCAAAGAAGTAATTGAAGACTCGATTGGTGGCGAAGAGAAGGTTTTACCTGGGCTGGGCGTTCTTTTTGAAATTATATGGCAGCATTCCGAAACAAGTACCCAAGACACACTCGTCGAGACGCTGAAGGCGCATCTTACGTAAATTTCTCTCTACTTGCTAGGGGATGCTTCCGCATTCCTTAGCTATTATTGTATCCATTTGTACAAGTCGCCTTATTGCAAAATAAAATCCCCCTCATCAGTCACAGACCAACGAGGAGGATCACGCTAAGCTCTTATAGTACGGTCAAAGGATTCATAGCTGCCGGCTTCTCGCAGCTGCTCTCCATGACATAATGCTGACCAGAGTCAGACGCATCATGGAAACCATGCATGGCTTCCAGCACGTGATAGGCAAGCTCGCCGTTCGCACGATGTGCTGAGCTATCTCCAGTTAACAGCGCTTGCGCCATGGCTGCTACGCCTAGTCCGCGGTTATTGTCTATATACCCGTGTATAAGTGGAATCGGCTCATACACCGCAGAACTAGGTTTGCGAATAAGCACTTCCCCTCCGAAATTATTCGGGTTAGGCACACTCAACGAACCATGGCTGCCGTAGATTTCAATGTGTGGCAACCCAGTACCCGCCATGATATCAAAACTTGTCACAAGTGTTGCAATCGCACCACTATGGAAATCCAATACCCCTGCCACATGCGTTGGCGTTTCTACTTGTATTTTCTGTCCGCGCTTCTTCTCGCTCGAAATGGTACGCTCTGGGAAGCTGACAGCCGTTGAACCTGTTACGCGCCGTATGGGCCCGAGCAATGCCACAAGCGCCGTTAAGTAATAAGGACCCATGTCGAACATCGGGCCGCCACCTTTGGCATAATAAAACTCAGGATCTGGGTGCCAATGCTCATGCCCTTTCCCCATCATGAAAGCCGTAGCAGCAATCGGTGTACCAATCCATCCGTCCTGAATCAATTTCACGCAGGTTTGAATGCCTCCACCAAGGAACGTGTCTGGCGCGCTGCCAATTAGCAGTCCTTTCCGTTTCGCTACCTCTAGAATTTGCTGCCCTTCTTCACGCGTAACCGCTAGCGGCTTCTCGACATAAGCATGTTTGCCTGCTTCGAGAATTTGAATACAGACCGCCGCGTGTACAGCCGGAATCGTCAAATTAATCACGATATCTACTTGCGGATCAGCTAGTAATTGTTCTACCGTGTAGGCATGTGCAATTCCGAACTCTTCGGCACGCGCTTCTGCTTTACTGACATCAATATCTGCACAAGCAACCAACTCCAGATGTGCATAGTTAGGAATATTTTTCATATAAGCCGCGCTTATATTCCCACATCCAATGATACCAACCTTCATCTTACTCATCGCTTCATGTCCCCCTATAGTCAGCGTGTTGCCCAAAGCATACCGCGTCGCATCAATTCAAGCGTTTCTGGCATCCGAACAATATTAGCCTGATGGCCTAGTGAGTTGTAATATACTTTGCCTGCACCGTACGTTTTGGTCCATACGACTGGCATTTCTACCTCATCGAAGTCCGTCACCGCATGCACCTTGATCGCAGGGTCGACATGCATATAGTATTTTTCAGAAACAACGACAAAATCGCTGATCCCCGCAGTCAATGGCTGCTCATTATCCTTAATCCGAACCGTATACGTAACGCCATCATTACCAGGATGCGCCACCCATTGGCCGCCTACCATGTACTGATACTCAACTTCATTCCGGAACGAATCCGCCATCCCACCATGACAGCCAGCAATCCCCGTACCGCCAACCTTCACCGCGTTAATGAGAGGTGTCAACTGCTCCTTCTCAATTTTCCCCATAGTCCACACAGGGACGATCAGATCTACACCCGCCAAGCGTTCCTCATCCCGGAAGCTGTCCAATGTGTCCGAAACCTCTACCCCATAGCCCTCTTCACGCAGTACACCTGCCAAAATACCCGCAACCTCCTCGGGTTGATGACCATCCCAGCCACCCCATACAAGCAATGCTTGTTTCTGACTCATGCTATTCCTGCTCCTCTCTCCATGCCGCTTTATACTTCACTTATCCGAACCCAGCGACGCTCTGCGATCGATTGATCCACAGCCTCTAGTACTTCTTGACACTTCACGCCATCTACAAAATTCGGAACTGGTTGCCGATCCTCGGAAAGCGCTGACATCAACTCCACAACTTCATGTACGAACGTATGCTCATACCCGATTGTATGTCCAGCTGGCCACCAAGCATCCATATACGCATGGGAGGCATCTGTTGCAAGCACACGTCTGAAGCCCTGAACATCCTCATCATCACTTGTAAAATACACCTGCAACTCATTCAATCGCTCGAAATCGAATTTCACGCTGCCTTTACTGCCATTAATTTCAAAAGAGTTCGTACACCGGTGCCCGGGAGCAAATCTCGTTGCCTCGAAGCTGCCTAGCGCGCCGTTTGCGAATCGCGCCATAAACAACGTAGCATCGTCAACCGTAACCGGACCATGCGGTGCATCTTTGCTGCCTTTGGCGCTAAGCCCCGTCATCGATGTCGGAAGCGGACGCTCCTTCACGAACGTCTCACTCATCCCGATGACCTCGGTCATCTCGCCTACGAGGAAGTGCGCCAGATCGATGAGATGCGCGCCTAGATCGCCATGCGATCCTGACCCTGCAATCTCCTTTTGTAACCGCCACACCAGCGGGAACGTCGGATCGACGATCCAATCCTGCAAGAACCAAGCACGGAAGTGGTAGATTTGGCCGAGACGGCCGCTCTCCACGAGCTTCTTTGCCAGCTGCACCGCTGGAGCAAAACGATAGTTGAAGCCCACCATGTGCTTCACGCCAGCTTCTTCCGCCGCTGTTAGCATTTCCCTTGCATCCGCAAGGGTCAGCGCCAGCGGCTTCTCGCAGAACAGATGCTTCCCGGCCTTAGCCGCGGCCAACGCTATCTCCTTGTGCGCATCACTCGGTGCATTGATATCGACGACGTCGATATCTGGATCTGTCACCAGCTCGCGCCAATCCGTGACATACCCGTCCCAGCCGAATTGTTCCGTTGCCTGACGAACACCGTTCTCGTCACGACCACAGATGAGCTTCATCTTAGGAATCGCCGACTGTGGAAAGAACATAGGTAAATCTTTATATGCATGGCTATGGGCTTTTCCCATAAATTTGTAGCCAATCATGCCGATATTGAACGTCTTCTTCATCGTATACACGCCTCCCCAAGTGTGTTTACTATCCCGTCATTCGCACTCGCATTACGCATTACTCTTTACTCTTCACTCTTTAGCCTACACTCTGCGCTCCACACCAACCCAGCGCCCCCATCGGCAAGCAAATAACGGGAAAATATCCATCTATTTCTGCTATATCCAGCTAATTTTTCGATTTAACTGGAAAATATACAGTTAATAAAGCACTTACTTCCTCTTTTTATGTAATTCCGCCAAATTACCTGTAGAAAATCCATCTAAACCTCCAAACAAGCCAATTCCAGTGAAATTACCTACAGAAAATCCAGTTATTCCTACAACCACCAAGCTACTCTCACATCACACTCGCAATCAGACAGCAAGCAATATTCGGTGATCGGTAATCAGATTTGGTGTTCGGTGTTCGGTGTTCGGTGTTCGGTGTTCGACATTCGGTATTCGGTATTCGGTATTCGGTATTCGGTATTCGGTATTCGGTATTCAGCCTCCAGCACTTGCCACTCCCACCTTGCACTCTACCTCATCCATCAACACTCGCTACTCCCATTCAGCACCAATCCCGCAGCTCTCCACTCTCACTACCCTGACTTCGAAGACTGCCTAATCTTCACTTCCGTCGGCAGCTTCACTTGCAGCTGAGTTTTATAGTTGCTTTGCCCAACGCTAGCTAGAACAGCACGAGCGGCTCCTTTGCCCATTTCAAAGAAAGGAACCTTAATAGAGCTGAGAGGTGGATCACTTAGCTTCGCAGCATCCGAGTCATCGCATCCGATGACCGCATAATCTCGCCCAGCGATCCAGCCCCGTTCGCGAAGTCCTTGCATGAGTCCAATAGCCATGCGATCATTGGCCGCAAATACCGCCTCTACCTGATCCCGAATCTCCCACACCTTGGCGGCAATCTCATAGCCACTCGTACGGCTATAATTCCCCTCGAATTGCAGGGAAGGATCTATCGCTATACCCGCTTCTAACATTGCCTTCTGATACCCCTGAAGTCGATCCAAGGAATTCGTATACTGTGGAGAGCCGTTAAGAAAGGCAATTTTCCGATACCCCTCATCCAACAAATGACGTACAGCTTGATAGCTCCCCGCCACATGATCCGCATCAACTTCCAGGAAGGATAGCCCCTCGAATCGTTGATTAACCAAGCAGAAGGGCATGCCCTGTTCCTGCAGTTCCAGCAACGATCTTCGCTGAGATTCCGTATCTCTCGCCCCGAGAATGACGCAGGCATCTACCTTTTGCGAGCGGTATAACCGGCCATAATCCAAATCGTCATCTGGTGTTAGAAGAGACAACAGTAGGTCATAGCCTTGTTCCCTCACTTGCTCGCCAATCCCACTAAGAATCTCTGCAAAATAATACGCCGAAAACAAATGCACCTTCGGCATATAAGGAAGCACAACGCCCAGATTCCCGCTTCGTCTTCGAGCGAAGCTTTGCGCAATCGCGTTCGGATGATAGCCAAGTATCTTCGCTGCTTCGAGAACTCTTTCTTTCGTTGCAGGCTTCATCGGACCAAGTCCATTGAATACACGAGATACAGTCGCTTCAGATACCTTGGCTAGCTCAGCAACCTCTTTTCTCGTCACCATGTCGATTGGCTCCTTTCCACCTTATTTTACGTAAAATGTACACGCGTACATTCTCTCATTCAGAAGCTTCTTCTGTCAAGATAAATTCAGAATTTTGTACGCCAACTTATTTCCGTCATGTTTCGACATTTACATCAAGTTTTCATAAAGAAACCCCAAAAAAAAGTCCATTTTTTGTCATAAAAGCAAACTCTTAATATTGTCTATCTCCTCTTTGAGCTTTATGATAAAGGGTATTGGGACAACTATGAGATGGGAATGAGTGATAGCAAATGAAAGCAATCTGGCGCCATCTTCTGCTCACTGCGTCAACTTCGATCGAAGCTCTCACGAGCCGATCACAGATCACTCGACTTCACTCTCGCGGGCAGCTTTTGGCCCAGTTAGAACATGCTGTTCGGAAACACGATGACACTTCATCTTCTCCCATCCGTGCATGTCTAGTTTTCGATATTGATCGTTATCGTCAAGTGAATTTCGCCCTCGGATATGCATGTGGAGATCATTTACTTCTAGAATTAAACCGCAGATTGAAAGGACTAGATCACACCGATCTTGTTGTTCGGTCTGGCGATGATGAATATACCCTTCTGCTTCGAACACATACGCAAGAACAACTTCAATCTGTGCTGCACCGTGTTAGGCAAATATTTGATACCCCTTTTACTTACCAGAATCAAGAGTGTTTCCTTCGTGCAAGCTTCGGCCTGAGTGACCTTGTGATAACACCTGAGAATGTTACTCAAGCTTTCCACCAAGCTGAACAAGCGCTTCTTCTGGCTAAACAAACAGGCAAGAATAAACTCATTACCTTCCGCGGTATGCCAACACAACAACGGTTCGCTAATCAAATTCAAATAGAAACGGACCTTCGGAAGGCGATTGCAGAGAATCAACTCCTGTTATTTTATCAACCTCGACTTGATCTATCTACCGGTCAAATTAGTTGCCTTGAAGCCTTGGTACGTTGGAATCACCCTCTACATGGCATGATTGCACCATCCGATTTCATTCCACTAGCTGAAGAATCGGGCCTGATCCTGCCGCTTGGTGAGTGGGTATTACGCGAAGCTTGTCTACAGAAAGCACGATGGCTCGCTGAAAACAAACTTGATTTTCCCATTGCCGTCAATATTTCACCTTGCCAGTTTCAAGATGATAACTTTGCGGATAAAGCCATTCACATCATTAGGCAAACCGGCATTAACCCCGCTTATTTGGAGTTCGAAATTACCGAAAGCTCGATTATGCAAAACATGGAGAAAACCATCGCGGTCTTGGATAAGCTGTGTTCCCAAGGAATATCTATCTCCATCGATGATTTTGGGATTGGTTACTCGTCCCTTAATTACTTGAAGGAATTTCCTATCCATTGCCTCAAAATCGATCGTTCCTTCGTCAAAAACATTCAAAGCAACTCCAATGATTGGGCGATTACGAACGCTATAATTCACCTCGGCCATGCCCTTAATATCCAAGTTGTCGCCGAAGGGGTCGAAGACGTAGGGCAGCTTCACATCCTCAAAGAAACAACATGCACGACCATTCAAGGTTTTTTGCTAAGCCCTCCAATTTCTGCGTATGATATTGAACAAACCTTTCATAAGAATGACAACAGACCGGTTATGATTTCATAACCGGCCATATGCTTTGGCGTATCTTCTTATTTTCGCAAAAATGCGCTTATCCTTTAATCTCCGAAAAATATAAGGATCAGGACTTGTATTCACTTCAAGAATCCATGGCTGCAGGTCTCTATCTATCGCTACGTCGACGCCGATCTCTTTTACCCCTCTGTACCGCGTGTTAATCGCCTTAGCCACCTCGATGCCCATCACTTGCAGCCGTTGCACAAACCCTTTTCTCTCCGCAGGAGGCAAATACTTCTTTAATAACGTATCCACCGATTTCAACGTCCCGCCATTATGAAAGTTCGTTACAATCTTCGCAGGGTGTGCTACGCGGCCGATAACGCCTGTTGTCTCCCATTTGCGAACGAGCGATTGCTGCACCATAACCCGAAGATCGAAGCGGTTCCCCTTGTAGGTTAACAGGTGAATCCCTTTTTGTACTAAATACGGCCTTTTTCTCGTCACTTTGAGGAGTGAGATATACAGGTCTGCGAAGGTTTTGAACCTTCTGATGGTGACACCTGATTGGTAGGAATAGGGCTTCTCTGCTTCTTCCCCCGCTAACTCAATACGAATGACACCGTTCCCGAACATGCCTATATTGGGTTTCACGTAAACCATTTTATATTGTTCGAGCATCTCTTGTAAGGTTACTGCCGTCATGCGTTTGGTGCTTGGCACATACTTTCGAAGTGATTCGACAGACTCGACGGCCTTCGTTTTGCCAATTTTACTGCTTACGTATCTTGCCTTATTCAAGGGTAGCGGTTTCTTTGAGCTTTTCTTCCTTATTGTCTTCATAGCTAGCCTCCAGCATCGAATTCACCCTTCCTAGTGTATGTATGTGAAGAGGCATTGGCGACAACATGCAAGAAGAGACTTTCCCTGAAATTTTCAGGAAAAGCCTCTTTGTGTATGTTAGCTATTAAGGCGCACTTGTTAAGAACTGTGCGGTTGGATTTTTGTCTATAGAAGAGCGCAGCGCGTATTCACTTTCGAACAAACCTACGAAATTCCCTTTCTTATCTTTCACCAATTGGGAGTTAATGCGGAATTTAGCTGGATCGATTTTATCATCGATAATCCAACGAGCGAATTGATAATTCTGACGTTGCAAAAGAATATCCACACCATACTCCGATTTCATCCGATGCTCCAGTACTTCGAATTGAAGTTGGCCTACGACGCCAAGAATCATATCTTCGAAGCCAATCGTCGTGAAGACTTGGATCATCCCTTCTTCCGTCAACTGATCGATCCCTTTCAGGAACTGCTTTTGTTTCAACGCATTTTTGATGGAAACCTTGCTGAATAGCTCTGGCGAGAACGTCGGCAGTTCGTCGAAAACAACCTCTTCTCCTTCGCTTAAGGAGTCCCCAATGCGGAAAATACCTGGATCAAATAGACCAATGATATCCCCTGGGAAAGCCTCTTCCACGATATCACGATCTTGTGCTAGGAACTGCTGAGGTTGGGCCAGCTTAATATCCTTGCCAAGCCTTACATGCTTCACGGACATGCCTCGTTCGAACTTGCCGGAGACGATACGCAGGAAAGCTACACGGTCGCGGTGAGCTGGGTTCATATTCGCTTGAATTTTGAACACATAACCAGAGAATTTCTCTCTTGTCGGCTCGATCACACCTGCAGTGCTAGTCCGCGGCTCTGGCTTAGGTGCTAATTGCAGGAAGTTCTCGAGGAACGTCTGAACCCCGAAGTTGTTCACCGCACTCCCGAAGAAAACAGGCGTCAATTCACCTTTCATCACCTTTTCCATATCAAAAGGATCTCCCGCGACATCGAGCAGCTCGATATCTCCACACAATTGCTTGTGCAGGAAATCACCTGCGATTTGCTTCACCAATGGATCTTCTACGCCATCCACCTTACGAACTTCAATCTCTCTGTGATCATCCCCTTGATACAGCTCCAATTGGGACTTCCCACGGTCATACACGCCACAGAATTGCTTGCCTGAACCAATCGGCCAGTTCATCGGATAAGAACGAATACCAAGCACTTCTTCAAGCTCTTCTAACAACTCGAAAGGATCACGGCCTTCACGGTCTAGTTTGTTTACAAATGTGAAAATAGGAATCCCACGCATACGACATACTTGGAATAGTTTCTTCGTCTGAGTCTCGACCCCTTTGGCAACGTCGATCAACATCACCGCGCTATCCGCGGCTGTCAACGTACGGTAGGTGTCCTCGCTGAAGTCTTGGTGACCTGGCGTATCCAGAATATTGACGCGGTGACCTTCGTAGTCGAACTGCATAACACTTGACGTTACGGAGATCCCCCGTTGCTTCTCGATTTCCATCCAGTCTGATGTAGCATGTTTGCTTGCTTTACGACCTTTAACCGTTCCGGCTAAGCGAATCGCGCCCCCGAATAGAAGCAGCTTCTCTGTTAATGTTGTTTTCCCCGCATCCGGGTGAGAAATAATCGCGAATGTCCGTCGTTTAGCGACTTCTGTTTCGAGAATTTTAGTGAGTTGCGTTTTCATGTGTTCGTTTATTCCCTTCTTCTTTTAGAGGTAGTTCATAATTAAGCGTGTGCTTTCTCCAAGGGGACCGTCCAGTTCGCTTCTTCAATGAACGTGCGATTACTGAATTCTCTGCCGCGCACAACCACTTTGTCTGCAAATACTTGCACATAAATACCTTGTGCTTTATCCTGCGCAGTTTGCTGGTATGCTCGATTCAGCGTTCTCCCTACAGAGGCATTATGGAAATAATGGAACGATTCTTGGATATAGTGCGGTGTTCCATTCTGGAAATCCTGATGACGATGGCCACAGAAGACGAATACATTCTTGTAAGGCTTCAACGTTTCACGGAACTGAATAGCCCGAATGAGCTGGTGGGTAGCACCATCGGTGCCAACTGGCGGCAATGGTTGATGCGTCATCACGAACAGCGGTCTTCCTGGTTTATATAAATTGCCCATTCTTTCTTTGAACCAAGCGAGTTGTTCGTCGGAGTACCATGCACCTTCACCTACTTCAGGCTTCTCTTGCACGTAAGCTTCTTGTGAAAGCAATAAGATAGAGTGTCCATTCGTCGTAAAATCATTATAAACGGAAGTATAGCCCATGAACTTCTTGAACAGTTCTCTACTTACAGCATCGCTCTTGCCATTCGGTACATTATCCTGATCCCAACTATTCGTCTTATTAATCCAAATCGTGTAATAATCATGATTCCCCATGTTACCATGAATGGGAGGAAGTTTATAATTATTCAAGATGGCACGCAATGCCTTATAGTCAACCTCTGTTCCTGTATCCGTCAAATCGCCGGTCAGCATGATCGCATCGACAGGACCATCGAACTGAGTGACATCATCTAACGCAAGTCTAAGCTTCTTGTTGGGAAGAGAATCTCCCGAAGTCACGTGCAGATCACTTAAGATAAAAAAGGACATCAACGGGCCAAGAGGCAGCGGTTCTTCCGAAGGCGCTGGCGTAGCTTGAGGAGGCTCGGAGGTAGCTACAGGTGCGGCTACGGCCTGTTCCTCGGGAATGAATTTTTTCTTAACCAACAGACTGAACCAAGCACTTAATCCTACTAAAACAGCCCCAATGGCAAGCAGCCATCGCACAAACGCTCTTCGTGACATCAATGCACCTCAAGTGTATAAAATGAGAAACCCTCTATCGAAGCAATTCGAAGATGAACGACCGCGTTAAGAGGAAGGGTTTATCGCCAAATAGAAAGTTGTTTTCGGTATTCGAAAACTTAAGCTTTCTATTGTGGAGAAAAAATGGTCATATCCACTAGTATACCACAAATTATGTCCGATACATCGTCCCTACGCGAGTACATGACGTGATTTCTTGCTGCGCTTGTCCCCCTCACGCAAAAAACCAACAGGCGGATTCGCCTGTTGGATAAACTCCCTATTTTACGCTAATACGGTTGTTTTCTGAACAGCTTCCCAATCGACTTCCCCTTCATTCTGACCATTGATCGGCCACCACTTGAATCCATCGTCGCTCAATAGCTTTGCTGCTTCTGCAGGACCCCATGAACCAGCTGGATAGTGCTTAAGGTCATCCGTCTGTTCGCCCCATGCAGCCGCAATGCGATCCACATAAGACCATGCCAACGCAACTTCATCCCAACGCGTAAAGTACGTGGAATCTCCGCGAGTTGCATCATACAGCAAGCGCTCGTAAGCCTCTGGCGTATTGATGCCGATCTGACAACTTTGGCAGAAATCCATCGCAACAGGTACGATTACGCCTTCGGAACCAGGTTGCTTCGCATTCATTTTCAGATAGATGCCTTCCATCGGATTCACGCGGAATACGAGTAGATTCGGCTCAAGGTCATGCTTTTTAGCTAAATAGACATTGTTTGGAATGTTCTTGAATTCAACAACGACCTCGGTTGTTTTGACCGGTAGTCGCTTGCCTGTACGAATGTAGAACGGTACACCTGCCCAGCGGAAATTATCAACGTGAACACGCGCTGCAAAATACGTTTCCGTCGTCGATTGCGGATTCACTGAATCCTCTTCACGGTAGGCTGGGAGTGCTTTGCCTTTGGCAGCACCGCTGGCATATTGACCGCGAACTACATTCGCACGTACATCGTCGCCGTCTTCGAATAGACGAAGTGAACGAAGTACCTTCACCTTCTCATCGCGTATATCTTCCGGATGTAGACGGCTAGGCGGCTCCATGGCCATCATCATCAGCATTTGAAGCATATGATTTTGGCCCATATCGCGAAGTGCGCCAGAGTGGTCATAGTAGCCACCGCGCTCTTCTACACCCACTGTCTCACTCAACGTGATCTGGATGTTCGCTATGTATTTATTATTCCAAAGCGGCTCGAAGAAAGCATTCGCGAAGCGAACGAACTCGATGTTCTGAACCATTTCTTTCCCAAGGTAATGATCGATACGGTAAATATCTTTCTCTTCGAACACTTGGCGAAGCTGCCCATTCAAACGCTCTGCTGATGGCAAATCGTAGCCGAATGGCTTCTCGATCACGAGGCGATGCCAGCCTTCTGTTTGGAGCAAGCCGCCTTCACTTAAATTGTAAGACACATTGCCAAACAACTCAGGCGCAAGAGCCAAATAGAACAGACGATTGCCGCCTGTTTGATACTTCTCGTCCAATTTCGCAGTCAGTGTGTTCAGTTCATGGAAACCTGCAACATTGTTAATGTCGAGTGACATGTACTCGAATCTTTGGGAGAATTTCTCCCACTCGGCAACATCCGTATTCTTGTAACGCGCGAAATCTTGAATCGAATTCTTCACGTCTTCACGGAATTGCTCATTCGTCCGTGGTCTGCGAGCCAGACCAACTACTGCAAAGTTATCTCCTAGCTTGCCTTCCCGATAAAGGCTATAAAAAGCTGGAAACAGTTTCCTTTTGGCTAAATCACCTGTTGCTCCGAAAATATAAAAGACAGCTCCACTCATCTATGCATCATTCTTTCTCTATTAGAATTAGTTAATATGCTTAGCATACCTAAAATTGTCAAGCTATTCAACTTATATACGCACTTTAACTCATAACATTTTCTTATGAGAAACTAGACATTCGTCTATACCGTTATATTTTGCATGGCATAGGCTAACAGTACATACGAATACGGAGGTGTCCTTAGTCATGCAACCCTTTCATCCCATCACCGCAAAAAGCTGCAAAAATCTTATAGGAAAGCCCGTTCTTGTCTACTTGACGAATGGTTTGGAGATATATGGCGTTGTCAGTCGCGTGGAGAAAAACAAAATCATTATCAATGACAACCAACAAGCAAACACCAAATCTTCTTCTAAGAGTACCAAACCAACATCTACGAAAAAAGGGAAAAAGAAGCAAGCTCCACCCGATTCACCTACGCAACGGTCAACAGATGAGGGGCTGTCTTCCTTTGGCCTCATCCGTTTTGGAGGACCTTCACAAGTGCCAGCAGCTAGACCTACCGGTCCCATAGATATTCAAATCGACTATATTGCCGCCTTGTTTAGTGAGTAACGGAAATTAAGGCTGTGGATGTTTACCTCATCTACAGCCCTTTTCTCAACGTTTCAACTTTTTATGCATCCGATAACAGCTAAGTTCAGGTACATAGGAATCGATTTCATACCCTCTTTTACTATAAAATCGTATCGCCTTCGGATTGCTGTCATCAACAAATAGCTCAACCGTGTGGCAACGTTCTTTCAGCCCGTGATCTTCTGCAGCCTTCATAAGTATATGTCCGATACCTTTTCCCTGCTCGCGAGGATCGACAGCCAGCATATCGATGAAGAGCTTACTCGATTTACGTATGATTGAAATGAAGCCGTAGGGCCGCTTATAGCCCTTGGCGATAACCAACGTTTTATTCCCGTTCAGTCGCTTGCGGATCTCTGAGTACGTCACGGAATTACCTGATTCATACATTCTGGAAAAGGGTACTAATTGCTCGACAACTAATCGATATATAGCAGGATCGTCAATGGTAGCCAGACGTTTGCGTATCACATGACACCGCCTCCACAAGAAGCAATAATGCTATCTTATGTACGTCATCGCGTAATTGACCCCACAAGTACCAATTTACCCCAGTCTACTGGAGTGATATACTAAAAGTATGTGAAATGAGGTGATCGCAATGATCAATGCTTACCCATCCGTCATGGCGGTGAACAGGTATCAAACTCATAAAGATTATTACCGTGTTGGCGCTGTAAGTGCGGTCTCTGGTGGCAAATCGACTACCATACGGCGAATGTTGGATTTACCCTATGAGCAACTCGCCTACAAACAGTTCGCACAGACGGCGGCCAAGGACGTAGCTGGCTTAGTTCAATCTGCCAACAACGTCAAGCAATCTGCTCAGACACTCGTCAAGACGACTGCATTCACCCCGCCGATAGAATCGCAATCCGATATCACCGAGAACCTTCAAGCATTTATTCAGACATATAATGAGTTGCAAGATCAGTTGGGGGATTCACCTGATTATGTGAGTCATGCTCTGCTCCAAAATTTGGAAGGGGCCGCTAAGCCGAGCACACTACGCGATCTTGGCATCACCACGAGTGACAATGGCAAGCTTACCCTGCAACCTGAAGCCCTAGCAAAGCAACCCAATCAACTTAGCAGCACTCTTAGCAAAAGTTTGCTAGATCTCACCAACTTCGCAAGCTCGCTAGTAAGTCGTATTGACCTTCTGCAGCAGCAGCCATCCGTCTCGTTGTTTCAACTCTCCTCGTCGCCGCTTAAGCCATATAGTCAATATCAATCGCAGCTTGAGGCCTATTTGCCGGTTCCGATGCGTGGCATATTGCTGGATACGAAGTTGTGACCAAGACGAAGTGCCGCACCACCATTGATATGTCAATTCAGCGCTCCTGCAGGTGCTCAGCTGCCATCAAGTGCAATTTAGCTCCTGCAGTTCAGCCCCATTTCTCGAAAACAGCACATCTCCCTCTAGGACTAGCGTCATTTCAACATAAATGGAAAAAACATACAGTTATTTTCACATTTTCCCCCAATAAATCTCATTTAACTGGAAAAACTCCAGCTATTTCGTCCATTTCCACACCGTTTCCTTAAAAGGTAGAGGAATAGATGTATATTTTCCAGTTATTCGCAAATTCAAGCGGTTTCCAGCTATATTAACTGTACTTTTTACAGCTAATACCCCAAGCGAGCCCGAATTCGAAACCAACTCCTGACCTGACAAATCGCTCCCAACTGCACCAAAAGGCTGTATCCCCAAGTAGAATCCTCTACGGGTGATACAGCCTTTTTCAAATTTAGAATAACTTTTTACCTAACACATGATCGATTGGAATAAAGCCAATAACGCGGCTATCCATGCTATTGTTGCGGTTATCTCCCATCACGAAAATATGATCCGCTGGAACGGTCCACTTTTTGTTCCCGTTCGCTCTCATTTCCTCGTTGATGTAAGACTCATTCAGAAGCTCACCATTGCGATACATCTGATTATCCTTAAGCTCAAGCTCATCACCAGGCTTACCAATCACACGTTTGATCCATACATGCTTATCATCGCCCTTAACAAACAAGCTGAGCAATGGGCTATCTAGCAAATCATGTTTAAAAGTCCGCTTCATCTCAACCCTAGAGTCTATGATGACAATGTCTTCATAATTAGGTTCGTAGTGGAACGTATGGGATAACTTCGAAACATACACACGTTGACTATCATGCAATGTCGGGTCCATCGAATGGCCGCTAACTCGCGTAGATTGGAACACAAACACACCCAGAAAGACGACTAATACAAAGGAAATGGCAATGGAACCAAACCAGCTCCAAATCTGTTTGACTACATTCAATTTGATCGCTCCCTAGCCTTATTCCGCCAGTCCGTGCTTAAAGGCATAAATCGCAGCTTGCGTGCGGTCTTCTACGCCAAGCTTGGATAGAACGTTAGTGACGTGGAATTTCACCGTCTTCACGCCAATGAATAAATCATCAGCCAACTCTTGATTCGATTTACCCTTCGCGATTAAGCGCAGCACTTCCATCTCGCGGTCCGTTAGTTCCTCATGCGGCTCTGCAACCGGCTTCGGTTGACGGAAGCGATTCATGATTTTCGAAGCCACCTGCGACTCCAGGATCGATTGCCCCTTGGCCGCGGCTCTAATCGCTTGTGCGATTTCGGATGCACGCGAGGTTTTCAACAAATAACTGAAGGCACCCGCTTCAATAACTGGATACATTTTCTCATCATCTAAGAAGCTAGTCAATACAATGACCTTACAATCTGGGTATAGTTGCAGTAATTTCCGTGTCGTTTCAATGCCGTCCATACCTTCCATAACGAGGTCCATCAATACAACGTCAGGGCGATATTCCTGGGCTAATCGAATGCCATCATGACCATTGCTCGCCTCGCCAACGACCTCAATGCCATCTTCTGTCCCTAGAACAGCCGCAAGTCCAATTCTGACCATTTCATGATCATCGACAAGTAGTACTTTAATTAAGGTGTCGTCCATTCGTTTCTTCCTCTCTATGTACGGTGCTAATTCTCAATGAATTGAGGATCGGCTGCTAAGATAGGTACTCGAATCTCGATACGTGTTCCTCGATCTGGTGCTGTAATAATGTCCACAGAGCCGCCGATTTCGTTCACGCGCTCCTTCATAGACACAATCCCATACGAAGTCAGCTTCTTGGCATCCAGCTCAAAACCAACACCGTCATCGCGGATGACTAATCGGATGCCGTCTGAACGATGCAGCAGTTTCACTTCCAGCTTATTCGCCTTAGAGTGACGCAGGGCATTCGAAAGTGCCTCTTGCACAATGCGAAATAAATGGTCCTCAATCCCTTTGTTCAAACGGATTTCTTCATCCATATCCCAACTGATCGCCATAGGAACCTTCGCCGCCAACTCCTTCAATAGCTCAACGAGTCCCTCCGAAAGCCTTTTTCCTTCGAGATGGATCGGCCTCAAATGCAGCAGCAAAGCTCTCATTTCGGATTGAGCGACAGATGCCATCTCTTCAATCAAGTGAATCTGCCGCTTCGCTTTCTCAAAATCTTTATCCAGTGTCCGTCCAACAGCCGTGGCTGTCATCGATATAGCAAACAATTGCTGACTTACTGCATCATGCAGTTCGCGCGCCAAGCGCTGACGCTCTTCAATAACCGCGGAAAGCTTGGCCTTCTCGGTAAGCTCAGCATTGCTATTCGACAGCCGCTGGAGAGAGGTCACTTGTTCTTCCCATCGTTTCATAATGCGGCCGAGTTGTTCGCCTAAGCGTCCAATCTCATCATCATCCCCGTTTTGAAAACCTTCTCGGGCAAATGTCCCTTTTTCTAATAAAATCATCGTCTCCATCATCGGCTCAAGTCTGCGCGTGACCTTAGAGCTGTTCCAGTAACCGTACACCGCCCCAATGATCCCCAGAATTAACAATGCCATGAACGAGAACTTGACTCCCTGTTGCCAGCTGGTAAAGGGCTCAATCAGATGTCGTGAATTCAGAAAATACAGCATAGCTCCGAAAACAGCGAAGCTGAAAAGGATGGCTTCCCCCATGCTGCGCCAGATCATGTTCGTTAATCGACGTTTGTAGCCGTCCACTTGGTGAAGAACCCCCTTGAAATAAACGACTACACCGTCCTCTAAGGACGGTCTCGTTTATCCAAAAATATAGCCCATGAATGTGACCATTTAAAAGAAGAAGTTACAATACTTTGATCTTGATATCTCCTACGATGAAAGAAAGTATGAGTTTCACTCGATGGTCGCAGTGCTCATAATTGTGCGATTGCCAAACCACTTTGTTCATCACACCAGACTCTTTTTCGTCTGCAATTTGCAACTGACCTAACATAACGGAAGCAGTAACGGAAACACCGATATCGTCAGGCACCTTTATATCAATATCTCCTACAACCCCCTGTAGGATAACTGTCGTTTCTTTTTGTTCGAGAATCGCCATAGAAAGATCCATGTACGTTTCTCCCACTAAGTACCACGTCGACGTATTCCGTTGAATCCATGGCTCACGGCCGAGGCGAACACTATCGACAATCTTTTGCTTTTGGGTATAGGTATCATCTTTGTGAACCTGCTTGGATCGAATGAAAAATAGCCCCAATGAAATCAACACAACCGAAATGACAATGGTGAGATGATCACCGAATAAAATAATGGCACCAATCCCCATCAACACATAACCCTTATTCTCTTTGCGTGAACGAACACGATGAATGCCCAGCAGAATAAGGATTACGGCGATAACGGGAAAAAAGCCTATGGTATGTTCCAGAAGCAAAAAAACACCGGCTCCAATCAGCAAAAGCGCTGTATTCCGGCTGCGGTTATTTTTCGTTTCCTCTCCCATCGATGCACCTCCTCTGGCTGCCATTTCTCTTCCGTTCATACGATTCCTAGCATACCATAAGAATGGACGACCTCCAAGATGCAAATCCTTATTGCACAAGGCTTTGCTTACGTGGAGGTCATCGTCCAGGACTATTTGCTCTGACGCGGATCTCGCTCGTCGCGAGAACGCTGCTCCTGCTGCCACTCGTGCTGCAGCTTGCCTCGCAGCGCGCGCAGTTCATGTTGAAGGTTGCCACCGGCTTCCTTCAACGTTTCCTTCGACAGGCGGCCCGCCACGCGGAGCCCCTGCAACGCCTCCCGGCCGAGCTCGCGGCCGGTCACTTCCAGCTCGCGCCACGTGTCGCGAGCCTCTTTGCTGTGCAGCCCGCCACGCGGCTGCACATCCTCCGCTGCGTGCCCCGCACGCAGCCCGCGCAGTTCCTCTGAGAGCGCCAGGCACAAGTCCTGGCTGCTCGCGTACTGCGCGCGGTAGTGCTCGCTCGCGGCTTCCTCGCGGAGCTTCTCTTGCAGTGCAAGCCGCGCGAGATCCTCCTCGCCAGCGCGCATCGCAAGCTCAGCCTGCTCGCCGCGCAGCTTCGCCATCTCTTCCGCACGCTCAATCTGACTGCGCAGCGCAATCGTTGCCTGCAGCGCGTCCTCGTAGCGCTCCTCAAGCTGAGCTATCACACTGCTGTCGCCATAAGTGGCTGGGTTCGTCTTGCCGACCGCCTCGTTCCAGACGGTTTCAGCCATTTTGCCAATACGGTCAAATATATTTGTAGGATCCATTTCCCGATTCTTATTATTCATGCTTAATCGCCCCTCACGCTTCATCATACTCTTATGGTAGCTTAATTCCCGACGTTCTAAAACCGACTACCGACTGTATTCGAACCTAGACCTAAGTCCAGTATGCAAAAAGTCATAACCAGATTTTGGTCGTTGTCCGAGCCTACCTGTGATGTTAAAATATTTGGAGCCGAGTCTAGTGCATAATTATAGGCATTAGTACGGGGGACGAAATACTTGGGGTGAATATTTGCTTCAGCTTGGAGCAGACTAGGGAGAACCTTCTTCCCGAACCCGTCAACTAACCTCGAAGGCTCATGAAGGAGGATTACCAATTGAATAAGCTTACTAAAGGGTTAACTAGCCTTGCTGTTTCACTAACAGTCTTGGCAGGAGGCTTTCTTTCCCCATTTATTGCACCTGCGCAAGCAGCTCAAATGGAAGTGAAAGTGCAAGTCAATGATGACCTGGTCCATTTCCCTGATGCACAGCCATTTCTGGATGGCAACCAAACGACCCAAGTTCCTCTTCGTTTTGTAACGGAGAAGCTCGGATATACGGTGAATTGGCAGAAAAATGGCAATCAGATCAAGGTAACACTTATTAACGACCAACATACGATTACCTTAGTATCAGGGCAAAAAGAAGCTAGTGTTGATGATGCAACAATCGTCTTAGACGGAGCTTCCCAATATCAAAATGGACGGGTCTATGTGCCGCTTCGCTTCCTATCCACCACCGCAGGTATACCTGTGCATTGGGATGCAAGCAATAATCTGGCGATCTTAAGCAAAGATGGCGAGCAGCATGCACCTGATTATCAAGTATTTGAATCTACAGCTTACTCAGCAGATCCTTCTGAAAATGGCGGCTACGGTGCCCTTGATTACATGGGCAACCCCCTAGCTATCGGCACAGTCGCTGTCGATCCTTCCGTTATTCCACTTGGCACGAAGCTCTACATTGAAGGTTATTCATATAGCGGCCTTCCTAAAGGCGGAATGTACGTTTATGCAACCGATACGGGCGGAGCGATTAAAGGAAATCGACTGGACATCTTCGTCCCAGGCTCGAAGAGCTCCTTACGAAGCTTTGGCATTCAGAAAATTAAAGTATACCAAATTCCGAACTAATTGAATGAAAAGAGCTGCCCCGTGAGTTCATAAGGGCAGCTCTTTTTGGTAGGTGAATGTTCCATCGAATAAGGGCATATGTCCAATCAACAGGGTTCCCACCTACATATGATATATAGTGTTTAACCCACATTTCATTCAAAACCGGAGGGGATACTATGTCAGCTGCAGTTGGTTGTGGAACGCCAGGATACGGAAATTCCGTAGGTTTAGTTCTTGTTCTTTATGTACTGTTGGTCATCATTCTTGCTACTTTCTACTAAAAAGGTCTACTCAATTAGCTGTATACAAATAGCCCGCCATTTAATTGGCGGGTTTTAGTTTGTCCCACGTGCGTGCTATCTGAGTGGCGTCGGCCACCAGAGCACTTTAAGGCCCGTTTTGGGCCTTAAACTCCCGCGCGCCAGCGACGGCTTCGAGTTAACGCCCAAAATGGGCGTTAACTTGCCCCTTCCCACTGCCCGGCGGCCACCAGAGCACTTTAAGGCCCGTTATGGGCCTTATACTCCCGCGCGCCAGCCACGGCTTCGAATTAACGCCCAAAATGGGCCTTAACTTGACCCTTTCCCGCTGCCCGGCGGCCACCAGAGCACTTTAAGGCCCGTTATGGGCCTTATACTCCCGCGTGCCAGCCACGGCTCCAAGTTAACGCCCAAAATGGGCGTTAACTTGCCCCCTTCCCGCTGCGCAACGGCCACAGGAGTTTAAGCGCAGCTACTCACAAAAAAAGCGCCAAAGCTCCCGCTCCTGATAGACGGTTACTTTTTAGCGCCATACTCACAATAGTACTTATAGCTTCCATACGAAAATTTACATAAGAATAAGTTCATTAACGTTAACGCGTTGCATACACTTTCACGCTATCACCACGGAGATAACCCTGCCCCCCGGCTGGCAGCCAAATCAAGCAGTCCGCATCTTTGATGGATACCATAATGCTCGACTTATCAATACCAGCTGGACTTACCCATAAGCACCCAGCTTCAACACGTGTCGTCCCCCGTATGTAACGCGGATAAGCGGAAGGTTTATCGTAGGCAATATCCAAGAAGGCTGATAACTCTTCGGCCTCGGGACGATGGCTTCCTAACATTTTCCTAATAATTGGCTTAGCAAATAGCTCACAACCTACGAACGAAGCACCTGGATTACCAGATAGCGCAAGAAGCAGCTTGCCTTTCCATAAAGCAGCGCTTGTTGGTGTACCTGGCCGCATGGCTACTTTATTGAATAGGATCTTTCCATCGAATCGACCGAATACATCGACAAGTACATCGTAATCGCCAACAGAGACACCGCCAGAAGTCAGAATGAGATCGACATCAGGCAGAACAGCCTCAAGAGCGGCTTCCACCTGTTCGGGATCATCCGAGAGTGCCGGCATAATGAGAGGCTCTCCCCCGTTTGCTTCCACTTGAGCCGCTAACATGTAACTGTTGCTATTACGTATTTTCCCTGGCTGCATCTCTTGTTCGACTTGCAAGAGTTCCGAGCCTGTTGAGAAAATAGCCACTCGTGGCCTTCGGAACACCTTCACCCCAGAGAATCCGAAGGTCGCTAATATAGCGGCTTCTCCTGGACCAATCCGAGTGCCCTGCGGAATAACTAACTCGCCATGAGAAATTTCACCAGCAATCGGCGTAATATTACTTGCCGCTTGTACATCTTTCTTAATTTTCACCTTGGTAACCTGATCATCTGAAGATAACAATGACTCATCCTGTAGGCTAAGGCAATCTGTCATCTCCAGCATGACAACCGTGTCCGCGCCCTCTGGTACCGGTGCACCTGTCATGATACGGGCAGCCATGCCAGCTTGAACTGTACACTTAGGTACAGTTCCGCTTGGGATTCGCTCAATGACATCTAACACAATTGGATTGTCCGGCGTCGCAGCAGCGATATCCTGGGAACGAACAGCATACCCATCCACCCCTGATCTGCGAAAATGTGGCACAGGATGATCCGCATAAATATCATTTGCTAGCAGTCTGCCGAAAGACATCGGAAGTGGGACTATCTCCGTCTCCGTGAGTTTAACGCATTCGTAAAGGGCGGCACGTGCCTCATCCACCGAGATCACTTTACGGCCAAACCTAAGCTTCATTTCGCTGCTCACTTGCTTCCCGTGCCTCCCTATGCCCGTTTAGCTTATCCGCCGATTTGTGACATCCGACGAATCGTTGGTGTATGTGACTGCTCTTCATTCATCAAAGCCTGAGCCATCTCGTGATTCTCTGGTTTAATATCCAACGCTCGGAAGAACAGATCTTCTACCGCAGCATCATCCCCGATATACTTGCGCACATTGAATTCGTCCGACCAGTATAAGCACGGTTTGATATTGCCATCTGCCGTCAAACGCAGCCTGTTGCAGGTTTCACAGAAGTGATCGCTAATCGGATGAATGAGGCCGAACGAGCCTAACGCACCTTCAATGCGGTAATTCTGTGCGGGACCGTTGCCATACACGGCATCTGAGGCTGTGGCTTCCCAACCCATTTCCTTGCAGCGATCAAGAACCGTTGTAAGGGATAAATAACGCTTTTTCCAATCCTCGTCTTGGTGACCAATTGGCATATATTCAATAAATCGAACCTGAATCGGTCGATCCCTCGTCATTTGTAAGAAATCAACAATCTCGTCATCATTAATGCCTTTCATCAGCACCACATTCAGCTTAATTGGCGTTATCCCCACACGATAAGCTTCTTCAATGGAAGCTAGTACACGGCGAATGTCACCGCCACGGGTAATTAGCGAGAACCGATCTGCCCGCAAGGAATCCAAACTAATATTTACACGAGTTAGCCCTGCCGCACGAAGTTTCTCAGCCCGTGATGCAAAGTAAATGCCATTCGTAGTCAATGCAATATCTTCAATACCGGGGATTTGCGATAATCTGCCGATCAACTGCTCTAGGTTTTTGCGAACCAATGGTTCGCCCCCAGTTAATCGCAATTTGCGAACGCCTAATCGGGCTAATATGCGAACAATCTCGGTAATTTCATCAAAAGTTAACAGCTTCTCATCCGGTTCAAATTCCATTCCATCTTCCGGCATGCAATATACACAACGCAAATTACAACGATCTGTCACTGAGATGCGCAGGTAATCATGCATCCGACCAAAACGATCCAATAGCAGTTTTGGCATAGGAGTTCACCTTCTCTCTCCGTTCATTATGGCATATTTTCTGACAAAATCCTAGATTTAATCGTGTCCTAAATATAGAAATGAATGATCATGTTATATTATCTAACATTATTTCATACTCTTCTGGCGTATTTATGTTCGTTGCAAAATTCGTTCGCAGCCCACGCTGAACCAAATACTCCTCATCGACAGTCTGCCAATCCAAATGCTCAAGCAGCCCCATCAATCGATAGTTGTGCTGCCCTAGCAGCAACTCCGCCTCCGGCCCAACCTCTCTTGCATAAATCCCATGAAGGGGTTGAAGACGTCCCTCTATCTCGGGGATAACTGCATCCACATTGGCTTCACGGCACAGTTCTGCCATCACCTTGGCCACATCTACAGAAATGAATGGCATATCGCAGCCGACTACCCAGACATGAGACGCACTTGCTATTTTCATGGCAGCGTGAATACCGCTTAACGGACCTTTTTGGATATATAGATCACTCATACACTCCACGTTCATCCCCTTAACCTCGTCCAGTATCGGCTGGAGGGGTTCACGATCATTGGTCACTACGATGATTTGCTCGCACCCAAGCGACATTTCTTTCAGCTGTCTTAAGAGAATCGCCTCGCCTTGCACAGGTAGAAGTGCCTTAGGTTTGCCCCCCATGCGGCGATTCAACCCTCCAGCTAGTATAACACCTGTCATCATGCCTCGAGCTCCGCCAATCGTTTCCTGAACGACTGCTTCCAACTATCTGAAAGTGCATCTACGATAAGCACTCTTTTGATCGCTTCGATATTCAACTTATCATGGTATTTGATGTGATTAGCGAACGCAACCGTCACACCCGCTTCATCCCTAGCGATGAGTTTCATCTTGGAATCAGGTGCAATGAAACCTTCTTTCAACACGCGAAAATAATAGCCTGTATAGCCCGTTTCCTGAACATGAAGAGTCGCCTCTGGCCAATCCATTCGCTTAGCTAGTTTATGACAGGGCTGCCTAGGCTGTGAAACTTGAACGATCACCTCATCAATGGCGAACGTATCCCCGATATGGACCTCATGCTCCTGCAGTCCTCGAATGGTTAGATTTTCACCAAATGTAGCTGCCTCCAATTTATGTCCCCTAAGCGTTTCCCAATAGGCATAATGTTCTTCTGGATACACGCAGATGGCTTTATGAACTCCGCCATGAACGGTTAGATCAGCCTGCCCGTCCCCATCCATCTGCACCTTCGATACAAACAAAGAGGAGCTGACCGGCGTCTTATAAATCCCCGTGGTCAGCTCTTTACCTTGATAAGTTATAATTTGGGGCAACCCCACATTAATTGATGTAATTTGCATAGCAAATCTCCTTATTCCGAACAGGATTCTTTGCCCTTACTATATCAAATTTTTTGCGAAAAGTCAGTTCCCGCTTCAACGATTAGGCATTTGACTTCCCAACCCAAGCATCATTATCATAGCCCCGCACTTCCCAATATCCCATGTGCTCTTTCTCGATCAGCTCGATACCTTGGAGCCATTTCACTGATTTATAAGCGTACATTTGAGGTACAATCAGTCGCACTGGCCCCCCCAGTTGCTGCGGTATTGGTTTACCATCCATCAAAACAGCGACCATAATATCATCACCATTCGCCTGACTTAGGGACAGTGCATCTGTATATACTTTATCGCCTGAATAAAATTTCACAAATTTAGCTGACGCTTGAACCCCAGCCGCTGCTAATAGTTGCTTCAGTGGAATACCTTCCCATGTGCACTTGTACACGGACCAACCCGTCACACAATGAAAATCACTAACCTGAACCGTGCGTTTCATCTGCAAAAACTGTTCCCAGTTCCACGCATTGGGTTTATCTACGAGACCTGAAATTGCGAATTTCCAGGTGTCCGAGGAGAACGTCGGAATTTCCGTCACCGTGTAAATACGGAAATTCCCTTTGGCCCCTCCGCCTACAACAGCGGCGGAGTCGGGCATGGGCTCTGGCGGCGGCAACATGCGGTTGCCGTCGTTAGCCACATACTCGGCGGTCGACGACCCGCCGGTATCGAACGCGCCTTTTATCCAGCGATAAAAGGCGGGACCGACCGCGATCACGAGCACCACCCCTGCGACGAGTCGCAGGAAGGAGGCGCGTGTGATCGGCGACTCTTTCAGCGCGGCGATGACCGCCTGCGCTGCTGTGCGCCCCTCTGTGGCGTCCGCGGACGCCACAGGGTCAATATCCGCCGCTGCTGCGCGCGCGGCGGCAGACGGTCTTGCAGCGGCTTGCTCGAGCCGCTGCTGGCGCTTCAGCCATCTGCTGCGCGAGATGGCATGGTACACGGCATACGGCACTCCCACCCAGGTGAGCGCATCATGCACGAAGAGTGCCGCGTTGTTCAAAGCCGGTGGCATGTGACGGAACTGCCACAGGATCACGCCTGATGCGGCCCAGCCGATCATGAGTGCAAGCACGAACACCAAATTCGCGCGTTGGTTGCGGCGCGCGCGAATCTGACGCCAATGCTTGCGGATCATTGGCGCGTATAGAACCATGAGTAGCACAGAGGCTACTCCCAAGTAAATGTGGAGCTGTTTCAACGTCACACGAAATGCTCCAAGATCTCCACGAATCGCACCAATGCTAAGTACAATCCCTGTCACTGTCAACAACACCACAATCCAAGCGTTCCAGCTATGAATGGCATTTAGCCGCTTCCCAAACGACTGCTTGAGCCAGCCTCTTTTTGACTCCACCTTCGCCACATCCTTTATGCGTTCATCCATATACATCTATCATAACGTATAAATATTAAAAAAGGCTTACAATTAGCTGCAAGGCCAACTTTTTTACCTTCATAAGTGCAAAGGAGCCTACCATTAGGTAGACCCCTATCCTTGTCTTGTCTTGTCTTGTCTTCCCTTGCCTCTACTTATTTCAAGAAGTACATTTCCACGAACGACTTCGGAACATAGGTCATACTATCTATTAGCATCGGACTGTATGTCAGCATGCCTTCCTTACCATCCGCGGTGATCTTTTTACTATCAATCTGAATATGAAATGTGTGTCCCCTCATCATACTCTTGTTTTCCATCATTCCTTTATCATCCATCATATTCTTGTCTTCCATCGTGCCCTTACCATCCATTGTCGTCAAAACAATCGAATGTGTATCATCTTGCCATGTCACTTTGAACCCTAATGATTCCGCAACTTGGCGCAATGGGACTAACTCCATGCCGTCCTTCATCATCGTTTGGATACCTGCATAATCATAAGACTTTGCCATCATTTCTTCGGCACTCGCGAATGTTGGCAGTGCCAGCGTGCAGGCAACCACCCCCACTATCAGAAAGTTTCTCCAAGACTTATTCACATTCTTTTTTGGCATCATCGCACTCATTCCTCTCGCTTTCAATGTATGTTCGCTTCACATCACCTAATTTACAGGGCCATGCTTACCAAGCCCTAACGATATCCTTACAAATCACTTACAGAAAGATAACAAAAAAGAAGCCTAGCATCTTATTACATGCCAGACTTCTTCGAACCGAACACTATGCTTGATGAATCGGCAGCGTAAACCAGAATTGACTCCCGCTCTCCCCTCTCGCTTTCTCTCTCTCCACGCCGATTGTGCCGCCATGCAACTCGACAATCGATTTCGCAATGGCCAAACCGAGTCCAGCTCCTCCGCTTGATCTTGTTCTTGATGGATCAGCGCGGTAGAACCGATCGAAGATTCGCTCCTTATCTTCTTCCTTTATACCAGGTCCTTGATCTGTAATAGACAGCTTCACGAACTGCGCTGTTAGTTGTTCAGCTCGTATATCTATCGTTCCGCCAACAGGTGAATGCCGAATCGCGTTACCCATAATATTAGCAAGCACTCGCTTCATTTCCTGTGGCATGATGGCAATGGGCGGCAATCGCTCGGGCAAGTCGACGTCAACCTGCAATTCTTTTTCTTCTAGCTGAAAAGCCAAGCTTTGCAGTCCATCCACGAGGAAATGATCCATATGGTAGAGTTCAGGAGTGAATTCCGTGCCACCAGCATCTAGCTGTGACAGCTTAAACAGCTCTTGAATTAACGCATCCAGTCTTCCCGTCTCCAGCCGAATCGTTTGCAAATACCGCTCGAAAGTCGGCTTATCTGCAATCACTTCATCTTGCAAGGCTTCAACAAAGGCTTGAATAGACGCCATCGGGGTTCGCAGATCGTGTGATACATGGGCTACAAGCTCTTTGCGTGAGGCTTCTGCAGATCGAATTTTCCCAAAACTTTCATTTAATTTCGCCGTCATCTGATTGAATTGCGCCGCTAGCCGCTGGTATTCTAAGGGACCAATAAGAGGTACCTTACCATGGAAATCCCCCTCCGCAATATGCGTTGTTTCCTGTGTAATAGCTCTAATCGCCTTTTCCAATGGTCTGGTCATGACAAAATGAATGAGCATGGAGATGCCAGCCGCCCCCACCGTTACGGTTGATAACAGCACAACATCTTTCCAATTCAACAGCATGTATCTATAACATATAAACAAGCTTAACAGGATCATTCCTGTGCTTACGCCGCTTGCGATAAGCAGGTATAACCGAAGCTTCATGATGGCTCCCTACCCTCAAATTTATAGCCGATTCCCCATACGGTCTTTATAAATCGTGGTTGAGACGGGTTCGCTTCTATTTTCTCCCTTAATCTGCGGATGTGAACGGTGACTGTTGTAGTGTCGCCATAATAATCAACATCCCACACTTTATTAAGGAGTTGATTTCGCGAAAAGACTTGCTCTGGATGCCTGACAAATAAATGCAGCAACTCAAACTCTTTCACGGTCAATTCAATTTCCTTCTTATTTACCCGCACACTGCGGTGAAGCACATTGAGCTCCAGCCCTGGAAATCTCATAATATGCGAAGGTGTCACTTCTGACGTCTCTTCGAGCACGACCTGATTGCGTTGTTGCCTGCGTAAGATCGCCTTCACGCGCAGCACTAACTCACGAGGTGAAAAGGGTTTCGTCATGTAATCATCTGCTCCCATAGTTAACCCCATCAAGCGATCCATCTCGTCCCCTCTCGCCGTAAGCATAATAATGGGTACGTCCTGCTCGTTGCGAATTTCTTCGCATACTTGCCAACCCGTCGTGCCAGGCATCATGAGATCAAGCACGATTAACTCCGGATTATGTTGCCTCCATAATCGAAGAGCCTCATCCCCGCCTTCGGCTGTCACTACTTGATAGCCTTCCCGCTTCAAATAAACGGAACATACATCGGTTATATTAGTCTCATCATCAACAACGAGAATGAGTGAATTCATCCTTCTGATCTCCCCTAACGACGAATGTCGAACTTTACTGCTTTTTAAGTATACCTTATATGGGGGAGCTCAAAGCTTACAGATATCTTACAAATAGGTTGAACATCATGCCTTTCAAGCAAAAGAAAAAGGTCAAATCACGTCACAACGGATTTCACCTTTATTAGCTTGTATATTTGAATTTAGCCGCCAATCCGAATCTTGCGGTATGTATCGATAAACGAAAGGACATCAACCCGTTTCCCCCTCTTTTTAGCTACACGAGCCATTTTCACAAGGGTAGTCCAGAACTCATCTAGAACAGGTGATTCAAATTGATCTTCATTCGATTCTTGCGTTAACTTATGTTTGTTTTTGTAGGAAGTGCCTTCATCCGAGATAAGGTACTGAATCTGACTTTTTTTCCACTGCTCCCCCGATACATAGCTGACGCCCATTTCACGCATTTTTTTACGAACAGATGTAACAGGACGCGATAGCTCTTTAGCAATCACAACTGGCGGACACTCCGAGGACAGGCGCATTAGTTTGTCCAGTTCTTGTGTGGACCATGGTTTTTTAGTCATTTCAATAAACCCCATTTCGTAAATATGAATGTTTCATTTTGCCTGTTCTTGGTGAAGTACTAAAGGTATAATCAGAGAATAGCAATGAAATGTTAAGTAAGTATGAGTTAACCATAATGAAAGTATGAAGACATAACTTTTTCGCTATTTTTTTTAAAATAATGTCCTTGGAGGGTGAAAAATGAAGAAAAAACACGTAAATGGTACCGAATTATTCGTTCAAGATCAAGGTCAAGGAGCACCTGTTATTCTCCTTCACGGCTTTCCTTTGGATCACCGGATGTGGCATTCACAAATGGAAACTTTGTCAGCACAATACCGCGTACTTACGCCAGATTTCCGTGGCATGGGTCAGTCCGACGTGCCCGTTACGCCGATGTCTCTCACACAGTACGCGCAAGATATTATCTCTCTTATGGATGAATTACGTATAGAAAAAGCCACCCTCGGAGGCTTCTCCATGGGTGGCTATGTCGCTTTGGCTTTAATGCGTCTAGCGCCTGAACGCTTCTCTGCGTTGATTCTTGCAAATACACGCCCCGAGCCAGATGGCCAAGAAGGGCGGAAGAATCGCATGAACATGGCTGTCTCTCTCTATGATAAGGGAGCCGCGGCGGCTCGAGATGCCATGATGCCTAAGCTTGTAACAACAGCCACATTTCAAGAGCAGCCGCAGCTTATTGATAACCTCAAAATGATCATGGACAGCATGCCGCCTGAAGGTCTTGTCCACGCCAGCATTGCGATGGCCTTCCGGGACAATTCAGCGGATCTCCTGCCTACCATTTCTGTGCCAACCCTTGTCATTGCCGGCGAACAGGATGCAATCGCGCCACCGGATGTGATGAAGTCAATGGCTGATCATATTCCTGGCGCTCAGTTCCATGTCATTCCTTCTGCTTCTCACTTAACACCCATGGAGAAACCAGAGTCTTTCAATGAACTAGTTCTTGCTTTCCTGAAGGAAGTTTCGCTTAAATCAATGGACTACCACTCACCTTCCTGATGAAGGCTAAGCTTTGACCAATTGATTCATGATCATCACCGCAGCACCAATTGCAAGGGCTTCGTCACCAAGCTGACCTTTGCTGAAAACAACCTGATAGGCGGGGTAATAATATGTTTTTCGAATCGCAACCTGCGTTGCTGTCTGGAAGAACAAATCCCCGCCTGTAATCAAAGGTCCCCCGATGATGACTTTCTCTGGGTGCAAAATATTTAACAAATTCGCCAATCCGATTCCGAAATAAGTCGCTGCCTCAGTAACGATCTCCACAGCTAGGGGATCGTTTTGTTTGAGCGCTTCCATGACATGCATATAAGTAATTTGCTCGGGATCCTCCATCATATGTACTAACACGCTAGTTCTCCCTTGCTTCAAGGCCGACTTCGCAGCTCTCTCTATCGCATACAGGGAAGCATACGATTCCAATGCCCCATAATTACCAGATTGGTTACGATGGGCGACACCATCCGTTTGAATAATCATTTGCCCCACTGAGCCTTCCATATCGACCGCCCCATAGATGACCTTGCCTTCAGACACCATGGAAGAACGTAAGCCTACGCCAGCATGAATATAGAGAAGATGCTTAAAGCTCTGTGTCCGTTGATACCAAGATTCTGCGAGAATCGCTGTGTTCGCGCCGTTGTCCAGCAGTGCAGGGACTTGCAACGCTTCCGTTAACCACCTGCAGATGTCCACATGTCTCCAGCCACTCGCTTGGAAATAGGCGGGCTCCAGAATAACCCCCGATAATCGGTCTACCGGTCCCACTGCACCAATCCCAATACCCAATACCTGTGAAGTTGCAATCCCGTGGTTATCTAACATGTGCTGTGCTTCCTTCGCAATAAGGGGCAGCAGTATCTCTGGCGTCATCACTTCGGTCATCGCCCAGCTTTTCGTTGCCAGCTTGTTCATCCCAAGATCTACAAGTACCAGCTTAGACAGTGTTCGCGAAATTTCCAAACCAAATATATAAGCATAGGCCGGATTCTTCTCATATAAAATCGGCCTACGCCCGCCCGTAGATGCACCAAAGCCAGATTCCAATATCAGGCCCTGACTCGTTAACTCTTCAAGAAGTCGCGTTAACGTCGAGACCGTCATACCGCTTTGGTCTAATAAATCTATTTTCGATACCGTCGTTTGACGCGTAATCAGCTCGTAAACTTCCTTAGCTTTACGGTTCGAAATTCGCTCTGTAATAACGTCTACATTCAAAAGAAGCAGCCCCCAATGATAATCTTTCTCATATGCTTCGCCATGAAGGATTCATTATCCTGCTTCTTAGTGTGTCCTTACTCCTTAGAGCCAATCATTAACGTGTACCCCATATACGGATGATACTTGCTTACAAGCTCATCATACCGAGCCGTAATCTGCCATATACGAGGATCCATGAAGGATTGCCGATCAGATAAATGAACAGGATCAGGATGCTGAACCTGATCTTCGAACATCGTCAATGGGAAAGGATGAATGCCTGTTGAAGTGACGGCAGCGAAATTATTGCTCTCCAGCAGTTCTTGCCATTCTTCCAGCTTGTAGATCTTACTTACGCCATAGAAGCTGCATAGCGCCCTATGAATGCCTGCTGTCATATCTTTAACTTTAATCACTTCACGGTCATAGAGCTTTCCTTCTGGTTTTAATACCCGGTAGTACTCCGACACTGCTTTCTGAGCATCTGCGAAGTTCGTGACCGATTCCACCATCACCACATCGAATGAATTCGCCTCGAATGGCAGCTGACAGACATCCCCAATCAGGAAGTTTACCTGGGTTCCTTGTTTCTCCGCTCGAATCTTAGCTTTATTGATCATCTCTGGACGTATATCGATAGCTGTAACATCACAGCCCTGTTCTGCCAAATAGCAGGCCGTTCGACCTGTTCCGCAGCCTACTTCCAGCACCTTTTTCCCCTTCTCAATCGGGTATTTCTTCAATTGCTCGATCGTCTCTCCAAATCCCCCGGGATGTGCGTTACCTATCCCGAGCTTCGCTAACATATCTAAGTAATCGATAGCCCTTACACCTCCGCAATGGCATTACGTTCTTTTTCTACCATATGGGAGGCTACTGCCACTTGTTCAGCTTCTCGCCATCTTTTCCCAAAAACAGGCTCCTGCCCAATAATCGTGATTTCCTCTCTAGATTTGGGCGAAACACCCAATCAAATCGTGACATCCCTCCATAGGATAGTATTGTCTCTCATTCGCTTCTGCGGAAGAGCATTCCTAGAGATGGGAGGTGACATAAATGGGTGTTGCTGTAGGTACTGGTGCAGGTTATGGTGGTACGTCGTCCGCTGCGGTTGTTCTTGTTCTGTTCGTTTTGCTTGTTATCGTAACAATGACTTTTGTATGGTAATTAGTCATACATGATAAGAACGAAAATAAGGAGCCAAAGCTCACTGAGCTTGGCTCCTTATCCATACATCCACTTATTTCTTCGAAGCTGCTAAGAAAGCATCCAATTGCTTTTGCTTTTCAGCAATGATTTTATCAATGCCTGCTGCTTTCATTTTATCTTGATATTTCGGCAAGGAAGCATCCATATCCACAGAACCTGTATCCATCGCTGCATCGAATTCTTTTCCTACGTTAACGGCTGCAGCCACTTGTGTTTTTACAGGCTCGGAGTCGAATGTAAAGCCTAAACCTGGCGATTTTTTGCCCGACTTATTGAACTCTTTGAATTTATCCCATTTCTGCGGATCTTCATTATCGTACAAGTAGTTCAAGAATTGGTTACCGAACTGCCAAGCAGCACCTGGGGCATAATTTTTGCCTGCATCGGTTGCTTTAATAATGTTGTCGGACACTTTCGTGTAGTGTGTGCCTTCGATACCGAAGTTGATCAAATTGTTCAATTGTTTATCCGTGTGCAAGAGGTTAATCACCATCATCGTACGAGCTGGATCCTTGGAAGTTACGGAGATACCCAACATGGAACCCGCTGTGTCGCCAGTAGAAATGGTACGTGGTGTCAGCTCGATTTGTCCAAGCTTACCTACCAAGTTAGTGGCATTTGCTAATTCACTGTCTTTACCTGGTTTCAACGAAGATGTAATCATGAATACATTACCGGATTTCAAAGCATCTTGACCAGATAATTGCGTCGTAGCCGCATCTTTATTGACATACCCTTTTTGCATAAAATCACGTGTTAATTTCAAAATTTCTTTATAACGCGGTTGATCCCATTTCGGAATCACTTTCGTGTCCGTGCCATCTTTCATAATCACGCCTGGAATTGTGCTGTCGCCCAGGTAGTCATACTGTGCCAAATAGTGCGCATTCAGGTTATCCCCGTCGCGAAGGAAGAAAGCTGTCATTTCTGGCTTCTTCTCTTTGACTGTTTTCAGAACATTAGCCAAGTCTGGCATCGACTTCACGGCTGTCATATCAATGCCTAACTCTTTGGCGATATCTGCGCGATACACAACCCCACCGGAAGCTGCAAGTTCTTTATTCGTTGGCACACCGTAGTTCTTGCCGTTGATTTTGGCACCTTGCAAGAACGCTGGATCCAAGGAATCCGTAATACCCTTTCCATACTGCCCGATCAAATCATTCAGCGGCATCAAAGCGCCTTTCCCCACATTGACAGCGTGACCATTCCATTGTGCGGTAAAAAGGATATCGAACTCTTCACGGGAAGCGATCATTAAGTTCGTTTTATTATCCCACTGCCCCCAGTCGATTGGCATTAATTTGATTGTTGCATTGATTTTTTCTTTCAAAACTTTGTTCATCGCATCTTCTACTTTGGCTTGATCTGGTTGTGGCGTACCGGGGTAGACGAGCTTCACTTCATAAGGCTTCAGATCCGTTGTAGCTGCTTTCGTCGCAGCAGGCGCTGTACTTGTTGCTGGTGCTGGTGTTGCACTTGCTGCCGGTTCTGGTGTGCTCTTTGAGCAGCCTGCCAAGGTGAGTGATGCCGTAAATGTTAGGGTAAGAAGTGCAAGCGTGCTTTTTTTCAAAGCTTTCATAAATGGATTGCCTCCCTTTTTTTCTCAATTATTCCTATATGCTAAACCAGCCTACACTGGTACAAGCCATGTTTCACTAACCTTTAATCGCGCCAACCGTCAAGCCTTTCTTAAAATACTTCTGGAAGAATGGATATGCGAACACGATCGGCCCTATCCCGAGTACAGCCATTGCCATGCGGACGGTTTCCGTTGGTAGTTGCAGCATGCCTCCTGCTTGCGATAGACCTTGACTTGCCTGTACGTTCGATGTCAGGAACTGAATATCTAGCATCGTTTTGTACATCATGAACTGTAGATTGATGTTCTTGCTTCCTGAGATGAAAACCAAGCTGAGAAACCAGTCGTTCCAATAATTCAGCACCTGAAACAAACCAACAGAAGCGAGTACGGGTAAAGAGAGTGGAATAATGATTTGGCTGAAAATACGAACCTCACCGGCTCCATCTATCTTCGCTGCTTCGATCAACGGCATCGGAATCGAATTCGCGAAGAATGTCCGAAGCAACAAGACGAAGAAAGCCGAGACTAACAAGGGCAGCATAAGTGCTGCGATCGTGTTTTTCAAATCCAGCATCTGGGTATAGACAAGATACCATGGAACAAGCCCACCATTGAACAACATTGTGAAAAACATGAAGAAAGAGAAGAAACTTTTATGTGGAAAATCACTTCGCGAGATGGGATACGCATAAAGTGACATCATCACCAAACTAATCGCTGTTCCTACGGTTGCTAGGAAAACTGAGATTCCAAAGGAGCGGAGGATTTGATGCCAGTCCTTGAACATGAACTTATACGCTTCCAAACTCCAAGCTTCCGGTATGAAATTGTATCCGTGGATGAGAACTCCCTTTTCATCTGAAAAGGATACGATAATAACCAAAACCAACGGCATGATACAAGCTGCTGTATATATCCAGAAGAACACGTTAACCAACAAATTCGCTGTGGGCGTTAAATCATTGGGTCCCCGATTCTTGGCTATCCGTTGTTTACGAACGGCAATTGCTTCACTCATGACAGCCACTCCTTCTAAAATAGTGCATTCTCTTTGCTTACTTTTCTTACAAATAAGTTCGTAACTAGAACCAGTAGGAAGCCCACGACGGCTTGGTACAAGCCTGCTGCTGATGACATTCCGATATCTCCCATCGTTAGGAACGTTTGATACACATACGTATCAATAACTTGTGTGGTGGGGAATAACGCCCCTGCATTCTTGGTTACTTGGAAGAATAGTCCGAAGTCCGCATAGAAAATTCTACCTACTTGAAGCAATGTCATTGTAATCATCACCGGCATGATCAGTGGAATCGTGATGCGTTTAACTTGCTGCCATTTGTTCGCTCCATCGATTAAAGCCGCTTCATAATACTCATGATCAATCCCAATAATCGCAGCCATATAGATGACCGTATAGTAACCAAGGTTTTTCCATGTGTTCACAATCGGTAGAATAACCGTCCAATATTTTGGCTCTGTATACCAGTCAATCGGCTCTATGCCCAATTTAGGCAGGAGTACGGTATTTACGAAACCATGCTCAGCCCCCAAGAAAGCGTATACTAGATAGGCTACACACACCATGGAGAGAAAGAATGGCAGGAACATCGTGCTTTGATGAAACTTAGCTAGAAATTTACTCCGCATCTCATTAAACATAATAGCCATAGCAACCGCAATTACCAAATTCAGTACGATAAAAACCAGATTGTACGAGATCGTATTTCGAGTAATGACCCAGGCAACCTCACTAGAGAACAAATACTTGAAATTATCGAAGCCCACCCATGGACTTCCTAGAATCCCTTTTGTGTAATTCACATTTTTAAAAGCAATCAGAACGCCTGCCATTGGGATGTAGTTGTTAATGATAAGCAGCAATGCTGCTGGTGCCATCATCACATAGAAGATCCAGTACTTGCGAACCGTCCATAGAAAGTTTGATTGAACCCTGGTTCGTTTCGTAGTACGTATAGGGGCTGCCTGCGCTGCCGTATTTGGCGTATCATTCATCTTTTATTGTGCTCCCCTTTCCATTCAACCCGCTTGCTTCCTCTCTCTTATACGTTCATTCTAAATTGTTTGGAAATAATTCTCTATCTGCGTAGTGACCGAATAAGCACTTCTGTGACATTCGTCTCCACCTTGAGTTGCTAGCCCTAGAAAGCACAAAAAGCTATCCATTTCTGGACAGCTTTTTGTATCATTTCAATTCGTCTCAACCCTGAAAGTTCTTACGATATTCCTGCGGGGAAAGTCCGGAATACTTCTTAAACATTTTCGCGAAGAAGGAAAAATGGGAATACCCCGTTTGCTCCGCTACATAGCTAATCTTATCGTTAGTTTCCGCAAGGAGCTTCATCGCTTTCTCCATCCGAACCTTCAGACTGTACTCCGAGATAGAAAGCCCCGTTTCTTTCTTAAATAGACGTGATAAATAAGCCGGATTGAGATACACAGAAGCCGCCAATTCTTCTCTGCTAAGTTCTTCCTCCATATGTTCGTCAATGTATTGGCATACCTTCGCAGTAACCGCTGAGACGCCTTTCAGATGGCTATTCATATAGTCACAGCTTACAGTAGCCATGCGAACTGCCCAGTTCCTCAGTTGATTTAAAGAACGCGTCGCGCTGTTATAGTCCTGCAACTCTTGGCGAGGAAGCATATCACGCACAGCTAATCCTTTTTTGTGCAAAACATGATATACCACATGCAACAGTCCGTAGTAGAATGCTTCCACCGTTTCAGAGCCCACATCATCCGTCTTCTGCAGACGATCAATATTTTCCTGAATCCGAGCGACCAGCTCTGCCTTCTTACCAGACTCCAATAACACAATCCAATCGGAAAAAGTTGGCGCCTGCGGCTTATTCAGCAGCGGTTGCTCCGTTTCATTGTGGAAGAGTACACAGTTGCTCCTCGTCACATTGTTCCGCTCATTCTGGAATAGATCTGCCACTTTCGCCGTTAGCTTAAGCAAGGGTGTTTCCTCGCCGACATAGCAGGACAAGCTACATTGGAAATAACGATGGCATGCACTAATATAAGCTTCGCACTTCGCTTTGATATCAAGTAGAGAAAGCTCGCTCCCTTCAGCTACATAGAGGAGGACTACAGATGAACCATTCTCTTGAATGACGCAGCCCGCCTGCTCCACAACAATGATTTCAGCAGCAGCCTTCCGGATGGCGTACTCCATAATCTCCTCATCTCTTGCATTCAGCTCTTCCTTCCAGTGCTCCACACTTATCAAGATGGGCAGGATCCTGCTTGTCATATCCAGTGGAATCTCATACATTTGGAAATTGCGAGTTAATCGCTCCTCATTCGCAGGTATCTTCTCACTTAACAACTCCTGCCAAAATTTCTCTACCAACGACGGCAGCTCATTGACCCAGTGACTATAATACGTCTTATACGTTTCATGAAAATCAGACTGCTCCTGATCTTCTTTAATCTTCTCAATAGCTAGCTTTACTATATCTTGTAGTCGATCATGATCTACTGGCTTTAAAACGTAATCAAAGCTCCCTAAACGAACAGCTTGCTGCGCATATTCAAAATTCGCATGACCCGTTAAGAATATCGTCTCCGTTTGCGGCGAATGCGTACGCACCCACTCCTGTAGTTGCAAGCCGTTGCTACCAGGCATTTCGATATCCGAAATCATAATGTCGATTCGATTCTGAGAAAGCACCTGCTTCGCTTCATTCACATCCAGCGCTTCAAAAATTTGACCAATCGGAAACGGTTCCCAATCGATCCCCACTGTAATTCCTTTTACCGCGATCTTCTCGTCATCCACAACTAATAGATTAAACATCCTTCTCCGTCCCTTCCACAATGGAGGTGTGAAGCGGCAGCCTAATTTGAACTATGGCCCCTCTCTCCGGCTTATTCATGAATTGCAGCTCAACTCTATTTCCATAGTTCATTTGCAACCGATGACGTACATTCCATATCCCAAGGTGCTCATCTCCAGACTGATTCAAATACTGAGCAGAATTTAGTTGTTGCAGCATTTCCGGTTGAAACCCATCGCCGTTATCATTAATCGATAGTAGGAAGAACTCCTCAGGCTCTTCTGGATCTGGCTCTGCTTTTACTTGAATAACATACGTCCCGTATTGTTTCGTGAACCCATGAATGACCGCATTCTCTACAAATGGCTGTACAATGAGCGGTGGAATGGCAAACTGACTGTATCTCTCTGGTAACTGGATATCGAAAGTCAAATGATCGGGATATCGCATGACTTGAATCTCCAAATAATTGCGAATATGATCGATCTCATCCTTCAGTGTCATTGTTGTCCGATTCGTACGCATAATAAAACGGAAATAATCGGCCAGATGCAGAGACATCTTCTGTACGGATTTCGTATCTTTTAACGCCGCGAGGTTATAAATAATATTTAAACTGTTCATATAGAAGTGAGGATTAATCTGCACCTGCAAGTGCTTAAATTCCGCCTGCTGAACGCGGATTTTCTCCTCATAAACTGAAATCTTCAGATTCTCAATCTGATCCACCATGTTGTTAAACGTAGTGATCAGAAAAGCAAATTCCGTCGAACTGCCTTCATTCAACCTAATTGATAATTCCCCTTGGGCAAGCTTCCTCATACCACGAATTAATTGCATTAATGGCTTGAATAAGATGCGTTGCACATATAACAAATACACGCCAAGTACAAACGCTCCGCCTAATGGCAAAAAGTAAATTAAAAGCTGCAAATAAGGTAAATTTTGCAACATATTCTTCTCGGCTATAATTAGTTCAAATTCCAAATCTGCATGTGAAGACGCTTCCCTCACAATCAAAAACTGCTGATCAAGCTCACTATCTTTAACAATCTGAAAGCCTGAAGTCTTCGGAGCAATTTGATCACTAAAATTCTTATATCTTTGTAATGGGAAATAGGAGCTTGTTAACGTCGTTCCTTCTGGTGATACCACAATAGTGCCACCACCTTCTCCTGTGTCCCACTTACTGAGAGGTTCGACCATGCTGCTCATTTTAATGAGAATACCGCCTGATAGTCCTGCGCCCAAATCCTTGTTTATTTTCATCAAATAGTGATCGCCATTCGCTGCCTTCATAATAAGCCAGTTGCCATTGGAACTGTCATTCGGACGACTCTTCGAATTGTCCATGATGAATTGCTTCACCGTCTGAACACGATCATAGTAATACGTATTTTCCCTTGTAGATACAAGAAGATCCCCCGTCGTATTCGAAAATATGAAAAACGTATTGATCAAACTGTATATATCCAGTTGCCGGGTTAACTTATTAAACAAGCGCTGCTTCGCTAGCACATAATCATCCGATTCCAATGGATATAAATTCATATTGATTACATCCGGATCACTGTATAGATGAAATAAATAATTATCGAATTCTTTCAGTGTATTATCTGTATCCTCCACGTACTGTTGCAGGAGCTTATTGTAGTTGTGAGAAATTTGATCCCGCACCACATTCATAGAGTACACATTATTAAATATAAGAAACAGGACCAGGGGCGCTACCACCAGCGCAAACCCAATAAAAATCTTAAACCTTACCGAATTCACAATATTCAAAAGGTCCCCCGCCTTATATGTTGTATTTGGGAATGAACTTCCATTGTAAGCATTTCCTTTCTATTGTACTATCTGTAAAAGACATATACATAGCATTTTAAATACCATGTGTACGTGGGGTTATGAATAGAAAAAAAGCCTATGAAATCATAAGATTTCATAGGCTTTCTTATTCCTTATACCGGCAAGAGGACTCGAACCTCCACCCTTTCGGACTCGATTTTGAGTCGAGCGCGTCTGCCATTCCGCCATGCCGGCATAAACTTTGTAAAACAATGGTGCCGAAGACCAGACTTGAACTGGTACGGTAGTCACCTACCGCAGGATTTTAAGTCCTGTGCGTCTGCCGATTCCGCCACTCCGGCTAATAAATTTGTGGAGGCGCCACCCAGATTCGAACTGGGGGTAAAGCTTTTGCAGAGCTCTGCCTTACCACTTGGCTATGGCGCCTTAGTAATAATGGAGCGGAAGACGGGGATCGAACCCGCGACCCTCGCCTTGGCAAGGCGATGCTCTACCGCTGAGCCACTTCCGCATATAAAACTGGGGATCAAGGATTTGAACCTTGGCATGACGGAGTCAAAGTCCGTTGCCTTACCGCTTGGCTAATCCCCATTATGTTGCTTTGGTAATAATGGGCGGACGACGGGACTTGAACCCGCGAATGCCGGATCCACAAACCGGTGCGTTAACCCCTTCGCCACGACCGCCACAATATTAAGTTTGATGCATTTTGGCAGGGGCAGCAGGAATTGAACCCACACCAAAGGTTTTGGAGACCTTTGTTCTACCCTTAAACTATGCCCCTACAAAAAAAGGAAATGGAGGCTGATGGATTCGAACCACCGAACTCGAAGAGAGCAGATTTACAGTCTGCCGTGTTTAGCCACTTCACTAAGCCTCCACAAAGCAATGGTGCCGTCGAGAGGACTTGAACCCCCAACCTACTGATTACAAGTCAGTTGCTCTACCAGTTGAGCTACAACGGCTTATTAAGTTAATAAATGGTGGCTTTGGACGGAATCGAACCGCCGACACGAGGATTTTCAGTCCTCTGCTCTACCGACTGAGCTACAAAGCCTTACTAGCTGAATGTGATAATGGCGGAGCTGACGGGATTCGAACCCGCGGTCTCCTGCGTGACAGGCAGGCATGTTAGGCCACTACACCACAGCTCCACATTCATTATTTGGTTGCGGGGGCAGGATTTGAACCTGCGGCCTTCGGGTTATGAGCCCGACGAGCTACCGGGCTGCTCCACCCCGCGTCATTAAGTATAAGTCACGTTTCCTATTAAATCAAGTGCTTGATCAGGAAAAGCGATGGAGGCTGACGGGATCGAACCGCCGACCCTCTGCTTGTAAGGCAGATGCTCTCCCAGCTGAGCTAAGCCTCCATGGGATATGAAAATGGTGACCCGTAGGGGACTCGAACCCCTGTTACCTCCGTGAAAGGGAGGTGTCTTAACCACTTGACCAACGGGCCTTACTAGAAAGATTGTGGCGGAGAGAGAGGGATTCGAACCCTCGAGACGCTTGTGACGCCTACACGATTTCCAATCGTGCTCCTTCGGCCAGCTCGGACACCTCTCCATATGGCTCCCCGAACAGGACTCGAACCTGTGACAACTCGATTAACAGTCGAGTGCTCTACCAACTGAGCTATCAGGGAATAGAAACATGAATCTTTCAAGGTTTTATTCCTTGAAAACTAGATACGAAACTTACGTAAAGTTGAACATTAGGAATTTGGTTAAGCCCTCGACCGATTAGTATTCGTCAGCTGCATACGTTGCCGCACTTCTACCTCGAACCTATCAACCTCGTCGTCTACAAGGGGTCTTACATACTGGGAAATCTCATCTTGAGGGGGGCTTCGCGCTTAGATGCTTTCAGCGCTTATCCCCTCCGTACAT